>NZ_JBIBHT010000061.1:0-1163 GCF_042957155.1 Streptomyces sp. NPDC008121 | reverse complement strand
CCTCGCCTCCACCGCCCTCGACACCGCCGCCATGGCCACCGGCCGCACCCAGATCAACGACCCCCTCAACATCGCCGCCCTCACCCTCGGCGCCATCGGCATCACTCTCGGCATCGGAAGCGCACTGTACAAACCGGCGCAGAAGGCGCTGCTCAGTATCCGGAAGGCAGGCGGAATCGGCTCCGTTAATACAGCAGGCGGCAGCAGCGGCTTCCGCGGTCTCCGAAACCGGGACCAGACGCATCTGGATCTTATCCAAAAGGCTGGAGAGAATGATGAGAAGCTCCTGGGGGCCTACCACCTATACGTCACATACGCCCCCGGGGGCGAGAAAGCAAGAGCGGCGTACATGGCAGGTGCCGGAGAGAGGATTTCCGGCCTGAAAACTGACGCGATCAATAGGTGGAAGGCCGTACAGACTTCCGCGGCCACCCTGTCGCCGTCGCCGGAAATTGTACAACAGGTGTCCGCCCTGGCGGACGGACAGATAGCTACAATTGAGGAGATTGATGGGCTCGTTGATAAATGGCTTAAAAGCGTTTCCGGGAAGGGCGTGCAAGCGAGCGCGCGCCCTGGGAGTGGAGTGGGAACCGAAAGCATCGGATCTCAGATGGGCGTCCTGAAGGAGAGACTGCTTTCCACCGCTCGGGGATACAGCGGAAAATATGTACCGCAAGCTGCTCCAAGCGTCCTCACCACTGACCATTGAAGCACCGCGCCACAGGCGCCGTATGGCGTATCCCGGACGGGCCCGCAGCGGCCGTCCACTGGCCCTGCGCCTCGCCGGTTGTCATGTGCGGGGGCTGGTACCCGATAACGCCTTCTGATCTGCGTAGAGCCTCGCCCAGGGCTGTCACGACAGGGGGAAGAACCTGCCGGGCGGCGCACGCGGGGATGGCTCCATCTCCGTCGAGATAGACCATGACTTCGTCGACCGCTCGCCCCCCCGCGGGGATGGTCCCGGCCCGGTGTACGACGAGCGCCTGCTCCATGCGCGCGCGGGGATGGTGCCAGGCCGTTGAGGGTGACGTCCTGAACACAGCCTGCCCCGGGCCCGGCGAGGGTAGTTTAGACGTCGTTTCCTTTGGCGGTTTGGCTCGTTGTGCTGGGCATGACGAGTCTTGCCGAGCGGCTGGTGCCGGATGAGTTGTGGGAGTTGTTCC
>NZ_JBIBHT010000060.1:0-1174 GCF_042957155.1 Streptomyces sp. NPDC008121 | reverse complement strand
TCCGCCGGGGTACGTCAACGGCACCCCGGCGAAAGGTGGTTCCTAAGAAGCCATCTCATTTGGGTGACTCGGTAGTCTATGAGTCATGGTGGGGATCGTTGAGCGGCTGGTGCCGGACGAGTTGTGGGAGTTGTTCCAGCGGGTGGTGCCGGAGGCGCCGTCGCGGCCGCAGGGTGGTGGCCGGCGTCGGCACGGCGACCGGGAAGTGCTGGCCGCGATCGTCTTCGTGGCCACGTCGGGCTGTACCTGGCAGCAGCTGCCTTCGGCGTCGTTCGGCCCGTCCGGAGCGACCGCCCACCGGCGGTTCTCGGAGTGGTCGAAGGCCAGGGTGTGGGGCAAGCTGCATCGCCTGGTCCTCGACGAACTCGGGACCCGCGGGGAGCTGGACTGGTCGCGGTGCGCGATCGACTCGGTGAACATGCGGGCCTTGAAAAGGGGGACCTGACAGGTCCGAATCCTGTCGACCGGGGCAAGTACGGGTCGAAGATCCATCTGATCACCGAGCGGACCGGTCTGCCCATATCCGTCGCAATCTCCGGCGCCAACGTCCACGACAGCCAAGCCCTTATCCCGCTCGTGAAGGGCATACCGCCCATCCGCTCCCGCCGGGGCCCCCGTCGACGCCGGCCCGGCAAGCTCCACGCCGACAAGGGCTACGACTACCGCCACCTGCGGCAATGGCTATCCGGGCGCGGAATCCGGCACCGCATCGCCCGCAAAGGCATCGAGACCTCGCAGCGACTCGGCCGACACCGCTGGACCATCGAACGCACCATGTCCTGGCTCGCCGGCTGCCGACGACTCCACCGCCGCTACGAACGCAAGGCCGACCACTTCCTGGCCTTCACCAGCATCGCCTGCACCCTCATCTGCTACCGCCGACTCGCCAAATGAGATGACTTCTAAGACGTCCGCCCCTCCAACCAGGCATAGCACTTCGGATCAGTCCAACTCCCAAGTGTTCGAGGGGAACGCAGGTCCCTTAGGGCTTGCCGGGATTCAACATGTTGATTCCCGGCAAGCCCTAAGGGACCTGTCCGTTAATTCGGTCGTCTGGTCAGTGGGCTACCCAGTCGGGCGCCCATATGTCGGGTGGGCTGGGCGGGCCTGCGGTGCGCAGGTGGTCGCGTAGCGCGGTCAGCACGGGGTGCTGGTCTCCGCTGCGGGTCAGCAG
>NZ_JBIBHT010000059.1:0-1342 GCF_042957155.1 Streptomyces sp. NPDC008121 | reverse complement strand
ATCGCAAGGCGGAGGATCGCCCTCGTACTGGACGTACGTGGGCGACTCCGACAACGCGGCGAGCGTGCGTGCCGGGCGTCGCGGGCCAGGCGGGACTTTCGAAACACGCCCTAGATGTATTGATCACGAGCGTTGTTAACGCCGATCGGGCTTGATCATGGCGAAGGCCTCCGTGTGTGGTGGAGGTGTCGAATTCTTCACCGCACGGAGGCCTTCGTGTCCCACCGTAATGCCCGGCTGACCGTTCATGGCAGGCGGCTGCTCGTCGACCGTGTCCGTTCCGGCCGTCCCGTCGCGCACGTCGCCGCGGAGATGGGCATCTCCCGTCCCACCGCCCACAAGTGGCTCCGGCGCTGGCACTGCGAGGGCGAGAGCGGGCTCATCGACCGCTCCAGCCGTCCGCACCGGACACCCCACCGGACCACTGCCGCAACCGAAGCCCGGATATGCCGCCTGCGCCAGGACCGCAAGCTCGGACCCGCCCGGATCGGCCCGATCCTCGGGCTGCCCACTTCAACCGTGCACCGCGTTCTGACCCGTCACCGGCTGAACCGCCTGTCCTGGCTCGACCGCCCCACCGGGACCGTGATCCGCCGCTACGAACGCGACCACCCAGGCGAGCTGATCCACGTCGACGTCAAGAAACTCGGCCGGATCCCCGACGGCGGCGGCCACAAGGTCCTGGGCCGCCAGGCCGGCCGCGCCACCCGCAGCAACGTCGGTTTCGACTACGTCCACTCCGCCGTCGACGACCACTCCCGCCTCGCCTACAGCGAAATCCACCCGGACGAGAAAGTCGCGACCTGCGCAGGCTTCCTGACCCGCGCGGCCGCGTTCTTCCACGACCAGGGCATCCCCCGCATCGAACGCGTCCTGACCGACAACGCATGGGCCTACCGCAAAGGCCTGGCCTGGAAGAACGCTCTGGCCGACCTCGGCGCGACCGGCAAGCTCACCCGCCCCTACCGGCCCCAGACCAACGGCAAGGTCGAACGCTTCAACCGCACCCTCGCCGACGAATGGGCCTACCTACGGCCCTACACCAGCAACACCGAACGAACGGCAGCCCTGGCAGACTTCCTCCACACCTACAACCACCACCGCAGCCACACCGCACTCGGCGGCCACCCACCCATCACCCGCGTCAACAACCCTGCGGGTCAATACACCTAGTGGGACGCCGGGTCCGCGGGCAGGGCCCGGCCACGGACCAGCGGCAGGAAGACCTCGTCGACGATCTCGGTCAGGACCGCATCCGGCACCGCCGGTGCGCCCCGCACGACGTACTCGTTGCGCAGCAGTGCCGTCGGCGCGGACGTGACGCGCGGGTGCAGTGCCTCGG
>NZ_JBIBHT010000058.1:0-1446 GCF_042957155.1 Streptomyces sp. NPDC008121 | reverse complement strand
CTACCTTCTTGCTCGGGCTGGTCCTCCCATTCGTAGGGTGGGGACACCCAGGGACACCGGGTGTGGCTATCAAGCGGCTGCCACTGATGGCTTACAAGGCTTGGCCGCCCGGTGTCCCACGACGACTCGGCCGCCGATTAGGAAGTGCGAATGGTGTCGCTGCGTAGAGCAATGCCGGCGAGGTCGTCCGTGGTACGAACATCACCAGCACAGGCGTCAGGAGCATGATGAGCCGGATATGGGCGGGGATCGACTGCGGCAAGGCCCACCACCACGGGATCGCACTGGACACCGACGGCAAACGCCGGCTGTCCCGGCGGGTCGCCAACGACGAGCCTGAACTATTACGGCTGATCGATGACGTACTGGCCCTGGCCGACGGCGGCCAGGTCACCTGGGCCATCGACATGACCGGCGGAGAACCCGCGCTGCTGCTGGCCCTCCTGCTCAACCACGGCCAAGAGGTTCTCTACATTCCCGGCCGGCTGGTGAACCGGGCCTCCGACGGCTACCGCGGCGAGGGGAAGACCGACGCACGCGACGCATACGTGATCGCCGACCAGGCTCGGATGCGCCGCGACCTGCGGCCCGTCCGCCCTGGCGACGAAGCCGCCATCGAACTCAAACTGCTGACCGGACGCCGCAGCGACCTGGTCGAAGACCGCACCCGCGTCGTGAACCGGCTGCGCGGCACCCTGCTGAGCATGTTCCCGGCTTTGGAACGGGCCCTGGACGTGACCAACACGGGCCCGCTCCGCCTTCTGACGGGCTACCAGACCCCGGCCGCGATCCGCCGGGCGGGTACCACACGCCTGACCAAGTGGCTGGCCAACCGCGGCGTCCGCAACGCCAGGACCCTCGCCGAAACCGCGACTGAGGCAGCCGAGCGCCAGCACACAGCCATCCCCGGAGAGAAAACCATCGCCAAGCTCGTCCACACCCTGGCCGAGGAGGTGATGGTCCTCAACGAGCGAATCACTGAGATAGACAGGCTCATCGAGGGCCGGTTTCGCGAGCACGAACTCGCCGACATCCTTTTGAGTGTTCCCGGCATCGGCCCCACCCTCGGAGCCGAGTTCATCGCCGCCACTGGCGGAACCCTGGACGCCTTCGACTCCCCGGACGCCCTGGCCGCCTTCGCTGGCGTCGCCCCCGCACCCCGAGACTCGGGCAAGGTCAGCGGCAACCTTCACCGGCCACGCGCCTACCACCGCAAGCTGCAGCGCGTTTCCTACACCTCCGCGCTGATCAGCGTCCGCTTCGACCCCAACTCGCGAAAGTTCTACGACCGCAAACGCGCCGAAGGAAAGAAGCACGTCCAGGCCGTCCTGGCCCTCGCACGCCGACGCATCAACGTCATCTGGGCCCTGATCCGTGACCGGCGGTGCTACGAGATCACACCCCCAGCAACCACCGCAGCTTGACAACAACATTAGGAAGCCTTCT
>NZ_JBIBHT010000057.1:0-1793 GCF_042957155.1 Streptomyces sp. NPDC008121 | reverse complement strand
GGCACCACTCCGCATTGGTCAGATCCCCACGGCCCATCCGGTCATCCTGACCCCAACACCCCCGCAACGTCCGGAGATCCAAGAAACAGTGCCTAAGCGACCCGAACGCTGGACCCTGGCCAATCGGGGGCCTGGACCCGGCGGCTGCTGGTGCTCTCCACCGATCGGCGGACCTCCGGGCAGCGGAAGGCCGTGGCCGGGGGCGGATCTTACGATGAGCGCACGACCTCCTCCGCGCAGCTGTCGAGCGCCGTCCTGCCGGGCGGCTGTTTGCGCTGGGGGGAGTGGAGCAGTTCGCCGCGTTCGGAGGCGGCCCACGACATGGTGATGGCCAAAGCCGCCGATGCATCCCACGCGAGCGAGGGATGCTCGCACACGGACGGCGGAGCGGATCACCTGGCCCCGCGGACGGGTCCTGCGTGGCGGCCGGGACGTGCTCCGCGTACACGCCGCCCCCGCTGACCAGCACCCTGCTGGAACACCCCTCGCCACCGTCTCCGTGATGCAGACGCGTCGGGGACATCGCCAGCCACGACGGCCCGGATAGCGCCGATCGTGCCTCTCGCCCGCGGTCTGGACGAGGATCCCGACCGCTTCCTGCGGCAGCCTCAGCGGAGGTCTCGCCGGGTGGCAAAGGAGAGCTCCTCCGGCCGGTCCAGTGGATCAGGATCCGCCGCTGGCGCGAGATCATGGCACGCGCCACCGTCATCTGCTTTCAGGGGACTCGGGCGAGGACCAGCCTCCGAAAGCCAGCAGCGCCGACCGCCCGCAGCCGGAGCGCGACGTGCTGCAGCTGCGATCCGCTGGTGAACACGTCGTCGACGAGCAGGCCGGTGGCTCCCTTGATGTCGCCGGTGTCTCCCGTTTAGGTCAGGGCAGCGGCGTGCGCGGTCGCGGCCGCGCGCTTCTCGTCCAGAGTGCGGTTCGCAGACCGAAGCCGTCTCCGCCTGCTTCACCAGCCGGTGCGCGCCGGGCGGGCTGAACGGAAAGGCGCGGGTCACATGCTCCGTGTAGGCCGCGTCCATGATCGCCTCGTCACGGCGTGAACGTGCAGGTCGTGGCCCATCCCGCGGGCAACCTGCTGTGGATCTCACCCGCGCTACCCGGCCGCACGCATGACCTGACTGCGGCCCGCACTCACCGCATCATCCGGATCTGCGAACGCCAGGGCGTCCCCCTCCTCGCCGACCGCGCCTACATCGGGGCCGGCCCCTGGGTGACCACACCGACCACACGGCTCCCGCACCGGGACCTCACCACAACCCAGCGAACGATGAACCGGGCCCTGTCAGCGGCACGAGCACCGGTCGAGCATCGCGCGACTGAGTCCTGGCTTCCGCAAAGCCCGCTGCAGCCCCAACCGCATGACCGTCATCGCCGCAGCCATCCTCACCCTGGAACGTCAACGCAGAAAGCGCTCACTCAGCAGTGTCCATAAGATGGTCAACTCACCTGGGCGTGCCAGGTCATGCGGTGCTGCGCGGGAGCGCGGCAGGTGTGTGAGCGGGAGGGGCGGTCAGAGGCGCTGATGAGCGTGCAGCCGCCGCCGGTGGTCAATGCCCCTATGCCCCTATGTGCGGGCGGAGGCCGTTCGCTCTATGCGGCAGAACCGCCGAGACAGCCGGACGCCTCGCAGACGCTCGTGCTGGGGCGCCTCGACGAGGCCGGGGCGGCCCGGTCGGGGGGCGCCGTGGCCGACTAGGCACTGTTTCTTGGATCTCCGGACGTTGCGGGGGTGTTGGGGTCAGGATGACCGGATGGGCCGTGGGGATCTGACCAATGCGGAGTGGTGC
>NZ_JBIBHT010000055.1:0-1844 GCF_042957155.1 Streptomyces sp. NPDC008121 | reverse complement strand
TGAGGACAAGCCCTCGGCCTATTAGTACCGGTCAGCTCCACCCATTACTGGGCTTCCACATCCGGCCTATCAACCCAGTCGTCTACTGGGAGCCTTACCCTCTCAAGGAGGTGGGAATACTCATCTCGAAGCAGGCTTCCCGCTTAGATGCTTTCAGCGGTTATCCCTCCCGAACGTAGCCAACCAGCCATGCCCTTGGCAGGACAACTGGCACACCAGAGGTTCGTCCGTCCCGGTCCTCTCGTACTAGGGACAGCCCTTCTCAATATTCCTACGCGCACAGCGGATAGGGACCGAACTGTCTCACGACGTTCTAAACCCAGCTCGCGTACCGCTTTAATGGGCGAACAGCCCAACCCTTGGGACCGACTCCAGCCCCAGGATGCGACGAGCCGACATCGAGGTGCCAAACCATCCCGTCGATATGGACTCTTGGGGAAGATCAGCCTGTTATCCCCGGGGTACCTTTTATCCGTTGAGCGACGGCGCTTCCACAAGCCACCGCCGGATCACTAGTCCCGACTTTCGTCCCTGCTCGACCCGTCGGTCTCACAGTCAAGCTCCCTTGTGCACTTACACTCAACACCTGATTGCCAACCAGGCTGAGGGAACCTTTGGGCGCCTCCGTTACCCTTTGGGAGGCAACCGCCCCAGTTAAACTACCCATCAGACACTGTCCCTGATCCGGATCACGGACCGAGGTTAGACATCCAGCACGACCAGAGTGGTATTTCAACGGCGACTCCACCATGACTGGCGTCACAGCTTCAAAGTCTCCCACCTATCCTACACAAGCCGAACCGAACACCAATATCAAACTGTAGTAAAGGTCCCGGGGTCTTTCCGTCCTGCTGCGCGAAACGAGCATCTTTACTCGTAGTGCAATTTCACCGGGCCTATGGTTGAGACAGTCGAGAAGTCGTTACGCCATTCGTGCAGGTCGGAACTTACCCGACAAGGAATTTCGCTACCTTAGGATGGTTATAGTTACCACCGCCGTTTACTGGCGCTTAAGTTCTCAGCTTCGCAACCCCGAAAGGTCACTAACCGGTCCCCTTAACGTTCCAGCACCGGGCAGGCGTCAGTCCGTATACATCGCCTTACGGCTTCGCACGGACCTGTGTTTTTAGTAAACAGTCGCTTCTCGCTGGTCTCTGCGGCCACCCCCAGCTCACGGAGTAAATCCGATCACCAGACGTGGCCCCCCTTCTCCCGAAGTTACGGGGGCATTTTGCCGAGTTCCTTAACCATAGTTCACCCGAACGCCTCGGTATTCTCTACCTGACCACCTGAGTCGGTTTAGGGTACGGGCCGCCATGAAACTCGCTAGAGGCTTTTCTCGACAGCATAGGATCATCCACTTCACCACAATCGGCTCGGCATCAGGTCTCAGCCTTAATGTGTGACGGATTTGCCTATCACACGGCCTACACCCTTACCCCGGGACAACCACCGCCCGGGCTGGACTACCTTCCTGCGTCACCCCATCGCTTACCTACTACCACCTTGGGTCAGCGGCTCCACCACTCCCCTTCACCCGAAGGATCCAGGGCGGCTTCACGGCCTTAGCATTAATGGGCTCGATATTGGGCGTTTCAAAGCGGGTACCGGAATATCAACCGGTTGTCCATCGACTACGCCTGTCGGCCTCGCCTTAGGTCCCGACTTACCCTGGGCAGATCAGCTTGACCCAGGAACCCTTAGTCAATCGGCGCACACGTTTCTCACGTGTGTATCGCTACTCATGCCTGCATTCTCACTCGTGAACCGTCCACAACTCGCTTCCGCGGCTGCTTCACCCGGCACACGACGCTCCCCTACCCATCACAGCGGGCGTTGGCCCT
>NZ_JBIBHT010000054.1:0-1847 GCF_042957155.1 Streptomyces sp. NPDC008121 | reverse complement strand
GGCAGTCACCTTCGACTACGGCACCGAAAACCAGGTCACCGTCACCTCACCGGTCCGCAGCGACGGCCAGCGGCCGCAGATCGTGCTGCACCTGGCTGAGGGACGGCTGGACTCCGTCACCTACCCGGAGAACCAGACCATCCGTCTGGCGTGGGACTACACCCCCGACGGCCAGCCGGGGCGGCTGCTGACCCGGGTGGAATCTCCTGTGGGTGCGGTGACTAGGGTCAGCTATGACCGGCCGCACGGGTTTCCCATGGTGTCTTCGCTGAAGGTCACCGACCGGGAGGGGAAGAACCTCTCGCCGGAGCGCACCTTCCGTCTGGGAGCGGAGGGGGAGTTTGCGGGGCATGATTTCACCGGCCGCGGCCAGTATGAGAGCGCGGATGCTTTGTTCGACAGTGCGGATGCGGACTACCGGTATGTGACGGAGCTGTCCGACGGCCGTTCCACCGTCCGGTCGGTCTACAACAGCCTGCATCTGCTGAAGGAACGCACCGCCACCCTGGACGTGAAGGGTGAGCCGGTGCCGGTGCGGACCCAGAGCCTCGTCTATGAGGGGGAACGCGACGGGGGGCAGGCACCGCCGCCGGCTTCGGGTCTGCCGGCGAACTACGGCAAACCCGTCCGGGCGAGGGTCACTGTTCATGACCCTTTCACCGGGAAGAGCCGCACCACGACGGAGACGGCCCGGTTCGATGAGCACGGCCGTGAGGTGGAGCGCACGGATGTGACGGGGGCGAAGACGGTCACCGCATATGACCCCACCGTCCTGGACACACCGCAGGACGGCAACGGGCAGGCGGGCGGAGACGGTGGGGGCCCGGACAGCCCGCCTGCGGGTTTCGGGCTGCCGCTGCGCACGGTGGTCACCGGCGCGGACGGCGCCGAGAAGGTCACCGAGTACACGCTTTCCGGAGACCGCAGGAGTATCGCGGCGGTGAAGGAGTCGGTGAAGAACGCCGGCGAGGAGAAAGCCTCGGCGCGGACGGTGACCCGGTTCCAGGTGGACGGGCAGGGCGAGGTCACGGGCAAGACGGTGACGTGGGCGGAGGGGGCGAAGCCCGGCGGGGTGCAGGGTCCGGAGGAGGTCACCGAAACCTACGCCACCACCGCCGACACCGGAAAGCACACCCGGACCCTCACGGTGAAGACGGCGGCCGGGACCAGCAGTGAGGTGACCGACCTGGTCACCGGGCAGACGGTGAAGGCCACTGCTACCGACGGCCGCACGGTGGAGACGGCCTTCGATGACGCGGGCCGTGAGGTGTCCCGGAAGGTGCCGGGCGGCCCACAGGGTGAAGGCCTGCTCACCACGGTCTCCTACACCCCCACCGCGACCACGGTCAGCACACCCGGCCAGGACGGCACGCCGCATGTCACGGTGGAGGAACGCGACCTGCTGGGGCGGACGGTGAAGCAGACCGACAATGTGCGCGACGGGGAGCTGACCGGTGACCCGGCCGCCCGCACCCTGCAGGCCGTGCAGTTCGAGGACGAGGGCCGCACCGCGAAGGTCACCGACCAGGCCGGGCGGACCACTCTCACCACCAGTGATGACCTGGGGCGGCCGGTGAAGACGGTGGCGCCGAACGGGATGACCCGGCTCACCGTCTACGCCGATGCTGCCACCGCCGCCACGTCGGCGGTCACGACGCTGACGCTGCCCGCCGGGGAAACCGACCCCGCCAAAGCCATCGCGGTCAGTACGGAAACCCGCGACAGCATGGAGCGGCCCGTGGCGGCCGGGTCGTCGTTTGCTGACGGCACGCCCCAGTCCGGGAGTTCGCAGTCCTATGACGGCCTTGGCCGTGTCGCTGAGTCGGTGTCGCAGGATGTGGCGGTCA
>NZ_JBIBHT010000053.1:0-2349 GCF_042957155.1 Streptomyces sp. NPDC008121 | reverse complement strand
CCCTCGCCGCCGCCGTCATCACCACCGCCATCACCGTCGCCACCGCAGGCGCCGGCACCCCCCTCGCCATCGCCCTCATCGGCGCAGCCCTCGACTTCGCCTCCACCGCCCTCGACACCGCAGCCATGGCCACCGGACGCACCCAGATCAACGACCCCCTCAACATCGCCTCCCTCACCCTCGGCGCCACAGGCCTGCTCCTCGGAGGCACCGGCGTCGTCACAGCCTTCAAAGCCGCCCGCGGCAAGGGACCAAAGGCAGCAGCAGAAGGGACGGGTGAGGCCGTAAACGAGACTGCCCCAGGGCCGGACAGTGCAGGCGGCAGCACGACGTCTGCCGCCGATGTCCCGAAGGCGCCCGCCACCGCGTCGGACGAAATCCTGGAGAGGGCTAACCGCAAGAACGGAAAGTTCATCGAGGATGGACAGCGAGTAGCCTTCCAGCTAAAACTGGTAATCCAGGGAAATTCTTCTGAAAAGAGTCTGAATCGCGCTGAAACCGCTTGGCGGGGCAGCTATGGCGAGGCGTTGGCATCTTGGGGGGATGTCAAGGAACATGTGCCGGAACACAAGTTCACGGCGGAATTGCAGCGGGATGCTCTGTCATATCTCTATCATGGTATGGGAGCGGTGAAGGCTGCAGCGTTTCGCAAAATGAGGCAGACTCGCAGCGGGTCGCTACGGGCGATGGCCGAGAAGATCAAGGAGGGCCAGAAATATGCAGATAGCCATATACTCCAGTCGCCTGTTGCATCCGGAATCCTGGGGGAGAACTGAACGGAGCTGGCTGCTGCTGGCTCTGGAGTCAGGAGGGATTCCGAGCTGCAGCGGGCCCGGCGGGGGCGACCACCTCATCCCTGACGGCACCGATCCCCTCGACGAACCGTACTGCTCGGTGAACCGCCGGTGAGGTGACGGTGACCTGGTTTTCGGTGCCGTAGTCGAAGGTGACCGCCTGCCCGTAAGCATCCACGGCCTTCTCCAGGCGGTGCTGCCCGTCCCGGACCTCCCACACATACGCGCTCTCATGGCCGAACACATCCCGCTCAGCAACCAGATCACCCTCAGCAGAGAAGAAACTCTTCCGCCCGTCGGCGTAGGTGAGCACCCACCGGTACGCGCGTGACACACCGTCCATGCCCTCCCGGGCCGGCAGCGTCCCCGGCGCATCACGCAGCGCCAGTTCGCTGAGCAGATACCGCTCCAGACCGGTGCCAGTGGTGTCGCCGGGATCGATCCGGTAACTGCCCCCGCCGGACGCGGTGTGCAGAGTGCCCGCGCCGTCCGGGTCGATGAACGCCTTCCCCAGACCCATCCCCTGGCCCAGGCCGTGCCGGTCCGCCCCCGCCGCAGCCGCACCCTGGCCATACGACAGCGCCAGCTCCACCCCCATGCTCCCGCGGCCGGGCAGCGACACCAGCGGCAGCACCGTCGTGAACGCCCCCGTCTGCTCACTGATACTGCCCGAAGCCCCGCCGCCCAACGCCACCGCACCCGACACCCCCGCCGGGCCGGAAACAGCGGCGGCAGAAGCCACACCTGCAGTGACCATGGGCACCGTGGTAACCGCCATCATCACCGCTGTCGCCAGAGCAGTACGCCGCAGCCAGCCCCCGGTCCTCACACGGCTGCCGTGCACCGCAGCAGGAAAGACGGCATCCGGGAAAGGCATAACGGCTCCAGGAAAGAAGAAACAGGGCAGGACAGAAGGATGATGTGATCACCTAATGCCCTGCCGGCCCGCTGCGGCATCCTGCACCAGGGCCTCCCCGGCGCCGGACTTTCCTGCCCGGCCGGCCGGCCGGCCGGCTACTGCCCGGCCGGCCGACTACTGCCCGGCCGGCCGGCTGCTGGCATGACGGGTCTACCGCCCCGGGCCCGACAAGCTTGCGCTGCTGTGGCACCAGAAGGCACGCAGCCCTGACGTGCACACATGCGCACTCCAGGCAGCCGAGCGGGAAGCTGTGCACCCGGTACGGGATTCACCGCATTATTCCGCGCCCGTGCCCGCCAGTCTGCTCCTCCCGGAGGCTTCTGAGCTGCCGGCCGACGCCGTCAGCCCTGGGCCGGGTATGCAGCACGGACGGTTCTACCAGGACCCCTTCCGCACCTGCCCGCAGCCGGGCGTGCCCGCCCGCGTCCGCGGTCCCTGTGGTGCAGAACCGGCTGAGGGGGGTGCCGCGCAGGGCGGTCCTTGGATCTTGCTTTCGGTGTGCCAGTGGCCGCGAAGGGCCAGGGCGACGTCCTGGCGGGGGGCCTCTATGTCCTTCGTCAAGCCGGAGCTGGTCATGCGATGGCTGCTTCGGGGATGCGTGGTTCGTAGAAGGTTCCGTCGCGGAGCATGGCGAAC
>NZ_JBIBHT010000052.1:0-2366 GCF_042957155.1 Streptomyces sp. NPDC008121 | reverse complement strand
GATGCATGACCAACGAGGCCCCCGAGCAACGTGATTGAGACGTCAGACATCTCGATCAACAGCCCGGGGGCCTCGCTCGTTGCGCTTCACGGCCCTTCACCCGATCGGTGGCCACAGCGAAGAAGCTCACTGGAGCTCCGCTGATGTGCGGCTCTGCCGTGCCCGCGCCGGTGCTGCCGCCCTGACGGATGACCGCACAGCGCAGGCCGCCAGGGGCGCCGGGCCCTGCTCGGCGGTCCGGGCGGCACCCCTGGGTGGGCCAGCCGCATGAAGAGCACACCGCATCCCGCAGGTCAGCGGGCAGAGTGCGGGACCGCCGCGGGTTTCCGGCTGCCGGACAAGACGGCCAGCGTTCCGGCTGCGGCCGGCACGGTTCCAGGCACGCTCCGCGCGAGGCGGCGGACCAGCTCCGCCTGGCGTCCCCAGCAGCGTCGGCCGTGTACCAGTGGTATCCGCAGATACCACCGGCTTCCAGGGCTCTCGCAGTGAGGGCCAGCCAGGCTGGTCTGGCGTTTCCTGGTGGCTGTGTGGGCCGACCGGTCGACCGCAGCCCGGCCCGGCCCGGGGCACTCCGAGCAGGGCGCACATGGAACTGCTGTGAAGGCGTGCTCCGGCAGGCAGCCCCCTCCTGAGCCCCTCTTCGCACCAAAGGAGACTCCCGGCGCGGCCGCCGCCCACTCGCCGGAACACGTACTTGTCCGCTGCCGGTGATTTCAGGGCCGCTGCCCCGTCCGGGCACAGCTGGGGGACGGGGCAGCCCGGCAGGCGGAACGGCCGGAGAGCCAGGAGTGACCTGCCGGAGTCTATCTGCGGCTCCCATAGAAATTACCAGGCGATACTATTTCAGTCACTGCCGCACCAATGGAACTGGATACCGGCTTTCCCTTGTACGGAATATCTGTATTTGCGACTACCGCCAGAGTGGCTCTGGCCGACGGAAGGTAGAAGCACAGGGTCTGGTATCCCGCGATTGAGCCGTCGTGTCCGACCCATCCGTTTGCATTGGAGAGGCCGAGTCCGTAAGAAAATCCTGGAGTTCCTGTAGGCTTGCCTTTGAGGCGCTCTGCCTGGGTTTTTGCCTCCAGCAGGGATCCGGTACCCAGAACGCGGGCCCATTTACTCACGTCGTTAACGCTGGAAATTACGGCGCCAGCTGCCCATCCCCACGATGGGTTCCAGAAGGTTGAATCCACAGTCGGACCGTCTGCGGTCTTCTTTGTGTATCCGTGGATTCTGGGGGCCGGTATCTCCGATCCCTTGGGAAAGAACGTGTCCTTGAGGCCAGCTGGCGCAATAACCTCCTTGTCCAGGTATTCACGCAGAGAGGATTTCGTGATCTTTTCTATGATCAGCCCGATAAGGACGGTGTTAGTATTGGAGTATTCAAATTCCTTTCCGGGCTGGAAGTTGACCGGATGCTTGAATGCGTAGGCCAGGAGCTGTTCTGGCGTGAATGAGCGCCGAGAGTTGTCCAGTTTGTCGTACTCTTCATCGAGCGTGTAGTTAAAGAGTCCGCTGCGCATGTCTGCCAGATCTCTCAGGGTAATCTTCTGCCCGTTTGGCACGCCCCGCATGTACTTGCTTACGGGGTCATCGAGGCGGACTTTGTTTTCTTCTGCCAGCTGCAGCAGACCGGTAACTGTGAAAGACTTTGTCACGCTGCCTATCCGTGAATACATGGTCGGGGTGAACTGGGCTTCGGTTTTCTTGTCGGAGACCCCGAATGACTTCACATAATTACCCTTTCCGGGTACGTGAAGGGCGACCATCAGGCCAGGTACACCCGCCTTCTTCTGGATTTCACCGATTGCGCGGTCCAGCTTCTGCTTGACCTGTGGAGTAAGCGCAGCGATGTCGTTGCCGGAGACTGATGCCGAAGGGGCCGGTGAACCGGAAGGGGAAGCAGTCTGCAACGCAGAAAGGGACGCCAGCAGTGTGGCGCAGAAGAGGGCCGCAAAGCGCGCCTGATTGTTTTTCTTCACCGTGACTCCCGCTTGCTTGCTACGTTTCCGGCTCCTTGTGTGCTCCGGCGGGCAGCGGGAACCGTGTGAGACCAGGCATTCGCTCAGAGTTGCAAATCATCACCTTCTACGCTGTCAGGAGCTGGATGGCTGACAGGAATGCAGACCTGCCGGGCAGTCCGAGTCATCATTCCTGCCGTCTATCATCCCCTCGCTGCCGCTGCGGGGCCAGTCAGCGCCGGGGCAGGCAGCGCTGCCCTGTGATCATGCGGCACGCTGCCCTCACCGCACAGGACTCGGTCTGGCCCTATAAGACCTCGTTTCACTTGGTGAGCCGCCGGTAGTTGATGAGGCTGGTGGCGATGGCTGTGAAGGCGAGGAAGTGCTCGGGCTTGCGCTCGTAGC
>NZ_JBIBHT010000051.1:0-3211 GCF_042957155.1 Streptomyces sp. NPDC008121 | reverse complement strand
CAACGTCATCTGGGCCCTGATCCGTGACCGGCGGTGCTACGAGATCACACCCCCAGCAACCACCGCAGCTTGACAACAACATTAGGAAGCCTTCTTCCTCTCCGCGTTCGCCGCCCTGGCCGACCCGGCCCCCCGCACCTACTACGACAAGAAGATCGCCCAAGGCAAACACCACACCCAAGCCCTGCTCTGCCTCGCCAGGCGCCGGGCCGACGTCCTCTTCGCGATGCTCCGCGACGGAACCTTCTACGAACCCCAGCCGGCTACTTCGGGCTGAACCTCAGCACCCTCGCCACACACACCGGGCAGTCACGCTCGTCGATCGAGTCGATCACGACCGGGTGACCACAGAAGTCGCACGGACGCATGGCCTCACCAGCCGCCCCCCGAACAGACACGTCATCACTCACGACAGCCACACTGCCAGACCCACCAGACACCGACCCGACCACCTTGACCAAAGACATAGGGGCACCCCCCCCGTTACCTTTCTCGCGTCGACGACGGCCGCTCCGTTGACGTACAGCAGGAAAGCGGTCTCTACTGCGGCTGGTACGGCGTTGTCAGTGTCTGCTTCCGTCCCGGGCTCGGCGGCACCGTTCAGCGAAGGCACGCTCATCGCCCGCGCCTTTCTGACTGTGCGGTCGCGGCTCGAGGACTGCGGCAGACTTCCTCTTGAGGAGAGCATCGTCCGGCCGCATCTGGCTCGCTCCGTCAGGCCGATCTCCGCGGAGGAGGCCGATGAAGAAGTTGCCTGGGCGTCCTTCCGTGGGGTATGCGCGGCCGCCTTTTCCGCTTTGGCTCTCCAACTCGCTTGCAGCATCATCTGCTTGAAACCACTCAGAACCTCATTTTGAAACGATCAGTAGGCCGCCCGCCTACGGCCAGGTTTTCGGGCTGGTGCTGGCATGGCTGGAGGGACAGCTCACCACAGGGCAGCCGCTGCCCGGCTGGCGCGGCAGGCCCAGCCTGACAGACCCTCCACGGCCGGCTCGACGGCCAGCCCTGGGTCGAGTCCATCTGGCCGACCTCAGCGACCTCGACAGCGTCGCCCGTCTCCTGCAAAACGCCTGCTGCATCGCTCAGCGGTCACTTACTTACCATCCACGGGCTCGCTGCAGCCACGGCCTGGCACAGCATGCTTGCCAAGGTCATCACTCGGGACACATCCATGGCACCGTCAAGCCGGGTGTGTCGTACGCGCAGGACGGGGGGAACAGGATGTAGGGCAGATCGATATCGCTTCGAATCCGTTCAGCCGATCAGCGGCCTCTTCAAGGTCTTCGTAGTGAGCCGAAAGTCCGGGAACGCGGACGCATGCGCATCGGACGTGCAGGACGCGGGCGTGCGTGAATTCTTCGTGCCCCAGGCGAACGGCTGGTACTGCGGGCAAGCCGAGGAGGCCTACCCGATTACGCGTGACTCGCGCCACGTGTTCCATGCGGAGCTTGGCGAGCTGGTTCAGAGCGCTGCGAACGGTGTCGATCTTCCTAGGGCCCGGCTCACCGAGAATCTGGCGGTGGCCGTCTACATCGCGAACGGTGTACCAATATTTGTCTGTGACGGCACTGGGCGTGCGAAGCACGGCGTATGTGGTGTCGCTGAAGATGAGGTGGTCCGGAACTTCGGGAAATGATCCGGGCACGGTGAAGAACTCGCCCTCACAGCCGAACAAGGCTTCGGCCGTGGCCATAACTGTTTCAGGGCCATGCGGCGGGAGCGCAGGCCGAGTTCGTGTCAGGAACGGTAGGTGCCCCAAACGGTAATCACGCTCTCGCATCGGGTACAGCCTTTCACCGGGAAACGTCATAGGGACTGGCCAACGAGTTGGCGGTCAGGCGTGGCAGCAGCATAAGGCGGCATACACCGATGCGTGTAGATGGGGTGGGATGGGCAGTGGTGCGGGGCGGCCCGGGCGCTGCCCGCCGACGTCTGTTCTGCCGCCGGCTCGGGGAGCGGGTGGGCGCCCGTGGCTGGGGCCGTCAGCGGCGACGATTACGGCGGTCCGCTGATCGCGTGGATGGGTAGCACCATCCAGCAGCGCCGCAGGGCCGGAGGTCCGCCCAGGTACGCGGATGATGCGTGGTGAGTGCGCCGGGAACATCAGCCGGTGACGATGGCCTGGCAAATTGCGGGTACGCGACCAGGAGAAACGGGCGCCGGGTTCGGGGACGATGTGGCGCACTGCCGCCTTATCCGGAAGCCTCTAGGCCGTGTCTTCAAAGAGGTTGAGCCAGAGGAATAGGGAGGCGATGGTGACGGCGGCGCGGTAGGACTCGCGGGTTTTGTCGTAGCGAGTGGCGATGCCGCGCCACTGTTTTAACCGGTTGAAGCAGCGCTCGACGACGTTGCGTCGCTTGTAGAGCTGCTTGTCGAATCCGCAGGAGCGGCCGCCGGTTCGGCCTTTGCGCCGCCTGTTGGCTCGCTGATCGCGCCGTTCGGGGATGGTGTGCTCGATTCCGCGTTTGCGCAGGTAGGCGCGTATCTTCCGGGAGCTGTAGCCCTTGTCTCCCAGAACGTGGTCGGGGCGGGTTCGAGGCCTGCCGGGCCCGACCCGGAGAACCTTGATCGCGTCCATCACCCGCTCGAACTGGGTGCAGTCGGCCGCATTGCCGCCCGTGAGGACGAAGCCGAGTGGCCGGCCGCGGCCGTCGCAGGCGAGGTGGATCTTCGTGGTCAGTCCGCCTCGAGATCGTCCAAGGGCGTGATCGTGTACTTCGTCCCCTGTCCCTGCCCCTTTTTACGGGCGCCTGCGGCATGTTGATGGGCACGGGCGACGGTGGAGTCGACCGACACCAGCCAGTCGATGTCACCGGCCGCATCCTTCTCCGCCTGGACCGCCGTCAACATTTTCGTGAATGTCCCATCCAGAGCCCACCTGCGGAAACGCGTATACAAGGTCTGCCAAGGCCCGTATCGCGCGGGTACATCACGCCAGGCCGTGCCCGTCCGCAACTTCCAGACGATGCCGTTCAACACCACTCGATCATCCAGCCGAGGCCGCCCTGATGACGCCCGCGGCAACAGTCCGGACAGCACTTCCCACTCGACATCCGTGAGCTCATGACGACGCACCATACGGACATGATGCCCTCTCACCACTCTTTGAAGACAGGCCTTAGACGTCGTTTCCTTTGGCGGTTTGGCTCGTTGTGCTGGGCATGACGAGTCTTGCCGAGCGGCTGGTGCCGGATGAGTTGTGGGAGTTGTT
>NZ_JBIBHT010000050.1:0-3287 GCF_042957155.1 Streptomyces sp. NPDC008121 | reverse complement strand
GGCTTCGAGCTGACGCGGGCGCCGCTGCTGCGGATCGCGGTGCACCGGGAGTCCGATGACGCCTGGCGCATGACGTTCAGCCATATTCATGCGATCACGGAGGGGTGGAGCTACCACACCCTGCTCATGGAGATCGTGAACTGCTACCGCAGCATGCGGGAGGGCAAGGGCGCGACTGCGTATGAGGTGCCGTCGGTGCGGTACGCGGACTTCATCGCGGCCGAGCAGGCCTCACTGGCGGATGCCGGTGACCAGTCCTTCTGGCAGGACGTGGTGGAGGGACACAGCCCGGTCCAGCTCCCCGCCGCCTGGGCGGCGACCGAGGGCCCGCGCGAGTCGCTGGTGGCCCGCGTGCCGTTCGCCGATCTGGAGGAGGGGCTGCGGCGGCTGGCGGCGGGGGCGCGGACCTCGCTGAAGAGCGTGTTGCTGGCGGCGCACCTGAAGGTCCTCGGCTCGCTGACGGCGGAGGATGCCTTTCACACGGGTGTGGTCTATCACGGTCGTCTGGAGGCACCCGGTGCTGACCGGGTGCTGGGCATGCACCTGAACACGCTGCCGTTCCCCGCGGTCAAGGGCGCCCGGACGTGGCGTGAGCTGGTGGAGCAGGTGTACGCGCGGGAGACCGAGATCTGGTCGCACCGCCGCTACCCGCTGCCCGCAATCCAGCGCGCGGCCGGGAACTCCCGTGATCTGCTGACGATCCTGTTCGAGTACCTCGACTTCCACCAGGTCGACAGGGACACCGTCGATGTCCGGCGCAGTCTCGGCAGCGACGGCAATGAGTTCGGGCTGAACGTCATCGCCCGCAACGGGCGGATTAGTCTCTACTGCAACAGCGAGTTCGTCAGCAACGGTGACCTTGAGTGGTTGGCTGGGATGTACCGGTCGGTGTTGGAGTCGATGGCCGCTGATGCGGACGGGGACGCGACGGTCGTGTTTCTGTCGGAGGCGGAGCGCGGGTTGTTGGCGGGTGAGTGGGCCGATGGTGCTCGTGTGGTGTGGCCGGTGGGGTCGACGTTGGATGCGTTCGAGGCGCAGGCCGGGCTGACGCCGGATGCGGTGGCCGTGGTCACGGGTGAGGTGCGGTTGTCGTATCGGGAGGTGGAGGAGCGGGCGAACCGTCTCGCCCATCACCTGATCGCCGCGGGTGCGCAGGCGGACACCCTGGTGGGTGTCTGTCTGGAGCGCGGCCCGGAACTGGTGCCTGCGCTGCTCGGTATCTGGAAGGCGGGTGCGGCGTATCTGCCGCTGGACCCGACCCTCCCCGCCGATCGGCTGGGGTTCATCCTGGCCGATACGGGGGCGAAGCTCCTGATCACGCAGGGCTCCCTGATGGCGACGGTCGCCCCGCTCCACGAGGGCACGCTGATCGTGGTCGACGCCGACCACCGCCGCATCGCCCGACACCCCGCCACCACCCCCCACCGCGACGACACGGACACCCGTGCACTCGCCTATGTCATCTACACCTCTGGTTCCACGGGGCGTCCGAAGGGTGTGATGGTCGAACACGCGGGCCTGATCAACTACCTGCGCTGGACTGTCGACACCTACGCCTCCCAGGGCGAGGGCGGCGCCCCGCTGTTCTCGTCGATCTCCTTCGACCTGGGCATTCCGGATCTGTTCACGCCACTGCTGTGCGGTCGTCCGGTCACCCTGCTGCCAGACGGCATGGAGACGGCTGAGCTGGGTGCGCTGCTGGCTGCTGCCGGTCCGTTCGGGTTCGTGAAGCTCACCCCGGGGCATCTGGATCTGCTGACGCATCAGTTGTCGGCGGAGCAGGCGCACGCTCTGGCGGGTGTGGTCATCGCGGCGGGTGACAACTTCCCGGTCTCCCTCGCGGAGCGCTGGCAGAAGCTGGCCGGCGAGGGTGGCACGAAGGTGGCGACGGAGTACGGTCCCACCGAGGTCACCATCGGCAACTCCGGCCTCATCATCAACCCCGACCACATGCCGGTGACCGAAGCCGTCCCCCTCGGCGCACCCATCCCCAATACGGCCATGTATGTGCTGACCGAGGACCTGCAGCCGACCCCGATCGGGGTTGCGGGTGAGGTCTACATCAGCGGCCACGGACTGGCCCGCGGCTACCTCGGCCGACCCGACCTCACCGCGGAGAAGTTCCTGCCGAACCCGTTCGGCCCGGCCGGCTCCCGCCTCTACCGCACCGGCGACCTGGCACGCTTCCTCCCGGACGGAACGCTGGAAACCCTCGGCCGCATCGACAACCAGGTCAAGATCCGCGGCTACCGCATCGAACTCGGCGAGATCGAGGCCCGCCTGCGCGAACACCCTCACGTACTCGATGCCGTCGTCACCGTCCGCGAGCCCCAGCCCGGCCACAAGCGACTCACGGCCCACCTGGTTCCGCGCGAGAACGAAACCCTCGACACCACTGCCCTCCGCACCTACCTGACGACCACCCTGCCCGACTACATGCTTCCGGCCGCGTTCGTCGTCATCGACAGCATCCCCCTCACCACCAACGGAAAGATCAACCACCGCGCTCTTCCTGCACCCGACCTCGCATCGTTCGCCGTGTCGGAGCGGTTCGTGGCGCCGCGTACTCCGGTGGAGGAGCGGCTGGTGGCGGTGTGGTGTGAGGTGCTGGGTCTGGAGCGGGTCGGTGTCGAGGACAGCTTCTTCGACCTCGGTGGTGACTCGATCCGGGCCGTCCGGCTCGTCGGCGCGCTGCGCGCGGCCGGCTACGACGTGTCCATCCCCGACGTCTTCCAGCTGAAAACCATCGCCGCCCTGGCCGGCCGTGTCGCCGGTCAGGAGGCAGGTGAGTCGCTGATCCAGGCCGTCGAGCCGTTCGCGTTGATCAACGAGCACGACCGCGCCGCGCTGCCCGCCGGTGTCGTGGACGCGTACCCGCTCTCCCAGGTCCAGACCGGCATGCTCGTCGAGATGCTGGCCTCCGGGGACGAGCACGTCTACCAGAACATCAACTCCTTCCGGATCCCGGATCCGGAGCCGTTCGACGGCGCGGCAATGCGTCAGGCCATCGACGCTGTCGTCGCCCGGCACGACATCCTCCGCACGTCCATGCACCTGGACGGATACTCCCAGCCCCTCCAACTCGTCCACGACACCGTCGCCGTTCCCCTCGCCGTGCACGACGGCCGCGGTCGGTCGCAGGCAGAACAGGAGGAGCACGCGCGAACGTACGTCGCGGCAGAACGTGCCGCTGGCTTCGAGCTGACGCGGGCGCCGCTGCTGCGGATCGCGGTGCACCGGGAGTCCGATGACGCCTGGCGCATGACGTTCAGCCATATTCATGCGAT
>NZ_JBIBHT010000049.1:0-3355 GCF_042957155.1 Streptomyces sp. NPDC008121 | reverse complement strand
GCCACGGCAGCGTTGAGAGCGAGGGCGGGGCTGGACTGCGGTGGCGGTGACGTTCCCAGGGCGCATGCCGGAGGTCATAGTGTCCAGGCCGGCCAGTCCGTAGGTAAGCCGGCTCTTCCGTCCGCTCTGGATTTCCTCCAGCCCGGAGACGAAATCGAGGCAGAGGCCGCCACCGCGGGCGGTCGGGGGTGTTCAGGCCGGGGCATGTCTGAGTCGTCGCCTTCCTCCGCTGCAGGCGTGCTGGAGGATCTCGTGCGCGGATTCGATCGTGGTGCGCTGGCATGCCCTGGCCCGGGCGATCTCCGCCTGCGCCGGGCCGTTCGCGGCGCTGGGCACCGCCTGGACGCAGGTGTGCAGGAGGCCGCCCCGCCGGCCTTGGCGGAGCTCGTTTCGCGCCGGGTCAGTTCTGCCCCGACGGTGAGCGGGGCCGTCGCTTCTGCCCCGGTGGCGCGCACGCGGCAGATGGCGCGGTGGATCCTCGCGTGGGCGGACGGGGCCGGTAGCAGTCCTCTGCGGTGATGCCCGTCTCCAGAGTCTGCGCAGAGTGCCGCTCAGAGCGCCGTGCTGCTCGTCAGGGTGCCGGGGACGGCTCGCCCGGCTGGCGAGGCTCCGCCGGGGGCCGGCGCGGGATGCCGTCGTGGCGTCGTGGCGTCGTGGCCGGGATCATCAGGGCCAGCGGGTGGCAATGGGCGGGAAGTGCACATGTGCTGGACAATGGAAGTCTCCTGCTCGAGTGCTCGGCAGGGGCCAAAGGCCGGACCGTTAACGCGGGCCGGCCTGCTCTGTGAGGCGGGCCGCTATAGAGGACACGCAGCGGTTCCCTGCCCGGTACTGCGGATGCCTGGAGCGCATCGCGTCCGCAGGCATCCGCAGAGCGCGGTTCCGCCGGCAGCAGATGAGTGAGCAGCAAGGCTGAGGAACGCCTCATGGATGTCGTCGCCAGCGGATCCGCAGCCGTCGGAACCCCAAGCACCGTGTCGGGCTGCCGGAGCGCCGGCCGCGGACCGGCGGGACGGCCGGGAGCAGGGAATGGACTGGGCAAGGCAAGAGCAGACGCCGCCGGAACGTTCCAGGTGCCCTCCAAGCGGCACCTCGGACGCCCCCACACAGCCCCTTTCCGCTGTCGGGTATCGCTGCAGGCTGACATTCGTTGGTCGTCGTTGGCTCCGGGCAGGCAGTTCTCCTTGCTGCATGTCGTTCTGGCGTGAAGGTAGCGCGCTGCTGAAGAATGCATTGACGTTCACCGGGAGGCGCAATTGGCTTCATTCATCAGGAGCATGACCAGCGGGCGTTCTTTGCTGACAGAGCGCCACGGCCCGGCGGACAGCGTAGACGCCGTGATCGCCCCGTACCAGCGCCGCGCCCAGCTCGCCCAAGGGCTTCTGCGGCTGTTCATTGTGCTCAACATGGTTGCCGACCTCTTCCCGCCGGACACGCATTTCCCCGCATCGTTTATCGCTATTGGGGCGTATGCAGGGTGGAGCACGGTCCTGCTGCTCGTGAACACGGTCAGGTGGCTTGATGCCGTGTGGGTCCCCCTTGCAGTAGATCTTGCCGCGATGACAGGAATCCTGGCAGTCGCAGGCCAGTTTTCAGAAGAAATGTCTCTGCCTCATAATGTATTTATCTGTGTCCCGCTGCTCGCGGCCTTCCAGTACCGCCCAGGGGTGACGATGGCTGCGACCGTAGCGGCGACGGCGGCATTCTCAGCCGGCGTGGCGGCCGGACGCAGCGGCTCGGGTGACCCGCACTGGGCGGAAGCGCTCTTCCTTGGGCAGATGATCCTTGTGGTCGGCGGCGCCTGCGTCCTGCTGTCGTGGATCCAGCGGGATAAAATGAACAGCATCATCCGGCTGGCAGCCGACCGCAGCGTCCTGGTCGCACGGGTGATGTCGGCAGAGGACCGGGAGCGCAGCGCCCTGGCGGAGATCCTGCACGACGGTGCCCTGCAAAACGTTCTCGCGGCCCGGCAAGATCTCGATGAACTGCAGGACCTCCCCGGTGCGGCGGAGAATCTGCGCCGCACCCGCACAGCCCTTGCGGATGCCAGCACACAGCTCCGAAGCTCCGTCAACACGCTTTACCCCGCGGTTCTCGAGAATGCGGGCCTCGGCCCAGCTCTCAGGAGTCTGGCTGCCGAGACAGCTGAAAGAGGGGGTTTTTCAATCGTTGCAGACTACCGGACGGAGACAGCTGGGCGGGCAGACCAGCTGATATATCGAACGGCGAGAGAGCTATTCAATAATATCGTCAAACATGCTCATGCCGGGCAAGTGTCTGTGGAGCTCCGCGCCATTGGGGAGATGGTGCAGCTAACGATCAGCGATGACGGCGTCGGAATCACTTCTGAGAACATGGACAGAAGCATCACAGAGGGCCACATCGGACTGGCGTCCCACCGTATCAGGATCGAGGAAGCCGGAGGATATTTTCAGATCAGCCGCAACATCCCCAACGGAACGGTGGCCACCGTAGGAATTCCGTTCTGATCTTGCTCTGTAACCTCTGACGCCGCCTCGGTCTGGCTAGCTGTCGCGGGCATTCGCGCGACGCTGAGGCCTCTGCATGCTCTGATCAGCGGGTGTGCCTGGCGGTCTCTGCCACCCTGCTTCGGGGTATCGAACTCGACCGCCCACCGCCGGTTGCTGATCTGGTCCCGTGCCGGGGTGCGGGGCCGGCTGCACGAGGAGATCCTGCACCGCCTCGACGACGCCGGCCTGCCCGGCCTCTCCCGCGCCGTCCTCGGCTCCGCCCGCGTCAGGGCAAAAGAGGGGGGTGCCTCTATGGGTTTCGTCAACCCTGTCGTGCCGGGTTTGAGTTAAATATCGTCGGGTTGGGGTTCGTGCGGCGAGGGCGGCGGTCCTGGGCTCGCGAGGTTCGTAAAAGGTGCCGTCGCGGAGCATGGCGAACAGGACGCTGATGCGTTGGCGGGCAGCGGCCTTGCGGCGGCGCAGGTCAAGGATGCCGTCGGCAGGCGGGGAGTCTTGCGGATGCTGCGGACGGCGGAGAGGGTGATCAGGGCGGGTATGAGGGCTGCGGGAAGCGTGGAGGGAATGTCGAGCCGCCCGACGCGCCCGGCGACGGGTGGCACGGCATGGGTCCGGGCGGCGGGTGCGGGAACGGTAGCGGCCTGTGCGGTTTGTACGGCGCAGCCGGGGACGTGGACACGGCGGAGGCTGGCGGGTGTGGCCAGGCGGGGCTGGGCGGGTGGAGAAGGCCGGCGCCGGCGAGTCTCGAACGGTGTCGAGAGCGCTGCGGAGGCCGGCACGGCCGTCCGGCCCGGTGTGGTGTGGCGGGCTTGCCGGAGGTGCGGCGGCTGCGCGGCAGCGGCCGGGCAGCCGGGTCACGTGACCCG
>NZ_JBIBHT010000048.1:0-4020 GCF_042957155.1 Streptomyces sp. NPDC008121 | reverse complement strand
CCCTTTTTCGCCCTGACGTGGGCGGAGTCGAGGACGGCGCGTGAGAGGTCGAGCAGGCCGGCGTCGTCGAGCTGGTGCAGGATCTCCTCGTGCAGCCGGCCCCAGACTCCGGCCCTGGACCAGATCAGGAACCGGCGGTGGGCGGTCGACTTCGATATCCCGAAGCACGGCGGCAGGGCCCGCCAGGCGCAGCCGGAGACCAGGACGTAGATGATCGCGGCGAACAGCGTCTCATCAGGCGTGTCCTGCGTCCCACCGCCCTGCGGCCGCACCTTCGACGGCGGGATCAGCGGCTTCGCGATCTCCCACAATCCGTCCGGAACTACCAACTCCATGTACCCCGCCCCATGACCAGCTCAACGACCGCCTCACCACATAGGACACGGTCTAATGAAGTCATCTCATTTGGTGAGTCTGCGGTAGCAGATGAGGGTGCAGGCGATGCTGGTGAAGGCGAGGAAGTGGTCGGGCTTTGCGTTCGTAGCGTCGGTGCAGGCGGCGGCAGCCGCGAGCCAGGCCATGGTGCGTTCCACGGTCCGGCGGTGGCGGCCCAGCCGTTGCGAGGACTCGACTCCCTTGCGGGCGATGCGGTGCGTGATGCCGCGTGCGCGTAACCATCGCCGCAGGTTGGCGTAGTCGTAACCCTTGTCGCCGTGGAGCCTGCCGGGCTTGCGGCGTCGCCGGCCGCGGCGCGAGCGGATCGGCGGAATGCCGCTTCACGAGCGGGATCAGGGCCTGGCTGTCGTGCAGGTTGGCCCCGGAGATGCCGACGGATACGGGCAGACCCGACCGTTCCGTGATCAGGTGGATCTTCGAGCCGTACTTGCCCCGGTCGACAGGATTCGGACCTGTCAGGTCCCCCTTTTCAGGGCCCGCATGTTCACCGAGTCGATCGCACAGCGCGACCAGTCCGGCTCGCCGCGGGCACCGAGTTCGTCGAGGACCAGGCGGTGGAGCCTGGCCCACACTCTGGCCTTCGACCACTCGGAGAACCGCCGGTGGGCGGTCGCTCCGGACGGGCCGAACGATGCCGAAGGCAGCTGCTGCCAGGTACAGCCCGACGTGGCCACGAATACGATCGCGGCCAGCACCTCCCGGTCGCCGTGCCGACGCCGGCCACCGCCCTGCGGCCGCGACGGCGCCTCCGGCACCACCCGCTGGAACAACTCCCACAACTCGTCCGGCACCAGCCGCTCAACGACCCCCACCATGACTCGCAGAATACCGAGTAACCCAAATGAGATGGCCTCTAATCTAAGGACGCGGCGCGGCGCGCTGGGGGGCCAGGGACGAGTGCCGCCCGGCCCGTTCCTCAGAGCGGAAAAGAACGGCCCGGCGCGGGCGCTGTCCCCGCCCTGGCCGACCCCTGCGCCGGCAGGCGAACACCGGGCATTTCTGCCCGGGAAGCCCGTTCACGGCTGGTGATACGGGCCGTCGCGGCCGGAGCGAGCGGAATCGGCCTGCCCGCGGCTCTGCTGGCCGCCTGCACACCCGCCCGGCGGCGCCGGCCGGCGGATGCGCAGCTCCTCCTCATATCCGTGCGGCCGGACCTGGCGGCCGGACCAGCGACCGCGCTCAGATGAAATAGACATGCGCGCGGTACCGGCAGCGGCTTCACCGGGAAAGGCGTTCCGCACCGCGCGGCCCGCCGACGGATAAAGGATTCCCTGATGGCCGTTTCCCTCAAGGATGCCGTCGACTCCTATATACAGGCCGGCCAGAGTTCAGCGGGGGCTGCCAGCCTCAGGCGGAGTGTCCTGATCAGGCTCGTCCAGTATTTCCCCGGCCGGGAGTTCACAGGCATCACTGCACGTGACCTGGCACAGTACCTGTACGGGGCCGGCGGGATCGCAGCGGAGAAAAAGGCTTCTACGGCTGCAGGTTACAGGTCATGCCTGAAAGGATTTGCCTACAGGCTGGGGGTGGGATGGTCTGCTGACACACCTGTCATCGTCATGTGGCCACCGCGCGCGTCCGAGCAGCTCCTTACACTGAAAACAGGGCTGCACTAGCTGCCCTGCCCTGCCCGGGCAGGGCAGGGCAGGGCAGGGCAGGGCAGGGCAGGGCAGCGTTTTCTGCGCTGCCTGTGCGGGGCTGCCCGCAGAGGCCGTGACCGTGGTTCCGTTTCACCGCATCGTCGTGCCCAGAACCAGCTCGAAAGCGGTGGGCGGGACGCTGACGCTTCCTTTGAAAGGGCGGTCCACAGCAACAATTGAGTACAGGGCCAGGCTCGCCGCGAAAGCGACACTCAGCGACAGGAAGAAATGTGCCCTCGCCCGGTTCACAGGCAGGAACCAGGTCAGCGCGATCACAGTGAGCACACCCATCACCAGCACTGACCAGAGCAGTCCCGGAACTCCCACCGACGCTGCTGTCAGCCGCTGGCGCCTCGCATTGATAAAATCCTTGAAAGCCGAGATCAGGGCGGACTGGATATTATTCTCCGCAGGGGTTTTCCCCTGGAACGACAGGATGCCATTCTGGATCTTTCGGACATGGCCCTGCCCGCTTTCCGGCGCCTCGCCCTGCCGGTGCTCGCCCCACTCTTTGTTGATCACATGCGCTGTATATGCCCGCAGGTCCGCCTGCAGAACACCCCGGTCAGGCTCCGGGAGTGAAGAACCCTCCCGGTACATGACAGCAAGCGACGCAGCCTCCGACGAAACCGCGATCCGCGCCTCCGTGTAATTCTGGTACGCGGCGAAAGACAGCAGCGCAAGCAGCAGCGCGAAAAATGTCACACCCGCCTGCAGGCAGAGCGTAGCAAGATCCCGCCACTCCCCTTCCATCCCAAAAATCAGCCGGGAAACCCTGCGGAAGATCATCACCCCGCCCGCAGCGAAGAGAAGGAAAAACCCCAGGAACGCCAGCAGCGAAACCGCGGTCGGAACATCCGTGAACCATTCAGGCATACAGGCTTCCCTTGGATATCAGCGTTCTTCCGTCCACCCGGCACACCAGCAGACTGCCCCGCCCCGGCCTGCCGACCTGCTGCAGCACGGCCCGCACGGGGCCCGGGCCCGTCCGCAGCCGCCCCGCTCACCCTCCCCGTTCCTGCCCCCGGCGCACCCCGGCCCGCCGTCCCGGGCTTACAGGTCCCCCGCACGGGTGACCCCCGTTACACCCAGCCGGCCGGCCCTGCCGCTCTCCCCCGATCGCCCGGCTTCGCACCCTCCGCCACACAGCCCTCCTGGCCGCCCCGCTTCCTGCGCCGCCGCCTTTAACCTGAACGCCGCAGGCAGCGCCCCGTCCCGCACCCGCCAGACCGGGCAGCGCACGCGCCCGCCGCACCTCGCCTCACCGAAGACTCCCTGCCCCTGGCATGCCGTGCGGGACGGCCGGCACCTGCCGCCCCGCCCGCATCCTCACCGAAGACCGAAAGGCCACCCCGCCATGCGGACCCGCCGTCTTGTTCTCGCAGCCGCCGCCGTCACCACAGCGGCTCTCACCACCGCCGCCACCGCGGCAGCCAGCAGCCCCGCACAAGGTTTCCGGGCCCAGCAGCCGTACCTCATCACCTTCGAAGTCGGCGACGGCAAAGACCGCTACAGCGTCCGCACCAGCGACCCCCAGACGCTCGCCAGAGCACAGGAACTCCTCACCAGCGCTCCCGCGCAGGGCCCAGCCGTCCCGCACGGAAAAATCATTGCAGAGCCCTCCCCCGACAACCCCGGCTACGACTGGCACATCAGCCCGGCCGGATTCCACTTCGCAGACGTCGGCGCCATATCCTGCGACGCTGTCCCCCAGATGGTCTTTCCCGGCACAGAAGTATGGCAATTCGGCTACTACTGCCCCTGGAGCGCGAAAGTAGCGGAAATCGAACCCGTCAGCCCCTGACGCCCCCTGCGCACCCCCGGAGCGCCTGCACCCCCGCCGTGGCCGCGTGAACGCGAAGCCCAGCCGGGGTGCGGGCGCCCATCAGTGAGCTTCTTCAGCGTTGCAGCTCCAGGGTGAGGACGGCCTTGGCGATTGACGTCATGCGGTTGGGGCTGCAGCGGGACCTGCGGAAGATCCGCC
>NZ_JBIBHT010000047.1:0-4049 GCF_042957155.1 Streptomyces sp. NPDC008121 | reverse complement strand
CCGCTACGAGAAACGCGCCTGCATCTACCTCGGCACCGTCACCCTCGCAGCCCTCATCATCTGGCTCCGAACGTGATCCAAGAAACAGTGCCTAGTCCTGCGCACCCTTCCCTGCCCCATTCGGCCTCCTCGCCCCGATGACCAGCGGGACGTCAGAGGCATTGCGACCTGGCAAGAGCCCAGGGCGTAGGTTCCTGCTCGACGCCGTCGGGATACTGCGAGCGTGGGACCAACTGCCGGCCGCCCTGGTAGGTCGTTATCTACGCCGACGAATGCAAGATCAGGGGCGGTATTCCTCTGTCCCCACAGAGGATTACCGCCCGGCCAGCCTCCGCTCCAACGTCCGCTGGCAATTACAACGATAGGGACAACCGCATGCTGTGCCTGTCCCCTGACCAGGCCCCAGGACGGAGGACCGCTGGTGGTCTTCGCCCCAGGGGCTCGGCCTGAAGATGCCGCCGGTGGCTGAGTAGCATTCAACGGGAATCCGGCGCGAGCAGCGAGACGCGGTTGAGCCGATCGGAGGGCCCTGCAGCCGCCAGTTGCCGGGCTGATCGCCCGAAGCGGGAGCGGAGCCAGTACCGCGAGAGTAGGAGTTGATTGTTTCGAGAGCAGCGCTCAATGGAAACGGAGTCCGTTTTGGTGCGTCGTTCAAAGCCTGTCATCTGTTCGGTGGCAGCCGGTGCTGGTCTGGTTGCTATCGCTTTCGTGGGCGGAGGTGGCGGCCAGGCTGCTGCTGAGACGTATACCTCGCCGTCTCCGACCCAGGGGCCGGCCGAAGGTCCCGGGGAGGCGTGTGGCACGGTGACTACCGCTGCTGGATTCCCGGCCGAGATCAAGATCCAGACGGGGCCGGCCGACTGCACCGAGGCCCTGGACGTCTTCACGCGGTACTACAAGGCTCTCGATCACGGCGAGGCGCCCGGCAGCGGCGGCGGCGGGCCGGTGAAGGTATCGGACTGGACATGCCAATCGCCCTCTTATGCTGAGCGTGACAAGCAGCCGACCTGCGTGCGCGGCGCGACTACCGTCGCCGCGTACATTCAGATGCAGTAGGCCCCCTGGCCATCGGCTCCAGCCCACCGCTCACCAGCGGTGGGCTGTTTCGTTTATCCGCACTGAGCCGTTTTCATCCTGAACAGCTGCAGGTCAGCAGTGTGCGGACGGCAGAGATTGCGGGGTACGGACCGGTCACGCCGTGGCGGTGAGCGGTGTGGCCGGTCACGCGGCTGGGCAAGCCCGAGGCTTCCTGGGCAGGCTCACCCCAGCAGGCTGGCCCGGTTTGACCAGCGGCCGTCTGGTCGCCGTCCTCCACGCCTCGCCGCCAGCGGGCGGGGCCCCAGGGATCTCCGGCGACGGGCTGCTTGCTGCGTCATCGCGGGCATGCCTCAGGGGAACCTGGGCGAGCCGCCCCCAGCGGCGGCTTGCCCGCCCCGGCCGCTTGTCAAGCGTTCTCATGCCTGACTTACGGCCGGCGGCGGCCCGTACGAAGTGACCCCTTTTCAGGGCCTCACAGACGGCAGTCAGCACATCTACCCTGTCGACTTGTATGCACATGTGCCAGGCTCGGGAAAGGTGTAACTCCTGTGAAAAAAGAATTCGGCGGCAAGGTGGCGGCCGTGGCGATTTCGGCTCCGCTGACCCTTGGGCTCCTGACTGGATTCACGGCTGACGCCCGCGCAGCCTCACCTGCACCGGCTTCCGCCGGGATATGCGAGATCCAGGAATCCTGGGAACACGTCAATGCCATAGACGGCGGTTTCGCCGGGTACATGGTAAACAACCTGCAAGCCGAGAAACGCACTAACCTATTCGGAGCCGAGTACTACACGTTCTCCCTCAAGGCGGAGCCTGCAGGCTGCTCTGGGGGGGAGTACTTCCAGTACCATGCCACGCGTAACGAAGTTTCCGGAGTCTTCCGCACTCCCGCAGGGTTTGTGGAGTCTACCCGCAGCTGGCGCAACGTGAACTTCACTATGCCGACGGCAGAAGACAAAATTGTCCTGCTCTACGGTGACCCCTCGCAGCCCGACGATGCTCGCTACGTTGGCGAGGTCGCACGGTGGCTGGAACCGCAGTAGCCGCCGCCCGCACTGCTGCGGTGCACGGCAGCTCTTCCCGGCCGGGCAGCCGCATCCCGGCGCCTGGCCCCACGGCTCCGTCGTACCGCCTGCAGAACTGTCCAGCCAGCCGGGCGGGCCCGGTGCGGCCGCGGCTTCCTGCGGGGCCGTGGGCCATGCTGCCCGCACCGCGTGCGGCCAGCCGCTCGCTCCCGTTGCGGCTGCCCGTCTCGGGCTCATGCGATCCAGGCGGCCGGCCAGGCAACGCAGGCCCTGTGCCACCGTCGGCTCCTCGGTGGAACAGGGCACATCCCGCCCGTCGAATACGAGACCAATCAGTACCGCGCAATCGCGAAGCACCAGTCGCAACCGCAATCTGATGTCTCTACCGAACCCGGAACGGTTCAGCCGCCGATGCGGCCCCCACGTCGGACGGTGTCGCTGGGTTCGGGCTGGTCACAGGTGCATTATTCCGTGATCGGAGTTACACCGACCTTTTCGGGCTCTGGCCCGCAGTCGGTGGTGACATCGCGATCATGATTTTGTGATGGAGGGTCAGCTCCCTAGGGACGGTGTTTTCTGGCCTGTCGGCACTGGTCGTCGAGGACGTGACGGACGACGGTGACAAGGTGGTGGTCAGGCCCACACGGCGAAGCCGGCCCGTACGCCGCCGCGCCTCCTCCGCATCAGGGGCGGGGAATGCTGACTTCGGCTTGTCAAGGTGACGCTGGATCGTCGAGGGCCAGGCCGGTTCCGGTTATGAAGCCGTTTGGACCGGGTGATGGTGGCGTGACGAGAGAGGCCCTCGGGTTGTTGAGCGGGATGTCTGACGTCCGCAGCTCTTCAACCCGGGGGCCTCGTGGTTCCGTATCGTGCTCGACGTCCCGCATGCCTGGTGGAGCGGGTGACGGTGCTGATCGTCACCCGGGAGGGTGACCGGCGCTGCCGGTTGTCTCCGTCTGAGCGTGCTGGTCGTACTGGTATACCTGCGGAAGAACGACACTTTGCGGCAACTCGCTGCCGGCTTCGGTATCAGCCTGGGCACCGCTCAGCCGGCGCCCGCTACGTCCTGCTCGACGGGACGCTTGCCGAGTGTGACCGGACTGGTGACGGCCGGGCGGACTATTCGGGAAAGCACCGTCGGCACGGGGTGAACCTGCAGGTGGTGACCGCTCCAGACGGCATGCTGGTATGGATCTCACCAGTCTTGCCCGGACAAGGCGCAGCTAGTTGATGACCGAGAAGGGCGGCTCTACGGCTGCATTTGCTTTCATGAGCGCGTAAGGGTCGAAGTGCGGGTTGTAATACTCCCTCCCCTCGGGTGAAGTGGCCTTGTAGATGAACTCGCGCCTGATTCCGTAGGGGAATGCATATTCTTGCTGGTAGAGGAACGTCGGGTGCCGCGTGGTCTTGTTCATAGAAATACCTCCTGCTGCGCCTATCACCTCGTAAGTGAATGCATCTTTCTCCCAGGTGTCAGCGAATGTCCTGCTCCTGGTAAACCCTACAAATTTCGACGGCTTATTACTCGCCTGGTACAGTAGGAGTGAAGTTTCAGCCCCCGGTCGCCATGGGAGAAAACCGGCCTCGAATACGTGTATCGGGTGCCTGTGGTCGCGCCTGTAGAAGGGCTTCATGCTTGAACTGATATGAATCTCCGGTGCAACTCCCGCGCGCACCATATCTCGCACCGTATCGTCGTCGCGGACGATAACGATTTCCTCAGAGGCGGCCCGGTCGGGGGCGGTCGAGGACGGAAATCTCCTGGAATTACGTTTCGTCTTTTCGATGCGCGGGACGGGAATGTCGTGTATGGCTTTCCGTGGATACCCTTCTAGGTAGAACATGTATTTTGAAGGAGTCAGCGTTCCGATGCCTCCGAGGAGCAGGCCTGTGGCGCCGAGGGTGAGGGCGGCGATGTTGAGGGGGTCGTTGATCTGGGTGCGGCCGGTGGCCATGGCGGCGGTGTCGAGGGCGGTGGAGGCGAGG
>NZ_JBIBHT010000046.1:0-4624 GCF_042957155.1 Streptomyces sp. NPDC008121 | reverse complement strand
GACACGGCCGCAGGCACGGAAGCAGCAGCAGTGACAACCGGCACCGTGGTCACCGCCAACACCACCGCCGTCGCCAGCGACACCCGCCGCAGCCACCCCCCAGACCGCCGCATCGGCGTCCATCCGGGCGCAAGGCCGGAAACAGAGACGGAGGGAAGAGAACGCACTTTTTCGGCTCCGGACGTAGGGGTGGGCACAGTACTGAGACCACTCAACCGCGCCCTGCTGGCAGACAGTGTCCGGCGATGGGGCTGTTCCCGGCCGGCCTGCCCCCGGCCAGCAGCCAGCCAGGCCCGGCAGCGCCTGCTGCCCCGGGCTGTCGGCCGTGGCTGGCCTGCCCTGCGGGGAGGTCCCGCAGCTGGCCGCCCGCAGCAGTGCCGGGTGGCCGGGAGCCCCGCGTCAGGCGGGGCCCTTCAGAGGGCCCGCTCCTGCCGGTGCCCGGCGCACCGGCAGGAGAACTGGAGATGCGCGGATGCACGGCAGACGCGGAATCCGGGAACAGGCACAGGGCACGGCGGGCGTGCCTGATCCTGGTAGCTGCCGCCGGAGGCAGGGACGCGAGGTGCCGCCGCCGTTGGCGGCGGTGAATGCTCTGGCCAGGCCGATGCCCTGGCCCAGCCCGTGCCGGTCCACATCCGCACCCTCCGCGCCCTGGTCGTAGGCCAGCACCAGCTCGGCCGCCCGCCCCGCCGCGGCCTGGCAGGGACACCAGCGGCAGCACACTGTGAGCGCCCCGGTCTGCTCCTGGGCTGGTGCCGCCGCTGAACAGGCACGGCAGTGACGGCTTGACCATGGATGTGGCCAGCCCTCATAGCGCCCGCAGCCAGCCGGTACGCCGCCGCAGCGGCGTCTCCCGGGGGCACGGGGCCGGAACGGAAAGCGGGAACGGCACCGCTGTGCGGCCACTCCGCCCTGCCCCGCTGCCAGGCAGCATCCGGCGATGGGACTGTTCCCGGCCAGCCCGCCAGGCCGGCCCTGCCTGCCCGGCCTGTCAGCCGGCCGCGGCTGCCGGAGTGCGCCGGCGCTGGGCATACAGCAGATGCAGGACCGTTTCGGCGGCCAGCACCAGCACTACCTGCCACGGCGCGAGCCGCCCGGCCAGAGCGATCACGGCCAGCGGCACTCCGACACCCGGCAGCGCCCACAGGGCGACCGTCCCCGCCCTGTGCCCAAAACGCAGCGCAATGCATGCATGCGCCGTGTGATACAGCGCCAGGCCGCCGGCCAGCGCAACGACAGCCCAGTACGCAGCCTCCGGGCGCCCCTGCCCGGCCTGCTCCACCACCGTCGCAAGCCCCGCCGCCACACATATAACGGCAGCGGTCACAAAAAAGTAGAGGAATCCCATCACATCCCGGGCGAGCCGGAAAGCCTCCGCCGCACTGGCGGCCCCCATCACCCGTTCCGCCGCCGCTGAACCGAAGTCGAAGTACGACCACCACAGGGCGGCAAGCATGACAAATCCCAGCAGCGCCGCCCAACTGGCGGCAGCTGTCCACCGCGTGCCAGCAGAGGTGACCACAGCGATGACCGGCTCGCCGAGAACGATGATGACAAACAGTCCGGTCCGCTCGACCAGATGACCGGTATGCAGCCGCCGACTGGCTCTCCCTCCCCGCACCGTCAGCACTACCACGACCTCGGCGGCCAGCAGCAGCGCCCAAATGCCCCACCGCCACGGCCCGGGGATGAAAGCCGAACCGGCCCACCCGGCGGCCGGGGCCAGGCAGTACGCCAGCGGACGCCATGCCGCCACCGACGGCACCCCCGGGGCTGGCCGCCGGGTGGCGGGCCACCACAGGCCGAGCAGAACAAGCCGGGTCCCCGCGTAGGCGAGGGCGTAGGCCGGCGCCCGGCCGTCGGCGGCCTGGGGGACCGCGACGGCCATCACGGCAAGGCACAGCATGGCAGCAAGAATCAGGACCCGGTGGCGGGGACTGTCCCCCTGGAAAAGGTTCGCCGCCACCGTGAGATTGACCCACATCCACCACGGCGGGAAATACAGGGCGAAGAAGACCGCAAAATCAGCAGGGCCAGCATCACCGTGAAGCGTATGCGCCAGCTGCGAAGCGAGCGCCACGAAGACCAGGTCGAAGAACAGCTCCAGCCATCCCGCGTGGCGGCTGTCCCGCTGCACCGCCCCCGTCGAGTCCCGCGGTGCTGTCTTCAGTTCCGTCATCCCGGCATACCACCACAGCCCGCAAGCAGCCGGCAGCGGCCGGATGTACCCCCGTTGATGCCTTTTCACAGTCCTGCAAAGGGGCTGCTCACCTCCCGGTCCGGTACCCGCTGCGCCCCTCACATGCCGGCGGCATGACGCCACATAACGCCGGGGGTGCCGCCGCAGACTCTGAAGGGGCAACGCGCCACCGCAGTCAGCGGTCCCTTGCAATTGATCCCCGCGGCACCAGCGGAGCCGCCCGGGAGGTGTGCAGTGTGCAGTACAGGCACCGCAAGCATGGGCCTCTGCCCCCGGGCAGGCGCCGCCAGGACCCGCATGCCCGGGCGCATGTGCACTATCCGCGGGCCCTCTCCTGCCCCGTTGTTCTCAGTCGGCTCTCTCGTGCAGAGCGTCCTGAGCGGCGCGCAGCCGCCCGGCCTGCGCTGGTCTTTCATGACGGCCTCCCGCATCAGGCCCGGTACTCTGGGCCCGGGCCGTGGCCAACAGCTCCGGAAAGCGAAAGGGCCCACCGACCCCGTCAGGCTGACATCAAGATCCGGTACATCGCCTGGCCGTCTGCTTGCGCTTCCGCGTCTTCCAGCGCTCCCCAGGCTTCGTGATCCGCAGCTTGCAGTGCCTACGCCAGCTTCAGATTCAGCTGTCTGCGATCTCCGTTCGTCAACTGTTGCTTGAGATCGGAGGGGGTTGACCGGCAGCGAGAGCAGAAACGCCAAGTCACGGTAGTGCTTGGCCTGAGCTTGATTTTTGACCTCTGCCCGTGGTTGGACTGTCGTCTGGCTATGGGTTGTTGTTTCTGCGGACAGCAGACCGGCCTCGGGGTGATCATGTGCGCTGTCGAGACGCCATTGGTTACTGAGGTTGTGGGCGTGATGTCGTGAGGGTGAGGCCGGTCGCGCCGAGGCAGCCGTCGATGGCGTCGCTTCGGTACTGGATCTGGCGGAGACCGAGTCATAGTCGGCGGATGAGGTCGTCGGGGTCGACGAAGGCGGTGTTGGCCTGGCTGGTCCGGCGGAGTCCGACCAAATGCCCTCGACGGGGTTGAGGTCGGGTGATTCCGGTATCACGCAGGAAATATTCACACCCGGCACGCCCGGCACCGGCTGGACAGCCGCTCTGGGGGCTGTCACAGGGCTGGCCGGCCGGCCTCGGGCAGCCGGACATCGCCGCCACGCACCACCACCAGCTGCGCGCGCGGGGCACTGACCCGACGCCCCCTGACATCCCAGGGACACCTCACGCCTCCCCGGGAAGCAGTCCCTGCCCGCCCCGCTCCGTCTCCGCCCCTGCCCAAGAGCCATCTCTGCCGACCCGCAGCAGGACTGGCAGTACCTGGAGACCTCACATGAGCGGACGGCTGATCGGCTGGGGTGTGCCGGCCGGTCAGCCATCCCTCGGCCGGCCGCGTTCGCCCCTTTCGCAGGATCGTCCTGGGAGGTGGGGGCGGTGTTGGGTTCGGGTGCCTGTGTTTTCTCTTGTGTCTGGAGCCGGTATGCCTTCCCGTCCCGTGTTTTGTGTCTTCACCGGTGTGCCGGCCGGGGGTGGGCGCCGTGGCTGGCTGCGGCGGGTGTCGCTGGCGACGGCGGTGGTGTTGGCGGTGACCACGGTGCCGGTTGTCACTGCTGCTGCTTCCGTACCGGCGGCCGTGTCCAGTCCGGCGGGGGTGTCGGGTGCGGTGGTGTTGGGCGGGGGTGCTTCGGGGAGTGTCAGTGAGCAGACGGGTGCGTTTGCCATGGTGCTGCCGCTGGTGTCGCTGGCCGGTCGCGGGAGCATGGGGGTGGAGCTGGCGCTGTCTTATGGCCAGGGTGCGGCTGCGGCGGGGGCGGACCGGCACGGCCTGGGCCAGGGGATGGGTCTGGGGAAGGCGTTCATTGACCCGGAGGGCGCGGGTACTTTGCATACTGCCTCGGGCGGCAGTTACCAGCTGCGCCCCGGCGATATGACGGGCACGGGTCTGGAGCGGTATCTGCTCAACGACCTGGCGCTGCGTGATGCGCCGGGGACGCTGCCGGCCCGGGAGGGCATGGACGGTGTGTCACGCGCGTACCGCTGGGTCCTGGCTTACAGCGACGGGCGGAAGAACTTCTTTTCTGCTGAGGGTGATCTGGTCGCCGAGCAGGATGTGTTCGGCCATGAGACCGCCTATGTGTGGGAGGTCCGGGACGGGCAGCACCGCCTGGAGAAGGCCGTGGATGCTTACGGCCAGGCAGTCACCTTCGACTACAGCACCGAAAACCAGGTCACCGTCACCTCACCGGTCCGCAGTGACGGCAAGCGGCCGCAGATCGTGCTGCACCTGGCTGAGGGACGGCTGGACTCCGTCACCTACCCGGAGAACCAGACCATCCGCCTGGCGTGGGACTACACCCCCGACGGCCAGCCGGGGCGGCTGCTGACCCGGGTGGAATCTCCTGTGGGTGCGGTGACTAGGGTCAGCTATGACCG
>NZ_JBIBHT010000045.1:0-5642 GCF_042957155.1 Streptomyces sp. NPDC008121 | reverse complement strand
TGAAGCACATCTCCGCAGTCGAAACCGATCGCCCCCTTCAGGGGTCCTGCTGCCAGGGGCGGCAGCACCTGCCCTCCACTCTCCCCCGCCCGCGCACCCTCCGGCATCCCCCAGCCGGCCGGCACACCGGACGACCCTGCACTTCACTGTCGTCGGAGGGTCCCTGCCGGCGCGCCAGTGCGGCTGCGGCGCCCCGTACCGGCGGGTCCGCGCTCCAGGCCCGGAAAAGCAGGCGCATGCCGCCGGGGTCTTGTCTTCCCGGCAGCAGAAGCGGCCTGGCTGCGGCAGCAGCCCGTCGCGTGCCCCTTCATGCGCCCCGGCCGGATGAGACATAGCCGCTGATTGAGGGACATGTGGCGAGCTGCTGGCAGGGCCGATCCATCGGTGTCCCGGCCGGGCACTGCTGCGGAGAATCGGAAAGGACGGCATTCCGTCCCGTCCGGGGCTGCACTGGGTGCAGCCCTGTCCCGGTACAGAGGAGGACAGGTTTCGTGAGGCGCACAGTCCGGCCAGCGATGGCAGCGGCCATGGCACTGGCGGCCGCAGTGGTGTTCCCGGTGACAGCGCACGCAGCCTCCCCTGGCGGGGAGCAGGTCCCCTTAGCAGGCCCGGATACAGCTGCTGCAGCCCGGCCGGCACCGCAGCCCGCCATCGTCATCACCCCCGGGGACGGTGCCCTTAATGCCAGCGTCAGCCGGGGCGTGGACGTCACAACCAGCGCAGGAAAGCTTGTCTCCGTCGAGATGAAACGGGCTTCCGGCGGTGCCCCGGTCCCCGGCAGCTTCTCCCCGGACGGCACAGGCTGGAAGTCCGGCACACCACTTGCCCCCTCCACGGCCTACACCGTGAAGGCAACGGCCAGGGATGCGCACGGGCAGACCGTGAGCGAGCAGTCGGCGTTCACCACAGGCAGCCCCAGCAACAGCTTCACCGGACACCTCACCCCCCAGGACGGCTCGACCGTCGGCGTCGGCATGCCCGTGTCTGTCAACTTTGACAAGCCCATCACCGACAAGAAGGCCGTCCAGTCGGCGATCCAAGTCACCTCCACCGGCAACCAGCAGATCGCCGGCCACTGGCTCAGCCCCACCCGGCTGGACTTCCGCCCCGAGCACTACTGGAAGCCCGGCTCCGACGTCACGGTCCGGCTCAGGCTCGAGGGAGTACGCGGCGGCAGCGGGATCACCGGCACCCAGAACAAGACCCTCACCTTCCACATCGGCCGCTCACAGGTCTCCACCGTCGACGCCAAGAGCAGGACGATGACCGTGGTCCGCGACGGCAAGACCGTCCGGACCCTCCCGGTCACCGCCGGAGCCCCCGAAAGCCCCACCTATAACGGGCAGATGGTGATCTCAGAGAAGCACGACGAGAAACGCATGAACGGAGCCACTGTCGGATTCACCGGCAGCGACGGCACACCGGAATACGACATCCCCGACGTGCCCCACGCCATGCGGCTCAGCGCCTCAGGCACCTTCCTCCACGGCAACTACTGGGCCGCACCCAGCACCTTCGGCAGCCAGAACACTAGCCACGGCTGCATCGGCCTGAGCGATGTCCAGGGCGGCAGGGACCCCGGCACACCAGCGGCATGGTTCTACAGCAACTCACTCGTCGGTGATGTCATCATCGTCACCGGCTCCGGCGACAGAACCATCCAGCCCGGCAACGGACTCAGCGACTGGAACATGCCCTGGAGCACCTGGCTGCAGGGCTCAGCTCTCTGACCCGCCCCCGCGGCTGGAAAGCCAGGAAAACCGCCCCGGGCCGTCCGGGGCTCCCGTCCGGCCTGCCCGCTCAGCAGCGGCCGTCCGGCCTGGTCCGCCCGCCGGGCGGACCAGCCAGAGGACCCCGCAGTCGCTGCTGCGGCCGCCCCGCTCCCCTCCGCATCCTGCGGGCCGGCCTGCGAGGGGACTGCCGCAGCCCCGGCCCGCGCCGGACAGACCGGCGGCACCCGGCCTCACCATTCCCGCCCGCCCCCGCCCCGCTGACGCCAAAAGCCGCCATCACAGCGCCCGTGCCACCGCGGCTGCCACCGCGCTGAACGGCCCTGACAGCCCGCCACAGCCGTCCCCGCCTACCGCAGGTGCGGTGCCGGCGCAGGCCCCGAGGGTGCACGGCGGGCCTGCGGCGCTCCGAGAACGCCCAGGCTGCGCAACCGCGCCAGGTCGGGCAGGACCAGCGGCAGCGGACGGATGTGCCAGTCGGCCTGGACGGCTGCGATGCGCGGCCGGACCGCGGCAGGCCGCGGCCGGCACTCCGGTGTCTGCGGGCCGCAGCTGAGGGGACGGCGCAAAGAAGCACTCATGGCACACCATCGTAGAGACCCTCACCTGCCCGCGGACCCCCAAACTGAAATCCCGTCAGACAAAGAGAAGGGGTAGGGCCGCCCAGCCGCCAGGCCACCGGCAGCCGGAGCGCAGCGTCGGCGGAAGCACTGCTCTGCGCTTCCGTTAGGAGTGCATTAACCGCCAGGCGCATTACCTTTTCCTGCAGGGGTCGCTGCCCCTGCAGCGCCGTCACTACCGGGGAGCCTGGCGGCGCGCCACGGGCTGAGTCCGAGCGGCTCGTGCCTCAGCCCGCAGCGCCCCCCTCCGGACATGAGCCCCTGCCGGAGGGGGGAACCCCTACGGCAGGCCCACCGCAGGACCGCCCCCGCACGGTGCCCCTCACGTGCAGACAGCCGCACCCGCAGGGCAGCGGCAAAGAGGCCGAAGAAGACCGCCCGGCAGCAGCAGGACACCGCCCGCAAGCAGGCGAAGCACGTCTCACGCGACTCCGGCCGCCCCGTGGCCGTAGACTTCAGGGCGAAGTTCCCCGCCAGGACAGCCCTGACCCGCAAAGCCGCAGACGCCGCGATCGGCGCCATCAGGACGCCACGGGCCAGACACGCCCGCAAGCACGGCAGGACCCTGCACCTCGTCCGCCCCGTGCACACCGCCCTGGGCTGTGCACACTGCGGAGGTAAGAGCCAGGCACCGCCTGCCTCTCACCCGGAGACGTACACGTGCACCGGGTGCGGAACCGTGTCCCCGGGGACAAGAACTCCGGCCCGCCTCCGCGCAGTGCCCGTCCGGGCCGGTCTCAGAACGGTAGTGCTGCTCCTGTGCCCCGGCCCCCTGCCAGGCATCAGGCAGAGTGAGCCGGAAATCCCTGCCTGTCCCTTCGGCTTCAGGCAGGGGAGGTTTCAGCGCACAGCCGCCGCTGAGCGCGGGCCCCGGCGTGCGCCGTCCTGCCGTTCGCCTCCAGCTGCCGTCACACAGCATTCAGCCCGGCAAGCGGCGCCCGCCGGGGCGCACCCGGGTGGTCCCACCCACACCAGCCGAACGTAACAGCCCGGCGGGCGGTTCCCGGCATCTCCCCCTATGCCCGGCACGTGCCGGCCCGGCACCGCCGGACCGAGAGCTGAGGACGGAGCGGGGACCCGGTCGGCAGGCTCTTCGGGGAGATTCGCGCCCACCCACGCTCTCGTCCACCCAGCTGACGGCACAGCATGAGGGCCTGGGCGAAACCGCCACCGTTCGCCGTCCGGGCTGTCACGCAGCACCGTCCGCCGTTACGCGCCCGCTGAACGCCGGCGCCCCCAGCGGCAATGGCTGGCTGTCACGTGGCAGCAGGCACGAGGCGTTCAGGCGCTGCCCGGAGAACCGCCGGGCCGGAGACGAGGGCCACATCACCCCCCTCACCCTCCGCCGCAGGATCATCGGACGCGGCCTCAGCGGCAGCTGCTGCCGTCTGCCGACTGGGCCCGGACCAGCCAAAAGAGCTGCCAGCCGTACCAAGATGCTCAAGCGCCAGAGGTCCGCACCCGCCGGCCTCCCGCTCCTTTGGAGTCGCGCACTCCGTGCGCAACGCTCCGGCGCCAAGCCGCGGAAGTTGCACCAGAGGCCGGTTCCAGCCGCGGTCGGCAGGCGTGGTGCGGGCAGGGTGGCCGTTCCGGCGGCGCGCTGGAAGAGGCGGAACCGGCACGGCCACCCTGCCCGCCACCGGGCTCCGCTGCACTCCCATACCGACGGGCCGATCGGCTGACCTGCCGGTGCCCGCACATGAGTCCGGCAAGCCGACAAACGGTCATTGCCCGGCATGAGAATGTCCTCGGCGTACACCGCAACACAAAAGAACTGGATGCTGACGCATGCGTATTGCCCGAACGGCCTGGACCGTGGCCCTGATGTCCGCTTGCATGACCATCGGCCTTGCCGGAGCGGCCTCCGCTGGCCAGCCACGGTGGCAGGGGGCCGCCGTTTCCGCAGGAGCCGCACAGGACGAAGCCGGAACGCTCGGGTCAGGCGCTCCGTGGCTTTGCTACTGCACCTACAACACGGTCTCCGTCACCAACAACACCGACAAGCCGCTGACGCTCGCCGCCGTGACTGTAGCCAACAGGCCGTACGAAGAAGCCGTCCTGCTCCACAGCAATTACGGGATGTGGCGGCCCAAGGCAGGCGACGTCCTCCAGCCCGGGAAGCGCGGGCTGTACCCGGTCATCCACTGGATATGGAACAACCCTCAAGTAGCACTGGAATTCAAAGACACTGAAGGCCGCTCGGCCCGCTACTTCACCGAGACGTGGGGGGACGGCGGCTCCACGCTTACCAAGGATGACAGGACTTACTACAAAGTAAACGGAAATCATGCGGCACCGGGGCAGTGGACAATGATCTCCCTCGCCAACCCGTAGTGCGCCGCGGGACTGTAGGAAGAACGGTGTAACTCCAACATGGAAGAGTGCACCTGTGACCAGCGAGAACATAGCCACGCCGTCTGAGGCGAGGGCCGCGTCGGCGGCTGTGGATGACCGGTTCCTGGACGAGCTCGTAGTCCGGGCCCAAGCCGAGGGTCTGCAGCTGACCGGTGAGGGCGGTCTGCTCCAGCAGCTGACGAAGCGGCTGCTGGAGTCCGCCCTTGAGGGCGAGATGACAGACCACCTCGGCTATGACCGGCATGACCCGGCCGGAAAGAACGGCCAGAACTCCCGTAACGGCAAGCGGTCCAAGACGGTGCTGACTGACGTCGGACCTGTCGAGATCGTGGTGCCCAGAGACCGGGAAGGTGCCTTCGAGCCGCGATCGTCAAGAAGCGGCAGCGCCGGCTGACTGGCTTCGACGAAGTGGCCCTGTCCCTGTCCGCGAAGGGCCTCCCCCATGGCGAGATCTCGGCTCATCTGACCGAGGTTTATGGTGCCGACGTGTCGAAGCAGACCATCTCGACGATCACGGACTCGGTGATGGAGGGCATGGCCGAATGGCAGGACCGCCCGCTCGACCGCGTCTACCCGGTCGTTTTCATCGACTGCATCAACGTGAAGATCCGCGACGGCCAGGTCGCCAACCGGCCCGTCTGCATGGCCCTCGCGGTCACCGCCGAAGGCCACCGCGACATCCTCGGGCTGTGGGCCGGCGGCGAAGGAGGCGAAGGTGCCATGCACTGGCTGCGCGTGCTGACCGAGCTGAAGAACCGGGGCGTCGAGGACGTTCGCATGCTGGTCTGCGACGGATTGAAGGGACTGCCCGACGTGGTCGGCGAGCGGCTGCACCGGCTTCTGGCCCGACTTCGCCGCGCTGCGATCCGCCGCGACCCGGGTGGTCATGGCGGCGGGAGAGGAGTCGGTGGGGGAGTTCCCGGCCCGGGCGGCGGCC
>NZ_JBIBHT010000044.1:0-6110 GCF_042957155.1 Streptomyces sp. NPDC008121 | reverse complement strand
TACGAGCGCAAGCCCGAGCACTTCCTCGCCTTCACAGCCATCGCCACCAGCCTCATCAACTACCGGCGGCTCACCAAGTGAAACGAGGTCTAAGCGAGCGGCCAAACGCCTCTCAGACACCGACGGTCCTGGGCCGCCGGCTGCCCCGCTGGCCCTGTTTCCGCACCGCGCACTGAACTGGTGTGCATACGCGCGTTGCAGGTGTTCGTGCAGCAGCGGGCTGGCCGGGCCTGTCCTGAATCTTCAGCCCGTCATCCGGTGCAGCCGCTGGCTGTCTCGATCCTGCCGCCGCCGTTGGTGGTGAGCTGGCCGGGGTTTGTGGTGCCGTGCATGGTGAGGGTGTCCCCGCCGAGCTGGATGCTGTCACCGGCTGGCGACATGTTGATGATGCGGCCCTGTTCGTCCTTGTTGTAGCTCTTCAGCTGCAGCCTGCCGTCATTGAAGAACACGCCGACGTACGGCCGGGACCAGTCGGGGAGCCAGGCGACGTTGTTGAGTACCACTCTGCCTGGCGTCTGGCCGTAGCAGCCGACATAGAGACGGTGGGTATGAAGCCCGAACCAGGAGTTGTCGTCGCCCAGAGTGAGCGTGGCATCGCCCCAGCGGACAGTCCTCAGCTCATTTCCGATTCCCGTCCCATTACCGGTTCCCGGTCCTTCGATGCCCGTCAGCGGATGGTGATTGAACTGATCGATCTCCATGACCACGCCCCAGTGCAGCGGCGTGGCTCCGTTTTTCCAGTGCACACCGGACCCGCTCCAGCCGTCATTAGCGAAACCGGGTGCCGCGGTGCCCAATACCAGGGCGCCGGTTGCCGCCGCAAGAATGGCGGCACGTGGGGAAAGCGACGGGATACGCACTGCTGGTACTCCTGAAGGCGTGACGGGGCCGGGCTGCCCCGCTGCGGGGCTGAGCGGGCAGGGTGCGCTCAAGCATGGACGGCAGGGCCTGGCCATGAAATCCACCATGCGGCCCATTCAGCGAGCTGCCCGGACCTGGCCGGCCGGCCGGCCAGGTGTTTCCGGCGTGGGGCTGCCTGCCTGCCCGCACCAGGCAGGCAGCTCCACCACTCAAGTGGCGGACTGTCCGGCGGCGGCCATGCAGCCCGAATGCCGGGCCCCGCACACCGGATCCTGCCCGCATGCCCGGTGCCGTGGCCGGGGTGCCGGACGCGGTGCGTCCTGGCCAGCACCGGTCCGCGGCAGGTCAGCGCCGCCCGGGTCCCGGGGTAGGCGCCGTGCTGCTCATAGCCGGGCGCATCAGCGGGAGAGCAGCAACCACGGACCGGACGGCGTCCGCCGGCTGGGCGAAGCGGACACCGCTCAGCGCCGCCGCAGCCGGCGCGCACCTGTCCGGCGGCGGCCTGCCTGCCCTGAACGCCCCCGCACCACCGCCCAGCAGGCGTGGCCGCCCCTGCCGCCCGGCGGCCGTGGTCACCGGCCCCGCCCGCGGCCCCGGCACGAGCCCGGCCGTGGACGGGAACCGCGCCGGCTGCAGCGGAACTTCTTCAAGTACTGCAACACCGCAGCGCTGCGCAGGAACCGCACGGGGGCGCGGGCTCGTTACAGGATCTGCCGGCGGAAGCACCCCGGTGCGCCCCGGCAAGGTGCGCGGCGCCGTGCCCCGGCCTGGATGCTGTGTGACGGCAGCTGAATACAGGAGCAGGAACGCAGCCAGCGCCGGGGGCGCCCGCTCCCAGCAGACACCCGGCTCGGGGAATGAGAGCCGCCCGCGCGGCCGGGGCGGGTGCAGTCAGGCCTGCCCGTTCCCCCCACTGCGCTCCGTGCCTTCCACGGCTGCCGGCACCAAGGCCGCACGGCTGCCGGATACTGCATGTCCAGCGCACCGCCGGGCAGTTCCGGTCCCGGCGGATGCCAGAAAACGGTGACCGCCCCCCATTTTGCGCTCGCGCCCTGACTGCCCGCGACGGGCCGGCAGACAGGGGGCCCCTCGGATACCGGCACCGCGCCCGTGCCTGCGTATTACGCGTGCCGGGCAGAGCTTCGCGCGGCCGCCGGGTCAGCTGTTCCCCGGCTTCTCCCGGTGGCAGGACCGGGAGAACGGGGGAAGCTGTCGTGCGCGGCCTGGCCGCTGTGCGGCGTAGAGTGGGTGTACGGGGGATGCTTCCCCCAGCGGGCCCCGCTCCAGCGTTGTCGTCGTCCACACGCGCCCGGGCGGGGCTCTTTCGGGCCGGGCTCAACTGGGCCTGTCCAGCCGTGATTCTGCTGCCCGGCTCCGGCCTGGCGCAGCGGGCAGAAGCCGCCCCCGTGATCCTGCAGGGCCGCTGTGCGGGATCCGCCAGGTCGGGCCCCGGGCGGTGGTTTTCCCGGCCGTCCGGGACAGCCGGGGCGCGGACCTGGCGGCGTATGCGGTGTGGCTGTGAGGTCTGTGCCCGCCCGCTGCCTGAGCGCAGCGCGGAAGCGGAGGAGCGGACGGCGGCGGCATCGGTGTACTTGCGCGGGGTGAGGGCCGGGGCGCGGCCCCGGGTCCTGCTGGCCGGGGCCGCGACGGCGGTGGGCTGCCGGCGCGGCCGGCCTTTCAGGCGGGTATGCAGCTGGCCAGGGCGTTCACCGGCTCGCATACCCCCCGGCAGATGGCGGCAGGAGGGCAGCCTGCAGTTCCGGGACGGCCTGCCGCGGGATCCCCCGCCCCGCCGGGAAGCCGGCGGGCAGGCAAGGCGCCGCCGGTATCCGGTCCGGGGCAGGATCGCCGCTGCAGCGGCGCCGCGCGGGTCCGACTGGGTTGTGCACCGGTTCCGGACGCAGAATCCCGCTGCTGCCTGCGGGGGTGGCTGGGGTGCGTCGGATATTCCCGGGGGCGGCTGCCGGGTGAGGGCCTGCGGCGGGGTGCTGCTGCGGGCGGCCGGGCCGGGGGCCTGGTGGCCGGCTGGCTGTGCCAGGGGCCGGGGGCGGCTGGCTTTCGGGGCCCCCGCGGGTTCATCCGTGGTGTCATCCGGCTGCTGCTTGGCCGCGGTGTCCCTCTGTCCGTATTTTTCTGGGATGGATTCCAGGGCAGAAGATATTCGGGCGGATATGCCTCTGAGTGATGCGGTGGACTGGTACCTGGGGTCTCTGGGCTTCTGCCCGGACCGGCAGAAAAGCGTGCTCCACAAACTCGCCCGGAACTTTCCCGGCCGCCGGTTCGCAGACCTCACTACACGGGATGTGGCGCAGTTTCTTTACGGATCCCGGTCATGTCCGGGCGGGATAGCGGCGGGCAAAAGCGCCGCTGCTGTGGCGGGCTACCGCTCGTGCCTGCGGGGTTTCCTGGACTACGGGCTGAAAACGGGCTGGTCGCGGACCCCGGTCATCGTCATGAGACCGGTGGGCATGAACGAGCACCTGCTCAGGGTGAGGATGGAGCTGTACTGAGCTTCCGGCCGCAACTGCAGCCAGCATCGCAGCGGACAGCTGGCAAAGCGCCGGGCCCCGCGCCCGGCCGCCGGCGCCTTCAGCCGGGCGCAGGCGCCGCTCTGCCTGCTGCCGGGGCCGGTGAGGCTGTCCGGCGCTCCTGGCTTACCGGCGGTGGTGCCGCCCGTAAGCGGGCGGGTGGGTGTACTGCCTAGGCAGAGGGCGCCAGCAGGGCCCGGGATCCGGCGCGGGGAATGCCCGGGCTGCTCAAGGACTGTGCAGGCGGTTCCTGTCCGCGGATCCGCCGCCCGTCTCTGCTGTCCCGCGTATCCGGCTGGTGAGGCCACGGCCACTTTTCCTGGGCGCATGGGCGGGACCGGGGTGTATGGGCCGGCGGCGCCGTGGTCCCCCGCGCAGGCCGATCGGGGGGTGCGGCCTGCGCGGCGTGTATGGCTGGATGGTGAGGCAGCTACTTCTGTCATTTCCGACGTTTGATGATTGTGAGGGCCCATGCGCAGCAGCCTCCGGATTCCAGCCGTATTTCTCTCGTCAGAGGGCCGGCGCCGGGCTGCCCTGGCGCTTACCGGCACCGCTCTGATCGCCAGCCTGTCCGTCACCGGCGCAGCGGCGGCGACGGCGGAAGATGACCCGGGACGGGTGAAGAGCCAGCAGGCGGCCGCCCCGCAGACCGCCGGGACCGGGGGCAAGAGCGGCCTGGTTTCCTCGGAGATCAGCCTGCCCGGCAGGGCTGTCACGAGCACCGCTGACCCTATCTTGGTCGGGGACTACCCGGACTCTGTCGGGCTCACTCCTGACGGCAGGTATGCGTACGTCACAAATGCCCTGGGCGGCACTGTCAGCGTCATTGACACCGCTGCGCAGAAGACCGTAGGGGACCCGATCAAGGTCGGCGGCATGCCGGTCTGGGTTGTGGTAGACGCGGCCCACAAGCGGGCTTATGTGTCCAATAATGCTGACAATACTGTTTCGGTGATCGACACGGAGACCCGGCGCGTGGTGGGGGAGCCCCTCAGGGTCGGGAAAAGCCCCATGGGGCTGGAAATAGTCCAGTCCCCGGTTCACAGCGCTCTCTACGTCGCGAATATGGATGACAACACTGTCTCCGTCATCGACACCGGGAAGCTGGAAGTGACCGGCCAGCCTGTCCCCGTCGGGAAGGCGCCCATGGCCCTGGCGGCAGCTCCCGATCTCTCCGCGGTGTATGTGTCCAACTCGGCGGACAGCTCCGTGTCGGTCATCGACACCCGTACGCAGACGGCAGCCCCTGAGGCCCTGCCTGCGGGCTCCAGCCCCGCCGGCATGGACGTCACGTCAGACGGCAGGCGTCTTGCTGTGGCCAACTCCGGAGACGACACGGTCACCCTGATCGATGTGGCATCCGGCGAGGAAACGGACCGTATCCCCACAGGGCCGCAGCCGTTCGACGTCGCTCTCGCCCACGATGACTCCTCCCTCTACGCCACCAACAGCGCAGGGAACACGGTCACCGCAGCAGACCTCACAGATCCCGCGCGGCCCACCTCAGCGGTCAGCGTGGGGAGCTTTCCCTACGGAATCGCCCTGACCCCCCAGGGCTCCCTCTATGTGGCCAACGCCGGCTCCGACAGTGTTTCCCATATCGCGGGCGCCTCCCCCCAGGCAGGCCCGAGCAGGACGCCCATCGCCATGACGCTGCAGGGCGACGGACTGAACGTGCACCGGGAAACCTCCGGATTCTACGATCTGGTCCGCCTCTCGGCAGCAGAGCCTTCCGTGTCCTTCGACTACATCGACTGCCAGGACGGCACCTTCGCGCTCAAGGCACGCGACTCCGGAAAGTATCTCTCGTTCTATGAGCAGCTTTCGAGGCATCTGACCATCAACAGGGACGCCCTGGGGCCGTGGGAGAAGTTCACCTACACCTCGGCCGGCGGCACGATGCAGATACGCTCCGCCCACACCGGGGAGCCGGTGCAGTACGCCCCGCAGTCACAGGACCAGAAGAACTATCTCTTCCTCAACGGCGGCGGGATCTGGAAGACCGCGGAATTCACCGCCGCCGCCGCCGCAAACTGAACCTCCTTCAGCCTGCCCCCGGAGCCTTCCTCATCCGCAGCTGCGGCGGGCGGGCCTGGCCGGCTGCTGACGCGTAAGGAACATGCGGGGCATCTTCCACGGCCGGCCAGGCCGCCGCAGACTGGCCTGCCGGCACGGAAGATGCCCCGCACTCCCACGCCGCGCACAGCTCGCGAAGTTGCTGTCATCGTGCGAACGGCCTGGCCGGAACTCCGGTGATGCCAGGTGAGCCGTCAGCCCGCCTGCAGGCAGCAAAGCTCCGCTGCCCTGTGCGCCTGCCCTGCCCCGTGCTTGCTCTGCGGACGCAACTGCATCCCGCGCCGCCGGGACCGCACCATTCCTGCCGGGGACAGCAAGGCCCGCTGCCTGTGCACCGCGAAGCCCAGCCAGCCGGCTCTGCAGACCCGGTGCCGGCCTCTGCCCTGGCAGCAGGCCACCGTGCCAGCTGAGCCGCATCAAAGGCCGCGGCCGCCAAGAGCGGTGGCGCCCAGGTCCTGAGCTCTCCACATGCCCCCAGACGCCCAGGCCCACCCGCACCGCACAGGCACAGCAGCGGGCAAGTGGACCCGCCGGCCCTCTGCGTTATCACCCCCGTTATGTTCTTCGCGGTCCTGCAATGGGGCTGCTGGCCTGCGGGCCCGGCATGACTGTTGCCCCCTGTCGAACGGATGACCTGGGGGGTGG
>NZ_JBIBHT010000043.1:0-6291 GCF_042957155.1 Streptomyces sp. NPDC008121 | reverse complement strand
GAACAACTCCCACAACTCATCCGGCACCAGCCGCTCGGCAAGACTCGTCATGCCCAGCACAACGAGCCAAACCGCCAAAGGAAACGACGTCTAAGCAGGCCTCAACACCGGTCTCCGGGTCCGTCGTCCAGGAGATGCCGGTACCGGGTGACCCAGTCAGGGATCTGAAACTTGACGGCCTGGGACTCGGTCCCGGAGCCCAGACAGGTGCCGTTGCTGTGCTGCACGTAGAGACCGGTAGAGCTGGACCTGAGGACGGCGGACGCGTCGCTGGTGGTGTGCAGGCTGAACTTCTCCCAGGGCCCGGCGCTCTCGGAGGCCGCCCGCAGGTGATAGTTCGGGCCGGCCGAGCCGATGGTGCTCTGGCCCACCATGACGTACTTGCCGTTCAGCTTCGACTTCAGCGCCACCTCCCCGTCCTTGAGCTCGACCAGGGTGAACCTGTCCGCTGCCTGCGGCGCATCGGCCTGGCGGAAGGCGAGGTAGTAGCGCTGGCTGGCGGGCCGCGTAGTCACATATCCGCTTTCGCTGTGCAGGGTGATGCCGGTCTGGTCCGCAGTGTCTACCTCATCTTGTCCCGAGCGAAGAAGCGGTCGCTTTTCCCAGAACCTCGATGTGGCCTCCTGCTCACGGACCTTCCGCCGCAGCCCGGACCAGCTCCTCACGCTCCGCAGTGGTCAAAGCCCCGGCGGGCCCTTCCCCGCGGTCGGTCTTCGCCTGCTTCACCCACCCGCGCAGCCCTTCCGGACTCACCCCCAGATCCCTGGCGACCTCGGTGACCGTCTTCTCCGACGACAACGCCAGGGCGACCGCGTCCCGCTTGAACCCGGCCGTGTACCGCTTACTCGTATTACTGTTCTTGCTCACTACCTGTGACTGCTTCCTCCCGGACCATCCGTCCCGTATAAAGCCCCCAGTCGGCAGGGAGAACCTCACAGGGGCACTCTCTTGGGACTTGTGACGGGCCTCAGGGCGCGTCCGCAGGGCTGTGCCACGTGCCCCCGCCCGGCGGTGTGCGGCCCGAGGTGTGGGGCGGGCGGGAGTGGGTCATCATGGTGAAAAGCCGGACGGAGCTCGTGTCACGGACGTGACAGGGCGGCCGGTGCGGGTTTCGGGAGGTGGCGCGTGCAGCTTGACGAGTCGCGCAGAGCCTGGGTCATGATCATCGGCGCAGTCGCCGTCCTCCTCGCCAACCTCCTGGCGATCCTTCTGGTGAACACCATCGGGCGGTGACTCCCGGAGGCATGGCCCAAGGGAGCCCCGGCGCCAAAAACAGCCGGTTTCTTCAGGCATCGCGTTGTTGTAACGGCCGGGCCTCGGCGAACGCTTCGGCCAGCGCGGCCCGCAGCCTGGGCGGGCCCTGATTGCGTGGGTGGCGGTAGCCGGCCAGCCACCGCAGATTCGCCGCCACCACCGCTGGAGGTGGCTCGAGGCGCCGGTATGACCAGCCCACGCGCGCACACGACGCCTCCAGGACCACCCGTGCGCGCTGCGCCGTGCCCGGTGCGACGTGGCGGGCGCACGCACTGATACGCCCACGCGTACAAAGGCCCCGACGTCTCATCCGCCAGTGCTCCCCGTACCAGGAGCGCCCCGCACAGTGCGCAACCGCCGGAAGCAGCACTGGCAGATCAGCCAGCCGAAACGGCACATGTCCCCGCGCGTCGGCGCTCATGCACTGCCGGAACCCGTCATCGGCCAGCAGCGTGGCGAGCGCAACCGTCTCTGGGTACGTCACCGGGCCTTCCCCCATGAAGGTGGGCACGCGGTTATTGGTCACGCGACGAGTGTGAGTCTAGCGGCGTGGTGTCGGCGTTCGTAGGCGTCGGGGCTGAGGTGGCCGTTGGTGGAGTGCCGGCGGCGGGTGTTGTAGCGGGTCAGCCAGGCGAAAACCGTTCTTCTGCAGGTCCGAACAGGTCCGCGACCTGCCCGGATGCCGGGTCGGGGACGGTCGTGCGGACGCGTCTGCGCAGACGGATACCGGTGATGGAGGACGTCCGCATGATCCGTGCGACCCGCTTCTCGTTGACCCGGTGTCCCTCCTCGCGGAGCTCGGCGGTCACTCGCGGGGAGCCATAGGCGCCGCCGGACTCGCCGTGGACCCGGCGGATCTGTTCGGCCAGGACCAGGTCCTCCCGCTTCCGGCCGGCCCGGGGCGGCGCCGGCGAGCCACTTGTAGTAGCTCGACCGGTTCACGTCCAGGACCTGGCACAGCCGCTTCACCTCGTAGGTGGCCCGGTAGTCGTCGACGAACTGGAAGCGGCTGGTCACCAGTTCGTCTCTCCGGCGAAATACTTCGCCGCCTTGCGGAGAATGTCCCGCTCGGTGGCGAGCTTGCGCTCACTGGCCTCGAGTTCCGCCACCCGGGCCTCCAGCCGCCGGACCCGCTCGTCCGGATCAGCGGACGGCACCGCCGCCCGGTGGGCGGCGGCCGGCTTCGCACCCGCAGCGGTGACGCCACGGCGCTCGCGGTCCCGCAGCACCCACTCGCGCAGGGTCGCCCGGTTGATGCCCAGGTCAGCGGCGATGCTCTTGTACGTCACCCCGGGTGCGGACTCGTACAGGGCCACAGCGTCGGCCTTGAACTCGTCCGAATAGTCCTTTAGCGCCATCGGCGGTCTTCTCGCTTCCTCCGGACCAAGCAGATCCAGTATCAGCGTGTCCACCACTCAGAGGGAGGCCCCCTTCTTCTGGTTCCCTTTCGCGATCACGATGTAGTGCGCGTGACGGCCGAGCAGGTACTGAGCATGCTCGCGCTGGGTGTGCATCGCGTCGCTGGTCACGACCACGCCCGCCAGGTCGGCGATGGTCTCCGGCAAAGGCTGAAAGCAGATGATCTCGTTGGTCTTCTCACCGACGTCGAGCTGGGCCAGGATCAGGCCGCGCACATGGTCGCAGGCGGCGAGCAGGTGGATCTTCCGGCCCTCGGCCCTGGCCGCTCCGCGCAGGCTCTTGCCGTCGACCGCCAGGCCGCGCAGCCGGCCGTCGGTGCCGGTCCGCCGGTCGGCCAGCCAGCGGCCCGCCGCCTGGTCCAACGCGTCGCCCTCGATGCGGCCCAGCAGCCGCCGCACTGTAGTTTCCGCAGGCAGGCTCCGCTTCGGGCACAGCGGGTCGGGCCGTACGCCGAGGCGTTCCAGGACACTGGACGGGGCGTCAGCGATCCATTCGCCGACTGCCAGCAGGGAAGCCGCTCCGGCCAGAACCGCGCACGCGGTCAGCGCGAGCACGACGACCAGAGCGTGGCGCACACCGCATGGATCTCGCGGGCCGGGCACCTCGCCCAGCCGCACCAACAAGATCGGGATCTCCTCGGGCACGGCCGCTGAATGCTCGCGGAGTTGGTCAAGGGCAGGCGGGATCGGCGATGATGTGTCGGCAGGCACGGTCTTCCACTCAGATCACGGGGCGTCGAGAACTCCATGATCTTGGAAGCCGTGCCTGTCATGCTCTGGGGACATCGATGAGAGCAGATCGCCACGAACCCGGCGTCACGCGACTACGCCGAAGCCCTGCGTGAAGCCCCCTCCGCCTTGCCCCAGGACCTGCACCCCATCGGCCGGGGCGGCCCCAGCAGCGGGCAGAGCGCCGTGGCGCGAGAATTCCTGCAGCCCCGCGATGAAAGACCAAAAAACAACTCCAGTGCGCCGTTTGGGGGATGCCAGTACTGCGCCGCCCTTCCTAGGGTGGCGGGCAGTTAACTCACTGAGGAGCACATATTGAATAAGGTCAGCGGTACGTGCGATGCGCGCTTCGCGGAGGTAGGAGCCGCTCTCCGGGAATACCTGGCTTCCGGGGCGGAGCTGGGGGCGTCCATCCACGTTGATCTCGACGGTGAGCCCGTGGTGGACATCTGGGGTGGATACCGGGACGCCTCCCGGACTGTGCCCTGGACGAAGGACACGCTCACCAATGTCTGGTCGACAACGAAAACGGTGACGTCCCTCGCGGCGCTGGTGCTGGCAGACAGGGGTCTGATCGACGTGGACGCGCCGGTCAGCACCTACGGCAAACGGCAAAGAATCAGTTCTCGTGAAACATATTCTGTCTCACACTTCCGGTGTCTCCGGCTGGGAAAAGCCATGTGAGCTGGAGGATATCTACCGGACACGGCCGGCGGCGGCGAGACTGGCATCCCAGGCGCCGTGGTGGGAGCCGGGAACGGCTTCGGGTTATCACGGCATGAACTACGGCCACCTGGTGGGAGAGCTGGTCTGGCGCACCACGGGACAGTCGCTGCGCTCGTTCGTCACATCCGAGCTCGCCGGCCCCCTGGGTGCGGATTTCCAGATAGGGGCGCGCCGGGAGGACTGGTCCCGCATCGCCGCTCTTGTCCCGCCGCCCGCTGATCCTCATGCGCTTGGCTCTCTCGACCCCGCAAGCCCTATGTACAAAACGCTGACCAGCCCCATGGCAGGGGCGGACGCGGCTAACGAGCCGGAGTGGCGCATGGCCGAGATAGGAGCGGCAAACGGCCATGGAACGGCCGCGGGGATAGCCCGCCTGCTGTCCGTCATCTCACGAGACGGCAAAGCCGACGGCGTACGCCTGCTCTCGCCGGAGACGGCCGGCCTGATTTTCGAGGAACAGGCGCACGGCGTCGATCTCGTCATCGGGCTTCCCGTACGCTGGGGAATCGGTTTCGCACTGCCCGACCCGCAGACCTTTCCCTACATACCCCTAGGGCGAGTGTGCTTCTGGGGCGGATGGGGCGGTTCAGTAGCCTGCATGGACCTCGACCGCCGCATGACACTGTCCTACACCATGAACAAGATGGGCGGTGGAGTGGTGGGCTCGGAGCGTACCGAGGCCTACGTCAACGCCGTCTACCGCTGCCTTCTGTAGGAGAGCCGGGCGGGACCGCGGCCCGTTTCTTCTGCGCCGCCAGGGCCTGCTGATCCCGACCCTTTCACGGCTTCACCCTTGGGCCGGGGTCTGGGGCCAGTGCGGCCTCCCGGCGGCGGGCGCCGCGTCAGCCTGCCCCGTCCGCGCGGGCCGAAGAACCGGCGCCGCCCCCGCAGCACGCCCCGGACACGGCCGTGCCTCCCGGCAAAGCGGCATGTCCTGCCGAGAACCTGCCCTGACGCCGTGCCTGATCCCGCTGGCGGCCGTCCTGCAGGAAATCTGTCCCGGGGCCGGTCTGCGCTGCCCGCCTGCGGCAAGGTCCACAGACTTCGGCTGATGGCCGCATCAGGCCCTGGGATGCAGTCCAGGCAGCGGCCCGGGCCTGCCCTGCGGGCGGTGAGGCAGGCGCAGGGCCGCATGGGGGAGGCGGCACCGGGCGCGCGGCCGGAGCGGTGACCGGGGGAGCGGCCGGAGGCGGTCGGTGCGGGACCAGCCGCCTTTCGGGCTTGTTTTCCGCGGCGGCTTGCGCAGCTTGTGCACTGCCCGGGCGGGCTGCTCAGCGGACCGTCTGCCGCACGGGGTGCGGCAGACGGCACCCTCCTACTTTCCCCGGCCGGAGGCCGCGGTGTCCGCCATCAGGTCGATGACGGCCTTGGCCACGACGTCAGGCCGTTCGTTCTGGAGGTAATGCGTTGTGCCGTTGACCTCAGACCGGGGGAATCGCTTCGCAAAGGCTTCCTGCGACGGCTGCCACTTGGTGACCACGGCCGGCGGTACAGCCGGGTCCTGCTTTTCCGCAAGAGAGTGGTCAGGGGAATCCGGGGGACGGAACCTGTGCTTTCGGCCCTGGCCAGGCTGGAGCCAAGGTTGTATGCCTCGGGATTCTTCTCGCCGGCAGCGGCTGGGGGCGGATAAACTGCTGCTGGAAGAATTCGTTCCACAGCTTGCCGGCAGCCGCTGCTTCAGGGTGGCGGGCAGTCCGTCGACGGACACCAGCCCCAGGACCTGCCCGGGGTAGGCACGCGCGTAGTGATAAGCGAACAGAGTGCCCAGCGAACGGGCGCCGAGGATGAACGGCCCCTTGACACCCGCTGCCGAGAGCAGCGTGTGGAGCTCGGCGACGATGTCCGCCGAGGTGCGGGGCATCGGCAGCGGTGCTGCGGCCGGGCGCAGGCGTAGTGCCCTGCAGCGTGGTGCCGGGGCGGTCGTAGGCGCAGACCCGGGTGACCTTTGTCAGCCGGGGAGCAACGGCCTGGCGGCCGCCGAGAGCGAGGTCCCAGGTGTCCGCCCCGTTGCCGTATCCCGACAGCAGCACCACAGCCGGGGTACCTGGCCGCGCCATGCCCCGGCACTGAGACCTCGTTTCACTTGGTGAGCCGCCGGTAGTTGATGAGGCTGGTGGCGATGGCTGTAAAGGCGAGGAAGTGCTCGGGCTTGCGCTCGTAGCGG
>NZ_JBIBHT010000042.1:0-6834 GCF_042957155.1 Streptomyces sp. NPDC008121 | reverse complement strand
GAACAACTCCCACAACTCATCCGGCACCAGCCGCTCGGCAAGACTCGTCATGCCCAGCACAACGAGCCAAACCGCCAAAGGAAACGACGTCTAAGTACTGCAACGGTCTTTGTCGTGACGGTCGGGCAGGTGCTTCGTTGGGCATGGTCGTCCGGGTCCGAAGATTCCGCTGCTGTCGGTGACCGATGTCCAGCGGGCGGTGATGGAGGGCTGGTTGCGTCGCCGGACGACGGCCCAGGCCCTGGCCCAGAGAACGCGGATCGTGCTGGAGTGCGCCGAGGGGTACTCGATCATGGAGTTGTCCCGCCGGCTGCGGATCGCCCCGGACACGGTCCGCACCTGGTGGCGCTGGTTTATCGAGCGGGGCCTGGACGGCTTGTGTGACGACCCGCGGCCGGGCGTCCCACGGAAGATCACCGACGCTGATGTCGAACGGGTCATCGTCACGACGCTCGAGGAGACACCGAAGAACGCGACCCACTGGTCGACCAGGTCAATGGCCGCAGCGACAGGCGTGTCTCAGTCGACGGTGTCACGGATCTGGCGGGCGTTCGCCCTGGCACCGCACCGGGCTCAGACGTTCAAGCTGTCGACCGACCCGTTGTTCATCGACAAGGTCCGTGACGTCGTCGGCCTCTACCTCGACCCGCCGGAGAAGGCACTGGTGCTCTGCGTGGACGAGAAGTCGCAGATCCAGGCCCTGGACCGATCCCAGCCGGTCCTGCCGATGATGCCCGGCGTTCCTGAACGGCGAAGCCACGCCTACGTCCGGGCCGGCACCACGACCCTGTTCGCCGCCCTCGAGGTCGCCACCGGCAAGGTCATCGGCTCCCTGCACCGCCGCCACCGGGCGGCGGAATATAAGAAGTTCCTCGCGAAGCTGGACAAGGAGGTCCCAGCTGATCTGCAGGTTCATCTGATCCTGGACAACTACGCCACCCACAAGACGCCCGACAGCAAGCGGTGGCTGCTGGCCCGTCCCCGGTTCCACCTGCATTTCACTCCGAGCAGCGCGTCCTGGCTGAACCTGGTCGAGCGGTGGTTCGCCGAGCTGGCCCAGAAGAAGCTCAAGCGCGGCGTCCACCGCTCGGTCCAGGCCCTCGAACGCGACATCCGGGGCTGGCTCGCCGACTGGAACGAGCACCCCAGGCCGTTCGTCTGGACGAAGACAGCCGACGAGATCCTCGACAAAGTCGCCGCCTACTGCCGACGAATCTCTGACTGATAATTAGGGCCTGCCCTGGATGCGGGGCTCCAGCCCGTCAAACCAGCTGCCGTGCACCGGTCCGACGTCCAGTACACGGAATTCGGTGGCATCAAAGTCCTCCAGATGGGATTTTGTTATGCGATAGAACTGGCCGAGGTCGAGGGCGTAGCTGCTCCAGTTGCCGTTTGCTTCGTAATTGCGCGATGTGACGACAGGGATGTAGTGGGTCGGAATATCTCCGGCCAGTGCATAGGCAGCCTGAGGAATCCGTGAGTTCCGCACACTGACGATGTGCATTTTATACGATTCTGCGGGACCGTATTTCGAGTTGAAGAATTTGCTCAGCTGTGTGGGGTCCATCGGCGCTGACCAGTCACTGCTCGCTCCGGCGAGCTGCTTCATGCGGGGATGCGAGACCCACCTCATTGAGTCCGTGGCGGGCACAAGAATCCGGGCGCCAGCCGGCTCGCGAAGGTTCTTGGCGCAGGCGAGAGCTGTGACAGCGCAGACATTTCCGGCCGGCGCTCCGGCTACTTGCTTGTGCATCCGTGCGATACGGGTCATGTCACCCATCGACATGAACTTCGGGAGAGCCAAGTTCTCAATTCTTAACAGGGATTTCATGGCGCCGCTCATGCTCATTTTCCCGGCTATGCGTGCGCCGGTGAGGATGCCTGACACGGCGCTGGCCGGAAGGTCGGCCACTGCGGTCCCCAGTGCGGCGTTCTTAAGTCCAGCTATGACCGTCTGCGGCATGTGCATGGATTCTGCGGCAGCGCTGGCGAGGTCGAGGGCAATGGATGCTCCTCCCAGCATGAGCCCCATGAGAGTGACGGGGGCTGCGATGCCGAAGCTGACGGCCGTCGCAACGGCAGAGATGGCGGTGACAAAGACGGACAGGCCGGTGATCAGCCAGCTGTGCCAGTCGTTTTCGCTGGTGCGGCCGGTAGGATCGGTGTAAGTGAGCGGGTTGGCGTTGAAAGCCTGGTAGCGATTGAACTGGGGGGCGCTGTCGGCGGTGGTAAAGCGCTTTTGCACCGGGTCGTACGTGCGGGTCTTCAGGTACTGGGTGCCGTCGGCGGCTGTGTATTCGCCTGCATAGGTGAAGGGCTGGCGTGCTGGACCCGCAGGGCCCGTACTGGGGGGCTGCAGCGCGGTTCCGGCGGCGCTGGCGGGCTGCCCGTAGTCGGTGTAGTTCCAGGCCTGGGTGACGTTTCCTTCAGGGCCCGTGAGAGCAGTGATGCTGCCGTGGCGGTCAGCGATTATGTAGCCGGCGCCAGTGGAGGCTGCCGCGTCGGCGCCGGGCCCGGTAAGAGTGCGGGCATGCCGGGCGCCGGCCATCAGGTAGGAGGCGGTAGTCCCCTCGCGGCCGTCTGCTGGGTCTGCGCTCCCGCTGTCCGCAGGGGTGCTGGTGTGCGTGTCGTTGATGAGGGTGCCGCCGGGGGCATAGTGGAATACCGTCGTCCTTTCGCGGGGGCCGCTGCTGCCGCCGGCGGGGGTGGTTTCGGCTGTGGTGGCACGGGTGCCGTCGGCCCAGTAGGTGTAGCGGACTGCGGTTCCGCCGGCGGTCGTCATGGTGGCGGGCTGACCGTGGAGGTTGTAGGTCCACCGGGTGCCGGTGTGGTCTGTGAGCAGGTTGCCGTCGGTGTCGAAAGTCTGCGGGTGCTTCTGGCCGTCGGTGGTGAGGGCGGTCAGGCGGCCGGAAGTATCGATGCTGTGTGAGGTGACAGCGGGCCTGCCGGGGGAATCGCTGGAGGATGTCTCGGTCTGCACCACGTCGTCAGCGACATTGAGGCTGTAGTGGCTGGCGGTCTGCTCCTTGTCGTCGGCGGTGAGGACTTTGGAGGAGATGAGCCGGTTGTGGGCGTCGTAGCGGTACTCGGTACTCGTGGTCACAGCCGGGCCGGGGGTGCCGCCGGAGGCTGTCTGGGGGCGGGTGTCAGTCCGGCGGGTGAGGTTGCCGTGGCTGTCATAGGTATATGCAGCCTGGGTGGTGAGCTGGCTGCCGCGGGTGGTTTTCTCGCTTCTGATCTGGCTAGCCCCGGTGTAGAGCACGTCGGTGGTGACGCCGTTGCCGCGGCCGGCTCTGACGATGCGGCCGAGTCCGTCGTAGGTGTAGGTCACGCTCGCCCTGATGAGGCTGGCAGGGTCGTCCCGTTCGTGCTGGACGGCACGGGCCAGTGTCCCGTCTGGGTTATAGGCGTAGAACGTAGTCAGCCCAGCGGTGTCGGCTGTCTTTTCCAGCTGGCCGCTGTCGTTGTACTGCTGCCGGACAGACTTCCCGTCGGGGTAGGTGACCCGGGTGGTGTTGCCGTCGGCATCGTAGAGGTAGCCGATCCTGCTGGTGTCCGCTTTCCCTGGATCGTAGATGCTGGTGACGGCTCCGGTATAAGGGTCGTAGGTGTAGGCGGTCTTCTGTGCGGTCTTGCCGTCGGCCGAGGTGACGGTGGTTTCGAGGAGGTGCCCGGTGGGGCTGTCGTAACGGGATGCGGTGCGGATGCCGCTCGGAGACACCGATTCCCGCACCTGCCCGGAGGGGGTGTAGGTGTAGAGCGCCTTCCGCCCGTCCGGGCGGCGCTCCTGGGCAGTCCGGCCGGCATCATCGCGCAGCAGAGTCATGCCTGCGCGGGCGCCTGCGGTGTCCTGGCCGGGGGTGAGGGTTTTGGTGACGGCGGCGCCGGTGAGATCGGCGGGAGCAGCAGCAGTGATGTTCTCGCCGGGGAAGGCCGCAGGGTTCTGGGGGGTGAGGGTGGCGCTCTGGGCCGTGCCCCCTGTGCCGTAGCGGGGGGTGAGGGCCACCTCACGCGAAATGGTCTGGGCGACGCGGCCGAGGCTGTCGTAGGCCTGGCTGGCCGCGGTCTGCTGCGTGCCGTCCGCGTACGACGCTGCAGTGGCGGCGGGCCGTTCAGCACTGTCGAGGGTTTCGACGGCCGTCATAACCGCCCGGGCCGGGTCGCTCTCGCCAGCCGGAAGGGTCAGGGTGGTGACGGTTAAAGTGTCCGCGGTGGCGGCGTCACGGTAGACAGACAGCTGGGTAAGCCCGTTCGGGGCCACAGTTTTCACCGGCCGGCCAAGGTCGTCACTGGTAGTGACGGTGGTGCGTCCGGCCTGGTCGGTGACTTCCGCGGTCCGGCCCTCATCGCGGAAGGAGACGCTCTGAAGAGTACGGGCCGCGGGATCGCGGGTCAGCTCCCCGCCGCGTACGTTGTCCGTCCGCTGCACCATCCGGCCGAGCAGGTCGTACTTCTCCACGGTGATGTGCTGCCGGCCGTTCTGGCCCGGACTGGTGACCGTTTTCGTGCCGGGCGCATAGGAGGTCGCAGTGAGAAGGCCTTGACCCGCCTGCCCTCCCGGCGCCTTCTGGTAGATGATGCGCCCGGCTTCGTCGTAGGAGTTCTCCACCGTGCTGCCTGCGGCATCAGTGGCCCTGATGAGCTGTCCGGTAACCAGGTCCGTCACCTGAGTGGTCACTCCAGCCGGGCCAGTGACCCGGTCAGTCCGCTGGCGGCTGCCCGTGTCGGTTTCCTGCTCATACCGTTCAGTGACACGGTCCGGGCCTTCCACCCCCCCGGGCTTCGCGTTGTCACTGGCCCAGGTCAGGATTCTCTGGCTGGTTTCGCCATGGGTGTTCACCGCAAAGGCTGTGACGGTCCGGGCAGAAAGTCCGCCCTCGCCCTTGTTCTTCACCAGCTGCCTGGTGGAGACGATACTTCTGCGGTCATCTGACAGGGTGTTCTCCGTCACCGTCTGCGCGCCGTCGCGGCCGGTGACGGTAACCCGCAGGGGCAGCCCGCGGCCTGCCGGCCTGTCTCCCGGGCCGTCACTGCGCGTGTGCGGGGCCAGGGCGGTGGGATCGTACTCAGTAACCGTCTCCGCGCCGGTCACGCCGGTGCGCTCCACCTCGCGGCCGTACTCGTCGAAACGGGCAGTCTCCACAGTCGTGCGGGAGCGGCCGGTTGCAGGGTCATGCACCGTGACCGACGCCCGGACAGGTTTGCCGTAATTGGCAGGCAGCGCAGATGCGGGAGGGGGGGTCTTTCCTCCGTCGCGTTCGCCCTCGTATTCCAGCGTCTGTGTACGTACAGGGGCCCGCTGGCCGTTCACCCTGACCGCGGCGGTGCGTTCTTTGAGGAGATGGAGGCTGTTGAACACCGAGCGGACCACGGAGCGCCCGTCTGAGAGTTCCGTTGCATACCGGTAGTCGGTATCCGCTGAGTCAAACAGGTCATCTGCGCTGCCGTACTGCCCGTTCCCCGTGTAGTCATGCCCCTCGTGCTCCCCTGCCGTTCCCAGACGGAACGTCAGCTCCGGGACGAGGCTGTTGGCAGCCTGGTCGGTGACCTTGAGAGAGGAGGCTACGGGGAAGCCATGGGGCCGGCTGTATCCGATACGGGTCACCGCCCCCGCAGCAGACTCGATACGGGTCAGCAGCCGCCCGGGCGCCCCGTCCGGGGCGTAGTCCCAGGCCAGCTTCACCACCTGGTCTTCCGGATACGTCATTGCAGTCAGCCGGCCGCCCTCCAGGTGCAGGACGGTCACAGGCTGCCGGCCATCGCTGCGGACGGGCGAGGTGACAGTCACCCGGCCCTCGGTGCCGTAGCCGAAGGAAACGGCCTGCCCGAAGGTGTCCACCGCTTCCCTCAGCCGGTGCTGGTCGCCGTGCAGCTCCCAGCGGTATGCCGTCCGGTTGCCGAATGCATCCTCCTCAGCGATCAGGTCGCCTTCTTCGGAAAAGAACTTCCTGCCCCCGTCGCTGTGGGTCAGGACCCACCTGTAGTCCCGCCGCGCCTCCTCCAGCCCGTCGTGTTCGGGCAAAGTGCCCCGCTGCTCACGGACCGCCAGGTCTTTCAGCAGATACCGCTTCAGCCCCGTCCCCGTGGTGTCCCCTGGCACAAGAGGAAAGCTGCCGCCAGCGGTATGCAAAGTGCCCCCGCCCTCAGGATCAACGAACTCCAGGTTCAGGCCGATACCCTCGCCCAGTCCCAGCCTGTCCACCTGCGCACCAGCCGCCGCCTGGCCGTATTCCAGGGACAGCTCCACCCCTGTACCCCCGCGCCCGGGCAGGGCGGCCAGCGGAAGAGACGCAGAGAACGCCCCGGTCTGCTCATTGATGCTCCCTGCCGCACCGCCGCCCATCGCCACTGTTCCTGCCAGCCCCCCGCCCCCCAGCAGCGCAGAAGGAGGGACAGCCGCAGCCAGGACAACCGGCACCGCACCCACTGTCACCGTCACCGCCACTGCCAGAGCAACACGCCGCAGCCACCTTGTTCCGCGGCCCAGCGGCCACCGCGGCTTCATCCCGCAACGTCTAGGTGCAAGTACAGACAGAGGACACATCACAGCTCCGGACACCGTAAGAACCCATATACGCGCACACTTAACCGGGCCCGGCGGGCTGGGGGCATCCGATGATGAGGCTGCACCCAGCCGATGGAGCCCCGGCCGACTGACCGGCCGGCCGGCGTCCGGACGGCCCCTGCCCCCTGTCCACTCCAGTGACCAGGCTGAACGCCGGCCTGCCCCACGATGGCTTAAGACGTCGTTTCCTTTGGCGGTTTGGCTCGTTGTGCTGGGCATGACGAGTCTTGCCGAGCGGCTGGTGCCGGATGAGTTGTGGGAGTTGTTCC
>NZ_JBIBHT010000041.1:0-7062 GCF_042957155.1 Streptomyces sp. NPDC008121 | reverse complement strand
GTGTTCTCCTACACCCCGTCCGGACAGGTCAAAGAGGCCGTCTCCCCCGGCGGCATAAAGACCTCCTACCGGTATGACGACAAGACCGGCCACGTGCTGGAAGTGGCTGTCACCTCCGCGGACGGGAAGACAGAAGAGAAGACCGGCTACAGCTACGACCCGCACACCGGGGCTGTCACCGCCGTGTTCGACCCGGACGACAAGGCCGGCACCCTCATCGGCTACGCCTATGACGCCGACGGCAACACCACCGAAGTCGCCTACCCCGACGGCAAGACCGTCCGGCAGGAATACGCGGACAACGGCCTGCTGGCAAAGTCCACCGACACCGCCGGGCTGACCACCTTCTACACCTACCACCCTGACGGCACCCTCAAGGAAGCCGTCCAGCACGAACGCGACGACACCGCCAGCCCGGTGAAGGCGAAGGTTGCCTACACCTACGACGGCCTCGGCCGGATCATCAAGACCGACCGCGGCAACGGGGTGGTCACTGAAACCGAGTTCACCGGCGCCAGCCAGATCCGGCACGAGAAAACCACCCGGGACGGCCACCTGGTCACCGAGGCCGCCTACACCTACGACAGCCACGGCAGCCTCACCCAGCGCACCGACACCCGCCCCCAGGCCGGCCCCGGCGGTGCTCCCGGCGAGCCGGTGAGCACCACCACCCGCTACACCTACGACGCCTACAACCGCCTCACCGGATCAGAAATCCTCGGCGCGGGCGGGGAAAAGCTCACCACCAGCCGCTATGAGCTCAACGTCTCCGGCGACGTCGTGAAAACCGAGGTCACCGGACACACCGGAGACCAGGCAGGCAAGACAGAAGTCACCGGGCACGGCATCGACAGCTCCGGCCGGCTCACCACCCTCACCGTCAACGGGGAACAGCGCCAGCAGGCTTTCGACACCGACGGCCACCTCACCACCGCACACGACGGCACCACCTGGACCTACAACCTGAACGGCCGGCCCGCCACCTCCACCGCCCCCGACGGCACCCTCACCCGCTACACCTACTGGGCCGACGGCACCCGCGCCACCACCACCGAAACCACCGGGAGCCCCGGAACGGCACACGGAAACACCAGCGGTGGCGGAACCGGCAGCACCACCACGGCCCCGCAGGAACACACCACCCGCTTCTACTACACCCCCGACGGCACCATCCTCAACGACACCCACACCACAGGCACAGACAAAGAAGGCGGCCAGGCCGCAACCACCGCCTCCTACCTCCTCGCCGGCACCCGCCAGGCCCGCACCCTCACCGGCCAGGGCGCAGACACCGCCTCCCCGACCGGCGCCGGATACCTCATCCAGGACCGGCACGGAAACACCACCGCCCTCACCACCAGCGACGGCCAGGTATCCCAGGCCTGGCAGTACACCGACTACGGCCAGCACACCAGCCCCGACAGCCTGCCCCAGACCCCCGGCAGCACAGCCGGCACAGCACCGGCAGGCCCGGCCGGTGCCGCACGTAATCCCTTCACCTACGCCGGCGAATACACCAGCCCCGACGGCACCCAGTACCTGAAAACCCGCCTCTACGACACCTCCACCGGACGCTTCACCACCCCCGACCCCGCCCCCCAGCACAACCGCTACCAGGCCTTCGGCGCCAACCCCGTCACCAACATCGACCCCGAAGGCACCACCGAAATCCCCGACTGGGGAAGCTGGCTCATCTGGGGCATAACCTTCGCCGCCGCACTTATCACCACCGCCATCACGGTCGCCACGGCCGGCAGCGGCACCCTGATTGCCGTGGGTGTCGCCGCCGCCGCCCTCGATGTCGCCTCCGGCATGCTCGATGCTGTCGCCATGGGCACCGGCCGCACCCAGATTGACGACCCCCTCAATGTTGCTTCACTCACCCTCGGCGCCGCAGGCCTGGCACTCGGTATCGGCCAGGGTGCCCTCATCGCGAGGGCGGCAAAGACAGCCAGAGCACCCGAAGCGGCAGATGAGGCGTTAGAAGTGTCGGTGCACGCCTCTCCGTCCACATCGGAGTGGGCAGCATATTCTGAGGCAGTGCCCAGGGAGAGCGCCCAGAAGATGAAGGCTATCTTTCGTGCCTACACCGGTGCAAAGCCAAGGTATGAGGCGGCCGTGAAGGCAGCGGGAGCATACCTGCAGTCCTCGCCCGAGAGCCACTCGAAACAGGCGATAGGGCAGCTCCGGACGAACTGGGAAGACGCGCAGGCAAGCGCGAAGGCGGCCCTCCGGAAATTCAGGAAGGAAGTTTCCCAGGGACATGCATACATAACTAATGACGGCCAGAGCGCTCTGAAGGAGTTTTCGAAGAACAAGAGCAACGCGCTCAGCGGACTAGCTCGCCGGGTGGAGGAGGCGGGCGGGACAGGGGTATCATTAGACGCTTCCCTGCATGATTACCTCAGCGTGCTGAAGGCTGATCTGGTAATTGGCGATAATCAAATAATGTCCTCGCTGGATCTGTCCGGGGTAGTGAGCCCCTATCAGCTGCCACCCGGGTGGTGAAGGCGGCCGGGCCTCCTGGCGGGCGGGGTGCTGGCTTCACTGCACACGCGCCGGCCGGGGAGCCCCACTGGCACATGCGCGGAAGACCGTGCCGTCCGCGCAGGCGGGAGCCTCGGCCCAGGCATGTTCTCCGGGGTGGTGGGGCTGCGGGTCAGCTGGGTTCGCCCGCACAATCTGCCGAGGCACTGCTTCCTGATGCCGGTTGTCGAGCCACCTGGACTGTGGGAGGCACGGCCTCGCAGGGCCGTCCGTCTCGCAAGAGGGCCCTGCGAGGCCGTTGACGCGACGGCGGGCCAGGGCCGCGACTGCCTGCATGCTGGCGTTTGCCTTCGCCGCGCTTGCGTCCGCAGAACCGGCGGGGAGTCCGCGGTTGACGGATGCTGAGCAACTCGGAGATGTTCAGGACGCGCTAGAGTCGGCGGTTTGTAACGGCGAGGGCGGCGGAGGCTGCCGCTGATCCTGCCGAAGCCGCCGGGAACGGGTGCAACGCCGCCGAAGCCGGCGAGGCGGTCTGTGGTGCCGAAGAGGCTCATGCCGCTCTACCTTCCTTCTGGGTCTGCCCCAGCCATTCGTCGGGTTGTGGCACCAGGGGAGCCGGGTGTGGCTTTCATGCCGCTGCCGACCATGGCTCCGGTGGCTTGGCCGCCCGGCTCCCCACGACGACTCGGCCGCCGATTGGGAAGTGCGAAGAAGTCGCTGCGTAGAGCAATGCCGGCGAGGTCGTCCGTGGTACGAACCGCACGCACGACTGACAGGAGCACGATGCGCCGGATGTGGGCCGGGACCGACTGCGGCAAGACCCACCACCACTGTCTGGTGGTGAATGCCGAGGGCGAGACCCTGTTGTCGCGGCGCGTGGCCAACGACGAGCCCGAGCTGCTGAAACTGATCAGTGACGTCCTGGACCTCGCCGACGGCGGGGAGATCACCTGGGCAATGGACATGACCGGCGGCGAGCCGGCCCTGCTGATCGCACTGCTGGTCAACCACGGCCAGGAGCTCGTCTACATCCCCGGCGTCGTGGTCAACCGGGCCTCCGATGGCTACCGCGGCCAGGGGAAGACCGATGCCAGGGACGCCCAGGTCATCGCCGACCAGGCACGCATGCGCCGCGACCTGCAACCGATCCGTGCCGGTGACGAGGCCACCGTCGAACTGCGACTGCTGACCGAGCACCGGTCTGATCTGGTCGCCGAGCGAACCCGCACTACCAACAGGCTCAAAGCCCTGCTGACAGCATGTTTCCGGCTCTGGAACGAGCCCTGGACATGGGCGCCACCGGAGCACTGACGCTCCTGACGGGCTACCAGACCCCGTCGGCGATCCGCCGCATCGGCCAGCGCCGGCTGACCACCTGGCTGGCCCACCGAAAGGTCCGAGGAGGCGAGGCCCTGGCCACCAAGGCGATAGAGGCCGCCGAGCGGCAGCACACCGCCGTCACGGGCGAGGCCGCGATCGCGCGGATGGTGCTGACCCTTGCGAAGGAGGTGATGACCCTCAGCGAGAAGATCCGCGAAACCGACAAGCTCATCGAAAGCCGGTTTCGCGAGCACGAACTCGCCGAGGTGATCCAGTCGATGCCCGGCATCGGCCCCATCCTGGGCGCCGAGTTCCTTGTCGGCATCGGCGGAGACCTGGAAGCCTTCCCGACGCCCGACCGCCTCGCCGCTTTCGCTGGCGTGACCCCTGCACCACGTGACTCCGGGAAGGTCAACGGGAACCTCCACCGTCCCCAGCGATACCACCGACGCCTGCAGAGGGTCTTCTACACCTCCGCGCTGGTCAGCATCCAGTTCGACCCCAACTCGCGGAAGTTCTACGACCGCAAACGCGCCGAGGGCAAACGTCACACCCAAGCCGTACTGGCTCTCGCCCGCCGACGTGTCAACGTTCTGTGGGCTCTCATCCGTGACCGACGGTGCTACCAAGTCACACCACCTGTCACCGCGACAGCTTGACTTCAGCATTGGGAAGCCGCCGGCCGCGGCCAGGAACTCAGCGCCGAGGATGACGCCCAGGCCGGGCATGCTGAGGGATCACGCCGAAGTCCTGATGCTCCGCGGAACCGGGCTTTGACAGCCTTGACGGCGTCAGCGATCTGTTGGTTGTCTGTCGTGACCAGCACTCCATGGTCCGAAGAACATTCGGCCGACAGGCCCTGACCAGCGATGACCGCATTTCTCAGTCAGTGGCCGGAGCATCCCGGAGGACCGGGCGGCCAGTCCCCCCAGCCATCAACGGCACACAGCCATCAGCCACACCCGGTCCTCCCCGGCCGCCTCACATTCTCAGGGCCGCAGTCACATACCGGGCCCGGGGGCCAGCGGCCCCACTGCAGGACCGCGAAAACATCAAGGGGGGCAGCCGTCTGCGCGGCGGCCTGCGGGGTTGTGGCGCAGTCAGGCGCGGGGCTTTCAGCCGGTCTGGGGATGTCCTGCCCTGTGATCCGGCCGTCAGCGGCTCCCGGCCGCTCTCAGCGCTGGAGCAGGGCGCAGATGAACTCCTCCTGCGTCTGCCGGAGTTTCTTCAGAGCCTCGGGAGCCTGTTCCTTGACCTGGGTGGTCACGGTGAGCGTCAGGGAACGCTTCCCGTCCGGTGTGGCGGCGGCGAGCTGGGTGTAGCCGAAAATGTTCCCGGTATGGCCGCAGACCGCTCCGCACCGGGTGGTGTACCGGACAGCGCAAGTCCGCCCGCGTTGGCGCCCGGGCCGGGAGGAGATGACTTCCTGTCCAGGCCGAACGCCCGCTGCTGGCTGCGCATCCCTGCGCAGAGCAGGCTGCCCCTGGCGTAGGCGCGGATGAACGCGGTGAGGTCCTGGGGGGTGGACACCATGCCGCCGATGCCCACAGAGCGGACATGGAGAACGTCTCGCTCACGTCCGAGTACCCACTGGCTGCGTCATCGTCGGGCTGGTAGCCGTGCAGGTATGGGCCCGGCGGCATGCGGGATCCGGATGGCAGGCCCGTGTTCTTCAGACCGAGCGGCTGGTAGACGTGCTTCCTGACAAGGTCCTCATACCGGGATCCTGTGACTGCTTCGCTGATCAGCGCAGCAGCCACATTATCCGAGTTTGAGTACCGGTACTGTGTACCGGGCGGGAACCGGAGAGGCTGTTTCGCTACGAAGCCCAGAAGCTTCTGTGAATCGAAAGCATGCCGGGGTTCCTTGCTGAGAGAGCGTTGGAACGCCGGCGATTCTGTGTAGTCGGGCAGCCCGCTCGTGTGGCTGAGGAGCTGCCGCAGTGTCACCTTGTGCCAGGCCTTGGGGGTGGCGGGCAGACGCTTGCCCAGGGTGTCGTCCAGCGCCAGTTTTCCCTGGCCGGCCAGCCTGAGAACCACCGTGCCGCTGAACGCCTTCGAGACACTGGCTATGCGCATGTCATCGACGGCCCGGGGGCCTGCCTGGGCCCCTGCTGTGCAATGCCGACCCAGAATACCTGGACGCTTCCATTGCGGTCCAGAACTGTGATCGCGCCGGGCGGCGCCCCGGGCCCGGTTACCAGAGGCGCTGCTCCAGTACCCGCTCCCCGTCCGCCGCCTCTTGCGGCCCGGCCGTCGCGGTGACCAGACTGCCCGCCAGCAGGAGCGCCGCAGCGACACCTACTGTGCGCGCCGTTGTGCTGCGGCTTGGGCAGCGCCGCGGAATATTCGCATAACACTCACCACTCGGGTGGTGACGTCCGGTGCGGCAGCAAGACGGTGTGCTGTGCTGCCGCCTTTTAGACAACGGTGCGTCCCGCCCTCTGCCTGCGCAAGGCGCACCTCTTGCAGGCCGTAAACTCCCTGCTCACAGAGCTCACTTTGCCATCGCCCCGGCCCGCACCATGGCCACGCCGCCACCGGCTGCGGCCATAGTGCCGCCGGCCGGCCAGCCCCGCTGCAGCTGCGCTCTCCGGCTGCCTGGCGTCTCCGCCAGGCGCGCGGCGCAGGCGCCGGTGCCGCCCGCGACGAGGCGGTCCGCCGGGTGTCCGGCGAAGGGAGCTGCGGGGCTGCAGGGCCGTCCACGGAGCCGGGCCCCTGCCCAGGGCAGGCTGAGCGGCCGGCCAGGGACGGCCCCGGCCGGCGCTGTGCGGCAGTGCTGACAGCGCCCGGTGGTGGGTGTGTACGGGCGTGTTCCGGAGGCCGCCGCGAGGGTGCCGTGCAGGCCTGGTGCGGCCAGCCGGTGACCGGCGCCCCTGCGGGCCGGCAGCCCCCGTTGTGCCGTCAAACTGCCAGGGCGGGGCACACCATCGCGGCTGCACCGGTGCGGGCACGGCAGAGCCGCACCGCAGCGGAGCTCCGCTGCGGTGAGCCCGCACCCCGGCTGGGCTTCGCGTTCACGCGGCCACAGCGCCAGTACCTCGCACAGGAGCAGGCGTTCATCCGCCTGCGGGCGCCTTCCCTCCGTGTGCCCCGCTTGCGGCGGAGACAGGCCTTAAGCCGTTGCATAGCGGTCCGCCGGCAGGCCGGGGAGCGCCTTTAGACCTCGTTTCACTTGGTGAGCCGCCGGTAGTTGATGAGGCTGGTGGCGATGGCTGTAAAGGCGAGGAAGTGCTCGGGCTTGCGCTCGTAGCGG
>NZ_JBIBHT010000040.1:0-7196 GCF_042957155.1 Streptomyces sp. NPDC008121 | reverse complement strand
TCTGCTGTACCTCCGCAGGACGCGGGTTCGATTCCCGCCGCCTCCACGTGTGGGCCCGCCCCGGTTTTCTGGCGATTTCCGGGAGCGGGCCCACGGCTGTTTCCCCCTCAGCCCAGCCCGGCCGCCGGACCCCTCTCCCGCCGCCAGCGCCCGGCCCGGCATCGAGGTGCCTCCTTCCTCCGCCCTGCCCGGGCTGCTTCCGGCGCCGCTGGCCCCGCACACCTACTGCGGGTATGCCTTCACCTGGCGCAGAGGTTGCGTTAAGCATCCCGCAAATAGGTTCTGGTGTGCGTGATGCGGTCTCTGGGTCTGTGTGCAGGCTGATGGCGGCCGGGAGGTGCGGTGACCGGCTATGCCGACAGCCTGCTGGAGCGGCGAAGTGGTCACCTGCCCCTGCCCGCCAGGGCGGACAGGGGCAGGTGCGGGTGCAGGCGGCCAAGGAGGAGGTGTTGAGCAGTGGACGGTGCGCTGGCAGGTCAGCGGCCGCCTGGCCGCCGGGCCCGGGGCGGCATGCCCGGACAGCTGCAGGCCTGTGGGGTCTTCCGGGGCCTGGCGGGCGGCCGCGGACTGCGTCCTGCTGGCGGTGCTCCCGGATACGGGGTCATGCTGCGTCTTTGCGGCGGCCACCGGGCAAGCGGCCAGGGGCAGCCGGAAGTGCCTGTGCCTGGCAGAGAATGCGGGAAGGAGCCTGAGCACAGCGGTGGTGACGCCCCTGTGGCACCTGCCCAGGGCCGCCCCCTCCCCCGCCCTCGTCGGCTGGTCCGCCCCAGGGCGTGCTGGCTTGGGAGGCCAGCGGCCGGTTTTGCGCAGGTGCGGTGCGTGCACTGTGTCCCGGAAAGGTGTGCTGAGCGGCCGATGGGGCTGAGTGTCCTCCAGCGCGCGCGGCTGCTGCAGACCGGCCGGGAGGCGGGGAGGTGACGTTTGAGATCACTGTCGCCCCGGTGTATACCTCGGGAGGTGCGTGGCGCTGGCAGGCGGTGTGGACGGCTGAGGGGCGACAGGAGCGTGCTTCAGACCGTGGTTTCAATACTCCGTCTGCGGCCCGGGCGGCGGCCGAGCGGTACTGCGACAGTATCGCTGCTGAGTACGCGGATGCCGAGACCTACATCTACACGCCCACTGGCACGGGATGATGCGGCATGTGCCTGCGGTGCAGCTGCGCGGGAGGCCGCCTGCCGGGCGGGTGCTGGGGCGGCCCCGGCGGTACTGCCCCCCAGACGTCGGGGCACCGGGGCCTCGCCTGGCCACGCCATATCGGGCCAGGCTGAGCAGGACTATATACGAGGGGCTTTGCCGGGGCAGGGGGCTGTGGCGGGCCGGGCGGCGGCTAGGGCGCGCTGACGGCAGGGCCCGGCCCTGGTATGCGGGAAGTGGGTCCCGCCGGACGGTTCCCCGAAGAAAGGAGCCGGGATGCGGAAGCCGGCCTGGCGGAGCCCCGTGGTCTGTTTTCATCCAGCGGGCGGACGGCGAGCCAGCCCGTGGCTTCCGCACTGCGCCGCAGGTGTTGTGGCCGTACAGCGTCCTTGTGGGCAGACGGGGCTGGTAACGGAAAGCCGTGTGGTGCGGGGAGCGCCGCTGGTGAGGGTTCTGCCGGTCCCGGCTGCCCGCGCTCAGGCAGCCGCCGCCCGGCAGCGTTGTTCCGCTCCGGGCGGCAGGCCGCGGGGCGGGTGCCGGGTCCTGGGCTGGCAGGCGCGGGCCGGGCTTCCTGTGCTGAGCCCATGGGCTGCCCGCAGCCGCTGAAGGCGGCTGCTGTGCCTTCGTTCCGGGTCTGCCCGGCATGCCCCGGGGGCTTCTCGTGCCGGGTGAGGGCCAGCATGCCCCGGGCAGCTGCCGGGGGCGGCTTGGTCTGTGCGGCGCAGCTCTGCGGTGTGCGCTTTCGCAGCATCTGGCAGCGCCGGCCCTCAGTGCAAAGTCCCGGCGGTGCAGGGCGGTTGGCGGTGTGCCCCTCCCCTGGCCGGCGGGAGCCAGCGAGGCCGGAGGGAGGGCGGCGAAGGACATGGCCCGGCCCGACCAAAGGAGGCCGATGTCCTCCGCCGCCCCCAGCATGCACCGGTGCGACCAGGTATGCCTGGCAACATGCCGTGCCTCCTCGGGAGCCCCGCCGCCCGCCGCCGGGGCTCCCGAGGAGGCAGACGCCAGGCGCCCAGTGCGGCGGGGGTGAACAGCTCCCGCTGTGGCACGCGTTGCGTGGGCGGCGGGCCGCAGGGCCCGTGCTGGCCAGCCTTCACGGCTGGGCAGCATCCAGGGCGGGAGCGCTTGCCGACGGGGCCGGGCGGGGTCATCACGGGCTGCGCAGAGTGTGGAGGCGGCGGGGAGACGGCCCGCAGCGGCGGGCCGGGCACAGCGCGAGGGCTGCGCTGTGCCCGGCAGGACGGTGTTCTGCGGGGAGTGTTCTCCAGCGGCGGGTGCCGCAGGTGCCGCGTGCTGCGACGCCCGGTCTGGGGTGCTGCCCGTCCCGGTGGTCCAGCGCCTGCGGGGGCGGGGGCGCGGGTCTGGCAGCAGCCCCGGGGGGTGTATCTCGTTCCTGGGTGCCCCCGCGCGGCAAGCGGGCGGCCGGAACCTGCCGGGACGCGGGGCGGGTGCAAGCAGTGCCGGACCGTCCTGGCCCTTGAAGCAGCTGGCCTCGGAGCCTGCCCGCTGTGCGGGCCGCCGCCCGGTGCCTGCCCCGGCTGGCCGGAGTGCAGCAGGCGGGGCGGCGCCGGCAGGAAAGCTCCGGGCCTGCAGGGGGCGGTGGCCTCTGTTGCCGACTGCGGTGACGGGGGGGCCTGCGGCCGGCGGGGCCGGTGTGCTGGCGGGCGGGTTGCACACCAACCCGTTATCCGGTGAGCCCTATCCGAGCGGGGCTGCCGCCGAGGTGGATGGTGGCGGTGACGGTGTGGGTGGCGGTGTCGATGACGGGGAGGGTGTTGCTGGTCTGGGTGGTGATGTAGAGGCGGGCGCCGTCGGGGCTCACGGCGGGTTCCAGGGGTGTGCCGTCGACGGGGACGGCGGCGGTGCGCAGGCCGGTTGCGGTGTCGATCATCTGTACTTTTTTGGCGGGGGTTGCCGGGATGTGGGTGGCCCGGGTGGTGACGTAGAGGCATCTGCCGTCGGGTGTGTAGGCGGCTCCGGTGGGCGGTCCCCAGACGTAGAGGGGCAGGCGGACGGCGGTGTGGGTGGCGGTGTCGATGACGGTGACGTGACCGCCCAGGGCGATGCAGGCGCGTGCCGTCGGGGGATATCGCGGCAGCCAGCGGGCCGGGGCCTGCGGGGATGGCGGTGGTGACGGTGCGGGTTGCGGTGTCGATGACGGACACGCTGCCGCTGCTGTAGCAGGGGACGTAGGCGTAGCTGGCGCTGCAGGCGGTGCCGGGCAGGGTGCGCGGCTGGGCGGGCGGCCCGGTGGTGCCCGGCTGCGGCGGGGCCGGGCGGGGGGGCGGTGCGGTATGCGGGGCTGGAGCGGTGCCTGGAGACAGGTGGCAGGCGGACGGGCACGTCTGGTTCCTCCGGGCATCGCAGAGCTGGGCGGCGGGGCTGTCCGGGGATGCTTTCACCGCGGCTGCCTGGCCGTTAAGACGCTTTGCGGCCGGGGAACCGGGGCTGTTGTGCGGGCCGAAGGGAGGTTGCCGGGGCCGCCGCCGGGGCGCGGCAGGGGCAGGAAGGGCCCTGCCCGGCCACACGGTGGCCGGGCAGGGCCGGCACCGCGGTGCAGACGCGCGCCGGGCTGGCGTGAGGCCGCCACGGGTGCGGCTGGAGCCGGCGCCCGGGGCGGCTGCGCTGCGGGCTGGCAGGTTCTGGCGGGCCGGGGCCGTATGGGCGGGCCGATCGTCGGGCCGATCGGCGGGGCTGCAGCAGACGGGAGTGGCGCACAGTGGCGGCAGGCGGCCCGGGCCGTCCGCCGCCGCCGGGCTGCGTGCTGCTGAGGAGCTGCGGTACGGGCCGGCCCGCGGCGGCTGGAGCGGCCTCACCGCCCGGACAGCAGGCCGGCTGCGGCCTGCTGGGTGCTCGTGAAGGGAAGGGAATCATGAAGAAGACGTCTTTCGCGGTGGCTGCGGCGGCTGTGGGTGTGTTCTCACTGGCCGGCTCCGGCGCTGTCTGGGCGGCAGGGGCGGGCCCGTCGCACTGCCAGGACACCCGGGCCGGGCAGCCCTGCAGCCGGCTGACGTTCCTCGGCCTGGCCAGTGCGGCTGTCGGGCGGATGGGGATATTCGAGGGGGCTGAACTGCTGGAGGGGCGCGGAGTATCTCCCTCCGGCAGCACCAGTGATGTCACCGGTATCACCGACTGGGAGTTCATCTTCCGCCTCCCCGGCAACAGGCACGCCGTCATCCAGGCCACCAGCGGCGGGGACTTCTCTGACCCGGCCCTCTATAGCCGGCCGTGGCTGGGCAGCCAGGCACTCACCTGGAACCCCTCGGACTTCATCGATATCGGGGAAGCAGACAGCCGGCTGAAGCACGCCGGCTACACCGGGACCTATGACAGCGTCACCTTCCGCAAACCGCTGTATCCCGGTGTCACGCAGCCCTCCTACATCTTCGGGTTGAGTGACGGCAGCCGGATCGCAGTGGGCGCCGCAGACGGGGCCGTGGTTCCCTTCCGCTGACAGGCCGGCTATGCCGGCCCGCCGTGCCGTGCCTGGCGGCCCCCGGGGGCCGCCAGGCATCATACCGGCGGTCATCGCGCCAACCAGGCCGCCGGCCGGGACTGTGCCCGGCGCCGGCCGGGCCGTGTCCCAGGGGAAACAAGCACCGCCGTGTGCTGCTTGCGGCCCCGGCTCAGCGATACGGCCGAGACTGCCATAGGACTGCGAACTCCCCGCCTGCTGCGTGCCGTCAGCAAACGACGAACCCGCCGCGACGGGCCGTTCCGCATAGCCGAAAGTTCCCGTACTGACGGCGGCCGCCTCGGCGGGTTCGGTTGCCCGGCGGGCAGCGGCAGCGCCGCCGACGTGGCGGCGGTGGCAGCATCGGTATAAACGGTCAGCCGGGTCATCCCGTCCGGCGCCACCGTCTTCACCGGCCGCCTCAGGTCGTCACGGAAAAGTGACCGCGATACGCCCGGCCTGGTCCGTGGCCTTTCGCGGTCCGTCCGTCGTCCTCAGACTGCACGGCCTGAAGGGTGCGGGCCGCCGGGTCGCTGGTGAGTTCACCCTGCGGATGCTGCCGGCCTGCTTCACCGTCCCCCCAGCAGGTCGCGTTCCTCCACCGCCGCATGCGGCGTGCTCACCGTCGTCGCAGCAGGGGTGCATCCGGTGGTGTTGAGCAGGCCTTCACCCCCGGGGCCGCCCGGCACCTTCCGGGATACCTCCGGTCCGGGCCCCGGCCGGAAAGCTCAACACTCAGCGCTTCTGGATGGAAATATTGGTCTTCTGCCCTCCAGTTGCGCCAACGCCATCCACCCAGTAGTCACTTGACAACGGCTTTGTCAGTAGCGAACCGCCGTGGGTATAAGACATCGTTTCATACTTGGCGGTACGGCCCTCGTCATCCTTGAAGGTCATTTCTACCACAGGCGTCGCCCATGAATATGCAGTAACTCCGTACTCGCGGGTTGCCCCCGCCTTTATGGTCGAGTCATGCTCATACGAATTAGGCAGAGGGCGCCACAAATGCAGGTGCCCCTCGATGACCTGCTCATACGTACCCCACCAGTCCTTGCCAGACGGTTCCTTGATCCGCATGTCCGTAAGCTTCAGGTCCTTCCCGGTGTCATTAGTGATGCGAACCGTGTTGTACACACCCTGCGCCTGCACATCATCCCCCGGCGTCATATACGGGGCAGATGCGACGGCACTGGAAGGAGACATGCCGGCCTGAGGTGCCGGAGAAGTAGCGGACGCCGCTCCCGCGATGCCCGCAGTCAGGCAGCCCGATAGGGTCACAACAAGAACCGCCTTGCGCGCAACAGTCATTTTTCCGGTCCCTTCACGGTTACGGTTGAAGCCTTACACCCCCATCTTCCAATGATTTATCTACTTTCCAGGCCCCCTGGCCGGCCACAGCTGCGCTGCAGCTGGGTCCCCGGATCGGCCGGTGTTCCGTAGTCCTGCTGGGGGACGCATGACGGCCGCCGGCGGCGGGGGCGGGATCCACGCCGGCCCGCGCGGGCCGGCGCTGTCCGCTCTTCAGACTGCCTCCGCGTTGCCGGTTATTATCACTCTCCATACCCCGGAGAATCCAACATTTCCTTGTCTGTTTGCACGAATTCCCGGACCGGCGCGCTCCTGGAAAGAAACGCATCAAAGGCCCGGGCCCCGTCTTCAAGGTTTTCCGCGCTGAAGTAGTGGCCGATGGAGCCGGGGAAAATCTTCCGGCTCAGCTCATGGAGCCGCGAGGCCTCCAGCTCTCCCATGAGGATGAACTTCGTCCCCTGCGCCTGCTCTTCCATATAGCTGATCGCCCGTTCGGTCGCCAGGGGCTTTGTCCACTTGCCGCGGATTCCTGCATTCTTCCTGAATACTGTGTAGTCAAATACCCGGCTTACTTTTCGAGTTCTGCTGTTCCGTGCAGGCCGCACCGGTCGAAGGCTATTGCGGCGGCAGCACACATGGCCAGGTTCTTGTCCGCTCCCTGGCCTATTTGCGCTGCCTTTTCGCGCAGCTGCGCGGACCGGGCTGCGGAGGCCGGGGCCGAGCGGTGGTGGCGGGTGCCGTCGGCCCAGTAGGTGTAGCCGTGACTGTCCCGCCGGAAGGCCCGCTACGACATTCGTGCTGGTGTCGAGGGCACCATCTCCCAGACGGTCCGACGCACCGTGCTTCCAGACCGCCAAGCAGGAATGCGGCCTGGACGACTACCAGGTCCGCCGCTACCCCGGCTGGCACCGCCACATCACCCTGGCCATGGCCGCCCACGCCTGCCTCGCGATCCTGTGGGCCCGCGAACTCGACACCGGGAAAGCAGAAACGGATCCTCCGGCCTCGTCCCCCTCAGCCTCCCTGAGCTCAGACGCCTGATCCACCACCTCACCCACCGCCGACCAGCCTCGCTCGACCACGTCCTGCACTGGTCCCACCGGCGCCGCCGACGACAACACCAAGCCCGAATCAGCCACTACCAACGACGCGGCCACACACCACCAGAACCTGCCCAACCGTCACGACAAGGACCGTTGCAGTACTAGGACCTCGTTTCACTTGGTGAGCCGCCGGTAGTTGATGAGGCTGGTGGCGATGGCTGTGAAGGCGAGGAAGTGCTCGGGCTTGCGCTCGTAGCGGC
>NZ_JBIBHT010000039.1:0-7278 GCF_042957155.1 Streptomyces sp. NPDC008121 | reverse complement strand
CCCGCTACGAGAAACGCGCCTGCATCTACCTCGGCACCGTCACCCTCGCAGCCCTCATCATCTGGCTCCGAACGTGATCCAAGAAACAGTGCCTAACAACGTCGCAACGCCGCGGCTGCTACCTTTTGCACCATTCGGCAGTCCGGGACAGCGGCAGGGAGCGGCGGTGCGCAGCGGCAACAGCCTTATCTCGGCAGGCGCGCGAGTGCTTGCCGTCTGCGTGGTGCTGTTCGGCCTCTTCCTGATGCATGGCTCGCCAGCCACCGCTGCCAGCGGCTGCTCGAGTGGGACGGAATCCGTCTCGATGCCCGGCCACGCTGCGGCGATGTCCCCGGAGGCAACCCACGGGCCGGCATCGGCGGTGGCCGGGCCCGGCAGCCATGCGCAGTCGTGCGTCTCCACCCCAGCGCACCGCTTCACGCTGCCCGCCGTTGCAGTGGGCGTCGTGGCCATCGCGGCATCCATGCTCGTACTGCAGCGCGGGCAGGTGCCCCGCGGCGACCGACCGCTGCGAGGACCGCCGGGCGGCCGCAGCCTTCTGCTCCAGGTGTGCGTGGCGCGGACCTGACAGGCACCCGTCAGGCCGGCCCCGGGGCCGGCCTGACACCCGTGCCCCGTCAACCCGCGCACCACGAGTATGGTGCGGCCACACCCGAAAGACCCTGAAATGACTTCTTGCGCTTCCCGCTACCGCCGACGCGGCCTCCTCGCCGCCGGCGCAACCGCCGTGCTCGCCCTGACGCTGGCCGCCTGCGGATCCGACAACTCCTCCGCGCCCGCCGCAGACCAGGCAGCCAAGCCGACGGCCTCCTCCCATGCCGGGCACGAGACCATGCCCGGCATGGACCACTCCGCCGGAATGGACATGAACCAGGCGGGCGCCAACGGGCTGTCCGACACCAAGCAGGGATACCGCCTCACCAGCCAGGACACGACACTGGCGGCCGGCAAGCCGGTCGCCTACCGGTTCGCGATCACCGGTCCGGACGGCAATCCCGTCATCGCCTTCGCCCCGGACCAGACCAAGCGGATGCACTTCTACGCCATCCGCTCGGATCTCAGCGGCTTCCAGCCCCTCCACCCTGCTATGGCGCCCGACGGCACCTGGACCGCCGACCCGGCGTCTCTTCAGCCCGGCAGCTGGCGCGTGTTCGCCTCGTTCATCCCCGACAGCGGTCCCCGCAAGAACGAGGACTTCGTCCTCAGCCGCACGCTCACCGTTCCCGGTGACGCTGCCGCCACCCCCCTGCCGGCAGCGGCCGCCAGCACCGAGGTCGACGGGTACACCGTCACCGTCAAGGGCGACCACACCGCAGGCAAGGCCGCCGAACTGACCGTGAGCGTCGCCAAGGACGGCAAGCCGGTGACCGGCCTGCAGCCCTACCTCGAGACCTACGCTCACCTGACCGCCTTCCACGAAGGCGACCAGGCGTTCGCCCACCTCCACCCGGAGACAAAGGTGAGCGGCAACCGCGGCGGTCCGGACCTGTCCTTCCACGCCGAACTGCCCGACTCCGGCAACTGGCGGCTGTTCCTCCAGTTCCAGAGCGGTGGCAAGCTCCACACTGCAGCACTGACTCTCCACGTAGCCTGACTCATCCGGGTGGGCTCACGGCGCGGCGACACCGTGAGCCCACTGGGAGGAGCCGCACAGCCCTCGCGCCATTACGCGCTCCGCAGCGGCGGCCGTTCCAACAACCGTGCCTCACGGCGCCGCAATTGCCACCGCCCCGTAAACAAACGTCAGGCGCCCCTCCGCCCGCCGGGGGCATCACGAACACCGTCGCGGTGACGTCGACGGCCGCCAGGGCGACGTCGACCACGGCGGCGACCCGGGCCCCATGCCGCAGCCGCGGCACGGGCGTATTGCTCAAGGAGGGGGTCGACGGCCACCCCGGAGGTGCGGATCGCGCTCGTCTTCCACCGGACGCGCAGCTGCGCGAGTGGCCGGGCCTTGGGCGGGCGGGTCTTGCGGGCGGCCATCCCGCCAGGTCCGCCGCGGGCAGGCGATGGGTCACGTCATGTCCTTCTCTGATGTCGGCGGGGCGGCGGATGGCCTGCACCGCCCAGTCGTAAAGGCCGGGCCGGCGGGTCCGCCCAGGCGCGTCCACTCTTCTGCCTCTGCCTGGAGGCAGGTGACCGCGGCCGCGATCGCGCGCGCCTGCAGGGTGGTGGTCGGTACTGGTCAGAACCTGCGCATGCTCGTCCGGCTGCGCTGTCGACCTGGGGAGAGGGACGTAGTGGCCTGATGAGTTCTCTTGGCCGAGCGTCGCCGGGCATACTCATTGGATGGCCGACATCGAGATCAGGGAAACCACCAAGGACGTTTTGCAGTCCTTGGCTGACGAGGCGGGGCTATCGCTGGACGACTACCTCGCGAGGGTAGCCGCTGAGAAGAAACGCGAGCGCGTGCTGGAGGCCGGGGCCGAAGCTTTCCGCAGGGTGATCAACGACCCGGCGACGGTCGCCGCGTTCGACGGCGAGTTCGGCGGGCATGCGCCCGCCGGGCAAGCTTCGCGGGCGGCGTAAACTGTGCCTGCCGAGTACTTTATCGACTACCGCTGGATCCTGGAGCGCCAGGAGGAGATGCTCGACGGTGATCTGGCGGTCAACGACTTCTCGGTCTTCGTCGGCATGGCCGCCCGTCACAGGGTCGACCCTCCCCGACACGACCAGAACCACCCTGACGCGTTCTGGCGGGCCGCGGTGCTCTTGGAGGAGTGCGTGCTCCTCCGCCCCCTTCCGGCACGGAGCGAGCTCTTTGGACACGCCCTCGCCGTCGCCTACCTGGAGATGCACGGTGAGCGCATCACTACGAAGTTCGAGGTCTGGCGCGACCTGATCAACGACATCCGCCTCCTGCGCGTGGACTCCTACGCCATCGCCAAGCAACTGCGCTCTTGGAGTACGACGTAGACCGAGGAGTGCAGGAGGTGGAGCCCTATTGTGGCTCCACCTTCCCAGCAACTGCGCCGGCCCCTGCGGCTTCGGCCTTCTTTGCGTCGTCCGCAGGCGGCGGGCGCGTGTGGTGCGGATGCGGCGCAGTGCGTCGAGTAGTTCGGGTGGCGGCTTCGGCGAGGTGGGCGGTGCCGAGGTGTCGTCCGGCGGGGGCGCAGATCTCGATCTCGTGGTTGTGGGGGCATGTGGCGGATGGGACACGCTTCGGCCGGCTTGGCCGGCCATCCATCCCGCGATGCAGGTGCGGCCGCGCCAGCGCACGCCGTGGCGGGTCAGCTTCCGCACCCGGCCCTCGTCCTCGAGCATCACCGCCCAAAGGGCGCTCCCGGGAACGCCGGAGAGCGGTGTCGGGTCGGCGTTCCAGGCAAGAGTCCGTCCAGCAGAGGTGTCACCGTGGCCGGTTTGTAGGTCACGTTCTAAATCCAACGCCGTTCCGCCGACCTGTCACTTCGCTGGACCGCCGGCTCGCTGCGGAGTTCGAGGGCGTCGCAGTGGTGCAGAGCCCCGAGACTGTGCGGCGTTTCAAGGAAGAAATCCTGCCCGGCCTCGACTTGGCAGACGCCGCGGCGCTGGCCCGTATCCAAGAGCGCTGGCAGCTTTCTGTGGATCCTGAGGGCGGCGAGCCCTTCCAGCGGCCGACACTGATCCTGACCGGCCTGCAGGACGAGAGCGTCGGCTGCTTCGACCAGTTCGCGCTGCTGCCGCACTACCCACTGGCGAGCTTCCCGGTTCTCGACGTAGCCGGACACAACCTGCAGATCGAACAGGCGGACCCGTTCAATACGCTGACGCTGGACTGGCTCGCCAGATCTTCTTCATCGCATGATTGCGGACCGCCGGGGCAAATGACAGAAACAGATTCCCGTGCCGACACAGGCTCTTGCGGCGCGGAACGTGTACCCGAGGAATGTGAACTCCGTGTGCCCGTGAGAGCCCCGGAGTTGTCCGTCTTGCAGTACACGTCCCCGTCTTGGCCGGATGCAGCTGCAGCCGCCGCCTCACCCGGATGTCATATCCGGGTGAGGCGGTGAGGTGGCTGTCAGCTGGGGTCGTAGGTGCGGAGTGTGTGCTTGTACGGGGCTCCGAGGATCGGGTCGGTGTACTGGCCGCCGTAGGTGAAGGGGTTGAGGGCGGCGAGTGCGGCCGCACCTCCGTCGAGGCGCGGGGTGACGGGCGTACCGCGGTTTGTGATGACCTGTCCGTAGTCGGTGTAGTAGTTGGCCCCGTTGACGGTGCCGTCGTCGGCGAGCTGGGCGGTGGTGTTGCGGGAACCGTCGTGCAGGAGGTAGCCGCTGGCGCCGGTGGGCTGGCCGTCGCCGGTGAAGGTGCGTGCTTCGGGGGTGCCGGGTATGAGGTAGGAGGCGGTGCCCGCGTCGGTGCCGTCCGCGCCGGTGTAGGTGTCGTTGGCGATGGTGTTGCCGCCGGGCTGGTAGTGGTACGCGATGGTGGACTGCTGTTCGCCCTCGCCGATCACCGTGGTCTTGCGGTTGCCTTCGGCCCAGTAGGTGTACGCGATCCGCTTTCCGTCGGGGGTGGTGACGCTCACCGGCTGCCGGAGGCCGTTGTAGGTCCAGGTGTTGCCGCGGGCGTCCTTGAGGAGGTTTCCTGCGGCGTCGCGTTCGAGTACGGTCTTGTTCCCGTCGACCGTGACGGACAGGAGCTTGCCGGAGGCGTCGGTCTCGTTCTCGGTCACGGTGGTGCGGGGGCCGTTGTCGGTGTGGCTGGTGGTCTCGGCGCGGGTGATGTCGCCCTTGGCGTTGAGGGTGTAGGCGGTCTCCAGGAGGGGGTTCCCCTTGGCGTCGCGGAGGTCGGAGTGGGTCAGCCAGCCATCGTCGTCGTAGCGGTAGGCGGCGTTCGTGGTGACCAGCTTGCCTCCCTCCAGTACCCGGCCTTCTTCATCGATCGCGGGACGGTGGTCGGTGCGGGCGTGGGCGATGAGCCTGTTCTCGTCGTCGTAGGTATAGGTGTAGGTGGACTCGGCGACTACTGTGCCGTCGGGGCGGGTGCTCTTCTCGGTCTTCGGCTGGTTGAGGTCCGTGTACTCGAAGCGGGTGGTGACGCCATTACCGCGCTCGATGGAGATGACGCGCCCCAGCGAGTCGTATGTGTAAGCGGCCTCCGCCATCGGAGCGCCCGTCGCGCTGGTCTGCTTCGCCGACTTCATGGTGCCGTCGGCGTTGTAGGTGTATTCAGTCGCCGCGCCGGCAGCGTCGGTGGCCGACGTCAGCTGTCCGAGGTTGTCAAAGGTCTGGGACAGGGTCTTGCCGTCGGGGTAGGCGACCTGGGTGACGTTGCCGTGGGTGTCGTACGTGTAGCTGATCTTCGTCGCCTCGGGGTCGTTCAGGTAGAAGACGGTGGCGATCAGTCCGTCGGAATTGTATGTGTAGCCGATCTGCTCCGTGTTCTTGCCGTCGGAGGCGGTGACCTGCGTGACGTGTCCCGCGGCATCGCGCTCGAACGTGGTCCTGGCGCCCCCGGGGCTGATCTCCTCCACGATGCGGCCGTCGGCATCGCGTCTGACCTCGCTGCCCGGGCGTTCGCCCGCTCCCTCATCCAGGGCCCTGACGGACGGGGCTCCTGTCAGGCCGTCCGCGGCTTCCTCAGCAGCCCTCGCCCCGGGCAGAGCGCCCGGCGCCGGCTGGACGGATTCCGGCATGGTGCTTGCAGCACTGAACGTCGTACGGGTAAGACCGCCGGGGAATTCAGCCGCAGCAACCTGGCCCGGGAGCGCCGCTACGGCAACTGCCGCGCCCATAGCCGCGAGCACCGACAGACGGGCCGCGTGTCGCTTTGCCAGCTTCATGTTTTATGCACCTTCGGTTTCGCAGTGGGCAGCAGGGCACCCGCCGAAGCGTGCTTCTGCTGTGATAGTCCCAGGGTCACAAGCACCCGGGCCTGCAACGATCGGTCAACCGGTCCACGAAGCGGACCAAAGTGCACCGGCGGGCAGCCCGTCCAGCACGAACACGGGACGGGGACGGGATGCAGGGATTCATCCACCTGTCCCACGGCTCTGCCGGAGCAGCCGGGGCTGCGACCAGAGGGAACACGGCACAGCGCAGACGCGGGCGGGCGGTGCGGCGCCCGCAGAGCGCCCGACAGCCGCCGCAGAGCCGCCGTCTGCCTCGGCCTGGACGTCGGCAAGACCACGCATCACGGTCACGGGCTCACCCCGGCCGGGAAACAGGTCTTCGACAAGCCGATGCCCAACAGCGAAAGACGATCGCCGAGCTGGAGATGATCGTCGGGTTCGACGACGACCTGGCCGATCGAGGAACTCCTGGACGCCCACCCTCTTTCGAAGGTCCTGCCGTCGATGCCGGGAGTCGGCGTCAGGACCGGAGCCCGCATCCTGATCGAGGTCGGCGACGGCAGCACCTTTCCCGACCGCCGACCACCTCGCCGCCTACGCGGGCCTTGCTCCCGCGACCCGCAGTTCAGGGTCGTCGAACGCCTCCGGCTGGACCCCGCACACCGGCGGCGGCGTCGTGGACGCTGGCGGCGGTGACGGCGACGACCGGTAGGACGCCGAGCCTGTCGGTGACGATGTGCCGCTTGCGTCCGATGATTTTCTTGGCGGGGTCGATGGCTTGGCTGGTCAGGGGGACGGTGGCGGAGGTTGTGATGCTCTGGCTTTCGATCAAGCAGGCGCTGGGCTGCGCTGGTGCGGCCTTCCGCCTGGCGGACCTTGCCGCTTAAGAAGCCGGTGAGCTGGTCGAAGATACCGTCGGCCTCCCAGTGGGCGAAGTAGCCGTAGACGGTCTGGTGGGGTGGGAAGTCATGGGGTAGGTAGCGCCAGGGGATGCCGGTGCGGTCGGCGTAGAGGATGGCGTTCATCAGGGCGCGCAGGTCGTGGGTGGGTTTGCGGATGCCGTTGCGGGCCTGGCGCCATGCTTCAAAGGTGGGGCGGATGAAATCCCAGCGGGCGTCGGACAGGTCGCTGGGGTAAGGCCGTGAGGGCGCATGATGCCTGCGTATGCGGTGGCGGCCAGCCTGAGCAGGGCGTGTGCGGGGGTGTTGGGTGCACAGGGAGGTGCGTTCTCAATCTCGCGTGAACCGGTAGGTTCCTAAATGAGACGGGAGCTTTTGTAAGGAACCCGGCACATAAGTGGTCGGCTGATTGCCGCAGAAGCCGTTTTTCCGGCGCTTCGCTTGATTCGGTGCTCGTGTCTGACCGCTCAAAAATCGTCATGAACTATTCGATAGGCGAACCAATCGCTCACTTAGAGGGCGTTTGATCTAGGCGGATTGCCGCTTATGCCCTAGTAGGTTCCTCGCCAGGTTGGTGTGGTCTCGTCCGTTATGCGCTTGGCGAGATTG
>NZ_JBIBHT010000038.1:0-7655 GCF_042957155.1 Streptomyces sp. NPDC008121 | reverse complement strand
CTACGAGCGCAAGCCCGAGCACTTCCTCGCCTTCACAGCCATCGCCACCAGCCTCATCAACTACCGGCGGCTCACCAAGTGAAACGAGGTCTTAATCGGTTGCCAACTCCAAGCGTCAGCTGCCTCCAGGGGCGCGGGACGACTCATCCCTACAGAGTGTCATGTTGGTGTACTCTAGATTCATGCCGAGTTCATATCCGATTGCTGAAGCTCGTGCCTGCCTGGGTGACCTCGCGCGTCGTGCCGCCCAGCATGAGCACATCACTCTCACTGACCGGGGTACCCCCGCTGCCGTCCTGATCTCCCCGGCGGAGCTGGAGGACCTCGAAGACGCCTTGGCTGTCGCGCGCCTGGAGCGCGACCGGGCGCTGGGAATCACCCCGGCTCCCGTCCCGCACTCCGAGGCGCGACTCGTGCTCCTCGAGGCGGCAGGCCGGGGCAGCAAGTGAGCTGGAGCATCACCTGGGAGTCGGCAGCCCTCAATGAAGCGGCCGGCCACCTGAAGGCCGACCCTGCCGGTGTGGACGCACTGCTGCATGCGACGGACCGGCTTACAGATGATCCAGCGCCCCCCGGCTCTCGTGCGTGGGGGAGCAGCCACCGGCGTCTGCACAGCGGCCCGTGGAGGATCCTGTACCGCATCGACACCCAGAGCAGCACGCTGCACATTGAGCATGTAGGACACGTCGGCTGATCCGGCACGTGTTCCGTCTCACCGAGACCTGCGGGGCCGAGCACAACGGGCCTGATCACGAACGCCGTCACCACGCCCGTAGAGCCTCCTGGCTCACGGCCCTGCATCAGTTCTTCACCTACGCTCACCGCGCCGGAGCTGTTCTGCACAACCCAGCCGCCGCACTCAACGCCCGGCAGCGGGGTTTTAGCCTCGCGCTTTCACGAAATGGCTGTCCAGCAGGTGATCAGGACAGCAGAAAGTGCCTCTGACCAGCGGGAATGAGGACTGTCTGGGCCCTTGTTCCCGCCCCTGCCGGAGGCACTTTCAGGGTGAAGAAGCGTATCGGGTCGTACCCGCGCGTCCGCGTCGAGGGCGGTGGTCGCGGAGTGGTCTCGCAGGCCGGGGCCGTGCTGCTGGTGGAGACGGTCCGCAAGTCCGGTCTGGATCAGGCGATATCGACGGCACTGGCGCCCTGGCGGAAGCCCCGTGCGGTGCACGATCCTGGCAAGAACGGTGCTGGATGTGGCGCTCGCGGTCGCGCTCGGCGGCGACTGCCTCGCCGATGTCGCCATGCTGCGGTCCGAGCCCGGCGTGTTCGGGCCGGTCGCCTCCGATCCGACGGTCTCCCGGCTCATCGATACCCTCGCCGCCGGCGGGAACCGTGCGCTGACCGCGATCCGCCAGGCCCGCGCTCAGGCCCGCGAACACGTCTGGCAACGTGCCGGCGGCCCGGCGCCGGACGCCGAGGGGCAGGTGACCGTGGACCTGGACGGTGTCCTGGTGATCTCCCACTCCGACAAGCAGGACGCGGCCGATCACCTGGAAGAAGACCTTCGGGCACCACCCGCTGACGGGGTTCGCCGACCACGGAGCCGGTGGCTGGCCTGCTCAGGCCGGGCAGCGCGGGCAGCAGCACCGCCGCCGACCACATCGAAGCCGCCCGGCTCGCCCTGGCCCAGCTGCCGAAGACCTACCGGCGAGGCCGGCGGACGCTGATTCGTACCGACTCCGCAGGCGGCACCCACGAGTTCGCCGCCTGGCTCGCCCAGCGCGGGCGGCGGCTGTCGTACTCGGTCGGCATGACCGTCACCGAGCAGATCCACCAGGCTGTACTCAAGGTCCCCGCCGCGGCCTGGACGGCGGCGACCGAGCCCGGCGGCGCGATCCGGGACGGGGCACGGGCCGCCGAGATCACCGGCGACTGCCTAGGGCTGGCCGAAGGGAATGCGGCTGATCGTCCGCAGGGAACGGCCCCGTCCCGGAGTACGGTTGCGGATCACCGACGCCGACGGCCTGCGGCTGACCTGCTTCGCCACCAACACCACCGGCATGCCGGCCGCGGCACTGGAACTGCGGCACCGCCGACGGGCCCGGGCCGAGGCCGCATCCGGGCCGCGCGGGCCACCGGCCTGCGCAATCTGCCCGTGCACGACACCGCGCAGAACCAGATCTGGCTGGAGATCCTCCAGATCGCCCCCGGCCTCCTCGCATGGATGCCCATGCTCGCCCTGCTGGGCGAAACCCGCAGGTGGGAGCCCCGCCGCCTCTCCGCCGCCCAGGTCATCACCACCGCCCGCCGCCGGCACCTGAGGTTCGCACGCCACCGGCCCTGGACCGACGTGATCACCCACGCCCTGACACGACTCGAAACTCTCCCGAACCCCGGCTGACCAGCACGTTCCCGTTCCGCGAGTATCACCACCCGACCGGAGCCGTGGAGGCGACACCCTCGGACCACCCCGGCCCTCAGCCTGTCCACGCTCCGCTACCCAATAGGATGTGCCGCCGACTCAGCCGGCGGCACATCAGGAAAGACCGAAATTAATTATTCATACAAGTCAAAGTAGATTGTGTCGGGGTAGACGTTGTACGCAGCCTCACGGAATTCCACTGACCCGTCCGACCGGGTGATCTTCATCTTGGATTTCCCGTTGACAAAGTCCTGCAGGAATACAGAATACATGGTGCCGTTCACCGTATCCTGGTAGCTGATCACTGGCTGCCGATTCGGGTCGGGGTTCAGATAGTTGACGGTCACAAAGTCCGTCCAGCCCCTTTTTATCTCAGCATCAGGGCCCTTGCCCTCGGCGAATGACGCATCCTCCGACGAGATGAGCTTGAGGGCATGCTGCGAAGTATTCTGGATTCGGTAGCTACAGCTATAGGCGCATGTGGTCTGAGCACTCACAGGTGCGTCGCCACCCCTCACTTCAGACGCATAAGCAGCCCCTGGAACAATTCCCGATACGACAATCGTCGCGCCGACTGCAAAAAGCACCGAACGCCTGCGCAGTGAACTCATAAGAACTCCTTGGATCAATTAGCCGACCGCATCGAAGTGAATATATATGATGATACGCTGGCATTTTGCCATTTTTCACCGTCATATCGGATGATGCAGTGGCCGGCAGCCCCGTCCGGCCGGTGGCCTCCCCGGAGTAGTGCGCCGGGGGGAACGGGGACACCAGGAGTGCCGCCGGGCCTGTGGGCACCGTCTCCCGGCAGAGCATGGCGGCTGCAGCCTGCTGCTCTGCCCCGTCCGGGGGGACCGGGGGCACGCGCCGGGGGCGGCCAGCCAGGGAGGGAGCTTGCGGCGGCCGTCGTCTGCGCGGTGCCGTGCCGGCCGGTGGCCTGCGCGGCTGCCCGGGCGGGCTGTGCTGGGAGAGCGCCCGGCCCGGCAGCCTTCTTCGTTGCCAAGGCGTTCAAGATTCACGAGCGGGTCGAGCCGGCAGCCAAGCGGCCGGAACGGCTCTCGACGAAGGACGCTGGCGACGTCTGCCGCCTCATGGTCTCTGTCCTGGCTGCCCAGGTCATCCCCTCGTGCGCCCAACCCCCGCGCTGGCAGGGTGCCGGAGCAGGGAGTGGACCTGCTGTGCAAGCTATTCGGCCCGTATCCGGGACCTGGGGCCGGCGCGTGCGTATCGCACCTGCGTCCCTGAGTAGCGGCCCGGCGACCCGCTCAGGGGCCGGCGGCGCGGCATGGGAGGAGCCGTCGAGGGCGTCACGGTCCTTGGCCAGTCGGGAAGATCCGTATCGCCCGCCAGTCGTATTGAGCCTTCTGGGCCAGCAGCGGCAGGGGGCCGCCGCTCGAAGCAGTTTCCCGGTTCAGAGCTGAGATCCGTAGCAGACCCAGCGATCACAAGAGTTTCAGGTTCCTGAGGGATCGCGGGACGCTTACCGCGGTCGCTGTACAGCAGGGTAAATGCCCAGCCTGCAGATCTGGACACTTCCCTTGCCTGGGGCTTCGGTTTGCCGAGTTCCTCGCACAGGGACCTGCACATATCGCGTGCGTGGACTGGGCGTCTGCTGCTAGTTGGCTGAGTTTCGTCAGGTTCAGCAGTGTGGAGGGAGTCAGTGCGCGCGGCGCTGGCCCGGGGGCGGGCGGCTCGGCGGCCAAGCTGTAACCGCGCTCGACAGCGGCGCCGCGGAGGCCGCGTCCGGTGAGATCGCCGGCGGCTTCCGCCGCGCGCCAGCAGTTGCGGACGGCTTCGTCTCCGTGGTCGCGCTGGACGGAGACCAGCGGGCGCATCGAGTCTTCCCTGAGCTGGCGCCGGGTGACGGACGAAAGAGCCCGGACGGCCGGGGCCGACATGAAGCGGTCCGCCCCGGACAGCACTGCACGTACGGCGCATCGCTGCCGTTACGTGCCGGGGGCAGGCTGTATCACGCAGCCGCTCCGGGGGCGTGACGCCCGCGGAGCGGCTGGCCCCCTTGCGGGGGCGGGGGCTGGCAGAGAGCAGGCGGGCCCCGGAGCGGCTGTCCGGACAGCCTGTATTACTACCTCGCCTTGAGCGTAAGCGTGACGTTGGAGACGTACCCGCCTTCCGGCGTGGGGGCCATGCACTCAAACGGAGTCCCCGCCCCGTTTGCCTGCATGGGCGTTCTCTGGTGGGCCTGCTCGTTCCACTGCTTGAAGCCCTCCCACTTGTCCACGAAGCATGAGTTCCTGTCGCCGCCCGCTGAGCCCCAGGCAGTGGTGGGATACCAGGCCACTACGTAGGTGTCGCTGCCGGCTTTGAAATTATATGTGACATTTACATCCAGCTTGTCGATCCAGCCCTGCACGCCCGCGGTCCACTTGTCCCAGGTGAACGGATAGACCTTGTCGTCCGCGTCGTACTTGTCCTGCGTATTCTGAGGAGTGAAACCCTTTCCTCTCTCAACGCCTTCTCCCGGAAGGCCCAGTCTGAGCTCGTAGGGCGTCTGGTTGACGGTGGTCCCGTTTATGCAGCGTATGGAGCCGCAAGTTGCCCACTGGACGCCCGCCGATGCAGGGGAAGGTGCCAGGACCGTAGCAAGACCGGCGCCTACCGTGGCAGCGGTCAGAACTGCGAGATGCCTGCGGAAGCGCATAGCAACTCCTCGTGGAAGCGGCTCAGCCAGCTAGCCGCGTAGGAATCCCGTTTCCGGTCCTGGTCCGGGTGGGGTGCTGCCGTCGGGAATACTGCTGCCCGCGGTGTGCCCGGGCCGGGCACGGACAGCCCGCCTGGTCTCCGCCGCAGAGAGCAGCCCTTCAGCGGTACCTGAGCGGGTACGGACGCGGGAGGCCAGCAGGCCTTGCGCGCCCCTGCGTAGTACAAATACGTCTCTATAGTACCTTTTCGGGTGATATGCGCATCATGGCATTCCTGCAGGGGAGCGGCTGCGCAGGATGAAGCTTCTGGGTGGGTTTCCCCAGGGCCCGTTCCCCCGCCCGGTGCCGGGAGCGGGACGGCCGGACACGCGCAGGGGATGTGCCCGTTGAGGAGCGCGGGTGGCCTCACCGACGTGCCTGGTCAGAGGTTTCTCAGTCACGGAAAGCGGCGGCCCTGGCTCTGGCCAGGGAGGATGCCTGCAGCGGTACAGCACCCGCTGTCACGACCGGGTCGCAGGGCGAGGTCCCTTTTCCGGATTCCAGCGAACGCCCGGAGGCGGCTGCTGTCGGCTGGATGCGGATACTGCGCTTGCGCTGCACCAGGGCGGAACGTGCTTCCTGCGGGTCGTCTCTCGGACTGGATACCGCCGGGCCTTGATACCCGGACGAGTGGTGGCCGCAGGGGCCGGACGTGCTCCTCACGTCCTGACTATTCCGCTAGTTGCAGTTTTCGTGTGTTCTGGTCGGCTGCTTCCTACGCTACGCACCATGCGGCCCGGCCGGTGTCACTCTGCCGGGTGCGGCGCAGTCGAACCGCTGTCCCCCGATCGCCGGTGCCCGGGCATCCCGGCAACCGTTGCGTCCCAGCTTCACAGGCTGATGCAGCTGGGTACCAGGTACCGCTCATCCCGGGGGCGGGCCTCGTGGTTCCTGGGCAGACTCCGGACAGCGGCTCCGGGAAGCCGCGCGGTCCCAGCAGAGCTCTCGGTGTGGCGCCTGCGGAATGACCCCCCGGCCCCTGACTCGACGCGCACAACCGGAAGGCCCGCATCGCCCCCAGGTACAGGCCTTTCCGCATGATCCAGCCCACGGCGACGTATCGCGCGATACAACTTGCACCACCAGCGTCCCGCGCACTGGCCAGGAGCCGGCGCGGCGGTGGCGAAAGCGTCCTGCCCCATGACCACCACCGACACGATCGCGGCCCTGGCTCTGGCCGTCGCGGTCGTCGCTGCCGTTGCCGCCATCGGCTCCTGGAGGGCCGCGCGCAACGCCAACGGGGCCGCGCAGGCCCTCTCCCGGATCGAGCAGCAACGCCTGCACGCCGACCTCACCCCGAACTTCCGCTGCACGGTCGTGGCCAACCAGGCCCGCTCCACCGCCATGCTGCGGGTCCACCTCGAAGGCCCGCCCGGACTGCTGTCCCACCACGCCCTCGAGATCACCACGTCCCTGCGCAACGACAACCCGCACCGGGCGATGCGCCCCCACTCGCGGGCACCCCGACTCCCGAAGAGGTCCGCGCCCACATCTGGGGGCCCTGGAAGTTCAGCGCGGACGGCTGCGACAACACTGGCCGGACGGTTGCCCCGCAGCAGATGGCGGTCGGCGAGTGGACGCGGTACGCCCTGACCCCCACCTACCCGCCGTCGTGGTCAGGTACCACCACGGAAGACTGGCACCGCGAATACGCAAGCGAGCCGGTGCGCCTCACTATCACCGCCAGGTCCAAGGGCAGCGAATGGACAGTGCCGCTGGAAGTCTCCGGCATCACGTCATGAGTTCTCACCCTGGCGGTGGCCCTGCCGACCCTGGCGCGGGGGTGCTCCCGTAGGGCCGGCGCCAGCCCGCGCCGATATGGCGTGCGCGGGAGGCCTGGCGCCCAGATGCGCTCTGGGAGCAGTACCGTCGGGCCGCCCCGCCCTCTCCCCATGGCACGCAACACCCCCTGTACGCCCGCCTGCGGGCCGCGTACGGCGGCGCCCTTCTCGGGTCATGTCTGCACCGTTCGCGCCCACAGTGGCGCCACGGCTTGATGCCGAGGAGGGCCGGGGCGCAGAAAAGGCCGGCCCCAGCGGCGAAACACACACCCAAGCCCTCCTGCGACTCGCCCGCCAACGCATCAGCGTCCTCTTCGCCATGCTCCGAGACGGCACCTTCTACGTATCCCGAACCCCCACCATCACCCTCGCCGCATGACCCCCAGCCTCATACCCGGCACCACGACCTTGACGAAGAACATAGAGACACCCCCCCCACGGCGCGGTCGCGCTGGCCAACCAGAAAAGGGTTAGGACGGCCTCCACAGCCGAACTGCCGCGACGCCTCTCCTGGGACACCGCGTCCTGGTCGTGGACGCCGAGCAGCGGACCGGGTGTGAAACGAGGCGGGAGCCCTCGGATCAGGCACGGTCTGTTCTTCCAGGTCAGCCCCGGCGGCAAGTCGCCCCGCGACAGGGACACCGCTGTCCCGCGCAGCAGCCGTGGGGCAGCGGCCCCTTCCTTGGCCGGGGCCGCCGGGCAGGAAGCGGGCTAGGCACTGTTTCTTGGATCTCCGGACGTTGCGGGGGTGTTGGGGTCAGGATGACCGGATGGGCCGTGGGGATCTGACCAATGCGGAGTGGTG
>NZ_JBIBHT010000037.1:0-8589 GCF_042957155.1 Streptomyces sp. NPDC008121 | reverse complement strand
TCTGTCGTTCAAGGACGCAACGGCCCATCCCGGCAGCACCACGTCGTATGACGGTCTGGGGCGGGTGAAGGAGTCCGTCTCCAACGACGTCGTGACCTCTCCCCAGTACGGCAGGGCCGGGGCAGCCGACAGCGTGGAAGTCTCCCCGGGCAAGGCAGAGGAATTCCCCGGTGAGAAGGTGACCGCCGTAGCACCGCAGGACCTGACCGGGGCACCTGTGGTGAAGACACTGACGCCCGGCCAGAGCACCCAGGCCGCCCGCTCCGGCCTGACCGTCATCCGCGACGATGCCGGCCGGGTGACGGAAAAGCGGCGCCCGGACGGCGCCGGGAAGACCACGTACACATACACGCCCGGCGGCCGGGTCGCCAGCTCTGTTTCACCGGGCGGCATCACCACCGCCTACACCTACGACAAGACCGGCCAGGTCACCGAAGTGACCACCACCTCAGCTGACGGCAAGACCGCCGAGAAGACCGGCTACAGCTACGACCCGTACACCGGCGCTGTCACCGCCGTCTACGACCCGGACGACAAGGCCGGCACGACCATCAGCTACACCTACGACGCCGACGGCAATATCACCGAGGCCAGCTACCCCGACGGCAAGACCATCCGCCAGGAATTCAGCAACGGACAGCTGACCCGGACCACCGACGCCGCCGGGCTGACCACCACCTACACCTACAACAGTGACGGCACCGTAGCCGAAGCTGTCCAGCGGGACGGCAACACCGAAGACAGCCCGGTGAAGGCAGAGATCGCCTACACCTACGACGGCCTCGGGCGCATCACCAAGGTGGACCGCGGCAACGGCGTCAGCACCGAAGTGCAGTTCACCGACGCCGACCAGATCAAGCACGAAAAGACCACCAGGGACGGCGCCCTGGTCAGCGAAGCGTCCTACCTCTACGACAGCCACAACAACGTGACCGAGCGAAGCGAGACCCGCCCCGCCGCAGAGGCTGGCGGCGCAGCCGGCGCGGCAGTGAAGACCACCACCCGCTACACCTACGACGCCTACAACCGGCTGCTGTCCTCCCAGGTCTCCGGCGCCGACGGCAAGGAGCTGGCGTCCAGCCGCTACGAACTGAACGTCTCCAGCGACGTCATCAGGACCGAAACCACCTCCAGCGCCGACGGCCAGGACAGCAGGCCCACCGTCACCGAACACGGCATCGACACGGCAGGCCGGCTGAACACCCTCACCGTGGACGGCCGGGAGCACGCCCAGACCTTCGACGGCGACGGCAACCTGCTCACCGACCACCGCGGAAACACCTACACCTACAACACCCGCAGCCAGCCCGTCAGCATGACATCCCCCGGCGGCAAGACCACCCGCTACGCCTACTGGGCCGACGGCAGGCGCGCCACCAGCACCGAGACCGGCGGGGAAGGCCAGCAGGCGCAGGAGCTGACAACCCGCTTCTACTACACCCCCGACGGCACCCTCATCAACGACACCCACACCCAGGGGGACACCACGTCGGCCGCCTCCTACCTCATGGCCGGCACCCGGCAGGCAAGGACCCTCACCGGAGACAGCGCCAAGGAAGCCGCCGCCACCGGAGAGGGCTACCTCATCCAGGACCGGCACGGCAACACCACCGCACTCACCAGCAGCAGCGGCGAGACCGTCCAGGCCTGGAACTACACCGACTACGGCCAGCACGCCGACCACACCGGCGCCCCGGCCGCCACAGCCGGCCCGCACCCGTCAGGAGCGGCACGCAACCCCTTCACCTACGCCGGTGAATACACCAACCCCGACGGCACCCAGTACCTCAAGGCCCGCACCGTCGACCCGGCCACCGGCCGTTTCACCACTCCCGACACCGCGCTCCAGCACAACCTCTACCAGGCCTTCGGCGCCAATCCGGTCACCAACATCGACCCCGAAGGCACCACCGAAATCCCCGACTGGGGCGGCTGGACCGTCATGGGCATCACCCTCGCCGCTGCGGCCATCACCGCCGCCGCCCTCATAGTCACCGTCGCCACTGGCGGTGCCTTCAGTATCGGACTCGGCATCGCCCTTGCCGGCGCCGCGCTCGACCTCGCCAGCAGCTCCCTCGAGGCTGCCGCCATGTCCACCGGCCGGACCCAGATCGACGACCCCCTCAACATCGCCGCCCTCACCTTCGGCGCCGCTGGCCTCGCCCTCGGTATCGGCACCGGAGCCGTCAAAGCTGTCTCCAAGATGGCCAAACGCTTCGCCAAGAAGGCTCCGGCCGCTATCCCTGCGGATACCGCTGTCCCTGAAGCTAAGACGTGGGAGCCGATCACGGACGGCCAGTCGGTAGAGGAGTGGGCTAAAAAGTCGCCCCCTATCGACTCAGACATCCTCAGCTCGATCGAGAGTAAGTACGCCTACGATCAGGACCCGGATTCGTTCAAGATGGGCCTGAACGGCCCTAAAATAGAATGGGAACTCTATCCGGTGCATGATCCGAACAGCCCCCCCGTAAAGGGGCCGAGGCGGATCGACTTCGAGCCCGATAACGACGCTCACGAGGTTCTGCAGCAGAGCATTCGTGACACGATCACCCTCGAAGCAGCCCGGCTGACAATGATCAAGGGAGTAGACGTCCCGACTCTGCAAATGAGAGCGGAGGCCATAGTATCTATTGGTCAGCGAATGGATAGTATCGCGGAACTGGCCACAAGAACCCTCCTCCAAATCCCGGGAAATACCCTGGAAATGTACAAGCCGGCTATTTACTGGGAGAATACTACGCCACTCTTTACGGATCTTTTCTTTAACCCGCGCAACGGCTACCGCTTGTAAACCCGGATCCTCTTGGGTGTTGCATTCGGTCTGCAGAAGCAGCTGGACGGGCCTGCTGATGCGGGCTTGTGGTTCACTTCGCTCCTTCAGGTATCGCGTGGAGGAGAGGGAGGAAAGAGCAGCAGCCCGGTAGTGGGTGACCTGGGAAGCCTCCGTCGCTGGTGTGGAAACCTCACATCGGCACCGGAGGCTTCGCTGGTCCGTGTTCTGCCACGCCAGACGCCCCGTACGAGCTCGCTGGGCATGTCTTCTGGCTTGCTCCACGCGCCCGCCGTGAGGGGAGCTGGACCGCAGGGACGGCGCCTGGGCCGCTGCAGACAAGGCGCCGTAAGACGAGACCAGTCAGGGATGACGGAACGTCAAGCCGCCAGATCCCCGGGAACGGCCCGAAGATGCGCAGCACCCCGGCCCCCGGGGCCTTACGCCCCACCGGCCGGCCCGTCTTCTGCCGCCTCTCCAGCCTGCCTGTCTGACGGCACCGTCAGCGGCCCAGCCACCATCCTCATCATTCGAGGCATCCAGGCCGAACTGCCCGCGTTGCTCCGCATCGGCGAAGCCCGCTGGCTGGAGAACCGGAACCTCAGCTGCGAGGTCCGGGTTCAGACACCAAGATCAGACCGCGGACCCTGGTCCCAGCTCAGCGGCCGGGCCGTTGCCAAGCCGCGGCCCATTGCCTGGCACCGAACCGCTGGGCAGGGGCGGGACGGCCGGGGCGCGCCAGGCAGGGCAGGCACCGGTGACCGGCTCGTGGTCAGCAGACGCTCTCCCGGTTTCGCCGTGGGGGCGCGCCGGGACCAGGGCGTCAGTCCTTTCCGGCCGGCCAGCAGAGCACGGATCTTCCCTCTGTCCTGAGGGCTGGGGCAGGAGGCCGGTCCTGCGGCCCGTGGGCACACCCCGGGTGCCGCTGGTGGGCGTGATCGCTATGGCTGACACTGAGACCAGGGCTGGCGCGAGTCGGGAGGCTCAGATGGCTTCACTCATCAGGAATCTCTCGGGAGAGCGGCTTGCGGGAAGTGCTTCCCCCGGCCAGGACGGCGCGGCTTTTGCGAGAGCCCGGTACCAGCGGCGGGCCCAGTGCAGCCAGGGTGCGCTGCGGCTCGCGATTGCAGCTTCGCTGACTGCTGACCTGGTTCTTTTCCCGCCGGTTGCGCCGCCGGTGTCGACCGCGGTCATCATCGCTTATGCGGTGTGGAGTGTGGTCCTGCTGTCGGCGAACAGTGCGGGCTGGTGGCTGGGTGCCCGTATGACCTGGATTCCCGTCCTGGTCGATCTTGTGGTGCTGACGGCTCTGGTGGCGATTTCGGGGGCCTTTGCCGACATCGGCACAACGCCTCAGAATGCCTTCGTCCTGGTGCCGGTCCTGGCAGCTTTCCAGTACCGGCCGGAGGTTACGCTGGCCGCCACTGCGGCGTCAGCAGTGGCGTTTGCTGTCGGGGTGGCCCTGGGGCACAGCGAGGATGACCCCTACGTGGAGGGGTCTTTGTTTCTCACCGTCTTCATCCTGGTGGTCGGCACCGCCTGCACCCTCCTGTCGTGGATCCAGCAGGCCAAAATGCGCAGTATCGCCCGGCTGGCGGAGGACCGCAGCGCCCTGGTAGCCCGCGTGATGTCGGCAGAGGACCGGGAGCGCGGCGCGCTGGCGGAGACTCTGCATGACGGTGCTCTGCAGAATGTGCTTGCGGCATTCCAGGATCTGGAGGAACTGCAGGACGGCCCCGGTGCCGCCGGGACGGTCGGCCGTACCCGCTCGGCTCTGCGGGAGGCCACCAGGCAGCTGCGCACGTCGGTCAGCACCCTGCATCCGGCGGTCCTGGACAGCGCTGGCCTGGTCCCTGCCCTGGGCACCCTTCTGGAGGAGACGGCCGGCCGGGGCGGTTTTGCGGCAGCGCTCGATGTGCGCACGGAGGAGTCCGGGCCGGCGGACCAGCTGCTTTACCGGACAGCGCGGGAGCTGCTCGCCAATGTTGTCAAGCACGCGCAGGCCAGCAGTGTGACGGTGCGTCTTTGGGCGGACAGCGCGATGGTTCACCTGGAAGTTGCTGATGACGGCTCCGGTATGCCCGGGGGAGCTCTGGAGAAGAGTGTTGCGGAGGGCCATATCGGCCTGGCCTCGCACCGGATCCGGGTGGAGGAAGCCGGGGGAAGCCTCCAGATCCGCCCCAACACTCCCCGCGGCACGGTCGCCACGGTCAGCCTGCCCCGGCATGGCCTGCGCGCAGCAGGCAGTCAGGCGGCGTAGGGGGGAAGGCGGTGCCCGCCGGATCCCGGAAGGGTTCGCCGGCTGTGTGGCAGCGGAGTGCTGGCCTGCTGCCGCATGGCAGTGGGCCAGCACCGCGAGCGGCCGCTCCGGGTGTTGCGGGACGGGTGCAGGCACGGCCCCGCCGGAGGGCTGCCGGCGCGGCCGATCTCGTAGCGCTCCGGCGGGGTGACGCACGGGGCCGTGGCCTGCTTGCCGCGGGCAGGTGGCCGTCGTCCGTGGCCCAGGTGGCCGACCACGGCTGGGTTCCCCAGGCCTTCCGGCGTGGGGACCGGCAGCGCCAGGGGTGCACTGGCTGTAGAGGAATACCCCGGCCCGCCAGGAACGTCCGCGCACCCTCCCCCAGCGGGATTCCCGGGCTCTGACGCCAGGCGTCGCACAGGCTGCCCTGCCATGGCGCCCTCGGAAGGCAGATCTGGCGGGAACCAGACCGGCCGGCCTGGCGTCTGGACGCCGGCGCCCCGCCCAGGCCGGCAACAGCGCGCGGATGCTGAGCCTGCCGTGTATCTCCGCCGCTGCCGGGTGCTGGAACTGCCTGCCCGCCTGCGGCGCCTGTGGTGCACCCTCCGCGGGGCCTGGACCGGCGCCCTCGCCCGGCGCGTGCAGCGGCGGCCCGGCGGCTCCGGCTGGCCGCAGCGGCTCACCGGGCTGGCCCGCAGATCAGTCACCCGGCGGTTTCTATCCCCAGCCCGTCTCGACCGGCGAGAACAGCTGGTCCGTCATCAGCAGTTCCCGGCCGGCAGGGATGAAAGGGTCTGGCACCTCATCAGTCCCGCCCAGGCTCAGTTTCGTAGTGGTGGCCATCTCATGGTGGTTTCCGCGGCTGGTGTAGTAGAGCCTCAGCAGGTAGGGGTCATCAGACTTATGGAGCGGTCTGTTCGCGGCATTCAGCATCCTGGTGTGCGCCTTGCCCACCTGCTGCCAGTACATGATTCCGTCGGTCAGTGTCTTCTTCAAAGGGACCAGCTGGTCGAGTAGTTCAGCGGAGCTGAGCTCCGTATTTGCGGTCTGGAGCGCCTGGTTCAGTTTTCCGATCTCCCAGTGCGCCTTGAAGATCATCTGATGGTGCTGGTCGGCCGGGTCGAACTCCGTCCATTTGGTCTGGACGTTCCTCTTCATCCAGGCGGCAGCCCGTGGGGGCTGCTGGTAGTTCCAGGCTGCCGTTCCGTAGGCTGCTTTGTGTGTAATGGTGTGGGCCCCGGCGGGCCGCCATTTCCTGCCCTGCTGGGCGGCCTGCCAGAGGTCGGTCAGCTGCACCTGTTTCCCTGCCGGGCTGAGGGTCCACGGGATGGCACCGGTGCCGGCGAAATCACTGGTGATCGCTCCCCGACCAATTCTGGTGTAGTCGCCGGCGCTGGTGAAGGCGGAGCCCAGGCCGAGAGCTGCGCCTGCTGCGCCGGTGACGAGCGAGGCGATGACGAGGGGGTCTTCGAGCTGGTTGCGGCCGGTTGCCCGGGCGGCGACATCCAGCAGAGCGCTGGCTCCGTCCAGGACTGCTCCGGCGAGGGCTGCGGCGAAAGCGAAGCTGGCGGGCCCTGCGGCTACTGCCGTCAGCGCCGTGGTGATGATGGCGACTGCGAGGGCTGCGCCGGCGATGAGGTAGGTTCCCCAGTCCGGTATGTCGGTATGCCCGCTGGGGTCGGTCCTGGTGACGGGGTTGGCGCCGTAGGCGAGGTACCGGTTGTGGACAGGTGCTTTGTCTGCGGTGGTGAAACGGCCGGTGGCCGGGTCGACGGTGCGGGCCTTGAGGTACTGGGTGCCGCCGGGGTCGGTGTATTCGCCGGCGAAAGTGAAGGGCTGGCGTGCCGCGCCTGCGGGCTGGGCGGCCGGGGAGGGCAGGGGCTGGCCTGTGTGGCCGGCTGCCTGGCCGTAGTCGGTGTAGTTCCATGCAGCGGTGATGGTGCCCTGCTGGCTGGCGAGGGCGGTGGTGCTGCCGTGCCGGTCCTGCAGCAGGTAGCCGCTGCCGTCTGCCGCGGCCTGTTCAGCGCTGTCGCCGGTGAGGGTCCGGGCCTGGCGGGTGCCGGCGAGAAGGTACGAGGCGGCTGTTTCCCGGGGCGCTTCGAGGTCCCCGGTGGTGTGCACATCGTTGATCAGGGTGCCGTCGGGGGTGTAGTAGAAGCGGGTTGCGCTCCGGTTTCCGGCAGGGGCGCTGTCCTGGGTGGTGGCCCGGCTGCCGTCGGCCCAGTAGGTGTAGTGGGTGGTGCGGCCGTCCGCTGTGGTCAGGCTGGCGGGCTGGTTGAAGGCGTTGTAGGTGTACCGGTTTCCCTGGTGGTCGGCGAGAAGGTTGCCTTCGTCGTCCCACTGCTGGGAGTGTTTTTTGCCGTCGGTTTCGACGGTGGTGAGCCGGCCGCTGGAGTCGATGTGATTTCTGGTGATGGTCCTGGCGGGCGGTTCGCCGCTGGTGTAGCGGGTGGATGCGCGGGAGATCACGTCGCCGGAGACGTTCAGCTCGTAGGCGGTGTCCGACAGCTTGGTGCCGTGTCCGTCGGAGACGGAGGAGCCGGTCAGGCGTCCGTAGGCGTCATAGGTGTAGTGGGTGGTGGTTGTGTCCGCTTCTTCTGTGCGGCCGCCGGCTGCCGGGCGGGGGCGTTCGTCGGTCCGGCTGGTCAGGTTGCCGTGGCTGTCATAGGTGTAGGAGGCTGCGGTGAGAAGAGCGCCGTCCCGTGTCGTCTTCTCGGTCTTGATCTGGCTGGCGCCGGTGAACGTGATGTCGGTGACGGCCCCGTTGGCCCGGGCGATCCTGCTGATGCGGCCCAGGCCGTCGTAGGTGTAGGAGACCTGGGCCTTCACCTCGCTGGTTTCGTCCCGGCCGGTGCGCTGCACGGCTTGCGCGAGAGTTCCGTCAGGGTTGTAGGTGTAGAGCGTTGTCAGCCCGGCCGTATCTGTCAGTGCATCCAGCTGGCCGTGGCTGCCGAACTCGCGCCTGATGGTCTTGCCGCCGGGGTAGGCCACCTCGGTGGTATTGCCGTCGGCGTCGTAGGTGTAGGAGATCTTCGTGCCGGTTTCGTCGTCAGGGTTGAAGACCGCGGTCAGGGCACCGGTGTACGGGTCATAGGTGTAGGAGGTCTTTTCGGTCTGTCTGCCGTCAGCGGGAGTGACGCTCACGCCGGTGACCCGTCCGGTGTGCTGGTCGTAGGTGTAGGCGGTGGTGATGCCGCTGGGCGAGACAGAGCTGGCGACCTGGCCGCTAGGGGTGTACGTGAAGGTGGTTTTCCTGCCGTCCGGGCGCCGTTCTTCCACGGCCCGCCCGGCGCTGTCCCGGACGAGAGTGGTGCCCGGTCTGCTGTTGTTTTCGGGGTCCTGGCCGGGGGCCAGTGTCTTCACTACAGAGGCGCCCGTCAGGTCAAAGGTTCCCCTGGCAGTGATTGTGCCGCCGGGGAATGCGCTGTTCTGCGGGGTTGCTGTGGAGGCTTCCAGCTGGCCGCCCCTGCCGTAGGCGGGTTCGGTGGCAACATCCTGGGACTGTGACCGGCTGAGCCGGCCGAGGGAGTCGTAGGCAGCGGTGGAGTCTGTCTGTTCCGTGCCGTCGGCGAAGGCGGCG
>NZ_JBIBHT010000036.1:0-9046 GCF_042957155.1 Streptomyces sp. NPDC008121 | reverse complement strand
CAATCTCGCCAAGCGCATAACGGACGAGACCACACCAACCTGGCGAGGAACCTACTAGGGCATAAGCGGCAATCCGCCTAGATCAAACGCCCTCTCAGAGGTGTTCTGCGGGACCTGACTCCTCCGGAAGGAGTTCCCCGCAGCCGCGGATGCCGGCGTCAGAGCGGCGGGGTCTTTTCATTATCTGAACATTGAAAAGGAGACCAGCCGGCAGGGATATTTTTCAGTCATATTCTCTGCTTTCCGGGCGGGTTTCACACAGGCCGGGCAAAGATATGGGCCCTGCCTGGTCAGGCTGTGCTGCTCACAGCGTCTGCAGCCCTCCGGCTGCATGCCGGGCCATGTTCATCTTCCGAGAGAAAGACCGCAATGCGAGACAGCACCACCACCAGTCTGCCCGGCCCTGCAGTGCACGCACCTTTTCCGGAATGGTCCGACGCTGCCCTGATGGCGCAGGTCAGCAGGAGCAGGGGCGATCACCGTCCTATCACCGTCCTGCTGGCACGTCACCGGCATGCGGTGCGGGCCTACGCAGAGGTCTGCTCGGCATCACAGGCTGCCGCCAGTGCACTTGCAGCGTCAGCAGTCCGGCGAGTGCACGCTGAGCTCCGCAGCTACAGCACGCCTGCCGCCCTGCGCCCCCGCCTGCTGCGCAGCATCCGCGAGACGGCAGGTCAGTGGGTGGCGGAAGGCGGAGCAGCCGGCGCTGTCAAACGCGGTCTGCAGCCCGCACTGGCTGATGCCGTACACGCCGGCACCGCCGCCCCGCGGTCCGACAGGCGCCTGCTCGCCCGGGCGGCCGGAGGTCTTCCGCCCATGATGCAGACCCTGGCCTGGCACGTTGAGGTGGAGGCGGAGGACCCCCAGTCGCTGGCACTGCTGCTGGGAATGCCCCCGCAGACCACCGTCTTCCATGCATCGCACACGCCGGGGCAGCTGCGTGCCAGCCTCCTTGCCCTGCACGGCAGGCTGGCCCCCCGCCCGGAGTGCCGGCACTACACCCGGCTGCTCGAAGTCTCACTGAACCGGCAGGTCAGCGGCGATGTAGCAGAGCACCTGGACCTGTGCCCCTACTGCCGCGAAGCCCGGGCGCAGTTCGCGCAGCCCGGTATGCTGCCGCAGCTGCTCGCCGAAGCTGTGATGGGCTGGGGGGCTGAGGAGTACCTGCGCGCCCGCCGCAGCAGCGCTGCCCGCTGCCCGGCGTACCGGTGAGTGCACCCGGTGCCCCTGCGTGACCCCCCTCGGTGCTTCAGGCGTGTCCCGCCGGACCGGTGCATACCAGTGCGCAGGGCCCCTCGCCCTGTGCCGGGGCGGCCCGTTGTGGCTCTGGTACCGGACGGCCGCACGCCCGGCACGCCAGCTCCGGGGATCTCCTGGCCCCGGGTCTCCTGCCCGGCTGTAAGGCCGGGCCCGGCGGCAGCCGGCGGGCCCGGTGCGCGGGGCGGTGCGAACAAGCGGGCCCGCTGACCGGTGCCGGGACCAGCTGGTCTTCTGGGGCCAGGCGTGGTGCCGGGGCGGGGCCGGCCAAGCGCAGATACTGCGGGTGTGCGGGGGACACCTGCGGGGCGCCTGCAGCCGGGAGGGCTGCCCTTGTCCAGCTGTGCGGCAGGGGCGAGCCACCGCGTGACCGGGGCGCAGGGCCACCCCGAGCCCGGGGCCGGGCCGGGCTCAGAGCAGCCCGGCCAGAGAATAACTCTCCTGGGGGTCCAGCACTCGCCTGCCCGGCGCCCGCATATTTACGTTGCTTGCATGGCACCCGGCATAAGCACGGAAGACGCAGCCCCGCCGTCCGCGTCCGGCGGGAGGCTGCAGCGGTGTTTCGACGCGGTTGTCGGGGTGACTGGCGGCCTGATCGGTTCAGTCCTCGTCGTCGCTCTCATGGCCGGGCTGACCGTGGCGTACACCAGCAGCAAGAACGAAGAGAACATATTCAGGTTCCCCCGCAGCGGAGCACAGCAGGAGCTGAGGGAGCTCAGTACAGCGACAGCTCCTGCGTCCCTGGTACAGGCTGGCCTTCCCCCTTCACGGCCAGAGCGCCTCAGGATCCCTGCCATACGGGTCGACGTCCGGCTGGCCGGGGTCACGGCTGACAAGCAGGGGACCATCGAAGCACCGCCGGTTACTCCCACGCCTGTCGCAGGCTGGTACCAGGACAGCCCCTGCCCCGGAGCCGCAGGCGCATCACTGGTCGTCGGACGTGTGAAAGGCCCCCGGGGGCCTGCGCTCTTCTACATGCTCAGTGCGCTGCAGGCGGGAAACACGATCGAAGTCGAACGGCGGGACGGGGTAGTGGCTGTGTTCTCCGTCTACCGCGTCGAGACACAGAGGAAGGAAACCTCCTTCCGCCCCGGGAGCCCGGCCACCGCCCGGCCCGAACTGCACCTCACTACATACAAGGCCGCATACAACGACGGCGGCGGTACCTATACGGCCACCACGACCGTATACGCCCGTCTCCTTGCCGCCGAGCTGCGGGCCTCCCGCTGAGGGGTGCCCCGCCCCCTCCGGCGGCAGGATGCACAGCTGCCCGCGCCGCGGCGCCTGCCGCGCCGGACATGCGCCCGGGCGTTGGTCCGTCAGCCGCGGATACATGAGCCGGCGTGAGCACGCCGCAAGCGGGCTGCGCCGCAAGGCGGCCTGCCGGCTGCGCGGATACAGCCAGCCCGGCACTTCGCCGCTGTGGCGCCGCGGCGTCACCCCACTCCCGCAAGAACGCCCCAGCGCACTCAACCGGCCCGGAAGTCCCATCACCGTCCACAGCCGCTACGGTGCCCTCGCCGCCCGCTGCTGGGTCCACCTGCACCCGGAACCGGAACGCCGCAGACCGTGAGCGGACGTGGCGATGAACATCCCGTCGCAGAAGGCACGTCGGCCGGACGCCTTCCCTTCCCGCAACCGTGACCCAGACCGATGCGGCTGCGGCACAGCAACCCCGGATCCGGCGCGCACGATGCCGCCCGTCTGCGGCGGATCTTCCTGCGCAGGCCCGGCCGGACACACCTTCCGCTTCCTCAGGCAGACCCCCGGCCCGGCCGCCCGCCGGGCCGCCCACCAGCGGCCCCGCACCACGCCACCCCTCGGCAAGGACGCCGGAAAGGACGGCCCCTCGGCCCTGCAGCCAGGGGGCAGCCCGGAAACTCAAAGCCGAGGCGGCGGGACGCAGCCGCCGCTCTGCTTGCTAAGGCAGGCGTATGAACGCGGCGACAGCAGCATCTCCCCTTACACAGGCTGCCTGCTTGTCACGTTCGGGCAGTGACTGGCATGTCCAGTCCGACAGGCTGACCCGCCTGTCACCGCCGATGCCCTGGACCACCTCGTCCGCGAGCACCCTGTAATAGCGCGTGAAGATGTCCAGGAGCTGGGTGCAGTCAGCCGAGCCGGTCTCTATCCTGATCTCTGCCGGGAACCCGGCAGAGGTGGTCACGGTGCCGCACGCCCCACCGGGGCCGGCCGCAGCCCCCTGCGCTGCCGGAGACGGCGCCGCTCCCGTCCCTGCAGCAGCCGGGCCGGCAATTCCGCTGAGAGCCAGAGCAACCAGGCCCGCACCGGCAGCCGTTGCGCAGATGACGGGCTTTGAAAGACGTACCAAGGCCGACTCCGTAGGTCCACTGAGCGCTCTACCTGAACAGACCTGCTCAATTCTCCGGACTCCCCTCACCCCGCGCTTCAGGCGATCAGCCCGACTGCTGGCGGCTGTGAGGACCCGCCGATCGGATACCGCGCATGGCCGCCCTGAGGGATCCCGCGCGGATGCTGCGCCAGTCCGCGTCCCGCTTCGCCGGTTCCTGCGGTGAAGCGCCGCCGGCCGTGACCCGCCAGCTCCTACGGCGCACAGCCAGCCCTGCCAGCGGTTCACACCAGCGTAGGGGAGGCCAGGGCTGCTGGGGGGACGCGGCGCGCTGCTGACTGCTGCCCCGGCGCCGGCGGCTGCACCGGGCCGCGCCAGCCGGTACCCGGCCGGAGCGGGCGGCGGCCCCTGGCCGCGGCAGCCAGGGGCTTTGCGGACTTGAGACTCTGCTGCTCAGTTGCGCAGAGCCGTGCCGCAGCCGGCTCGCTTTCGCTGAACTGGGCAACTGCGGACAAGCGGGCAGCGGTGCGGCGGGCTTCTGCCCGCTGCGCCAGGTGTGCCGCGAACGGAGCAGTCAGAATTCTGAGCCCGGCTGATGACAGCCCGCAGGACGGGGATGCTTCCGCTGCGGACCTGCGCATGGCGCCCCGCTGCCTCCGCCAGATACACCGCCGGCCCTGCCGCCCGCAGGGGCACACCCTCCCTGTCACATCAGCCTTTGCACGGTGCGTATTCCGGCCGGCCCGGACCCTGCGTCTGGCACACCCCTGTAAATTTCTTGCCTTCCGTTAGGGACAGCAAGAGGCCGCTCTAGGCCGGCGCTGTGCAAATCTTCTGCTTGCGGACAGCTCCTCCCGCACCACCAGACGCCTGCGCGTACCGCCCCACCCTGCGGTGTGCCGCAGGCCCAGCTCCCTCCCCGCCGCAACCAAGGCGCGGGAGGGAGCGCCCAGTTGAAAGGCACAGGGGACAGACAGCCCGCCCCGCCCCGGCAGGACAGAGCGCGGCCGGCGCCCCGGCCCTCACAGCGGCGGCCCCAAGCGCACCGCATCCCGCCCCTATGCATTCCTCCCCGGCCAGGGCTCCCGGCCCCGGCATACCCCGATCCCTGCCGTCCGGGCAGCTCCTGCCCGTACGCAGCACCGCCTCCGTACGGGCCGGCCCCGGCCCGGCAGGACCCTCCCGCGCGCAGCCGGCGCACTGCCTGCCACCGCCGGGCCGGGCAGCAGAACCCGCCGCCGGGCGGCTGCCCATGCGCGGCACACAGGCGCCGCACGCCCCGCTCCGCATGCCCCCTGCCGACAGCACACCGAGGCCGCCAGGACAACGCAGCACCACCGCCGGCGGGCCGGTCCCTGCGCACGCCGGCCCGTCCACACCAGCGGCACGGTGTCTGGGTGCGGCCCGCCCGGCGCACCCGCCGGCCCGGGCCCCAACGGCACGGCCGCCGCTCCCGCACCGTGCCAGCCGCACCGGAGAGGCGCAGTTAACGTCCGGCTGTTCCTGCGCACAGAAAAGCAGCAAGGACAGTACGCCTGCATTTAATACTGCGATGTGCCTGCTGAGATCCACCCCGGGTACGTTCTCGCCTCGTGCAGATCACAGAAGGTTCACCCGTGAAGAAGAAGACGGCCCTGCGGCTCGCCGCCGGTGTCATGGCTGCGGCCGGGCTTGCTGTCTCGCTGGCCCCGGCAGCAGCAGCCGCGCAGCAGGAGGAGCCGCGGCGTGCCGCGCCCACGGCTCTCGTGCTGACGGTTCAAAACGGCACGGACGCCGGAGCCCCCGCTGACCGAGGCGTGACTCTCTCGTGTTACCCCACCGGGGCGGCCGGGGACCATCCGCTCGCCGCCCAGGCCTGTTCCGACCTCGCCAGGGCCAGGGGAGACATCGCGTCCCTCGACCTCAGCCCCCTCCTGATGTGCAACACCCGCTACGCACCCGTCACCGTCACTGCCAGCGGACTCTGGCGGGGAAAGCACATCCATTACGCAGAGACGTTCTCCAACAGCTGCCACCTGAAGAGCAAGGGCTCTCTCTTCCAGTTCGGTATCGCCGGCAACGCATAGCGTGCGGCGGCGGAACCGGACCATCCCCGCCCGCCGGCGCATGAGCGCAGCACAAGCAAGAGCACCCCGCCCCTGACACACACCCACGCTCCCGCCAGGGCTTCGCCGCAACGGCCCGCCCTGGCGAAGAGACCGCTCCGCCGCCCGGTCAGGCTGGTACCGCCCCCGGCCAGCGCCCCGCCAGCAGCAGGCCTGCCGCTCCCTGCGGGCGGCGGCTTCCGGCTGCTGAGCGGGTGATGACTGCAGTGGCGGAGCAGCGGGTGAGGCCCCTGGACGGCTGAGCGAGATACCTGAAGTCTCAACCGGCCTCCGGGGGCCTCCCTGATTCTCCTGCAGAGCCCGCGAAGGAACCCGCCGCAGCCTTCACGGTCCCGTCCGCCCGTTTCAGCACGGAAGACCGTCTTCACATCGCCTTGACCTGCGCCCGGTCTCCCGGCGTCGTCCGGCCCCAGGCCATCCGTGCATGCCCGCAGTGTGCCCGTTGCCAGTGTGCAGAGTTGTGTGTTGCGGAGGTGACGCGGGGACGCACGGTGGAATACAGCACCGGCGCAGCATGCCGCCTGCTGCCGGTATGTCCCTTAGCAGAGGCGGACGTGATGACACGACCGGCACGGCCTCTTCCTGCGCCGGGCATGTGCATGCGCCGTTGTGCAGGTGCTGCCGAGCTGGTGCTGGTCAGCGGACTGGTCACGCCAGCAGCAGGGGCTCAGGGAGCGCGCGGCGGCAGCCAGCCGCTGCAGCGACTGGCCGCACTGGTGACCGGACCGCAAGCGCCGCCGGGAGCGATTGTGGTCCTGAACACCGGAGGAAAAGTCCGCTGACGGACGACAACGCGGCCGGCATCCCGCCGGAAGCCGCACTGCCCCCCGGGACACGCCGGACCAGGAGCGGGCGGCGGCCCGGCCTCTCCTGCCGGTGCCGGCCCGGCCGGAGGGCCGCGGCCAGCGGCCGGGGGCTCCTGCCACCGCCCTGGACATCCGCTGCCGGCACCGCCGGCCGTCCGCCGCTTGCTTCCGGCATCCCGGCCAGCGCAGAGCGGCCGGGAACCGGACCCCGGCGGCTCGGTGCCGGGGCGGGGCAAGCCCAGGAGGGCAGGAGGCGAGGTGGGCGGTGGCAACAGAAGCCGGTGCCGCCCACCCAGGAAGAGTTCCACTGTGCCTGCGGCCACCAGGCGCACGCCGACACAGTGGGAGCACTGAAACGTACTACGGGCCGGGCTGGCCCGCGCGGCGCCAACCAGGCAAAGCGAGAGGCCCTCTCCGTCAGGAAGCCGTCAGGAAGGGGAGGAGTCACCACAGGCACCGGCATGCCAGCCGAGCCTGACGGCTCACTGAATTCTCCGCTGCGGGAAGGCGGCAGGCCAGGCCGCCGCTGGCTGCGGCGGCCTGGTCCCCTTCGCTTCACCCCCCGCCTGCACAGACACCACCTCAGCTGACTTTGCGCCCTGGCGCAGAATGATCCGGACGGCTCAGATACACCCTGCCGCCCCGGCATTAACGGCGAACCTGGCGCGGGATGCGCACACGCCGGCTGCGCCGTCTTTTCCGGTAGCTCTCAGCTGTCATGGTAAACGGAGACCAGGAACGCAGAGGTCCCAGAAAAATAGCCCACAGAAGACCCATCCCGGCTCCGAGTAAAATCATCCCCAAAACAAGCTGCACAGCCCAGAGTGTACTCCCGGGCCATCCCATTACGGCCCTCCGGGAAGGGCGCCGCCGGAGCCGTCAGGGCGGAAAGCCGGAGCCCGCGGCGGACTGCCTTGCGGCCTCGCTAATCCAGGTAGGATCGTATGGAATTCTGGCGGGGTGCGCGGAAGAAGCGCCGGCCCGGGGCAGACGTCAGCTGCCGGGGGCTGTGCCGAGGCCGCACGGGACGCAGGGCCGCGCCGCTCCAGCTGCCCGGTGATGAGCCGGCTGGCCGGCGGCCCAGCCGGATTCCAGCCGCGCGATGCAGCCTGGTCTAGGGCCGGCCGGCGGGGACCCTGTCCCTCTTTAACCGGGTATGAACGGACGGCCGGGAGACCGCAGCCCTGCTTTTGGTGTGCGTGTTTTCCGGTGTACCAGAGTCCGGCCGTCAATGGGCATCAGATCATCAGAGGCGGGAAAGCATGCGAATCTTCCGTGCTGCTGCGGCGCTGGCGGCTGCAGCTTTCCTGGCAGCCACATGAGCAGCACCCGCTGCTCTGGCCGACGCAGCTGCTCTCCGGTACTGCACCGGCGCCGGCGGGACCTGCCGGGTCTGCGGCACCGGCTTTTTCCACCGCGTTCCGTATAGTGAACAACTCCAGTTACGGCTTGCAGCTGGCCAGTATGCGCACCGAAAATAACCTGAATAATCATCACGCTTACCAGGACGGTATTCCCGCCGGACCCGGGCACCATTAAGGCGCATACCGCCGGGAGTGCTGACCTGTGGCTGATGGCGGGCTGGAATAAATTCACTGTGAAATATCGTGTGCTGGGCATGCCCGGCCCTGGCAGGATGGCCGACTGAAATCTCGTGATTCTGGGCCAGGGCCCCGACTTCCAGCAGAACGCAAGCGGACCGGCAGCCTCTGGCTTCGATTCCTCTGTTCCCGGAACAGTTGTGAACCTGGACGCCTGGCCCTGCCCGGCCCCCGCCGCTACGCCCAGCGGCCGGGCGCCTGGGTATGCGCGGCTCATATTCATGGATTGTCAGGCCCCCGCTCCCGAGGTGCTCATCAGCCGGCCGGCAGGCCGTGCGCCTGAGCGGAGCGCCCACCCGCCGTACACCTCCCGTCCGGTACATGCCCCCGCCCCGCGTTTCCCAGGCCGGCCGCACGCAGTGAACCTCTTCATGCTGAAACAGCCGCAGGTCAGCAGCGTGAGAACGGGGCGGACGACCGTACCGATGCGGCTTGGCGGAACATCTGGCTCTGCGGAGGATGCGCCCGGACTCCAGCGTGCGGCAGCCCGCTCGCCCCGGCCCGGAGCCGGGGGCGGCCGCGGTTGCACTGCTGGTGGCGGGCTGGTTCTCACGCGGGCAGCAGGGGGTGCGGACGGCTGAGCCGCCGCCCTGGCAGGCGCGGCGGCCAGGGCGGAACCTGCCGGGTGAAGCAGGCCTGGAGGATGCCGCAGGCGCGGACCGCGGTCAGAATCGTGCGCGCATCCGGGCAGGGCTCCATCCGGCGAGTGTGCCCTCCGGGCAGGCCTGCCACAGGGCGCGGGGGAGGTGCGGGCGGTGCTCTCGCCGGCTTACACCCCCATTTCCGTCCCCCGGCCAGTAGCCAGCCCGGCGAAGCTCAGTGACGTGCAGGGTCATCCGGTGTGCCGGCCGGCTGGGGGATGCCGGAGGGGGCGCGGGCGGGGGAGAGTGGAGGGCAGGTGCTGCCGCCCCTGGCAGCAGGACCCCTGAAGGGGGCGATCGGTTTCGACTGCGGAGATGTGCTTCA
>NZ_JBIBHT010000035.1:0-11853 GCF_042957155.1 Streptomyces sp. NPDC008121 | reverse complement strand
GCTTCCTCTTCTTCCCCATGCTCTCCATGATGAACATCATCCTTCCGGGGCCCAAGCCCCTGATCTCCGATGTCCGTCAAAGCGAAGCAAGCCCAAGGGTCCACCAGCACCGGTAGGCAAGGTAAAGACCGTCTCGGTCAAGCGCGAAGGCCGTAAGTGGTTTGTCGTCCTGACTGCCGAACAGGTCGCCCCATAGCCGCTGTCGGGGGCCGGCTCCGTGGCCGGCATCGACATGGGCATCGCCAACTTCCACGTCGACTCAGACGGCCGGTTCGTGCCCAGCCCGCGTTACGGCCGCCGCGCCGCCCACCGGTCCGCCACCACACAGCAGGCTTTCGCCCGCTTCGGCTGGGCACGGCGGGGCTACCGCACTGCCCGTCACCGCTGCACCGTGGAGAAAGCCGCGGCCCTGCACCGTAAGGTGCGCCGCCAGCGTCTCGACCACGCGCACAAGACTGCTCTTGATCTCGTACGCAAGCATGACGCCATCGCGCACGAAGACCTCAAGATCCGCAACATGGCCAAGGCACCCGCATACAGGCCCGACCCCCGGAACAGACGGGCAGCTTCCTGCCCAACGGGGCCGCCGCGAAGGACGGACTCAACCGCTCGAATACGGATGCCGGATGGGGGGTTTTCACGGTCCCTGCGAACAAGGCTGAAGGCGCCGACCGGGAAGTGATCGCCGTGGACCCCCGCAACACCTCCCGGACCTGCCCCCCCATGCAGGCACGTCAGCGCGGAGAACCGGCCCACACAGGAAGAGTTCCACGGCATCTCGTGCAATCACAGCGCGCACGCGGCCACGGTGGAGCACTCAACGTACTACGGGCCGGGCTGGCCCGCCGCAACGCCAACGAGGCAAAGCGAGAACCCGGGGTGCCGGTAGGAACGCTGTCACCAGCCGTAAACGGGGAGGGTCATGTGCGGCGGCGTGCGGCGGGGTCGCGTTCGGCGACGTGTCGGGCGACGGAGTCGATGCCGGGGCGGGCATATCGCTCCAGGGATCGGACTGAGGCGTGGCGGGAGCGGGCCAGGAGCATCGGGGTGGAGGTGCCGTCCTCGGCGTCGTGGGTCAGGGCGCTGTGGCGGAGCCGGTGGAGTGTCCAGCCGTCCAGGTCCTCGATGTCCTCGGGTGAGGCGAGGGGATTGGCCAGCAGCCGCGTGTTCTCCTCGAAAGATCTCCTCGGCCCGGCGGTAGGAGAGCCGGGCCCGGCTGGTCTCCGGACTCATGTCCAACGTCGGCATTCCAGCCGGGGCCCTGCGGTCGGTGAGGAACAGCGGGCCGCGGGTACGGCGGCCGATGAGGCGGGGCAGCAGCTGGGCAGTCCCGGACTGCCAGTGGATCCACTCGGTCGCGCCGCCCTTGGCAGTGATCTTCCCGCGCTTGTCCTGCGGGTGCAGGTCTTCCACGTTCAGGCACAGCACCTCATCCGCCCGTGCGGCGGACTCGGAGAGCATCTTCCACTGCGCCTTCTCCCGCAGGGCGACGTCGAGGCGCCGCAGGGCGGCGATCTGGTTCTGCGCCAGGGCCTTGATGCGGTCCGGCGGTGCTGGCCGCCGCTCGATGCCGATCGTAGGATCGCATTCGATCCAGCCTTGACGCTGCCACCAGCCGATCGCCTTGCGCGCGATGGAGAGCTTCCGGTTGACGGTGTCGGCGTCCATCTCGTCCGCCCGTGCCGCCGCCAGCTCGGCCAGCCTTCGGCAGCGCCGGGCCGTTGATCCCGGCGACGGGGAAGGCGGGCGGTTTCGCGCCCCGGCAGGCCGGTCCGGTTGGCGCGGGTTCGCCCGTCAGCATCCACCCCCAGGTCGTGAGCGACATTCGGTAGATCCGCGCGGAGGACTTCGCGATTCCCGCGCCGGTGAGGTACCGCTCGACCGCCGCGGTCTACGACGCGGGAGGGGCGGACACGGGCACCACCCGGGCGCGCGGCGGCCGGAGCGTGCCCCCGCTCCTGAGTTCGGTCACCGGTTCGATCGCCACGCCGGTCCTGCCCTTCCGGCACTGCCGCAGTAAATGCGTACACCTCGCCCCTGCGGCCGGAACATCTCGCCGCAGGTAGCGATGATCACGATAGGGGCTCTGCCGCAGTAGATCCGGCATTTACCGCGGCCGACACCTCTGTGCAGAGGAAGGGGACCGTCGGTTTAGCAGCCAGTTGGGGGAGTGACCGTGCGGCCAGGCCTGAAAGACAATCGGGCGTCCGGATTGTCGCTATTTTCATAGAATGGACTGACTGTGAGTCATGCGACGGGGTTGAGTCTTCGACGGCGTCTGCAGGCCCCGTGTTACGCGGCGCCCCGCCGCAAGGCCGACTGATGCCGAGCACGCTCCAATCCGGTACCAGCCAGCCGGGAGTGATCCTGCCCGGTCGTGGCGAGCCTGACGCAGTGCCCGCGGCTCCCCATAGACTGGAGCGGTACGGCCGAATGGCCTGGCCGGCGCTCGCGGTTTACGTTTACAGCGCGATTGCCCACCTGGCTCTGCTCGTCCTGATGGCGGGGCCCGGCGGTCCAGGGCTCCTGGACAGGCTGCTTGCCTGGGACGGAGGGCTGTACACGGCCATCGCCGCTCACGGATATCCCGACAGTTTCACCTATGGGGCCGACGGGAAGCTGACCGGGAACACCCTGGCGTTCTTCCCGCTGTTTCCGCTGCTGAGCCGCGCTGTTCACACGCTGACCGGACTGGACACGGGTCTGTCCGCTGTCGTCGTCGCGCACCTGTCCCTGATCGCTGCTCTGATCGCCGTGCAGCATCTCCTGACCCGGCTGTATGGGCGGCGGACAGCTGTCACGGGCATCATCCTGCTGGCGGCGGCGCAGCCCATGGCGATGGTCTTCTTCATGGCCTACGGCGAATCCCTCTTCCTCGCGCTGTGTGCGGGAGCCCTTCTGGCCGCACACCGCAAGGCCTGGCTCGCCGCCGGCGCCCTTGCCTTCCTCGCGGGCCTTACCCGGCCTGCGGCCGTCTCCATCGCCGCGGCGATCGCCGTCGCCGCCGCGCTGCACCTGTACCGCGAACGCCGGTTCTCCTGGCGCCCCCTGGCCGCGGTCGTCCTCGCATGTATTTCCACACCAGGCTACCTCTGGTGGGTCGGGCACCGGCTTCATCGTCCGGACGCCTATTTCCTCATCCAGGAAGCCGGCTGGACTACCCACTGGGACAACGGACGGGCCTACCTCGGCTTCCTCCGCGAGACTCTGGCCAAAGGCGACGGATGGGTCCCCGTCAGCACCGCCATCCTCACACTCGCCCTTCTTTGCGCCACGGCCATAGCGTGCCGCCGTACCACCTGGCCCCCACTTCTCGTCTACGGGTGCGCCATCGTGGTACTCGCCCTCGGCCAGAGCAACTACTACCACTCCAAACTCCGCCTCCTCATCCCCGCACTGATCTTCCTCGTCCCCCTCGCCCGTGCTATCAACAAGACGAGCGCTCGTACCGCCGCCATCACACTCACCGCAGCAGCACTCTTCGGCTGCTGGTACGGGGCCTACATGCTCACCACCTGGCACTACGCCATCTGACGGCAAGGAACCGCTTATCGACCAACCGCTCGACACGGTCGTGCTCCTTTCGGGATGGCCGTGATGGACTACGGAATACCGTGGGAGGGAACCTGAGCCGCGTCAGGTTCTGTACGGGTGCGGGTTCATTCGTTCCCCACGATGGATTGCTCGACATGGTCGGCCATGTCCCGGGGGGCCGGTGCGGATGCCGCAGCAAGGGCGAGGCGGGCTCCCATATCGAGGTTCACCTCACCGTACGGGCGGACGCGGGACGAGAAAAGCGGGGCCAAGCCTCGCCGGTCGGCGGGGGTGAGCAGGTCGGCCCACTCGGGTTCGCCGAGGACGCCCTGGAGCATCAGCGTATTCACGTAGACCAGCGCGGATTGCAGGATGCGCAGGCACAAGACGAACATCTCCTGCTCGTCGCGCCGGTTGGAAGCGATCTCCCCGCCCTTGCCGTAAGCGATCACGCTGTTGGCGCCGTTGGAGGACTCCATGACGTTCAGGCCCTCCTCGATCTCCCGCTGGAAGTCACGCAGCCGCAGGTAGCGGGCCACGAAGATGGTCTTTGGGCGCGGCTGACCTCCAGCATTGCCTCGTAGGTGGGGTGGGAGGCATTGCGGGTGAACCTGCGCAGGATCGCCTCGGTGGATGCGGTACGGGTCCGGATCGCGGTCGCACACTTGATCATCTGGTCGTACTGCTGGGCGATGAGTTCCCGCGGATCGGCCGGGTCAGCGCCGGGGCCAGCCGCGGGTAAGCGTCCGGTTCGCCGACCGCCGGCCGGTACAGCTTGACCTTGTTGATCCGCTTGATACGCGGGAGCAGGTCGAAGTTCAGCAGCCTGGTGATGCCGAACCCGACTTCCGACTGGCCATGCGAGTCCGTGTAGTTCGCCTCGACGTCCATGGTGGTGCCATGTCGCATTGCGCCCTCGATCATGGCGGCGACCTCGGAGGCGGTGCAGTTGATCAGCTGGGAGTGGATGGACAGTGACTTTTTCTCCACATGCCAGTAGATGAGCACCCCGCGGCCGCCGTAGCGCGAGTGCACTCGGTGAACAGGTTCTGGTCGTACGCCCGGACGTGGGTGGAGTCGGAGGCCACCGCGGTCGAGCCCTGACCCCACAGCTTGGTGCTGCGGGCGGCGAAGGTGGAATTCGCGATCTGCACGGCGATGGCGCGGGCGGCCTCTGCCGACAAGTACCGGCGTCGCACATACCGCAGCTCGTCCTCGGTGTGCCCGTGGCCGCCCGACGCCACGGCCTTGATCCCGGTGTTCGTCCCGTACGCGTAGATAACCAGCAGCAAGCGTTCGGCCAAGACCTCCGGTGAGAGGCTGCCGCCGCCGGAGACGGAGGTGACCGCGTCCAGACAGCCGGTTCGCAGCGCCGCCTCCCTCAGCATGTCGACCAGCGGCACGATGCCCCAGCGCCTCTATACCTCGGCCTTGAATCCTGCGCAGGCTGCGCGGCTCCGGCTGGGCCTCGGCCGCCGTGAGCCGGATCGCACCCGACTTCCGCTCTACGATGTCCAGCCCGGACAGCTTCGGCAGCTGATTGTTCAGCATGGACAGTTCGGCTGTCATCTGATCGCGCAGTTCGTCGATGAACTCCGAAGCGTCGAGCCGCTTCCGCAGCTCCCGGTAGTTCTCGGCACGCCGGGCCTCGAAGTCCTGTGTAAGGTCCTCGTCCGGGTTGCGCCACCTGTCGGCGCCGACCACCCAGATCTCCTTGCACTTGCGCTGATCGCGCAGGGCCTGGAAGGCAACGACCTCGTAGACTATGCGCACCACCCTGCGCCGGCCACGCTGGTCGGTGCGGTGCACGACCTCCGCCCAGTCACCGCCCATCGCCTTGTGGACCGGCACCGTCTCGCCCAGCGGGTAGTATGTCGTGTTCCCGGCGCTCGCATACCGGGCCACCAGTGCCAGAGCCTCGGTCACGGGTCGGTGGGCGTGGTTGCTGGACCGGAACTCCAGCACGTCCAGCAGCTTGATCAGCCCGCGCCGAAAGTGGTTGGTGTACGACGCCTACAACATGGTCTGCACCGTCCGCCGGTAGACCGGACCGCGGGTCTTGAACTCGTGCACCAGCTCCTGCAAGGTCTGCTCGCCGCCGGACACGCCGGGAACACGACCTGCCGCACCGTCCCTTCCGGGGCACCGAGCGAGGCCTGGGCAAGCTTGAAGAGGGTTTTCTCCTTGCCCGACACCTTCTTGAACGCGTTGACCAGCTGCTCGGTGACCTTCTTCTCCGCCCGTGCCCCGATCCGGTGCACAGTGGAGATCAACAGCTCCACCAGCGTGTCTGTGATCTCCCGCTCCCGTTCGAGCAGGAGCGCGGCCGGCAGCGTCACCCGCAGGGGCATCGGGTGCGTCCGCAGATGGGAAGGCGATTCCACCGCGGCCCGCGCCCGCCAGCCGGCCAGTACCTTGGGCGCCCGTCGACGAACAGATCCGGCGGCAGGCCGACTGCCCGCACAGCCAGCAGCTTGTGGATCGGTGAGCATCGTCTCCAGGCTCACGTTGCCCGGCGCTTCCTTGATCTTCCCCAGCACCGGCGGCCCGTCCTCGCCGTTGATACCTCCGTCAGGCCCTGCCTCGTCGTCCTGGTCGGCGCCGTCGGCCACCAGAGCCGCAATCCGCTCAACGCTCTCCGAGGACAGCCGCGAGGAGATCCGGGCCATCAACGCCTCCTCGGCCGCCCGCAGGGCAGCCGCCACGATCCGGTCGCACCGCCCCGCCGTAGGAGGCTCAATGCTCTCGACGCAGCAACGCGCCAGCAACTCCACCCGCACCTGCTCGCGCCTACGTTCCCTGTGTGCAACGGGCTCGGCCAGATGAGCCGTCAGCTTCTCCGTATCCGCGACGCTGCACTCACGGAACCCGAGATGCCCCCGGATCTGCGCGCGGTGTACTCAACTGTGCGGCCCGTCCTTTCGTAAAAACCCAGCTCAGACAGGAACCTGCACCTGCCGAGCCACGAACTCCACGGCCTCGCCAGGCAGCTCCGCCCGGCCTCGGGGGAACCGGCCGTACTGCGTGTAGAACTTCAGCAGTACGGCGAAGCCCATGCGTGTCGCACCGCGCTTGCCGGACACAAGCACCTGCAGCAGCGTCCAGTGCTCGACCAGCTCATCTAGGTCCAACGGGGTACGGGCCACGTTCGCAGATCGTCCTCGTGGGCTCACGCACCGCAGCCGTACGCACCAGGCTCACCTGCACGAGGGATGCCCCTCGCAAGATCACCGCCGTCTGCGGCTGGTGACACGGTTCTTACAGCACCCCAACCCCCTCCTTTAGGAGGGGGAGGAGTCATTCGCCTCACGTCCGAAGCGAGATGCCGAGGTAGCGGGAGTAAGGCGGTGTGCGCTGCTTCACCTGGGCCAGGATCGGCGCGCTGCGTACCAGGGTTCCGGGATCCGCCAGGCGTTGTACCGCTTCCCTGGGCGCAAGGACAGGTTCCGTGTTAGAGAGAGCAGTGATGCGCTGGGCGCGGAGCTGAGTCAGCGCGCTCGGGGCGGTGTCACGGTGGGCGCCCATAGCCTGGGTGGCTTCGCGGCAGTATCCACGGGATCAGCGTCCAGCAGTTGGCAAGCGCTCTCGAGCAGCTGCTCACGCGGAACCTGGGTGACGCGAGCTTTGGGCCGACCGGCGCGAGCTGGGTTCTTCGGCCGGGCTGCGAATGCTCGGACGGTTTCCCGGGGCCAGTGCTCGACCCCCCCGACCACCGTCATGTGGCGGGCGAGCATGGGGTGAGGCTTGTATGTGTCCCAAGTGCGGGGTGAGATGGTGAACATGTGGGCGCACTCGCGGCGGTCGAGGAGGTCCTGGTCGTCGTCTTGCAGGGGGAGGGCCGGAATCGGTTGCCCGGCTAGATAGGCGTCAACCTGTTCGGCGTCGAAGAGCAGAATGCGCGATCCGTGCGAACTGATCGGCGGCGGAAATCCCGGAGCCCGATAGGGCTTGGCGCTATGGTAGGTGGAGAGAGCCACCCCCTGTAGCGCAGCCAGGTCAGCGAGTGTTCTCGCCAAGTTCCTGCGTCCCGCACGGATCATGAAAGTGCCTCCCCCATACGCATGCGACCTGTCTTGCGCAGCCCTCTTGAGACTGTACCGAACTTCGGTAGTGCGGAAGTGGTATCAAGGTTCCGATCCGCCAAGTGGCAGCCGCGCCATCCAGGCCGGGGTCGAGCGTGTCTCCGTGTCAGAGCATGGACAGTGCCCACCGGGGCGCGCGCGGCGGGGTGCTGGAGTTCCGTCCCCAGCTGGCAGGTGACTTTCGAGCAGGGGAGTTGTACATGTCGGTCACGCCGCTGAGGTGCAGCGCGGCGGACGGGCGTGGGATCCGGGCATGCTGGCGTGCAGGCCTGTCCCACTTTGCTGACGGGCGCTTTGCCGGCCGACAGCCTTGTTGGAATCAGCCGCAGCCTACTGACCTTCCCGACTGGGGGACGGGCTGAGCACCGGGCCGCTGGGACCGGTGCTCATGTGCTGGGCTGGCCTGGGGGACTGAGACCCGCGACAGCCGTGGCGAGTGTGCCCTCTCCGTCGCGCCGCAGATGGTGCCCGTACCTGGTCAGCAAGGGCGCCGGTATAGCGCTGGGCCTTTGACGGATTCATCGACCGGGTTCCACCTTTACGGGGGGGTATGCCAGGGCGTTGGTGACTGCGAAGCGCAGGAGGGTTCGACGTCTCGCGAGGCAGAAGAGAGCGAGAGTGTGTGGGCCCTGGCCGCTTTTCTGGGGGCAGCAGGCGTGGTCGAACCGGACGCGTGTCCGGCTAACTCCCTATGTAAAGAGTGGCTCGTTTAAGGCCATTGTGTTGCCTGGGAGCTACCGCAGGGTCATGATCGCTTTTTATGCAAAGCCGATCAGCAGCCGGGAGGCAAGACGTGATACGCCGAATAGCTGCCGGGTTCCCACGGCCGCCGCCGTGACTGGCGGATGGCACTCGCCCTGGAGCACAGGAGTCCTGGCCGAAACGGGTCTCTGCATTCAGCCGATGCGCAATGGGTGCTTGGCTGCAGCGGGCGCATATTTCGCAGGTGCCGGCCAGTAGTTCAGCCGCAGAGTGGTGTCCAGCAGCGCTCTGATGGTTCAAAGGGTGTTTGCGACCGAGCGTAAGCGTGGGGGCCACCGGCTTGCAGGTTTCTGTCTGCGTCGAGGTCTTGCAATCCCCCACTCGGTCGCCCGCTGGACCCGCACGCCGGGGGCGGGCGCTGTTGAGATGACAGGACCGCTGACCGGGTGGCTCCGGGCCTGACCTGTCGCGGAAATTGCGCCAACCAGGCCGCCGCGTCTTGGCGCGCTCACACCGAGGCATTCCTGTCGGCGCCGCAGGTCGCGTGCGCCTACGTCGGTGCCGTGAACCTTATCCGCGCTGCTTCTCCTAGACGTGTGTTCATATCGCTTTATTCCATCGCAGGGGAGTTGTTTTTATGTACAGACGCCCAGGATTTCTCGCTGTCGCCACTGTGAGCGTCGTAATGTGCGGCGCTGGACTTATGCCGTCAGTTAGCCAGGCTGCTGCCGATCCCGGCAAGGAGGAGAAGGGCCGATCGTATGCCGAAACGCATAGTCTGACGGCTGCTGAAATCGCATACATCAACGATCTGAACAAAAGGGCTCTGAATCTGGGCCAACCCGGGAGGCTGCCGGGGCCGGCACTGCCGAGCGCCGGCCCGTTCTCTCCGGAGTCCACTTGGGCAGACGATAGGGTTACCCCGGAAGCTGAGCCACTTAACAGGATGCCTGACGCCTACCTGCCGTTCGGAAGCAGGGCTACTACGGGTGTAAGCAACTACATACGCAAGTGGCAACAGGTCTATAGCCACCGCGACGGCAAGCGACAGCAGATGACCGAAAGTCAGCGAGAACAGCTGTCCTACGGTTGTGTCGGGGTTACGTGGGTCAACTCGGGACCCTACCCGACGAATAAGCTGGCATTCTCCTACTTCGACGAAGATAAGTACAACGAACTGAACAGCGCGGGCCCCAGTCCTGATGAAACGCAGGCAGAGTTCGAGGGCCGAATCGCCAAGGAAAGTTTCGACGAGGAGAAGGGCTTCAAGCGGGCGCGTGACGTGGCATCCGTCATGAACAGGGCTCTGGCGAACGCCCATAACGAGCAGGACTATATCACCAGCCTTAAGGCGGAACTCGCGAAGAATGACGATGCTCTGCTCCATGAGGATACCCGGTCAAGCTTCTACTCCGCCCTAAGGAATGCGCCGTCCTTCAAGATGGCGAATGGAGGCAACTATGACCCCTCCAGGATGAAGGCAGTAATCTACTCGAAACACTTCTGGAGCGGACAGTGGGGCGCTGCGGATAAAATGAAGTATGGTGATCCGGACGCCTTCCGTCCGGACCAGGAGACAGGTCTTGTCGACATGGCGAGGGACAGGAATGTATCGCGCAGTCCCGCTACTTCAGGCGAAAGCTGGATCAACTTCGACTATGGTTGGCTTGGGGATCAGGCGGAAGCAGATAGCGACGAAACGATATGGACCCACGCCAACCACTACCATGCGCCCGATGGGGGTATGGGTCCCATGCAAGTATACGAAAGCAAGTTCCAGAGCTGGTCTGCTGGGTACGCAGACTTTGACCGGGGAACCTACGCAATCACATTCATACCTAAAAGCTGGAATACTGCTCCCGCCAAGGTGACGCAGGGCTGGCCGCTACAGTAATCGGCATTTAGCCGCCCGTTCCTGCCGCGGTATGTTGCGAGTATTGATTTTGGCGCTGTCGCTATTTCCGTGCACTGAGGAATTGGGCTAGGTGTCTGGATCTTGAGGTACGGGGGCGCCTCATGAGGCGTGCTCCGATTGGAAATTAGGCTTTCGTCTCACGGAGCTCGAGCCCGATGCGCGGGGTTCATTTCGATCATGCACGTGGCCCTGCTCGGTAGCCTGAGGTTTGCGACAACATCTGATCTCTACCGAGGCAGGGTCATCCCTGATCTTGCAGGGTATCCCCGCCTAACCTCAATCTTTCGTGACGGCCCGTCGGCTTCTTCGGCGGGCCGTTTCGGTTGTTCAGGTCGGTGGCGGGCACGTTGATGGCCCGGCTGTCGCGTCGGGTGGGCGCCGGGTTCCACGGCTCCGGTTGGGGTGATGCTGCTCGCAGGGACGGAACGTGCTGGTCAGCCGGGTTTTGGGAGAGCTTCGAGCCGCGCCAGCGCGTCGGTGATCACGTCGCGAAGCCCATCAGGGGGTGGTGTCCGAAGGTCTTCTTCCAGGTCGCGGCGGCGTCCTGCTTCTCGGAGTGGGCCACCACGAGCACCCCGTCCAGGTCCACGATCACCTGCCCCGCGGCATCCGGCGCCGCAGTACCGGCCAACTTCCAGACGCGCTCACGCGCTTCGGCCCGAGCGGTCCTTATCGCGGACAGGGCCTTCGGCCCAGCTGCGGCGAGGGCTTCGACGAGCCGGGAGACCGCCGGGTCGGAGGCCACCGGCCCGAACACGCCGGGCTCGGCCCGCAGCGTCCCTACATCCGCGAGGCAGCCCCCGCTCATCGCGACCGCGAGGGCCACGTCCAGCAGGATCTTCCCCGGATCGTGCACCGCCCGCGGCCGCCGCCACGGCGCGAGCGCCGCCGGTTTCACCTGGTCCATCCCGGCCTTGCGGACCGTCTCGACCAGCAGCACGGCCCCGGCCTGGGACACCACCCCACGGCCACCGCCCTCGATACGGACGCGTGGATAGGACCCGATACGCTTCTTCACCTGGGAAGTGCCTCCGACGGTGGCAGGAACAAGGACCTCGAAAATCCTCATTCTTGCTGTTCAGAGGCACTTTTCGCTTACCTGACCACCCGTCGGACAGCCCACTTCATGAAAAGCGCGAGGTTAGGGGATAGGGCCATGAACGTTGCCAACCCGGCCCTGTGCGGGCTCTTCGCGGCGATCGTCTGGGGCCTGTCCGCCAACATGAGGGCCCTCAAAAACAAAACCACCGAGGACAGCGTCCGGCGCGACAGCGGTCATCGCACCTCCCCGATGGGCGGTGACCAGTGACCGCGCTCCTGCCCGACAGCGCCGAGGGCGATGGCCAGCTGATCGGCCGCTGATACACGGCGGCTCTTCACGGCCGCCGGGGCGTGGGAGTAGTGGTCGCGGCGACGCGCCAGACGGCCCAGACGGTGCCGTGGGTGGTGAAAAATTAGGTTCTGCTGGACGTGCCGGATCCCATCAAGTACGGGTCATGGAGCCCCGGCGGGCGAGCAGGGCCTGCCCCGTTATGTTCTTCGCGGTCCTGCAATGGGGCTGCTGGCCTGCGGGCCCGGCATGACTGTTGCCCCCTGTCGAACGGATGACCTGGGGGGTGG
>NZ_JBIBHT010000034.1:0-12577 GCF_042957155.1 Streptomyces sp. NPDC008121 | reverse complement strand
GATGCATGACCAACGAGGCCCCCGAGCAACGTGATTGAGACGTCAGACATCTCGATCAACAGCCCGGGGGCCTCGCTCGTTGCGCTTCACGGCCCGTCACCCGATCGGTGGCCACAGCGAAGAAGCTCACTGACAGGAAGCCGGCACATCGCAACGGAGTCCCGCGACTCCACATCATCAGCCCAGGCCCATAGCGGGCTGGGGTGATCGGCGGTGTGATCCGGCCTGCACTCCCGCTGACCGGTGGATGACAGCCCGCGCGCCCTGCAGGTTACGTGGGACGTAATCACTAAAAGCGGCGCAGCCGCACATGGAAGGGAGGGCTCTATGCGAGTCTCGATGACATTACGGCGCGGCCTGCTGGCCGCCGTAGCGGCAGCCGCCGCTGCAGCGCCCCTCGCAGCGGCGTCAGGAGCCGATTGACCCCCGCCGTGTTCGGCATGAAGCCGTGGATTCGCCAGGCCGCATCACGACAGTTAAACGCCACCACCAACATGACGGCACCGAAAACCAGACCCCACCCGAGTTCTGCCCACGTAGTCATCGATTCCCACAGAGATACCGATGCCCAGTATCGATCCTGGCGCTTGACCAAACCTATCGGGGCGCCCCCACGACGTTGGTGGACGTGGTCAGGTGGGGTTCAGCGGGGTAATGCCGGTGCCCGCATACAGCTCGGGGTCCAGGGACAGGACTGTGAGCGGCTCCCCCGCCTTCGCCGCCTGCCAGGCGATGGCAGCCGCGTGGGCCACCGGCCAGTCCGTATGTCTCCAGTCCATCGCCTCTACCGCATGCGCGGCGGTGAAAGGCACGTTCTCCGCGAACCGCAGCGAGGCCGCGTGCTTGCCCGCGCCGGCGTCCTGCCGCTCGGCAGCAATGATGGAGAGCGCCGGGATGAGGACGCGGCCGGTGCCACGCGAGGCTTCGACGTAGAGGCCGGTGAAGAAGGGATCCGCACGGTACAAGGCGGTCAGTGCGGTGTGGTCCAGGACGGCCGTCAGGTTCATGCGGCGGCGTCGCCCTGATGGGCGCGGATCCTGGCCCAGGCGTCCTGGCCGACCTGCTGGACCTGCTCGCTGTACTCGATGCCAAGCTCACGGGCCGCCTCGAAAGCACGCCGCTCCCGTTCGGATTCCGTGAGCTCGCGTGAAGCAAGCTCTTCCAGCAGCTCAGTGATGGTGGTGCCGCGCTCGTCGGCAAGGATGCGCAGCCGGTCGCGCACTTCCTCGCTGGTCTTGATGCTCGTCGGCTTGCTCATATCCCCGATTCTACCGCCGGTAGAATTTTGTTTGGGGGGTTGCTGTCGAGACGAGCCAGGGGAAGGTGGCGCTTCAGGTTGGTGCCCCATCCCCAGCTGTGTTTCCGGGGGCGCCCGCGGGTGCCTATCCAACGGGGAGCCAGGTCGGAGGCGAGCTGCCCGGCGGCGGCTTGCCCTCGGTCGAGCCTTTCCAGCAGGTGCTGTACGCGGTGAGCAGGGGCAGGCGGGGCTCATCGGGGTGGTCGCCGGTCACAGGCTTGTCAGCCTCCACACCCGGATCAGCCCCAGGCGGCTCAGTCAGAGCACGCCCCTGGGTCGTGGCCCCATGGGGAGGGCGAGGTGGCCGAGCGGATATAAGGGTGTCCGTCGGTCGGCGTCGACTGCTACTGGGCGTCCGGCTAGGTCCCGCACCTGGGAGCCGCGCCGCATCCGATCGGCGGTCAGTCCTGCTCGTCAGGCGTCCGACGCGACGCAGGAACTCTGTCAGGTCTGTGGAACGGGTGGGCGCGGCTGCAGGCCTCGCTGTCAATACGACACCTGCCTCCGGCCGCAAGTTTCGTGGGGCGGGCAGGCCACCGCGCGGGCCTCGGTGGTCATGAGGCGTATCGAGTGACCTCGATGACTCTGCATGTGATCTTGGTTAATACCTGCGTTAGGCCGTGCGCCGTCACGGTCAATCGTTGTCCGGGTGCCAGTCCGTTCGACCCCGCGCCCGCCTCAGCGAGGCGCTTGTTGGACGCGTCGACGAACTCGATTTCCACGACGTAGTCGCTGGCCTTGCTCGACCGATTCGTGATGAGCAGTGTCGCGCTCGGCCACTTGGTCAGGAAATCGACCTGGCATGCCGTGATCTGCACATCGCCGCGGGCTCCGGTCTCGTCCTGTGGCCGTTCTCGCTCAGCCGATCGGGTGGTGGCGGGGCTGGCCGGCGTCTGATCGGGTTCGTCGCCGCGGCCGCCGATGGCAAGGATGGCCACAACCAGCACGATCGCACCGAGGCACGACAGGCCAATGACCTTGCCCGTGTTCCGCTTCGGTGGCTGAGTCGGCTCAGCCCAACCGGGAGGCTGCCCCCACCCGGACGGGGGCACTTGCTGCGACATGGGGACAGCGTCCACTGTGACGAGGCTGGACGCATCCGCGCAGAGCCGGACGATCGAAGCGCAGTATCTCGTCGCTCGTAGCCGCTCCGCCGGGCGCGAAGGTCCGAGAACAACCACGCCCCCTGTTCGAGTGACGTTATGTGACTTGCGGCGGTGGCTGTCACCGGCGCCGGTGGCCGACCTGCGACTCCGCGCTGGAATCTCAGCGGTATCTGTCGCACCAGATGCGCGACCTTGTTGTCACCTACGGCACGTTCGCAGCCGTCGTTGTCACCGCATCGACGTACGCGCGAGTCGGTGACCTGGAGCGTCGTACAGGCGTCGGTCCCCCGACCGACGCGAGCGTGAGGGCGGTGACAGGTCGCGCTGCGACGTGACAGCTATCGCGAGCAGTCACGCGTTACCGCGTGGCGGAGAGGGTGCCATGGTGGCTGCTATTCGAACAGGCGTAGTATTTCAGCCGTGGCCGATTCCCCCTTCCCGCAAGACTTGATCGACGCCCAGCTCCGCCTCCACCAGGCCCGGGCCGAATACGAGGCGCACTGCCGGACCCTGCCCTGGTCGGTTGAGCCGATGGAAGGCTGGCCAGGCACCGTCCACCCCCACACCGGCGAGGTGACCGGCGGCCGCGCGCCGAGCCCCGGCTACACCGACGAGCAGAAAGCCGAGGACGCCCGGCTCCAGGCCCTCGTCCGGGACCTGTCGATCGAGGTCTCCACTCACCCGTACTGGGACACCCAGGACCAGACCGTCGTAACAGCGCGTACGGCGCTCAAGCGCCACCCGGGCGCAGTCCCCGCGCCCGCGCTGGGCGTCGCCGCGTAGGGGTGTTGTCGTGACGCCGATGATGTCGACCGCGGAGCGCCTGGAGAAACAGCGCACGCTCAGGACTGGCTGCGGTGGCAGCTCGACCAGACCGATCACGCGATACGGCACCTGGAGGCCCAGGAGGCGGAGGAGAAGCGCCGCCGGGAGGTCGCCCGCAGGGAGATGTCCTGGAAACTCCAGCCGTCCCGGGCGGTGGAGGGCAATCCGGTGCTGCTCAGGGCGCGCGTAGGCCTACTCGGCGAGCGCGGCCAGGAGCACGGCGGGGTCCGGGGTGGTGTGGCCCTGGAGGAGGTGGCGGATGCCGTCGCCGGCCGGGCGGTGCGCGGTGTCCTTGCCGAACGGGTGCCGGCGGGAGGGGGCGGTGCGCCAGCCGTACCGCTCGTCCCACACCAGCGCCGGGGCCGGCGCCGTAGGGGACTCGAGGATGAGCGCGGCCGCGCAGGCCTCGCCGTCGAGGTACTGCACGGCCGGGGCCCGCTCGGCGGTGGTCCAGCCGGCCGCGCGGACGGCCTGGGCGACAGTGTCGAGGTAGGGGGCGATGCGGCGGGCGCGCTGCTCGACTTCCGCCAGGGCGAGCGCGCGGCGCACCTGAGCGCCGGGGTATCCCAGGCGCTGCGCCGCTTCCTTGGGCGTCAGGGACGGGTCCGCGTCGAGGAGATCGGCGATGCGCTGGGCGCGGAGCTGGGTGAGCGCGTTCTGCGCGGTGTCCCGGTGGATACCCAGGGCCTGGGTGACACCGGCGGCGCTGATCGTGGGGTCGGCGTCCAGGAGCGGTGCGGTGCGCTCCATAACCTGTTCGCGGGGGACCTGGTCGCCGGCGCCCTTCGGCCGGCCCGCGGCCGCGGGCTTCTTCGGCCGGGCGGCGAACGCGCGGACCACGCCCCGGGGCCAGTGCTCGACCCCGCCGATCACCACCATGTGGCCGGTCAGCTCGGGAGCGTTCTTGTAGGTGTCCCAGGTGCGCGGGGAGATCGCGAACAGGGCGGCGCACTCACGGCGGTCAAGGAGATCGTCGTCATGCTCCTCCACAGGGAGGGCGGGGACCGGCTCACCGGCCAGGTGCGCGTCGACCTGATCGGCGTCGAAAAGCAGGATGCGCGATCCGGCCGAGCTGATCGGAGCCGGGAACCCCTTGGCGGCGTACGGCCTGGCGGTGACATAGCTGGCGGTCTTGACCCCTCGCTGCCGGGCCAAGTCGGCGAGCGTGCGCACCAGTTCCTGGCGTCCCGCGCGGATCATCATGTCTCCCTCAGTCATGCGGCGTGCGCTGTCCGGCAGGCGAACGCGCCGCCCCTCGAAAAAACGTTACCGGGCTTATGGCAGTCGGGAGCGGTCGCTACACTCAGCCGCAGAGGAGCATCGGTCCCTGATCGTGTGCGTCTTGGTTGGCCGGCGCCCGTGCCACCCGCTTCGGCGGACTGAGGGCGCCGGCCGTCTTCATGTCCGGCTACAGCTCGAACGCGATGTACTCAACGTCCGTGTACTCGACCTCCAGGCCGTGAGCGCGGCGGCCGCCGTCGCGGAAGTACACCTCTCCCAGTGCCTCGGCCGTGATCTGCCGCATCTGGTGTTCGGTGGCGCCCTGGTCCTGGGCGTCGAGGAGCCGGGCGGCGTGGTGGGGCGGGAGGGCAAGGGTGAGGTGGCGGATGCGGGAGTCGTCGGTGGTGCCGGCCGGGGTGGTGAAGCCGAACCGGGCCCGGGTGTCGATCACCAGCCCGGCTGTGGTGGCGGCGGCCTTGCGGGCCTTAGCCCGGTTCTGCGGCTGCCAGCGGCGCCGGACCTCGGCGGCCATGCGGTCGGCCAGCTCGGCCCGCGGACGCTTGATCTTGCCCCGGACGTAGCGCTCGATGGTGCGCTGGGAGACGCCGAGCAGCGCGGCGACATCGCGGGTGCTGCCCCCATGCTGCTTGCGCACCTGGGCGCCGGCGGACTTCGGAATCGGCCGGGTGAACGCGCCCGCGAGCGCCCCGGTCAGGGCTGCGTCGATGGTCATGCAGGGTCCTTCGGTGTCTGGTGTCTAGGTGAAGCCGGGGCGCCGTTCGGCGATCTGAGGGCCGATCGCCACTCCCGGACGACCAAGGGACTTGGAACAGGGTGATCGCCCGGGAGATCGCCGCACAGGGGCCTAGAGGGGCGCAGGCTCGGGTTCGGCTGCCTTGGCAGCGGCAATGGCTGCGTCTCGGGCGGCTTCCCACTCGGCCTCTGCGGCGAGCTTGGCTTCCTCTACCTCAAACTTGCACTTGCGGCACAGGCCTTCGGTCACGACGGCGCGCCCACACGGCTTGCCGCCGTGACCGGGGCACACGCTGGTGTCCTCCGGTGCAACCGGTTCAGCGCAGGCGATACAGCGCACGGCGTCGGCAATCACGCCTCGGCCGCAGCCGGCGGCGCAGGTCGGCTGGTCACCACCGAGGCAGACAGAGCACAGATCAATACCGGGCAATGCGAGACGAGGGCAGATGCCCCCATCGCCGACGCAGGGACGGTGCCGCCCACTGCCCGAGGTCTCCTCCTCCAACTACGCACGCCTGGCGGCCCATGACGCCGGAACCGGTGTCTCATCCGCGCCACCAAGTTCCTGCCGCACCACGCTGCCCTCGCGGACCTTCTGCGCCGGGATCGGTTGTACTCCAGCGGCCGGGCCCACCGCGATCAGGTCCCGCAGCCGCCTGCTGACGATCGCGCCGGCCGTGGTGAAGGCGGATGGGTCGACTTCGGTGACGTGTAACCGATCGGCGCGATCCCCTCGGCCGTTCGCCGGCACTTGGGGGCGACCTTGGCCCGGTCCGTGGGCGTAGCGCGCCCGAACGTTCCGGAACCCGGCGAGCGAGGCGCATACCTGATCGCGCCGGAACGGCTGGTCGGCATCATCCGGGACGTTGTCGTCGGCGTTGTCCGGCCAGAAGTGGAGCCGGAAAGAGACGAAAGATGAGGTGGAAGCGCTGATCGCGAATGGACGCACCGACCGTCTCGATGTACCGTGCCGCCCCGAACCGGGGCCTACACTGAAACGCGGGAGCGAAGAGGGTGAGGAGGCGAGCGGTGGGCAAGCTGGGATGGTGCATGACAGGCCATCACCATTCGTGTCCCGAGGCGACAGCCGGAGGAATCACCTGCAGCTGCGTCTGCCACCGCGGGCCTGGAGCGATCGCTGCCCGGCACGACCGCAGGACGCACCAGAGTCAGGCCGTTCCGGCACTGGCGCGGGATGTGCCGGTCCCCTCACCGGAGCGGTCCGTCATGGCTGGCAAGACGGAGACTGTCTCCTTCGGTATCGACGGCATCTGCTACGAGGCCGAACTCGACGAGGGCCAGGCGTTGGAACTGCGCGAGGCCCTCACGCCCTTTCTCAGGGCGGCCCGCCCTGAGACGGATACGTCCCCTCGCGGCGCAGAGCGGAGACGAAGGCCGAAGTCCCGAAAGATCGTCGTGCCGCCAGTCGTTGAAGTCGCCGGCCACGCTCACCTCGGCCGCGGGGGTGCCGGCGGGCAGGACGAAGGCTGACGGCCGCGTCCGCAGTCGCCTCCCGGCCCTCCTCTCGGACCGTGGTGTGATGATCTGCGGGTTCCGGGAAGGGGCCCGTGAAGCCAGCGGCCCGGGCCTGGCCCGCACACGAGAGAGCGCACCCGCTCCATCCGGAAGAGGTCCGTCTCACTGACGTCGGGCACATCGGCGTCGGCCTGTAGATCCCTCCCGCCGGGGACGTGTCTCCCGCGGGAAGCCGGCTACTGCGGTGCTGCCGGGCGCCGGAGGGTGAGGCGAAGGGCCTGGTCGGTGTTTCCGTCTGCCGCGATCAGCCCGTCCCTGACGACGTACTTTCCCGTGATGCCCGATTTCAGGCGCATGTCACCCTGGCCCGTTTGTTCCAGCGTGGATTTTTCCGCTGCTCCTGCTCCGGCCGGCATCTGCGCGCAGGGCATGGCGGGGTCGGCCGGTCCGGTGAGTGCCGTGTCCACGCGGACGGACTTCCCCGTGAGCTTCGACTTCAGGGCGATTCCGTCGCCGCTGAGCGGGGCGATCGTGAAGGTCTCTGCCGTCCCGGCGGTGCTCTTGCCCTGAACACCGAGGTATCCATCAAGAAGCCCGGCCGGCGTGCTGACGAGACCGCTGTCCGACCGCATCACGGCTTCGGCACTGCCATTGACGGCATTAAAATGCAGTGCCGTGCTGCCCTCGAGTGGTAATAAGGGCCACCCTCCAATCGTCCGAGATCGCGGAGTAAAATCCATTAAGACCCAATTTCTCGGCAACATCCACTGTGGCCTCCGGAGTTATCACTGTACGTCCGGAATTACATCCCTTCCTGGGTAATAGTGGCAGACAACGGGTGGGGCGACTTCCCGCCCCACCCGGCGGCGACAACGTCCGGCCGGAGCTGGCTGCCGCCCACCCAGACCGGGTGAACGATCGAGCGGCCCACGCCGTACGTACATTACGTTCCTGCCTCCGGCACCCGCTGACGCCCACATGGCCGTGTTGGAAGCTCCCTCCGCTCACCGGCCCCGTCGGCCGCATCGCTGTACGCAGGCTTCCCCTTCGGCCTGCAGAGGAAGCCACGCACCCCCCCGGCTACCAGCAGTATGAATAAACAGTCGCCGCCCCCGTTGCAGGCATATTGGGAACCTTGATCCATTTTGACGTGCTGTCAACTTCCATACATCCCCTGAACAGGCCGTTTTCCACGGAATTCGCCATCTTCTGGCGGGCCTTCGCCAGAGCGCTGGAGGGATCACCGGCAGACGCCGTGAACTTCTGGTTATATGCGGTCTGAATATCGGCAGACTTCAGGGGTGCGGAATCTTGTGCGAGAGCCGGAGTTGCGGCTACCCCGACCATACCGATTGCGATGGCCGCCGTCACTGTCGTGGCAGCATGACGAATCTTCATAGAAATCCTCTTCTCAGGCTCCCGCCGCGTACACGACAGGCATTGTTAACGGACTTTCACGCTGGCGTGAGGTCGGGGCGACCTCACATCGGCCAATCTTTGGCAAGAGGAGAGCACTGTTTGCGGTCGGCCCGTCCCGCGTGAGAATCAAGAATGAAACCCACGGAATGCGCACTGAATGGCCGCTATGCGCTGAGGGCTGCTCGCATTTCCGCGGGCAGTGGCCGTCCTTCGCGTGACGCCAGATACCTCAAAGCGTGAAGTAAGGGGGAAGGGCCCCCGGTCCTGCTGTCCCAGGGGGGAAGCCAGGGTGAGCAGGGCGTGCGCGGCGTTGCGAGGACTTCAATTTTCTGAGCCAAGATTGAACCACCTGTCTAGGACGGTGTGTCCTCAGCCTGGTTCTGCGCGGGAATCATGTCTTCCAGGAGGTCGACGATCTCATTGAATACCGGCGTGTCAGGGTCGCTCTTGCCACAGGCGTGAGAGAACTTGATGCCGGCGGTCGTCAGTGAATACTGCTTAGTGGTGCTGGGGCAGAAGGTCCGCTTAGGCTGATTTCCCTCCGCGATCAGTCGGGGGGCGGCTATGAGTTCGTGGAGCCGCTGAGACTTTCGCGAGGTCGGCAGCTCGCCGGCCTGCCGGTTCCAGTGCTGGGCGTACTTCCACTGCCCATCCTGATGGACCGTGTAGTAGGCGCTCATGTATGAAGGCGTCTCATGCCGCACCAGCTGCACCAGGCTACTGGGGGAAGACTGTTGCGCCATCGCAGGTGCTGCCGTCGCGGCCAGTCCCGCCAGGGATATCGCTCCTGCAACAGTGATCGCGGCCATCTTCTTCACTTCTGTCTCCAAGTCATCTGTGAACCAGTCTCTTATCGATCACAAGGATGCTGGCATGACTTCAGACAGGCCAGCGTAACGGGGAGCGACTTTCAGCCACGAAAGAATAGGATGTTCAAGCAATTGCTGGCTACCGCGTGTGGTCTATCAGTTTGAACACACGGGTGCGAGAGAGGGCGGGTTGTGATGTGGTGAGGCTGGTCGGGGCGTGCTTAGCGTGCATGGGGCGCGCTGTGGCCGATGGTTGAGGGCACTGGGGGCCGCTGTCCTGGGCATCTTTCGCGGGCAGCATGACACTGTCTCGTTTTTTCGTGAGATCCATCTTGGATGGAGGAAAAAAAGCGCCTGCAGCAGGACCCGCAGGCCACGCCACGATACACATTCCTCCCAGTCGACCAGAGCACCAACGGGCCCGCCGGCCCCACCTACCACCTGAAAGCAGCGGCAGACATAGCAGGCCCGTGGGAGAGGTTCAGGCTGGCAACGGCCGCTGACGGCCTGATCACCGTCTAATCCGTCCCACGGGCAAGTACATCTGGAACGCTTCTGGCTCTGGCACCCCTGTCCGGGTCTGGCGGCCAGAGCCACCGCGCAGTTCGCCGTCACCCCCGCCAACCCCGGCTTCCTCCCCCCCTGCCTGATACAGCGATCGCCTGCCTGGTGCCGGCAACGGACCCTCAGGACAGATTGTTTCCAGGCGGAAGCCCGGCCCTGCCTGGCTGCCGGACCGTCTGCGCTTCACGCCGGACCGGGCTGTCTGCCGGCCTGCGCCACGGGGACCGGCAGCACTGGCGCCCTCCCAGGGGCCTCGTCCCCGGAACTTTCACTGCGCCGTGAGCCGGCGGCTCTGTATTTCGGGGCCGGGCTCGGTGTAGCTACTGGCCTCTTCCTGGGTGGCTTGACCGCCGCCGGACCCTCTGTACGATGTTCTGGGCACGACCCGGTGGTGATTGTGTCCCTGGAGGACTACGAGTCGCTGAAAGAAACGGCTTACCTGCTGCGGAACCCCGTGAACGCGCGGAGGCTGCTGGCTTCGGTTGAGCGGCTGGAAGCCGGCGGGGGGACTGTTAAAGAAACCCTGTCGTGAAGCTGGTGTGGGACGAGTCCGCATGGGACGACTACCTGTGGTGGCAGGTCCAGGACCGCAGGGTCCTGAAGAGGATCAACAGCCTTCTCCCAGATGTGACGCGCAATGGGAACGAGGGCATCGGAAAACCGGAGCCTCTCAAGCACGGCTTCCACGGGTACTGGTCCCGCCGGATCAACGACGAGCACCGCCTGGTGTACAAGATCGTGGATGGCGAGGTGCGTATCGCATCCTGCCGGTATCACTACGAGAGCTGACCCTGGGCAGCAGGCGGCTGACGCCGAGTGGGAAGCCGCTCGTGACGCGGCGGTTGCGGCCACTGAGGCGGTAACGTTCGGAGCAAAAGACGTGTAGGCCGCACAGGCGAACCGCACCTGATTCGTGGTTGACCCGCACTTGCCCGGCTGGGAGGCCGTGTTGTCCGGGATGTACAGCCTGGCCTCGGCCTCGGCCTCGGGCCTGCGGGCCGGGCGAGTGCTGGCAGACAGGAGGGAAGCAGCCGCTTCGGCAGCTGGCGGCGCGTACGGTGCCGGCCGTGCCGGGCTGCAGAAGGTACCCGCGCAGGCCGCACCTGTCCGGGGAACGGCTATAGATCGTCGGGCAGAAGGCGGAAGGCTGGATGGCCGGTCAGCGGGCGGACCATGCGGAAGTGGCGGTCGGTGGTGAACATGGCGTTGGTGCGGCAGGCGGCGGCCAGGGCCACGTTCATTGCGTCTGCCAGACCGATACCTTTGCCGCCGTCGGCGTCCGCATACCCCTCGGCAACAGCGATCGCGGTACTCAGATGTGCGCTGACCGCGGGGACTTCGAAGCGGCGGGTGGCCGTGTTGCGTTCGATGAACCGGGCTGCGGCCAGGGCTTTGCGGGTTCCCGCCCGTGCCGTGATCAGGTAGTCCAGCTCCGCGAGGACCATAGGGGAGATGACGAGATGGCTGATCGCTGCCAGGGCCTTCTTGTGTTCCTGGTGGCCGGAGAGATTCGTGTCGAGCAGACGGTACAGGGCATTGGTGTCAGCGATCGCTACCAGGCTCACGACCCCATCCCTTTCAGCACTTCCTCGATCCCGTCATCGCTGAGCTCGGGCAGGCCGAGGTCAGGGAGCTCTATGCCTCCCATGGGGTCAGACGGAAACGGGGGGACGTCATCCCCGGTGATCGGTACCACCCTGGCAACCGGGGTGCCGTTCTTGGTGACGGTGACAGTCTCACCGCGTGCTGCCGCGGCGAGGATCTGTGAGGACTTCTGGTTGAACTCGCGGGCGGTCGTCTCCATGTCCTACATGTTACTACAGGGGGTGATCTGGGATGTTGCTGACCGGTAGATGACCTGCGGGTTCCTGACGGGGTGCCGCAGGCCCGGACCGCGGGCACCAGATGTCCTACCTGGACATGCTGCGCGCCTTTCCCGCGCTGTAGAAGGGGAACGCTGCGGCGGTGCATCGTGAGCTGGCCGCTCGCGCGGCCAGGGCGAGGGGAATCCGCCTCCGTCAGTTCCGACGCTGCACCGGGCGATCCGTCGTGATCTGCAGCCGGGGGAGCGGGCCGGGCTCACGGGTAGTGAGCGGGCGGCGCGAGGCCCGGCCGCGGGGCTGGCGTAACCAGGTGTGGGAGACCGACCACGTGCAGGGGGGCGGCGGTGCTTGTCGATGTCGATGTCGAGGGCAGGGCTCGCAGGCCGTGGATCACCTGGTTCACCGACTGCGCGACGAACGCGATCCCCCGGTGTCGCGGTGACCAATGACGTTGTTTTAGTGGTCGTGCCATCGGTGGTTCAGGGTGACGACGACTGGGGAACGGCGGTGGCTGGCTGGTTCTCCGGGGGCCTTGCTGCCGTAGCCGGTGATGCACGAGCGGATCTTGCGAGGCAGTCACGGGGCGGGCGACGGGGTAACAGGCTGTGTCCGATCTCGGCGAGTCCGAGGAGCCGGTCGCGTCTGCGGGCGGAGGGGGGAAAGCCGCTCGGCGAGATCACCGTGCGGCGGACGACGTGCAGGGCCCGGGTGAACGAGGTCCGCTCTGCCGTAGCCCCGCCACTCGTAGACCTGCTGGGCGCGCTTCTCACCGGCAATGGCCCGGCCCGGCGCCTCATGGACCTCGTGGCCGCCGTGCTCGGTGAGGAAGGCCCATTCTGTAAGAGCGTCCGCCAGTAGGCGGGTGAAGTGGTGCAGGCACGGTCCCCGATCATGGAGTTCTCACACTTCATGATCACTCGGGGTGTCCGTGCCTGCTGTCCCATCATGCCTGCTCAAACCGGTCCGCGACCAGTTCCTGGCCTTGTGCCGGACCGCGAGGAGCGCCATCCGCTGGGCTGTCACAACCCGCGGATTCCCGATGCCGCGGTCTTCGACGGTCTGGTCCAGGTCGGTCCTCGTCATCGACGGCCTGTGCGGTTTGTACGCAGCCGGGGACGTGACACGGCGGAGGCTGGCGGGTGCGGCCAGGGCGAGGCGAGTCTCGAACGGTGTCGAGAGCGCTGCGGAAGCCGGCACGGCCGTCCGGCCCGGTGTGGTGTGGCGGGCTTGCCGGAGGTGCGGCGGCTGCGCGGCAGCGGCCGGGCAGCCGGGTCACGTGACCCG
>NZ_JBIBHT010000033.1:0-14444 GCF_042957155.1 Streptomyces sp. NPDC008121 | reverse complement strand
CTACGAGCGCAAGCCCGAGCACTTCCTCGCCTTCACAGCCATCGCCACCAGCCTCATCAACTACCGGCGGCTCACCAAGTGAAACGAGGTCTTAAGGCGGCCGGCTTACCCGGCCTCCGCGGCCAGCCCCGCCACCCAGACCCGCCCCGGCGGCGGGGCGCCTGGCCGGTCGGCCGGCGATGTGCCGGCCACTGAAGGCCTCATCGATGGATTCGCGCGGGGCGCGGGGGGCGGTTGGGTGGCTTCGTCTGCGTGTTTCTCTGATGGAGCCGAAATTGAACTCTCTTCCTGGTACCCGGGCCCCTTTCCGTCCTGGCCCTGGCGGGCGCCGGGCTGGGTGGCTGAGCCGTACCGCGCTGGCCACCGCCGCCGTGATGGCGGTCACCACGGTGCCCGTCACCGCCGCGGCAGCCGCACCCGCTGCAATGGCTGCCACGGCGGGAGTGTCGGGGACTGTGGCGATGGGCGGCGGGGCGTCCGGCTCGGTCAGTGAGCAGACGGGTGCGTTCGCGGCGGTGCTGCCGCTGGTGTCGCTGCCCGGGCGCGGCGGCCAGGGGGTGGAGCTGGCGCTGGCCTATAGCCAGGCCGCGGCTGCGGCCGGGGCGGACCCGCACGGGCTGGGGCAGGGCATGGGGCTGGGCAAGCCATACATCGGCCCGGAGGACGGCGGCACGCTGCATACCGCCTCGGGGGGCAGCTATCCCCTGCGGCCCGGGGACGCGTCGGGTTCCGGCCTGGGGCGTTATCTGCTGAAGGACCTCGCTCTGTGCGACGCGCCGGGGACCCTGCCGGCCCGGGACGGGCTCGGGGATGCGGCGCGGGATTACCGGTGGGTCCTCACTCATAGCGACGGCCGGAAGAGTTTCTTCTCCGCGGCAGGGGATCTGGTGGCCGAGCAGGATCCGTTCGGCAACGAGTCCGCCTATGTGTGGGAGCTCCACGGCGGCCAGCACCGGCTCACCCGGGCGGTGGATGCCTTCGGGCAGGCGGTGACTTTTGACTACGGCACGGAGGGCCGGGTGACGGTCACTTCACCGGAGCGCAGTGACGGGCGGCGGCCCGAGGTGGTGCTGCACCTGGACAGCGGGCGGCTGGCTTCCGTCACCTATCCGGAGGGCCAGGAGACGACGCTGGGCTGGGACTACGCCCCACAGGGCCAGCCGGGCAGGCTGCTGACCCGGATCGAGACTCCGGCCGGCGCAGTGACCCGGGCCGGATACGAGCAGCCGCATGGCTTCCCCGTCACCGCCTCGCTCAGGGTCACCGACCGGCAGGGCAGGGACCTCAGTCCCGAACGCACTTTCCGCCTGGGCACGGAAGGCGAGCACGCCGGGCATGACTTCACCGGCCGCGGCCAGTATGAGAGCGCGGATGCGCTGTTCGACAGTGCGGATGAGGACTACCGGTATGTGACCGAACTGTCCGACGGGCGTTCCACTGTCCGCTCCGTCTACAACAGCCTGCATCTGCTCAAGGAACGCACCGCTTCGCTGAACGTGAACGGCGAGCAGAAACCGGTACGCACCCAGGAACTCATGTATGGGGGCGAGCGTGACAACGGCCAGGCCCCTCCGCCGGCCTCCGCCCTGCCGGCGAACTACGGCAAGCCTGTCCGGGCCGAGGTCACGGTGCATGACCCGGTGACGGGGAAGTCCCGCACCACCACCGAGACCGCCCGCTTCGACGAGTACGGCCGGGAGACGGAGCGGACCGATGTCACAGGCGCTACCACGGTGACCGCGTATGACGCTACCGCACTCGACAGGAAAGACAGCAGCGGTGACGGCGGGGCTGGGGGGGAACCCGCCGGATACGGGCTGCCCGTGAAGGTCACCGTCACGGGTGCCGACGGGGCGCAGCGCGTTACCGAGAACACGCTGTCGGATGACGGCCGGAGCATAACCGGTGTGAAGCTGTCGGTGAAGAACGCCGGCCAGGAGCGGTCAACGGCCCGTACGGTGACGCGTTTTGAGGTCAGCGGTCAGGGTGAGGTCACCGGGAAGAGCGTCACCTGGGCCGAAGGCGCGGAACCGGGCGGTGTCCAGGGCCCGGACGCGGTCAGCGAAACCTACGAGAGCGTGACCGATACCGCGGCGCATACCCGCACCGACACTGTGACCTCGGCGGCCGGGGCCAGCAGCACGGTCACCGACCTGGTCACCGGTCTGCCGGTGAAGACCACGGATGTCTCGGGCCGCAGTACGGAAACCGCCTACGACGAGGCTGGCCGGCCGGTCAGGCACACGGTGCCCGGCGGCCCCGGGGGCGATGGGGCGGTGACCGCAGTCTCCTACACCCCGCTCACCATCACTGTCACCGCGCCGGGTCAGAACGGGAAACGGCATGTGACTGTCGAGCACCAGGATCTGCTCGGCCGCACCGTGAAGACAACCGACAACATCTCCGGCCAGGAACTCACCGATGACCCGGCCGCGCGGACCCTGCAGAGCGTGGAGTTCTCGGACGGCGGGCGGACGGCGGAGGTCACCGACCAGGCCGGGCGTACCACCGTGACCACCAGTGATGCTCTGGGACGGCCGGTGAAAACGGTCGCGCCGAACGGCCTGACCCGGCTGACGGTGTATGCCGATGCCGCGGGTGCCGACACCTCCACGGTGACTACGCTCACCCTCCCGGCCGGGGAGACCGATCCCGCCAGGGCCGTGGCCACTGCGGTGGAAACCCTCGACCAGGCGGACCGTCCGGTGGCCGCGGACTCGTCGTTCGCCGACGGCACGCAGCAGTCCGGCTCCAGCCGGTCCTTCGACGGCCTCGGTCGCGTGGCCCGGGCCGTGTCCCAGGACGTGGCCGTCACCCCCGGCTATGGTTCCGGCGGTGCCGCGGACACCACTGTCCTCGCTCCGCAGAACCCGGACACCTTCCCGGGGGAGAAAATCACCGCCACCACGCCCACCGACGTGACCGGCGCGCCGGTGGTGAAGACTCTCACCCTCGGCCAGGACACCGGGGCCGGGCGCTCCGGCACCACTCTGGTCCGTGACGGTGCCGGGCGCGTCACCGAGGAACGCCGCCCCGACGGCACGAAAACCACGTTCGCCTACACCCCCGGCGGGCAGGTCGCCGAGAGCGTGTCCCCTAGCGGCATCCGCACCGTCTACGACTACGACAGGGACACCGGGCAGGTGACCGGGACGGCGGTCACCTCCGCTGATGGCAAGACTATGGAGAAGACCGGGTACAGCTATGACCCGCACACCGGCGCCGTCACTAGCGTGTTCGACCCGGACAACGAGGCCGACAGCAGGATTTCATACTCCTATGACGCCGACGGGCATGTCACCGAGGTGGCCTACCCGGACGGGAAGACGGTCCGTCAGGAATACTGCGACCACGGCCAGCTCATGAAGATGACCGACACGGCCGGGCTGACGACCTTCTACGCCTACAACCCCGACGGCACGATGGCGGAGGCCGTCCAGCACGAACACGACGACACACAAAGCCCGGTCAGGGCCCGGGTTGCCTACACCTATGACAGCCTCGGCCGCGTGACGAAGACGGACCGCGGCAACGGTGTCGTCACCGAAACCCAGTTCACCGATGCGCACCAGGTCAAGCGGGAGAAGACCAGCCGCGGGGGTGAGGTCCTCAGCGAGGCCGCTTACCTCTACGACTCCCACGGCAATCTCACCGAGCGGACCGACACCCGGCCCGGCGCCGGGGCGGACGGCACCCCGGGCGGGCCGGTGTCCACCACCACCCGCTACACCTACGACGCCTACAACCGGCTCACCGGCTCCGAGGTGTCAGGTGCGGACGGCAAGCCGCTCACCTCCACCCGCTACACCCTCAACGTCTCCGGCGATGTGGTGCAGACCGAGACCGCCCCTGGCGCCGGGGAGGCAGCCGGGAAGAACACGGTCACCGACAACGGCATCGACTCCTCCGGCCGGCTCACCGCCCGGACCGTCACCACCGGCGGAGTCAGCACAGGGCAGAAGCAGGTGTTCGACGCCGACGGCAACCTGACCACCGCCCATGACGGCACCCAGTGGACCTACACCCTGAATGGCCGGCCAGCGGCCATGACCGCTCCGGACGGGGCGGTCACCCGCTATACCTACTGGGCCGACGGCACCCGTGCCACCGCTACCGAAACCCCCGCCACGGCAGGCGGCGCCAGTGACCGCGAGGTCCCGGCGGAACCCACCGCCCGCTTCTACTACAGCCCCGATGGCACCCTGCTCAACGACACCTACACTGCCGGACCGCAGGAACAGGAGCAGGCCGGAGAGACAGCCACTGCCTCCTACCTGCTGGCCGGCACCCGGCACGCCCGTACGCTCACCGGCCCCGGCGCAGAGGCCGCCACGGCCACCGGGGCCGGCTACCTCATCGCCGACCGGCACGGGAGCACCACCGCCCTCACCACTGCAGACAGCGGCGAGGTGTCCCAGGCCTGGCAGTACACCGACTACGGCCAGCCCGCCCGCGCCGACGGCCAGCCCGCCTCACCGGCGGGCGCGGCGGGCCTGCACGGGGCGGCACGGCAGCCGTTCACCTTCGCCGGCGAATACACCGACCCCTCCGGTACCCAGTACCTGAAAAGCCGTCTCTACGACACCGCCACCGGACGGTTCACCACACCGGACCCCGCCCCCCAGCACAACCGCTACCAGGCCATGGGCGCCAACCCCGTCACCCATGTTGATCCCGAAGGCACCACCGAGATACCCGACTGGGGCAGCTGGCTCATCTGGGGTGTCACCACCGCCGCCGCCCTCATCACCCTGGCCGCCACCGCCTTCAACCCCGCCAGCATCGGCATGTTCATCGCCCTGGGCGGCGCCGTCCTCGACGTCGCCTCCGGCGTCCTCGACGCCGTCGCTATGGGCACCGGACGCACCCAGCTCGAAGACCCCCTCAACATCGCCTCCATCACCCTCGGTGCAGCTGGCCTCCTCCTCGGCGGCATTGGCGGCGCCCTCCATCCCTCCACCATCCGCAAAACCACCAGCGCAGCCAGCCGCGATACCATCACGGAAGTCCAGAAGGCCGCCGCAGACCCTACGGCCGCACCCCACGGCACGGCCCCAGCAGCTGCACCGCCGGCAGACCTCACTACGGCCCCCGCCGTCAGGCAGCAGGACACTGCCGCCCCGCCGCCCGTGTCCCCCACACACACCGGCATTCCAGTACCCGTTCAGGGGGCCGATATCGCAGGTGTGGTTCCGGCCGACATGTCCGACATTGCAGTCGCCTACAGAAATGAGGTCCTCCGGCTCACAACGGAGGTACTGGACACATACGGGACCGAGCTGAAGCCCGCGATCAGCGAATTCGCGCCAAGAATGACACGTCATGCAATGGCCGATCTGCCGCGTAACGCCCCCGAGAAAGACAGTCAGGCTCTGCTGGATTTCCTGGCAAAGAACGGCGGTGCCCTCGCAAGCCAGAGGAAACAACTCAGCCAGTCCTGGAAAGATGCCGCCGCAGAGGCCAACAAGCGGGGCCTCAGGCGGGAGGGGCAGCGAGCAGGCGGCGGCAACAGGCTTGCGGTGCAGGGAATACAGTATCCAGTGATGCAGCACCTAGCGCCGCTTGTGGACGGCAAATACGGCGAAGGATCATTCGATGTCGCCCTAGACGTTCTGGGCCACAACATTTAGGACGGCACGGCGTCACTTATTCGTGGTGCAGCCGCTCAGGATCCACGTGCCCCTGGGGCGGCTGCCCAGGCACATTCCTGGGGTGCCTTCTGCTTTCTCTACTGCTCACTGCGGCCGTCAGCATCTGGCTCGCACGCCGAATTAAGCCGTGACAGCGCCTACAAGGAGATGCCCTATTCCATCAGACGGCGGCGATGCGATGCCCTGTAGAGGAGCGCGCGGCGGTCGGAGACGTCGCAGCAGATCCGGGACAATCTCCCGCCACCTAACCTGGATGAAGATCGAATTCGAAGCGGTGGGCGCCCTGTGCGCTGCATACGCGGAGTTCGTCCAGGACCTGCGCAAGACGGCAGGGGCGGTCCTGCGCGCGGCCTGGGAAGCGCCTCCCATCGCGAGAGCGACGGTCACCGCCCCCGGACCGTCTCGGTTCCACCGCTATCGCAGCGGTCATGAAGCCGATCGACGAGCAGCACATCGCGAAGCCTGGCCTTGTGGTGCTGCGCATCACCGGCCGGGACGAGGACTCCGTGCCATCACCTCCCCGGCCAGAGTGTGGACCAGCCTGGTGATGGTTTCTGCCCGGGGGCGGCGGCGTGCTGGCTCTCCGCGGGCCTTGAGAGCCGTCACGGCCAGGGCTCGTGCGCGTAGGCGGTGCGGGAGGCACCATCGCGGCCGCGAAGAAGAGACGCTGCTGCCTCGAGGATGCCGCCCTCTTCCGTTCGGCATTCTCCCCTTTGAGCCGCTTCAGCTCCGCCCAATCCTCCGTCGTCGTGCCCCCGGGTGCCTGGTCCTGCAGCCTCAAGTGGCCGAGTCCCTACCAAACGCGGAACGGCTCAACGTCCGCCCTGGATTCCGCCAACTGCCGATTTACTCTCGGGCGAGTGGCGCGATCGGATTATGAAACGGGCATAGCCCCCACGTTCCAGGTCAGGGAAGCAGATGTGAAACCGATCCGAGGACAACTGCGCTGTCCATGTCGCCGGGGTCGCCGTAGTAGACCTGAGCAAAGGTCACGCCAGCCGGAAGCTTGAACTGCATGTCCCACCAGTTGGGCGTGCTCGTACCCCCTGCTTCCACTTCAAGAGACAGCAGCCTTCCGCCCCGGGTGGCAGCGAAAAACTGGCCTCCGTTGCATCCCTGGGGTTCCCCCGAAAGCTCAAATGTGGCCTTGCTGGTCCTCCAGTCATGGATGGGATAGCCCGCGCGAATGTTGTGCAGGGACCAGCCGTCAAAGGTCGTCTTCTGGTACTGAGGAACGGAACAGACCTGTCCCGGAGCCGCCTCGGCCGTTGCACTTCCCGCGAAAACAGCGGACGCAATAACTGCGGCGGAGAGTACGGCGCGGACACCACGGATAGCGGACACGGATACCTCATTTCATTCCGGACTGATGCCTGTTGCGCCGTATCACAGCAGAAGAGCAGAAAAATTTCACTCGCAGGGGCTGATTCCGGTCAGGCACGATGCCGACAGGTTTAACCTGTCCATAGGCTGATTTTGATCACGGTTTTCCTCGCGCGTGCTGTCGGCGCTGACCGGGCGCGGGGCTCCACGGAACGGAATGCGCCGTGAACTGCAGCGTTTGTACCGGGTGCTGTGGCGGCGCAGCTATGCCAAGCAGGGCGCCCTGCCCGCCACTGCCGGGCCTCCTCGTGCCCGCTTATGGCCGAAGACCCATGCCCCGACCGGATGGCCGGGCGCGACCAGCGGTCCGGTATGCCGACCGGTCGGCACGTTCACGCCGTGGCGGCGGTGCTTCTTGGAGAAACCGGCCCGGCTGCCGCCGCCGCGGTCGCACTCGGCGAGCGTCCCGTCGGGCAGGACGTGATCAGGATCGGCCTCCCGCAGGACCCACACCAGTCCGGGCGCCCTTCGCGACAGGTGATCGACGACGGCGTGACGCAGGCGTGGGCGGTCCCGGCGGAAAGCCGAAGGCCGCGGCGAGCTGCGTGAGCATGTCGTGCCCGCGAAGGCAGACCAGGCAAACCAGGGCGCGCTGGTGGGGCGGGAGCTTGCAGCGTCGGTCACCCTCACGGGTGACGAGGAGCATGGACACTCGCTCGACCAGGGCGTGCGGCAGGCCGGGGGCGGCAGGATAGGGAACTCACGAGGCTCCTGCGCTGATGAGCTGAGACGTCGAACACCCCTCCCACCGGCACGGGAGCCTCGTGCGTTGCGGGACGCTGGCCCCTCACCCGGTCCATACCGTTCATTGTGGGCCGTTCCGGAAGCTCCTATCGATCGTCAAGCGGCCTGCAGGAGTTGATTCTGTAAGACGTTCGCGCTGGTCAGGTACTTGTAGACCTCGCGCGCGATGAAGTGTTTGAGGCAGCGGAAGATGTCCTTCTTCGACATGCCTTGGGCCGTGCGACGGGCGGCGTAGAGCCGTGTGCGGGGGTCGTAGCGCATCCGCACGAGGGCGATCGTGTGGAGTGCATGGTTGGCCTGGCGATCGCCGCCGCGGTTGAGACGGTGGCGGTTGGTCCGCCCCGAGCTGGCGGCGGTCGGAGATGCTCCGCAGAGGTGGGCGAAGGAAGCTTCGGACTTCAGCCGGTCGGGATTGTCTCCAGCGGTGATCAGGAGCTGGGCGGCTGTCCCGGTGCCGATACCGACCAGCGCGACCAAGCCCGGGGCGGCCTGCCGCCACCAGGGGTTCGAGCTCGGCGTCGGACTCGGCTATCTCCTCGGTGAGGTGCTGGCAGCGGCGGGCAAGACGCCGCAGCGCGGTCCGGACCGCGCAGGTCGGGTCAGCGAGGTCCGTGCCAGGGCAGGAACGGGCAAGCTGAGCAGTCAGCTGGTAAGTGGGCAGACCGCGCAGGCGTTCGCGCACCTCGGCGGGGGCGGAGACGATGAGGGTGCGGATCTGGTTGATCGTCTGGGTGCGGGACTTGATGGCCGAGCGGCGGACCACCCGCAGGGACCGGATGGCCTCGACGATGCCGTCGCGGGTCTTCGGTCGGCCGCTCGCGCGGCCGGAGAGGACGGCGGTCGCGGCCGCGTAGGCGTCCACGGGGTCGGATTTGCCGTCGGCCCGCCGGGCCTCGCGGTCAGGACGGTCCACGTCCACGACGGTGACCTCGTTCGCCAGCAGGAACCGGGCGAGTTCGGAACCGTAGGCGCCGGTCCCTTCGATTCCGGCGGCGAGGACCTCGCCGTGCGTACGCAGCCACTCCAGCAAACAGCGGTAGCCGCCGGGGGCGGTGGGAGAGTCGGTGTGGGTGTCCACGCCGCCGGCCACCGCGATCTCGTCTGCCATGCTGGCTCCTGCTGTCCTTCCGTGCGATGCGCGAGGGATCGCACGGGCCGGCCGGGCGGCTGGACAAGACTGTGGTGGGACCTTTGGCCGGGCCCCCAGTTTTCCCGTCCTGCGCCGCCTGTCTGGCGCCCGCACTGCAGAGCAGCCGTGGCCTTCATGGCAGCGTCTCTGGCCGGAAAAACAGGCACCCCGGTCTGCCGCTGTCCCCTTAGCCGACGGCGCTTTCATCCACGCTACCGACCGGACAGGGGGCGCTCCGGTGGCGCTCCATGGGGCAGTGTGTCCTGTAATATCCAGTAATTTTGAGGAAATTCCATGCGTCTTGCCCAAAAATCTGTGCTCGTCGCCGCAGCTGCCGGCTGCCTGACCGCCGGGCTGTCGGGTGCCGCCATGGCCGCCGCCCCCCCCGGCTCCGACTGTGTCTGCCCAGCCGCAGCATGCCCCCGGCGGCGTTGAGGCTCAAGGCCTCATCTACAACAAGGTCAAGGTCACCAACAGCACCGGGGAGCACCTCACCGTCACAGGCGTCCGCATCCTGGACTCCTCCCGGTCAGCCGAGGACTCCATCGAAAACCGCACGGAACTATGGTTTCCCCGGGTGGGTGACACTCTCCCCAACGCCTCCAGCAAGGAATACGGAGTCACCTTCTGGACCGAAGACACCCCCACCGTAGAGCTGACCTTCAAGGACTCCAAGGGCAGAGTCGCCATCTATGCGACCTCAGCCAAAATCGACGGCAGCTCCAATGTGTACAGGCCCGGAAGCAACTATTACGCAGCGGGGGAGCCCGCAGGCGCGTACTCCACCACCGGGCTGGACCTCCGGAACCCCCTTTTCATAACGGTCCACAATGATTCCAGCAGCCCCGCCAAACTTACCGACGCTAGGGCATTGGAAGGAACCTACATCCATTCGCCCGGCAGCGTAAACAGCACCGTGATTGCGCCGGGAGCTGAAAGCAGCTGGACCGCTTCCACGCCTGTCTTTTCCTACCAAGGAAGCCCCTACGGCACGGACACCGAGTACACCGTCAGTGACAAAAATGGAAAGCAGTGGCGGATCACGGTTGCTACCTACCTCAAGGGGGATCCCGTGACGTGCCGCGTCTTCGAAGACGGGGAAGATCGTCCCACTTGCACGGTGACCCAGGACGATAACAAGTTCGATGCCACGATTCGAGATGCTGCCTGAGCACGCCTACAGCCTTAATCGCTCGTGACGGTCCGTCGGCTTCTTCGGCGGGCCGCTCCGGCTGTCCGGAGCGGTGGCGGTAAGTCTGAGGGCCCGGCTGTCGCGCCGGGTGCGATCTCTCGGTTTCGGGACAGTGGTGTAAGAGACAGGGGGGTGTTGGTGTGCTCCCGCGCGCCCTCCGCCGGCGCTGATCCAGTCCCGGGACGGAGCGACATCAGGACGCCGTTCTTGTCGCCGATGGTCCCGACAACGAAGTCCCGCGCGTCTTCACGGACCTTGTCCCCGTCCCAGTCCGCCTCGCCCAGCAGCCGCTGCATCCCAAATCGGCAGCCGGTCACCGGCCCGCTCCGCCAGCGTCCAGCCGTTCTTCCGCTGCAGCGGAGCGATCAGCCTTCGCATATACGCAAGAGCCCGCCCTCGCGGCTCCGACCTCACACGACGCGACGCAAACCGAGCATGCAGCCCCGCCAGCATCCCGTCCCACTCCTCCCCCCCAAGCTCGGTCATCCCCGAACTCAACCACAGGTCGATGTGATTGCAGTACTGATTGGGATACGCGAACTGAATCGCTCGTATGGATGCGTCGGCGAGGTCGTCTGCTGGGACCCCACACCACGTCGGAGGAGGACTGGTGCCGGAATTGTGGGCCGGGACGGACGCGGGGAAAGCCGAGCACCATTGCACGGTCATCGACGCCAACGGGACAGCCTTGCTGTCGCGGCGTGTGCCGGACAGCGAGGCTGAACTGCTCGAACTCCTTGGTGACGTGTGGGGGATAGCCGACGGTGGCCCGGTCACCTGGGCCGTCGACCTGAACGCCGGCGGGGCCTCGTTGTGGATCGCGCTGCTGGTCAGCCACGGCCAGAAGCTGCTTAACATTCCCGGCCGGACCGTGCACCACGCCTCAGCGGCCTGCCGGGGCAGCGGGAAGACGGACGCGAAGGACGCGTTCATCATCGCCGGCACCGCCCGCATGCGCCGTGACCTGCAGCCCCTGCAGGAGCGAGGTGAGATCGCAGTAGACCTGCGGATTCTGACCGTGCGCCGGATCGCCTCGCAGCCGGCCGCAGCCGCGCGGTCAATCGCCTCCGCGCGCAGCTGCTGGAGTACTCTCCCCGCCCGCATGCGCCGTGACCTGCAGCCCCTGCAGGAGCGAGGTGAGATCGCAGTAGACCTGCGGATTCTGACCGTGCGCCGGATCGCCTCGCAGCCGGCCGCAGCCGCGCGGTCAATCGCCTCCGCGCGCAGCTGCTGGAGTACTCTCCCCGCCCTGGAGCGTGCCTTCGGTCTGAGCACCTCCCAGAGCGAGCTGATTCTGCTGGTCGGCTACCAAACCCCGCAGCCCTGCGAAGGCGGCCGGTCACGGCTCAGGACCTGGCTGAAGAACCACGGCGTGCGCACCAGCACCGCTGCCAAGAGCACGGCCGAGGCCGCGGTGACCGCCGGAGAAGCCCAGTTCACCGTCGTTCCCGGGGAAGGGACCTGCGCGCGGATGGTCCACACGCTGGCCGCGACGGTGATAGCTCTCGACGAGGAAGTCTCGGAGACCGAAGCCCAGATCGACGCCCGGTGCCGGGAGCATCCCGACGCAGAGGTGATCACCAGCGTGCCCGGCATCGGATGACGCTGGGCGCCGGGTTCATCGCCGCTACCGGCGGAGACATGTCTGTGTTCGCTAGCTCCGGCCGGCTCGCCAGTGTGGCCGGCCTGGCCCCGGTCCCCCGTGACTCGGGCAAGGTCAGGCGGTCTGACGGGTCTGCGGCTGCGGTCAGGTCCGGCACCACGGTGAGCTGACCCGGCCGCGGGGAAGACTAGCGGACCTGGTCGGTCGCAACTGGAGGCGTTGCGCCCCGCGGCTGAGCTGGTCCCTTGCCTGCGCGCCGGCCCCTCCCGGCGCCGTCCCCGCGGGAGCGCACAGGCAGAGCGTTCGGGGTCATGTCATCGCCGACGTGCTGATGAGCAAGCGGCCCGCGGAAGCCCAGGACGCGCTGTCCCAGGGCTCTGGGAAGGCGATCGGATCATCGGCACCGGCCGGTCCGCGATCGGCACCGTAGTCGCGCCTCGGTTCACCATGCTGCTGCAACTGCTCCGGCGGGAGGGCTTGGGCTCCGCGCTGCGCACCAAGCACGCTCCCGCCCTTGACGCCGCGGCTGTCAAGGGCGCAATCACCCCCCCTTGCCCGAACAACTGCGCAGGTCACTGCCCTGGGATCGCGGCACGGAACTGACCCCGCCGCGCCCAACTCCGCATCGGTTAGGGCTCCAGGCCTACCTCGCCGACCCCCACAACCTCTTGCAACGAGGCGCCAACGAGAACACGAATGGCGGCTGCAGCAGTACTTCCTCAAGGGCACGGACCTGTCCCGCTGGGGCGCCGACGAGCTCCAGGCCGTCGCCGCCACCCTCACAGCCGACCCCGCAAGTCCCTCGGCTGGAGGACACCGGCCGAAGCCTTCCACGAGCACCTTTCTGTCACTCCAGGAGCCGACGGTTGCGACGACCGATTGAATCCGCCCCAGTACACCAGCCTGGCGTTCGCCGACGCCTGCCACCAGGCCGGCATCCGTCAGTCCATGAGCGCGATAGGCAATTCGGCGAACAACGCGCTCGACGATTCGTTCAAGTGGCAGACGCCCCAGAGCCGGGAAACCTGGTCCAGCGAGCGCGAAGCCCACGTCGACGCGTTCCGCTGGCTCCACCGCTACAGCACCCGCCGCCGTCACTCCCGCCCCGGGCCCGGGCGCAAGAGCCCCGGCCGCTACCCGGAATTTCCCTGCTACGGCAGCCTGCTCCACAGCGGAGCTGCTGTAGGGAGGACAGACCTCTCCTACAGCAGCTCCACTGACTCAGTCACCAGCCTTGACGGACCGGCTCCCGCCAAACTGAACGGCGTTGCCACTAGAAATCAAGCCCCCAGGACGGCAAGAGCCGTTTACGCGGACGGTCAAGCCCACACACGCGAGGGCTGGTGTCCGCGCGCAGCCTGCCCACGGCCGAAGTAGGCGCGGCCCCGTGTCTCCGCCGTGGCGGGTCAGACGCACTCAGCAGTGATCGTGTAGGACCACGAGCCCATCACCTCGTGCGTCTGCTCGACGGAAAGCTGAGTGCAGCCGCCGTGTTCGCTCATCTGACGCTCCGCCTCAGCCTTAGCGTAGAAGTGATAGGGACTGGTGCCAGTGAACTCGACGATCTGCGTCAGCGCGGCCGGCTCCGCCTGGGCGGCTACGGCGGGGGAGGCAGTAAGGGCAGCAGCGGCGACAGCCGCAAGAGCAATAACCTTAACAACGGCGTTCATAATTTCGATCCCTCAATCATTGCAGAAGAAAATAAAACACGGTATCCGTACGTAGGCGCGGAAAATAGCGCGCGAACTCACACCCCGTGCCGAGTTCACGTCGCGAAGCCTTCAGGCCGCCCGGGGAGGCCTCGCCAGCACAAGGTGCTTGCGACGGAAAACACCGAGGCCAGCAGACCCGCTCCTTCATCTGCTCGCCCATTCGCCTTCCGCACCCTCCGCCCTGCACCCGCCGGCTCCGCACGCCCGAACGGGAAGCGGGACCAGCTGTCGACCTCGCCAGACTGCGGAGCCGCATGCTTGAAGATAGTGGCGGCCCGGAATCACGGCATCCTCCCCATGACCTGCCATACGCAGGAGCCCCGCCCCTCCATTGAGAGGGTTGACACCGGCAAGCGGTAACTGACTTCAGCTCATTGGTAGGTGAACTTTTGCGAAGTCTCTGATGGTCACGGCTGATTCACAGGCGGGTTGTTCCGCAGTTCAGGGACAGTCTGATCCTGCATCCACCAGCCTTGTTCCTGGTTGACCGTTTCGAGGCTGAGCTAGGGTCCGGATGGCCGCTGTTCTGCTCAGCTTCCCTGTCCATGTGCCCCCTGACACAGCCCGTCCGGGCAGGTCAGTCCAGAAGCGCCAGGTCATCGGATGCGGGTGTGCGGGGTCCCTAGTCCCAGCGGTAGCGGGTCGGCCCGGCGGATGAGGTGACGGACGTCGATGAATATGCTGGCCAGAGCGATGCGGAACTCGATCGTGGTCTTGTGTCCGGTGCAGCGGCGCAGATTGCCGAAATTGATCAGCCAGGACTTCGTGCGCTCGACGGACCCAGCGTCCGCCGGCCTGGATCGGGATCTTCTCTCCGCGCGGGGGTGATCTGGGCGTCGATGCCGCGGTCGACCAGGTCATCGTGAACGGGGCGGCAGTCGGTGCCGCCGTCCAGGCCCAGCCGCGGTGCTCCGGCAACGGCCCAGGGCCTCCTTAGAGGGCGTTTGAGGTAGGTGGATTGCCCTTTGATGCCCTAGTACGTCCCTCGCCAGGTGGGGGTGGTTTCGCCTGTTATGCGTTTGGTGAGGTT
>NZ_JBIBHT010000032.1:0-15286 GCF_042957155.1 Streptomyces sp. NPDC008121 | reverse complement strand
CCGCTACGAGCGCAAGCCCGAGCACTTCCTCGCCTTCACAGCCATCGCCACCAGCCTCATCAACTACCGGCGGCTCACCAAGTGAAACGAGGTCTAAGCACGTGACCCGGGCCGGGAGAGCGAGGCGAACGCGGCCAGGTAGAAGGCCCGCTTGCGCTGTTTGTTGCCTCGCCGGGAGGGCTGTTCGCCGCGGATGGAGGAGCCGGAACTGCGGGTCACCGGCGCGAGACCGGCGCAGGCGGCGAGGTGACCGGCGGTGGCGAAACCGCTGCCGTCACCGACGTCGACGAGGATGCGGGCCGCGGTCCTGATCCCGATGCCGGACACTGAGATCAGGACCTGGGAAAGACGGTGGCCGCTAGGAGTTCCTCGATCCGGGCCGCGAGGAGTTTTCGCTGGTCAAGAACGGACCGGAGTGAACTGGCCAGGCTGGGGACGATCAGCGCAGCTGCTTCAGTGCCCGGGACGAAGAGGTCTGTTCGTCGAGTGCGGCGAAGATGTCCTCGACCAGCCGCTCGGCCATTCGCGGTGCTCTGGGACGTATCAGGGTCACGAGGCGACGGCGTCCGGCTTTGCAGATCTGGGCCGGGGAGCCGAACTGGTCCAGCAGTTTGAGCACGGCCGGGTGCTGGATCCGTGGGCCCAGGACCCGTTCCAGGGACGGATGGATCTGGGTCAGCAGGCCGCGGAGCCGGTTGGCGATCCGGGTGGACTCGCCCGCGATTCGTCGTCGAACCCGGCGGTCATCGCGAGCTCGGCAACGGTCTCGTCCGCGAGATCGATGGTCCTCAGGGTGTGAGGCATCGTTCTGGCGGCGTCCGCGATGATGAACGCGTCGCGGGCGTCCGTTTGCGCCTCGCCAGGGTAAAGGTCGGCGATCCGCCGCATCGTGAGTCCGTGCAGGCAGGCGACCCGGCAGCCCGCGTCCCGGGCGACCGCAAGCGGCAGGGCCCCGATGGAAGCCGGCTGGTCGACGACCGCCAGTACCGTTCCGTGCTTGGCCTGGAGCTTGCCGAACAGCTCCCGCAGCTTTGGTTCGCTGTTGCGCAGCGGCTTGTCGAAGGCTTTCTTCCCCGCCTGGTCCACGGCGGCGGCATGGTGATCGCCCTTGCCGACGTCCAGGCCAAGATAGACATCTATGCCCGTCTCGTCCGACATGCCTTCGCTCCCGCGCTCGCATTCTTCCCGGCCTCACCTGCGGCATCAGCGTGCCGGCATCCACGTTACGAAGAGACTGCCCAGGGGCGCTCGTGCCTCTAATCAGCGGTCTGCCAATGCCTCCGGCACCGGCGACACCTCGATCATCATCGGCTGGGGGCTCAAGTCATACCGGGGCCGAAGGCCGGGAGCCTCATTGCGAGGCCACGAAGACGGTAACGGGGACTTGCGGTGTGGGGTCCCAGCGCCCGAGCCAGGATCACCGTCTGCTGCTGGTCGCCCGTGCTTCGTCGCCGAGCGGCGAAATGGCTCCCGCGTTGCCCCGGCAGGTACTGAATGACCCACCGCACCCTCAGGGGACACATAGACAGCGCCCACGCGGCTGTCAGCCCGGACGGGACCCGCCTCGCCGTCGGAAGCAGCCAGCAGCACGCGCCTGCGGCGGCTACCACTCCGTGACGCACACACGGTGACCGAAGCGATCTGCGGCAGGCTGGGCCGCGACTCGCCCGGGAGGAGGGAGCTGAGGTGCCTCGAAGTTTCCGGACAGCGGCCCAAAAGGATCACCCGCCCTGGGCAGGAGGGAATGAGCAGTGGCCCACCAGGTAAGTACTCACCGGAGTTCCGCGAGAAAACTGTCCGGATGGCGTCGGCATCGAGCAGGACGGTCACCTAGGTCGGCCAGGAGCCCGGCATCAATTCTGAGACGCTCCGAGGCGGGGTGAAAAGCGTCGCACCGAAACGGCGTCTGCCTCTGGGCGGGACCTGACAGGCCGGGGAACGGGCCCCCGCTGCGAGACCCGGTAGCGCCGTAATCGTGATCCAGAAATGGAAAAGGTCACCTGACCACCGTCGCGGTCAGCGCTCTGGCCTGGGACTGTGCTGTACTAGCGGACCTGGTGGGGGTGCCGCCCGCTGGCTGCCGCAGCTTGTGCTACTCGAACTCTAACGGAAGTCCATTGAACCAGGATGCGTCGACGTCGCCGACATGCAGTACACGGAATTCTTGGGAGCCGAAGGCTTTTTCAAGGCTGGATTTGCTGATGCGGAAGAATTTGTCCAGGTCGAGGGCGTAACTCGGGTAGATCCCCTCGCCGCTATGGTTTCTAGAGGTGACGACGGGAAAGTAGTGGCTGGGAACGTCCGGGCCTGCGAGAGCGTAAATGGGCTGCGGTATGCGAGTGCTGCGTACGCTGACTATGTGCATTTTATAGGTGTCAACGAGGTCTTTCTTGCCGCGGAAGAATTTCAAGAGACCCTCTGCATTCATCGGGGCTGACCATTCTCCGGCGGCTTCGGCGAGCTGCCGCATTCGGGGATGCGAGATCCATCGCATAGAGCCGGTGGCAGTGACGTCGATTCTGTCGCCCATGGGAGCGCGGAGGTTGCTGACGCAGACGAAGGTCGCTATTGCGCAGACATTTCCCGTTGCGGTGTCGTGAACCTGCTGGTGCATGCGTTCGATGCGGGTGATGTCGCCTTTTGCGTCGGCATCGGGCAGAGGGAGAATCCCGCTGAACCTCTTTACAGACTTAACTGCACCCTTCATGCCCATCTTTCCGGCGATTCTTCCGGCGGTGAGGATGCTAGAGACAGCTCCGGCAGGGACGTCGGCCAGGCCGAGTGCGAGGGCAGCGGTCTGCAGGGCAGTACTGATGTCACGGAGCCCGGACAGAGACTGGGTAGCAGCGCTGGCGACTTCAAGGGCGGCTGATGCCCCGCCGAGCACGATTCCCATGAGGGTAACCGGGGCGGCGATACCGAAGCTGACGGCTGTAGCGACGGCGGATATGGCGGTCAGGAACACGGACAGGCCGGTGACCAGCCAGTTCTGCCAGTCGGGGACTTCGGTGGTTCCTTCTGGGTCGATATTGGTGATGGGGTTGGCGCCGAAGGCCTGGTAGCGGTTGTGCTGGGGTGCCCGGTCAGGCGTGGTGAAGCGTCCAGTACCCGGGTCGTAGAGGCGGGCTTTGAGATACTGGATGTTGTTGGTGTGTGTGTATTCGCCGGCGAAGGTGAAGGGCTGGCGGGCCGCACCTGTGGGGCCCGCGGGACTAGCGGTGACTGACGAGGCAAGGGGTGTGCCGTCGTGGCTGGCGGGCTGCCCGTAGTCGGTGTAGTTCCAGACTTGGGACACCTCACCGCTCCTGCCGGTGAGTGCGGTGATGTTGCCGTGACGGTCGGCCATGAGGTATCCGGCGCCGGTAGCGGCAGCGGCATCCGCCCCGGGGCCGGTGAGGGTGCGGGCGTGACGGGTGCCGGCCAGCAGGTACGAGGCCGTCACAGCCGTCTCAATGTCTGCGGTTTCGCCGGCGCCGGCATCCTCTGTGCCTGTGCTGGTGGTGGTGTGGGTGTCGTTGCGGATGGTGCCCTCAGGGCTGTAGTAGAAGCGGGTGGTGTGTTCCTGGCTAGCCGTGCCGCTGTCATTGCTGCCGCTGGCGTGGCCTGCGGGGATGGTCTCGGCCTGGGTGGCGCGGGTGCCGTCGGCCCAGTACGTGTAGCGGGTGGTGCGGCCGTCGGGGGCGGTCATGGTGGCGGGCTGGCCGTGGAGGTTGTAGGTCCATACGGTGCCGTCGTGACTGGTGGTGAGGTTGCCGTCGGTGTTGAAGGCCTGTTTCCGGACAGCGCTGTTGCCGCCGCCGTTGGTGGTGAGGATAGTGAGGCGGCCGCTGGGGTCGATTCCGTGCTCGGTGACCTCTGCCTTGCCCGCCTGGTCCCCGGCGTGGGGGGTGGCTTCGGTTTTTACGATGTCGCCGGAGACGTTCAGGGTGTAGCGGGTCAAGGTGAGCTGGGTACCGGCTTCGTCCAGGACTTGCGAGGCCAGCAGCCGGTTGTAGGCGTCGTAGGTGTAGCGGGTGGTGGTCCCAGCGGGGCCAGGGGCGCCGCCGTGACTGGCTTCGGGGCGGGTGTCGGTGCGCTGGGTGAGGTTGCCGTGGCTGTCGTAGGTGTAGGACGCCTCGGTAAGTACCTTCCCCTCGCGGGTGGTCTTCTCGTGCCTGATCTGGCTGGCGCCGGTGAACTCGGTTTCGGTGACCACGCCGTTGCCGCGGTCGGTCTTCGTGATGCGTCCGAGGCCGTCGTACGTGTAGGCGACTCTGGCCTCGACGGAGCTGCTGGTGTCGTCGCGTTCGTGCTGGACGGCTTCCTTGATGGTGCCGTCACTGTTGTAGGTGTAGAAGGTGGTCAGCCCGGCGGTGTCGGTGGTCTTCTCCAGCAGGCCGTTGTCGCCGTATTCCTGCCGGACAGTCTTGCCGTCGGGGTAGGCGACTTCGGTGGTGTTGCCGTCGGCGTCGTAGGTGTAGGAGATGCAGCTGCCGGGCTTGTCACCGGGGTTGAACACTTCGGTGACGGCCCCGGTTTGCGGGTCGTAGCTGTAGCCGGTCTTCTCTTCTCTGCTGCCGTCCGCGGAGGTGACAGTTACTTCGAGGACCTGGCCGGTTGCCTCGTGGTACCGGTAGGCGGTGCGGATGCCGCTGGGGGAGACGGACTCGGCTACCTGACCGGCGGGGGTGTAGGCGAAGGCGGTCTTCGTCCCGTCGGGGCGGCGTTCCTCGGCGACCCTTCCGGCGGCGTCACGGACAAGGGCCATGCCGGAGCGTCCCCCCGCACCCTCGCTGTCCTGGCCGGGGGTGAGGGTCTTCATCACCGGTGCGCCGGTGAGGTCCTGCGGGCTGGTGGCGGTGACCGGCTCACCGGGGAAAGTGCCGGTGTCCTGCGGGGTGAGAGTGGTGACGGCTGGGGCGCCGGCCGGGCCGTAGGCGGGGGTGGCGGCCACGTCCTGGGACACGGCTTCGCCGGTGCGGCCGAGACTGTCGTAGGTGCGGCTGGTGCCGGTCTGCCGGGTGCCGTCGGCGAACGTGGAGCCTGTGGCGATGGGGCGTTCGGCGTTGTCGCGGGTTTCGGCGGCGGTGACCACGGCTTTGGCGGGGTCGGTTTCGCCTGCGGGCAAGGTGAGGGTGGTGACGGTGGAGGTCTCGGCGGTGGCGGCATCCGCGTAGAGGGTGTACCTGGTCATCCCGTTCGGCGCTACCGTCTTCACCGGCCGCCCGAGGTCGTCGCTGGTGGTGACGGTGGTGCGCCCGGCGCCGTCGGTGACCTTCGCGGTGCGGCCCTGGTCCTCAAACTGCACGCTCTGCAGGGTCCGGGCGGCCGGATCGTCTGTCAGCTCACCGTCGCGGATGTTGTCGGTCTGCTTCACCACCCGGCCCAGCATGTCCCGGTGCTCCACGGTCACATGCTTCTCACCGTCCTTGCCCGGGGTGCTGACCGTGGTGCTGACGGGCGTGTATGCGGTGGTGGTGACAAGGCCTCTGCCGTCCGGCCCGCCGGGCATCTTCTGTGTGACCGGCCGCCCGGCAAGGTCATAACTGCTCTCGGCAGTGCGGCCTTCGGTGTCAGTGGCGCGGATGACCTGCCCGGTGACCAGGTCGGTAACCTGGCTGCTGGCACCCGCCGCGGTCTTCACCGTGTCAGTGCGGGTATGCGCGCCGGTATCGACCGCGGACTCATAGGTTTCGGTGACCTCATCCGGCCCCCGGACACCCTCCGGCTTCGCGCCCTCGGCCCAGGTAACCGTCTTCCCGGTGATCTCACCGTGCCCATCGACCCGGAACGCGGTGACGGTCCGGGCGGAAGGCCTCTCCCCGCCCGCGTTCTTCACCGACTGCTTCGTGGCGGCGATGCTCCTGCGGTCTGCAGTGAGAGTGTTCTCAGTGACGGCCTCGGCGCCGTCGCTGCCGGTCACCGTCTGCTTCACCGCCAGCCCGTAACCAGCGGGCAGGGCGCTGCCCTCCCCGCCCTGGCCGCCGTCCCGGCCTTCGCTGCCCTCGCCGCTGTCTCCGTCCTGGCTGCTGTCCCCGCTCCCGTCGGCGTCTCTGGCGTCGAGGGCGGTGGGGTCATATGCGGTAACCGTTGTCGCGCCGGTCACGTCCGTGCGCTCCACTTCACGCCCGTGCTCATCGAAGCGGGCCGTTTCCGTGGTCGTGCGGGTCCTGCCCGTGCCGGGGTCATAAACGGTGACGGTCGCGCGGACGGGTTTGCCGTAGTTCGCAGGCAGAGCGGAGGCCGGCGGAGGGGTCCGGCCGTTGTCGCGCTCGCCCTCGTACTCAAGCTGCTGGGTGCGTACCGGCTTCTGCTCGCCGTTCACGTTGAGGGTGGCGGTGCGTTCCTTCAGCAGGTGCAGGCTGTTGTAGACGGACCGGACAGTCGAACGGCCGTCGGACAGCTCGGTCACATACCGGTAGTCCGCATCCGCACTGTCGAACAGCGCATCCGCGGAAGGGTACTGGCCACGGCCGGTGAAGTCATGCCCCGCATACTCACCCTCCGCGCCCAGGCTGAAGGTCCGCTCCGGGGTGAGGCCCTTCCCCTGCGGGTCGGTGACCCTCAGGGAGGAGGCGACGGGGAAGCCGTGGGGCTGACTGTAGCTGATGCGGGTGACCGCACCCGTGGGGGCTTCAACCCGGGTCAGCAGCCGACCGGGCATCCCTTCAGGGGTGTAGTCCCAGCCCAGCTTCGTCACCTGGTCTCCGGGATAGACCACGGAGGTGAGGCGGCCGCCGTCCAGGTGCAGCACCACCTCAGGCTGCCGGCCGTCACTGCGCACCGGTGAGGTGACCGTCACCCGGCCCTCCGTGCCGTAGCCGAATGTGACCGCCTGGCCGTATGCGTCCACGACCCGCACCAGGCGGTGCTGCTCTCCGCGGATCTCCCAGGCGTAGGCGGTCTCATTGCCGAACACATCCTGCTCGGCCACCAGATCACCCTCGGCGGAGAAGAAACCCTTCCGCCCGTCGCTGTAGGCCAGGACCCACCGGTAGGCCCGCGGCACACCGTCCAGCCCGTCGCGCTCGGGGATGATGCCCGGGCTGTCGCGCAGGGCGAGGTCCCTGAGCAGATACCGCTTGAGGCCGGTACGGGTGGTGTCACCCGGGGCGAGCGGGAAACTCCCCCCGCCGGACGCGGTGTGCAGCGTCCCCCCGCCGTCCGGGTCGATGAACGCCTTACCCAGGCCCATACCCTGCCCCAGACCGTGCCGGTCCACTCCCGCACGCGCCGCACCCTGGTCATACGCCAGCGCCAGCTCCACCGCAGCGCTCCCGCGGCCCGGCAATGACACCAGCGGCAGAACGCTCTGGAACGCGCCGGTCTGCTCATGGATGTCACCGGTCGCACCACCGCCCATCGCTACCGCACCTGACACCCCGCCAGCAGCACCCGCTACAAACACTCCGCGCACCGCACTGGCCGTGACCACCGGCACCGTAGTGACAGCCATTACCACCGCGGTGGCCAGCCATACCCGGCGCAGCCACCCCGCACACGGCACACTTCCGGCACGTCTGGCCGCGCCAGCAGAATCAACGGGCAGACGGTGCGGCATGACAGCTCCAGCCAGGAAGATATACAGGTACCGGCCCAGCCAACCGGCAGCTTCCACCGGACAGAATCGGGCCACCGGCGTCTGCACCGGATGACACGCGACAGGCCGGCCGGCCGGCAACCCATGGGCCGCCCGGTAGCTGGTGCCGCATCAGGTCGGCAGGACGCTGGCGGGCTTCTCCGAGGACATCGGCCTGCGTTTGATCTCGCTGCCAAGGGCTCCACGGGGTCGTCTACGGCCCTGGAATACCCGCGCCCCCCAAGGTGCGCCGCTGGCCCCTATACCTCCGACGAACAGGGCGGTCGACGCCTCCGGCCGCTGGGTTGTCAGCGGCCTCCCTGCTGCGCGTGGACAGCTCGTAGGCGACGTCGGCACTGGCCGAGACCATCTCCTGGATGGCCGGCCCGGCCCTGGCGTAACGCTGGGAGTCGGCCGCGGACGAGTGCGAGGGCCCCGCGCAGGGCAAGGTCGCCGTCTTCGTCGTGGCGGATTCACGACGACGGCGCCGGAAGCCGGCTGACGGAGACAACGACGGCCTTGACGGAGGTGGGCGGGGCCTCGGCACCGTCCTGCCGGTGGGCTGCGCGCCCTGGCCGGGGACGGTGACCGCGAGGCGTCACCGGGAACGAGGGAGCCGGCGGGGGTCTGGCCACGCTTGACCTGCACGCCGACCTGTTGTTTATCGTCGCCCAGGCCGCTGCCGTGCTGGAGCTGGGCGGCAACGAGCAGACTGCCCTTGCACAGGTCGACCGCGGAGCGCTTACCACCACCAGGGAGCGGTCGGTAGCCGGCATCGGGGTCAGGGCCGCGTCCGCGGAGACTTCCGCGACGACGATGTCCGCATCCGTCAGCGGCTGCCCGGCCGGCACGTCGTTCACGATAGCCAGGGCCTTCGTGCGGTAGCCGACGGCGGAGACGGCGACGGCCGCGCCGAGGGCGGCCGCGACGGCCAGCACGGTACTCAGGGGGAGCAGACCGCGTATCCCGTTGCTGGTGCGGGTGGCCTCGGCCGGGTGTCGAAGCCGGTCAGCACCGTGAGCTGGGCGGTGATCTCGTCGGTCAGCTCCAGCGAACGCAAAGTGTGAGGCATCGTCCGGGCCGCGTCCGCGATCACCGCCACGTTCTTCGCATCGGTCGTCGCCTCGCCTGGATAGAGGCCGGCGATCCGTCGCATCGCGAGTCCGGGCAGGCAGGGACCTCGCACCAATTCGCATGCGGCTCGACCCCACCACGAAGGCGTACGCCGCCCGCAGAATCACCGAGGGGAAGACCTCCCGCGACGCGCAGCGATGCCTCAAGCGCACCATCTGCCGCCAGATCTTCAAGATCCTCGAACGGACTCACCGAACCCAGGTCGGAAGCGTCGAGGAACTTGCACAAGCTGCTTGACACGACATAGCAGCCTCGGAGGGGGAGCATCGCGGCGGCCACAGGAGGCCACAGTGAGCTCTCGTTACGCAAATGCCCGTTCTGCCGTCACCAGCAGCAGAGGACAGTTGCGCTGATACCCATGGATGCCGGTCGGTACGTGGACGGGATCGCACCCGCCCGCGTATGCTGGTGACAATCTGTTGTTCAGGCGGAAGAAGGCCCCCACCACTAGGTGGGGGCCTTCTTCCATTGCTATCGGCTAGGCCACGCTACGGAGCTTGGGGGTTCCTTGCGCGGGGGGCACGGTCTGGTATTCAGGCAACTTCAGGGGCAGGAGCTTGCCCGAGCGCATGTCTTCCAGAGCCTGTGCGAAGGCGTCGTCCATGGCCTCGGCGCTCTCGTATCGGGCTGCGAGCGGATGCAGGCTGTAGCTGTTGGTGCGCCGGCTGCGCTCACTGGGCGCCCGCAGCACCACGTTCAGCTCGAACAGAGGGTTCAGAAGCTTGCTTACGGCTGCCGGGCTGACCTTGTACTCGGCCGACATTGCCTGCTGCGAGGGTAGGTTGCCCGTACCGGTCTCACTGCGGAAGACGAGGTAGGACAGGAACTTCACCGCGGCCGCCCCGATGGGAAGCGCCCAGATCCGTTCGGTCACGAGCGGGGACATTACAGGCTTGGGCATCGGGTGGAGTCTCCTTGGTCGTGTCGTCGAGGTATGCGGGCGCTGGTCATACTGCCGCTCCCCTGGCTGGCGGATCCTCGAAGTCCAGCATCTGCTGGCCTGGCAGGCACGTCGGCCCGACCTTATGGGGGAAGGCCTCAGGCTCTTCCCCGTGGTCGGAAGCGATTTCCTCCAGGACGTTCTTCTGCTCACCACTGTTACCGGCGAACCAGAGGGTGACGTTCAAGCGGATGCGGCCGTACCCGGCGCTCTCCAGCCAGCCCCACTCGATGAGCGTCTTGACGGCCTTGTTGACGGTCGGACGTGTGATCTTCTTCGCGCCAGGTACCTCGTCGAGCAGCTCGTTGAGGCCGTCGGTGATCTGCTGCTGCGTGTACGAGGCGATACCAGTGCCCTTCTTCTGTCCGCCGGCGACGAACAGGAAGACGGCGGCTCGGGATCGGGAAAGGACTCCGGCCACGAGCAGCTTGGCCATCCACTGGGCAAACCAGTTGGAGGTGATGCTGTAGCCGATCTCGCCGGCCATGGTGTGGATGCTGCGGGGGTCGGTGTCGCTGTAATCGATGTGGATCTGGACCTTGGGCCCTCCACGGGCCGCCCTGCGCCCGGCCGGTGAAGGGGCGACGCTCCGCGTCTGCCCGATGTGGCCAGCCAGCAGGCTGACGATGTCGTCGAGGACGGCGTCGCCATTTTTGAGCGCCTCGGCGGGTGGGGTCGGGTTGGGCCGACGCTTTGCTCGCGTCGGCGGTTCAGGCGTCACTGAGCCCTCCTCTGCTGTTCAGGCAGAAGGAGCCTAACCCAAAAGTTTCCGTACGCTTAAGTTTTGACGGCGCGTCGCCTGGGCGGAAGTTGCCGACGCATCCCTGCAGGGGCGCCGGAACTTTCCGACGGAGAAAGTTCCGGCGCCCCTGCCCTTCCGGAATTTTCCGTCAGGTTACGTTTTGCAGGGGCTTCACCGAGGGGCTTCACGGGTGGGGCACGCGATCCGCATCAGCACTTTCCCTGAGCGAAAGCTCCGGCGCGCGCCGGAGCCAGAAGTTGCCTTGCGGTTAAGTTTTACAGGTCCGGCGAACACACCTGCCTAATCTGAGTCGTCCTTCCGCGTCCGTCTCCCGGACCGTGCGGAGGTCTGTGCACCTCTCTGGTCTGCATGTTCGCCGTAGCCCTCACCTTGATCCCCGACTTTCCGTCACGTTGAGTTTTTGGGGGAAGTGTCATCGCTGCGTTAACAGATTTGACCCCCAAGTGTGTCCGCCAGAGCTGCTGTGCCACGAGAAGATGCAGGTCAGAGAGATGTCGAAGACGCGCTCTCTTATTAAGAGACGGCAACACGCGACAGCCGGTCAGTCAACAGGGCGCCGCGGCATGCCTCGTTAAGGTGCGGCACCTCCCTGACTCCTCAACCGGCGAGCCTGGGTCAACAGTGCTGCTTGCTGCCGTGGCCGCCCCGTTCGCACCTGCACCACCGAGTGCGCGCCCAGGTCATCCGTTCGTCAAGCGACTGGGATCAGTGGTCACGTGCACCACCTCTGACCTCAGCCCCCCCCGCCAGGAAGCGACACGCTCATCGGCCCTAGGGTTGGTTCTCGTTCGCACCGGCCCGCATGCCCACCGCTCCGCGTGGGCCCGGCACGCCCCCTGGGGCGGGGCGGGAACATGCCGAGCGCGGGGGTTCGGGGGCTGCCCCCGAAGACCTCGGCCCCCAACAACCGGGCGGGGAACAGACTGCACAAGCCACGGAGCGCTCGCAGCACGGTCTGTACGCCTGACACCGTGAGCGCCCTGCTGCATCTGTCTGGGTCTCCTACAGGATCAGGCAACGCGGGCAAGAGGCCCTGAAAGCCAGGCGGTCGACAGGTAAGGGGCCATGCGTACGAAGCAGGTCGAGGGCGGCTACGCCGACGCGCAGCGGGGTTGTGGCAACTGCGGGGTCACTGGCCGCGAGGCTGCGCAGATCAGCGATCCGGCGGGCCAGACGTGCCTCGGAGGCCCCGGTCAGCACGAGCAAGAGCCGGGGAAACGCCGGGTAGCAGAAGCGCCGGGCCGGGATCGCGGCCAGGCGCCGGGAAGCGGGAGTGCCCTTGGCCGCCGGAGCGTGGGGTGCGTACTCGTGGTAGGCAGCGTAGGCCTGGAGCTTCTGGGCCAGGCGGGCGATCGTCATCCGCGTACGGTCGACCTCGACGAAGAAGGTCAGCAGCGTGCGCTGCCGGGCTTCGGTGTGGACGTAGTTGAGGACGGCGTCGGGGACCAGGGACAGCTCTCTCCCCTGGGCGGGCTTCGTCGCTGTAGTAGTGGGCGATCTCGGGCGACCAGTCCAGTGGGCCGCATTCGTGGCCGAGGCGGCGGGCGTGTTCGACGAATGCGGCGCCGGTGTCCACGACGGCGAGGGTGTGTTCTTTGACGGGGTCGAGGGCGACTTCCGGGCTCATCCGGTATGGGCGTGGCTGGAGCAGGCCGACGGCCTCGACAGCCTGGGCGCCCGTCTCGGTCAGCCACCACAGGAGCTCGGTCTAGCCGGTGGTGCGGCGGCCGACGACGTCGGCGGACCCGGCTTCGCGCAAGATGTGGAGCTGGCGGGGCAGGCACCCGCTGCGGGTGCGGTGGGGTTTGACGAACCGGTGGAGCTGCCTCGTTGAGACCAGGCGGTGCTGGTAGATGACCTGGGCGGCCTGCTGTACGACCTGGCCCAGCCCGGTGGGGGCGGACCGCGGGTAGGGCATGGGGGCTTCCCTTCTAGTCGATGATGCTAGTCGGGTCGCCCGCGAACAGGCCGCCGGGACGCAGGCCCGGGTGATGGGCGAGGACGGTCGCGTCGAGGGCCCCCAAGTCGTCGAGGATGTCGCGCAGCGGGCGGCGGTTGAGGCTGGTGTCGATCGCCTGGTCGAGGTCGGCCACGCCGCCGGGGTTGTTGAAGTGCGCGAAGACCTCATCGACGGGCAGGCCGCGGACCCTGAAGGGCGTAGTCCGGGCGCCGTTGCGGTTCAGAGACATCACGTAGTGGTATTTCGTGAGCTCGGTGATCGCCTCCGGCGACAAGTGGCCGTTCCACCGTTTGGCGACGCAGGCCGCCTCGTCGCAGTCGGCGGCGCAGGTGCTCAACCAGCTCTGGTTTTGCAGGAGGGACCTGGCGGGTGATGGCGGAGAGACGGAGCGCCAACTGGGTCATGCTGATGAAGCGGACTTCGTAATTGCGCAGCTGTTCGGCAATGGCGGCGAGGAAGCCCTTGCTGCTGCTGTCGAGGGCGGTGAGCTCGTCGCCCCAAACCCAGAAGGAGTTCCGTTCATCGCCCGGGGTGTCCTGGCGGGACAGGCCAGCGCGGTGCAGGTCGCGGATGAGCAGGCAGCTGACCAGGGCGTCGCTCTCGCTGCCGGACGTGCAGACGAAGACGGCTTTACTTGTGTCCATGGCGTGCCGGACGTCGTACGCGGAGCGGGGGCTGCCGAAGAACTCCTGGAGGGACTGGGAGGTGTCGAGGCGGTCGATAACGTAGGTGACCATTGGCACCGCGTCCGGGCCGAGCTTGGGAGACGTGGTCTCCCAGTACGCGCGGACGCGGGCCGGGAGGCTGGGCAGCAGCCGCTCGCGCCAGTCCTCGTCGGTGAGCCAAGTGCACAGCAGGAACAGCGTGCACTGCTTCGTTAGGCCTTCCAGGCAAGCTGGGGATTCAATCGGGTGGTGGGGCGCCGGAGGCGGCGTTGCTGGGGTGCTTCCGGTGCCTGTCGCGCTGCCTGCACCCCCGTGGCCTGCACCGCGCTGCTGTGGACCGCCTGGGGGAATTCTTCGCGAGCCGACCGCTGCTGCCCGGGCAGAGGCGGCGGGGGACCCGGCTCGCGACGCTGCCCGGGCTGTTTCTCTGCTCTGGCGCCAGGAACTGGTCGCCGAGGACCTGTCGGTCCAACTGTGGGCCTGCGCACGGCCGTGGGCCTGAAGAAAGAGCGCCTATCGAACGAGCAGGGGCGGAGGGTCCCGCCCACCGCGGGGCTCGTGGAGCTTCACGAGACTGCGCTGGACAGCCACTTTGGTGGCGTGGCCACATACTGGAGCTGCTGTACGGACTGCCGCCGGTGGCATCCGGCCATCGAGCTTCTGGTCGGCACCAGGGACACCCAATCGCGGGCCGCTTCACTGTGGTCTCCACGCGGCCGTTCCCTGCAGCGAGGAGCGGAAGGGCTTGCCGGGAGTTCGGGCTTGATGCCGCAGTACGGAAAGTGCCAAGGGTGGCCGGACGAGGTCGTCATGTCCCCGGCTGAGACGGCCCGCAGGTCATGCCTGCGACTGGACGTAGTGCTGGACGAACTCTTCCTCGGTCAGCGACAGGCTGCTGTCGAGGTCGGCAGCGATGAAGCCGTCGAGCGCGTTCTGCATGGAGGCAGGCCATTCGTGACTGGCACCCTGGTGGTGGCGGGAGGTGTATTCCATCACCTCGCGAACCGTGAGGCTGCCGTCCCCGTTCGTGTCCATCTCGCGAAAGAGCCTCTTTGCTTCAAGTTCTGCATGAGCTCGCTGGCTGTCGTCCATGGCTGCCCTTCCTGGTCAACACGGTGCTGATCGACAGTGAGCCTTCCACCGGGCATCCCGGAGCACGCGTCCCCGGCGGTCTGACAGCCAGATGTCGGCACCGAAAGCTCCACGCGACTACCCGTGACCGTCGTCGAGGCCGGCGCCGACGGTGCCGCGATCGGCCACACAGTCGGGCACTCGACCCGAGGGACACCTCCCATAGAAGCCGGTTGCCGACGGCCTACCGCAAAGCTCGTCGTCGCTCTGCGAGCAGACGGAAGCCGTGCAGTAGTCATACTCGGGTGTTTAGTCCGCCCGCGGCCGGGGCTACCGGCGTAGAGCGCCCGCACAGGTCCGGGCTCTCAGCTCGGCCAGTGTCCGGGAGGCAGAATTCGGGCAGGACGCCGATCTGGTTGGTGGAGGCAGCGCGGATATTGTGCGCGGCCTGAGGCCCAGTGCACAGCCGTTCAGACGACGCGTACGACCAGGAGGATCGGCCCTAGGTCGGCCTGCTTCGTGACCTCCACGGCGCAGCTCGGCTTCGGCGCGTGTACGGCGTATCCGTAGCCGATCGCCATCACGACGTGTTCGGAGCGGGAGGCGGAGCCAACACTGAAGAGCGGGTCACCCGGCTGGATCGCGGTCGTCGGGCCCACCTGGCCGTCGTTGATCTGCGTGTAGGTGGTGCGGGTGAGTGAAGGCGTTTGTCAGCGCGTTGGTGAGCGGCCGGGACAGCGCCCGGGAGCTGGCCGAGTCCTCGTCGTCGGGGGCCTTTTCCTGGGGGCTGGGGTTGGCGTCGAGGATGATGTCGGCGGAGACCTGAAGGAAGCGCCGGGTAAAGGGGTTCGCCCGCAGCGCGAGGTGAGGTCAGGGCCGCCCTCGCCGACGAGGATCTCCCCCAGTGCCGCGACGTTGCGGCCGCGGCGCGGCGACACCCGCATCCACCTGCCTGCGAACGAACCCGCCGAAACTCTCGCTCCGGCGAGCAACGCCGCCCCCGCGCCGGTTATCACCCGGCCGAAGCCGGCCGGGCCAGCTTCGGCGGCGCGCCCACCACTGACCCCGTGGCGTCGGCCGAGCCGGTGGCGTCGGGGGGTGCCTCTATGTCCTTCGTCAAGCCGGAGCTGGTCATGCGATGGCTGCTTCGGGGATGCGTGGTTCGTAGAAGGTTCCGTCGCGGAGCATGGCGAAC
>NZ_JBIBHT010000031.1:0-15403 GCF_042957155.1 Streptomyces sp. NPDC008121 | reverse complement strand
CGGGTGGGGATGCACACCTCCTACCGGGCAGAGGCGATCAAACTGGGGCATGAGCAGACCTCGCATACGAGAAAAGTGCTACGTAAACGCCCACTAAGAGGTCGTTTTCATCTGCACTGCCTGCTTATCAGCGGATTCTCGGAGTGCAGGGTTGCAGTGCAGCTGAGGTCGTGGAGGCGGTCGATCCCTGTGGGACGGGTGGAGTTGTGGATGGGGCGGAAGGCTACGTACTTCTGTCTCATCCCAGGATGTCCGGTCTCCGCGATCGTGTGCTTCCGTCGTCATCGCTCTGCGCCTGGGCGCATTCGGTCCGGCGCGGTACGCCGGAAGCATGCCGAAGCGACGTCCGTATCCGAGTGATCTGTCCGATGCCCGCTGGGAGTTGATCGAGCCCGTGCTCTCGGCCTGGCGCTTGGAGCGCCGTGGCAGGGCTCTGGCTTTCGGCCGGCCGCCCGAGCACGATCTGCGCGACATCATGGACGCGATCTTGTATGTGGACCGCACCGGGGTGCAGTGGCGCTACCTCCCGCACGACTTCCCGCACTGGAACACGGTCTATGGCTATTTCGCCAAATGGGCCGACGCAGGCATGTTCGCCCAGCTCAACGGCCTTCTCCGGCAGCTTCTGCGGGAGAAGGAGGGGCGGGACGGCGAGCCGTCGGCGTGTGTGATCGACGCGCAGAGCGTGAAGACCTCCACCAGCGTGCCCGCCGCAGGCCAGGGCATCGACGCGGGCAAGAAGATCGTCGGCAGGAAGCGGAGCATCGTCACCGACAAACTCGGGCTCCTCCTCGCCGTGCTGGTCACCGCGGCCAGCGTGCAGGATTCCGTCGCCGGCACCCGGCTCCTGGACCAGGTCGCCGCCGAGCATCCGGGCATTCGGAAGGTCTGGGTCGACGGCGGATACCGCCAGCACCTCGTCGAGCACGCCGCTACCCTCGGCATCGACATGGAGATCACCGCCCGCAAGCCTGGGACCAGGGGTTTCACTCCGATTCCGAAACGGTGGGCAGTCGAGCGGACCTACGGCTGGCTCATGCTCCACCGCCGCCTGGCACGCGACTACGAAACCCTGCCCACCCGCTCCGAAGCCGTGATCCACATCGCCATGACCGACCTCATGACCCGCCGCCTCACCAGCGAGAACGCCATCTCCTGGCGCGACCCGACACTGCAGACCAAACACCAGATTTCAGGATGAAACAACGGGAGAAAACGACCTCTGAGCTATACAAAGCGCATGCAGGGTGCCACTCAGCGCAGGACAGCGTGCCCGCGTTCACCGCCGAGGCGGGACGCCGGCCGACCTCATCCGCCGGCACCTGTAGACCGAGCTGCGCCGCCGCCCGGACGACCGCGCCAGCCGGGCGCTGCGGCGATCTGAGCGTCGTACACGCCTCGCCGGATCCAGGAGGGTCAGGAAGAAGGGCAGGCCTTCTTTCCCTTAGTACTGTCAGGTGAGCGGGGGAGGCGAGTCATCAGCATTCGTAGACGGCCTTCTTGCATTTACGGCCAGGGCCACACGTCGCCTGCCTCCCCGGGCGCCGCCTGGACCTGGATCGCCCTCGCCGGAACGTCTGGCGCCGTCAGACACAGGGAGCCTGAGCTGCTGCCGCAGCTCGCGGATGGTCCCGGCCGTCACCTGCCTGTCCTCCGATTGACTGGCAGGTGGTGGCCGAGGAAAGGCCCTCGCGCCGGATGTGCCGTCGCGCCCTTTTTGGGAGTCTTGAGGCGAAAAGCACCGATCCTGCAACGGAAGGTCCCGCCATGCGATTCACGTGGAAAGCAGCTGTTACAGCGGCGGCGGCCGCCTGTCTGGCCACCGGACTTGCAGGAGCAGCATCCGCTACCGATCAGCCCACACAGGCTGCGGCGGCTTCGGCCGCAGCAGAAACCGAGCGGGCCGAGCCGGAGGGTGTCAAGGCACAGACCGCCCACAACACGGTGCAGATCCATAACAAGACGAACTACACCCAGACCCTCATCCAGGTGAAGGTCACCCCCTCCTCCTGGACCTACGAGCAAGCCATCGAGCACAACATCGGAAAATGGGTTCCCAGGCCTCTGGACGTTCTTGAACCCGGTCAGACAAAGTCATACGGGGTTACGGGGCACTTCACCGTACAACCGCCGACTGTCCAGCTGACCTTCGCGGACCCATGGGGCAAGGTGACCTACGAGACGTGGTCAACCCCTATCGGAGGGTCACACGTGAAGCACAATATCGTAAGCGAAGGCGGTCTCAGGAGTGAGGGCCACGCAGCGATACCTGGCCAGGAGACAGTGCTGAGCATCGTCCGTTAGCCCGCATTCTGCCGCGACGGCCTGCCAGATTCACCGGCGGGCCGCTGCGGCTGTCCGGGCTGATGAGGGCAGGCCGTCGCCGAACTCAACGGCTCCGGTCGAGGCGTGCTACACGCGTCAATGAGATCCCACGTCGGAGACGTCGAGGTGTCGTGGAAGGAACCAGCACTTCCCGATCCGGGCGGCGAGGAGCCTGCGCCGGCCAGGCCTTCCCTGGAGGGAATGGAGGCTGAAAACGAAGTCACACGGCCTTCGGGCACGACCCGCCTGCGGAGAGATCCAAGACTTCCTGGACGGCGCACCGCCCGAGCGCAGACAACCGGACTGCTCCGCAAGTCCTCCAGTCCGAAGCAAATGAGGTCACCTGCCTTTGCTCCTACGTCCGCCCATGGTGGCCTAGCCGCCCGGCACGGCGGGGACTAGCCGCGAGGAGGGCACAGGACAACAGGAAGGCCGGGATGACACAGGCCAATGGTGAGCGAACTCGAAGAACAGGTGCCGGGGCGCCGGTGGACGGTACGCCTGGACGCTGCAGGCCGGGGCAGTGCCGCAGTAGGCATCGCGTGCAGCCGCCCCGACCATGCCGAGCAGCGTCATTCCGCCGCAGCCGCCGTCGGCCGTGCGTCGCGGTCGCCCCACCTCAAGGGCCACCTGCGAGCCCCGTCCCGGATGGAAAGCTGCCGCGCACACCGCCCCGACGACCGGCGCGAGCGTGCCCAGTCCCGAAGGGCCTCGCGTCCGGCTTCGGGGGCAGCACCGTCCTCTGCCACTCACCTCGGCTCTGCCGCTGGCGAGCCGACGGACGGCATGCCGATCGGTTTATACGTCCCGCCATACCGGGGACGAATATCGCCTCTCCGGTTCTCCGGTGCGGGCGTGCAGCAACCGGGTGTCATTATGGCGGCATGCCGCAGTCACCGCAGTACGTTGCTCAGCTCTGGATGGAGAACGAGTGGCTGACCTTGCACACCATGAAGGCAGGCCGCTTTCCTGAAGGAGATCGCGCGCTTAGCTTCGGGCCAGTCGAAAAGGCCGCGCTGCCAGAAGTCAAGCGCCTGCTCAGCTCGTTTCTCTTTGAGCATGTGCACGAGCCGCTGCTGGTAGTCACTGGAAGCGGCAATCGGGAATACCTCTGCGGCCCGGGCCAGGTGAGTTTGCTCCGGTTCGTGCTCTGGGAGTAACCCGACGGAGCGGACATGCCTCTGGTGGGCTTACTTTGCTTTGACGGACATCAGATCAGGGGGTTCAGCCCCGGAAGGATGATGTTCATCATGGAGAGCATGGGGAAGAGGAGGAAGCCGCGTCCTCGCCGCTCGTTCGCGCCGGATTCCTGCCGGGATCGTTGAGCTGTGCCGACGGGGTGACCGCTCTGTCGGTCAGGGCGCTCTACCTTCTTGCTCGGGTTGATCGAGCCATTCGTAGGGTGGGTCGCCAGGGGTACTGGGTGTGGCTATCAGGTCACTGCCGGTCCGTGGCTCTCCTGGCTTCGCCGCTCAGTACCCTACGACGACTCGGCCGCCGATTAGGAAGTGCGAATCTGTCGCTGTAGAGCGGTGCCCGCGAGTTCGTCCGTGGTAGGAACCGAATAAACACGCACGTCAGGAGCAGGATGAGCCGGATATGGGTGGGGATCGACAGCGGTAAGAGTCATCACAGCCTTGCCCTGGACTCAGAAGACAAGACGCTGCTGTCGCGGCGGGTGGCCGACGACGAGCCCGAGTTGCTGAAACTGGTCGGGCACGTCCTGGACCTTGCCGACGGCCGCGCGGTCACCTGGGCCATCGACATGACCGGCGGGGAACCCGCGCTGCTGCTGGCCCTGCTGGTCGGTCATGGCCAGGAGGTCCTCTACAGCCGCCCTGGTCCAGCGGGGCCGCCGCTCACTCCCCGGTATTCGAATTGATCGATCGAGAGCTGGTTCAACTTGCACCGGCTCCACATGAGCCTCGGCTACCGCAGCCCCGCCGGATACGAGACCGCTGTGGCGGCCCGACCCCCACACCAACAGTGTCCGTCAAGGCGAATCAAGCCCAGGTTTCCGCGGAAACGGAGACCCGGTGAACGTGGACCCGTTCATCGAACCGGAGAAAACCGCGCGTCACAACGTCAAACGGACGCGTGAACTCCTTGAGATCTCCCGGCCAGGGACTGGCAGAGTCAGTCCAAGCCGGGCGGGATGGACGTACGCTTTCTGTTGTTCTTGAACACAATGCCGCTGCCCGTGAGGTCCCACACCAGGTCGGCAGCCTCGTTGTTCAGCGCGGTGTTGCGGGTGACTTGTACATCCTGCGGATCTGCACCCCCCAGGGCCGCTGTGGAGACAACAACGATGCCTCCGGAGGCGGCAGTGGGACCGGTGGGCCTGTTGTCGCGGACGTCATTGCCGTGTACGCGCACCGCGAAGCTGCCGGCGATGGCGATTCCCATCCCGGACCGCTGGGGAACAATCTCTTGAGCAGGACATGCCTCGGTGTTGCGGTGCACCTTGTTATGGCGGATGTCGAGCCGTCCGCTTGAGGCGCCTTGCGTGCTTGCTGCGAGGAGGCCGACGCAGTTGTCCGTCAACGCGTTCCGCGAGACCGTGACGTCTGTTGAGTCCCGGATGAGGAGGCCGTCACCGTTCCCGAAGGCGCTGTTGCCGCTGATCCTGGACTGCGAATGCGGTGAGTCACCGATATACAGTCCGGCCTCCTCAGCACCGGTGGCAGTGCTTTCAGCGATGACGGTTTTCCGCCCTAGGAAGGAAGCCACGCCATACTCTTCGTCGTCTACGGCCTTGACCGCATTCACGGTGAGCCGTTCCGTGCCGATGCCGATGACACCGCTCCCTGCGAAGTCCTGGATGCGAAAGTTTTTGATAGTTACGTTGCGCACCGTTCGCTCCGCTGGCGCGCCTGATGTGATGCAGAAGCCTGACGGCGCACCGCACGGACCGTTCCCTGACCCGGCAGGGGGCGTCAGAAGGCTGCCTCGTTCGCCCTGGCCGGAGCCGATGACGGTCAGGGGCTTGGACACCACCACGGTCTCGCGGTAGCGGCCAGGGCGGACGAGGACCGTGTCTCCCGGACGGGCTCGGTTCACAGCGGCCTGAATCGGGGCGCCAGGGCCCGGCAGGACCACGTGCACACGTCTGTCTTTGTCAGTTGCCTGGACCGAGCTGGCGGTACTGGCCAGGGACCCTGCGGCCAGAAGCCACACGAGGGAATGACGGGCGGGTGCTGACATCATGACGGCCTCCACAGGGAACACGGGCGAGGGACCTCGGCCGATCACCATGTATTGCCCGTGGAGCAGGGACACAAAGGAATCCCCGGAAGCTTCATCCGGGAGGAGGAGCACAGCCCACCGCAAGCCCGCTGCGCCCTCGACCGTCCGCCCCGCTTCAAGTGCGTCCACTGACCACTGCCGGCACCGTGACACGGTGCTCCTGCGGCCCGTCACCTCGGCGCAACGCCGCCTTGCATTCCCCCGGACGCGGGCCGCATCGCAGACATGGGGGCAGGCAGTCATCGACGCACGTAGTTCCTGGAATGCAGTTCTAGAGGTGCCTGGCCTGGAGCGCATAGCAAGCAAGCGGCTGATCACCATAGGCACGCTTGAGACAGGATGAAGCAGCTAGCCAGCGTGCTAACTACGCGGTTTGGGGCGGGCACCGTGGAATATGGCGCCGTAATTGACCAAGTGGCGATACGTTCCCGCAGAAGAGCAGATCGTGAATAACCTGAAGAAGATGACGTCCCCTCCGGAAGGGTTCACTCCTTCCTTCGGCCCGGTGGGCACCGAATCCACCCATGATTTACTTTCGCGAAGCCATTGATTCCTTTTCATCCTCAATAGCCGCAGGCCGGGAGTGATTCCAGGTGCAGCTCTGTAGGGTGTGGCGGGGTCTGCTGTTGATGCGGAGGACGGGCGGGGCATCTGCGTGGTTGGGGGGTATCCGCAGCTGGCCCGGCCAGCGGAGATGCCCCGGTGTTCGCACCAGGCAACGGTTACAACCCCCGCGTGCAATCCGGCACGGAACCACTCACCCAGCGCTACCGCGCCAGCTTCCAGGCCCGTCCGCTGACGCCGGCTGTTCCCCGAGGTCCTCGCGGCGAGCCATGACGCACCCCTGAAGGCCTGCGTGGTTCGTCTCCCGCCGGCCGCACCCGGTCTACGCGGGGACCCGCCGGGCAGCGCGGCCGCGATCGTCCCCGCGCGGGGGAATCGCAGCGTGGGCTGCGGGGGGCCTGTACCGCGGCGCGGGCGACCTGTACTTCGTCGAGCCGATGGCCGGCTGCTTGGTGGACGGTGAGGTCGGGTATCAGTCGTACTTCACCACGATTGGGGTAGCGGCACTCTGGCGGAGTTCCTGGTTGGGACGGGCGGTGTGCGGGGGGCCGTGAGGGTTGACCGCACAGGGGGGTGGCGGGTTCCGGTGTCCGCCGCCGGCGCACGCCGGCGCTGAGGCCGGAACCCGGGCGCCGGGCGTACGCGACTCAGTCTCACCCCTGAGTGTGACACCGGCGAACCGCCCGGTTCCGGATGCGGGCGCAATTCCGGATTGGGCAGCGGCCCCGTGGGCGGGCCCCGGCGGTATCCGCCGAACGGTCCAGTGCCCGATTTGCCTCCCCGGAAATGTCTACGTATGGCCGTACTCTCGTCCTGCAATTACGAGGGTGCTCCGCATGTCAGATCGTCCGGTCATCTGCCCTGTGGCTGACCGGACGCACGGGGTGCGGCCGTACCACTTCTCATTTCTGGAGAAACACATGCGCGTTGCCGTGACAGGTGGCGGTGGTTTCCTTGGGTCGCACCTGTGCGAGGCACTCTTGCGGCGCGGCGACTCGGTGGTGTGCCTGGACGATTTCTCGACCGGTGACCCCGAGAACATCGCCCATCTTCTGTCGGAGCCGTCCTTCGAATTCCTGCACGCCGACGTGAGCGAGGGCGTGGAGGCCGCCGGCCGCGTCGATGCCGTCGCCCACCTTGCGTCGCCTGCCTCCCCGCCCGACTACTTGCGCCGTCCGCTGGAGACCCTCGCGGTCGGCAGCCGGGGCACCGAGAACGCCCTGCGTCTGGCCCTGCGTCACGGCGCCCGCTTCATCCTCGCCTCGACGAGCGAGGTCTACGGCGATCCCCTGGTGCATCCGCAGGAGGAAGCGTACTGGGGCAACGTCAACTCCATCGGGCCCCGCAGCGTCTACGACGAGGCGAAACGATACGCCGAGGCGGTGTCTGCCGCGTATCGCCGCACGCACCGCCTCGATGTCGGCATCGCGCGGATCTTCAACACCTACGGTCCGCGGATGCGCCCGCACGACGGCAGGGTGGTCTCCAGCTTCATCACCCAGGCCCTCACCGGTGAACCGCTCACCATTTACGGAGACGGCAGGCAGACCCGGAGCTTTTGCTACGTCGACGACCTGGTCCGTGGGCTCCTCGCGCTCCTCGACTCCTCAGCAATGGGCCCGTTCAACCTCGGCAACCCCGTCGAGCGCACCGTCTCCGAACTCGCCTCAATCGTCCTGGCGATGACCGGCTCCGCCTCCGAGGTGAAGCACCATTCGCTGCCGGTCGACGACCCGGCCCGCCGCCGCCCGGTGATCGCCCGGGCCCGCGAGGAGCTGGGCTGGGAGCCGGAGATCGACATTACCGAGGGCTTGCGCCGGACCGTGGCATACTTCCGCGCCCGTCCGGAGCGGCTCACCGCGTCGGCCGCGGCGATCCGCGGCGCCCAGAGCGACACGGTCCCGCTGGCCATGGTGGGGGGCGGGCCCGGCTTGCAGCAGAGCATCCCGGGCCCGGCGGCCGCCGGCCCTGCCGTGGCTTCCACCGCCGCACTCGGACCGTCCGCCTCGGACGGCTGATCCCGGCGCCGCGGCCGGCCGGTGCGCCGGCCGTGCCGCGGCCGCCTGGATTCCCCCTCCCCCGATTCAAGGTCCGCCGTTGCACCGCCTGGAGAACTCGCTGCCATGACGTCGTTGGAGCAAGACCCCGGCACTATCCAGGAACTTCCGCTCCCCTCCCCGGACCCCGGCTCACCGGAGGAATGGGACGCGCTGGGCAAGGAGATCCGAGACCTGTCGAACGGTGCGGTGGCCTCCATCGGTCCGGACGGCCCCGTCCTCGCGCTGCCGTCGCGCCGACTCACCGCCCTTCCCGCCAGTTTCGTACGGGCGTTCTCGCGCTCCGACCGCGTTCTCGTCGCGGTGCTGTCCCTCGGCTGGGCGGCCTGCCTGGCCTGGTTCTGGACGTGGTGGCTCCAGCCGTCACACCGCATCGGCTGGCCCGGCCTGATCATCAACAGTGCCCTGCTGCTGTACCTGACCTACCTGCCCGTGTACTTCCTCGTAGCTCTGATCCGGATGCGGCGGTTCGATCCGGCCGTCGCCGTACCGGCGCTGCGCACCGCGTTCGTTGTCACCCGCGCTCCGTCGGAGAGCTGGGACCTCGCCCGCACCACGCTGGAGGCGATGCTCGACCAGGACTTCCCATACGCCTACCACGTCTGGCTGTGCGACGAGGACCCCACCGACGAAATCTTCGAGTGGTGCTGGGAGCACGGCATCAACGTCTCCTGCCGGCGCGGCCGTATCGACTACCACCGGGCCGACTGGCCGCGGCGCACGCGGTGCAAGGAGGGCAACCTCGCCTTCTTTTACGACCACTGGGGTTACGCCCACTACGACGTGGTCGCCCAGCTCGACTGCGACCACGTCCCCGGGCCCCGGTACCTGGCCGAGGTGGTACGGCCCTTCGCCGACTCTGCCATCGGCTATGTCGCCGCCCCCAGCGTCTGCGACTCCAATGCCGATGACTCCTGGGCGGCCCGGGGCCGACTGCAGCGCGAGGCCATGTTCCACGGGGCCGTACAGCTGGGGCACTCCGGCGGCCTCGCGCCCGTGTGCATCGGCTCGCACTACGCAGTCCGCACCCAGGCGCTCCGTGACATCGGCGGTCTCGGCCCCGAGCTCGCCGAGGATTTCTCGACCACCTTCCTGCTCAGCTCGGCCGGCTGGCAGGGCGCGTTCGCGATCGATGCGGAGGCGCACGGTGAGGGCCCGCTCACCTTCGGCGCGATGATCACCCAGGAGTTCCAGTGGTCGCGCAGCCTGGCCGTGATGCTGCTGGGCATGCTGCCGCGCCATCTGGGCCGGATGCCCCTCAAGCTGCGGCTGCGCTTCGGCGTGGTGCTGATGTTCTACCCGCTGCTGGCCGTGGCCACCGTCATGGGCATCCTGCTGCCGCCGATCGCCGCGATCACTGGCGCCCCCTGGATCGACGTCAACTATGTCGACTTCCTGGCGCATTTCTGGAGCATGTCCCTCTGGCTGATCCTGCTGACCCTGCTCTGCCGCCGCCGCGGTCTGCTCCGCCCCAAGGACTCCCCCGTCTTCAGCTGGGAGATCTGGCTCTTCGGGCTCTCCCGCTGGCCCTACGTCGCGTGGGGCGTGCTCGCCGCGGTGATGCAGAAGCTGCGGCCCCGTCAGATCACCTTCAAGGTCACGCCGAAGAAGCGTGACGGCCTGGAGCCGCTCCAGCTGCGCTCCGTCGCCCCCTACCTGCTGATCACCAGCTTCCTGTCGGGATCGGCCCTGGTCGGCCTGCTCACCGGTCCCGCCGTCGGCTACGTCTTCCTGTGCATCCTGGGCTCCGCCTCGTACAGCGTCGTGACTCTCGCGATCGGCGTGCTCCACGTCAAGGAGACCGCGCGCGCGACCGGTGCCTGCGTCCTCCGCGCGCTGCGCACGGCCGCGCTCCCGCTCGTCGCCGGCCTGCTGTGCCTGCTGCCGCTGGGACTCGCCGTCGCCCTCTTCCCCACCTACCTCACCGGCTTCTACGCCTGGTGACGGCCCCCGCGGCCGATCGAGAAATGAGATTCCCCGTGCCCCAGACGGTCCTGGTCACCGGCGGCGCCGGTTTCATCGGCAGCCACACCTGTGTCGAACTGCTCCGCTCCGGCCACGAGGTCGTCGTGATCGACGACCACTCCAACAGCTCCCCCCAGGCACTCGAACGCGTCGCGAAGATCGCGGGCCGCCCGATCGCCGCGGCCCACACCGCGGACGTGCGCGACCGGCGCGCCCTGGACACCGTCTTCGCGAGCCACCCGATCGACGCGGTAGTCCACTTCGCGGCGAAGAAAGCCGTCGGGGAGTCGGTGCGGATCCCGCTCACGTACTACGACATCAATGTCGGCGGCACCACGGCCCTGGTCTCGGCGATGCACGACCACGGGGTCCACAGGCTGGTGTTCTCCTCGTCCTGCTCGGTCTACGGCGACACCACCATCGTCCCGCTGACCGAGGAGTCCCCGGTCACCCCGACGAACCCCTACGCCACCACCAAGTGGACCTGCGAGCGGATCCTCGCCGACCTGTGCCGGCACGTGCCGGGACTGCGGGTGCTGGCGCTGCGGTACTTCAATCCCGTCGGCGCCCACCCCAGCGGACTGCTCGGCGAGGACCCGCTCGGCGTGCCGAACAACATCATGCCGTTCCTCACCCAGGTCGCCGTCGGACGCCGCGAGGAGCTCAGCGTGTTCGGCGACAACTTCCCCACGCCGGACGGCACCGGGATCCGCGACTACGTGCATGTCGTCGACGTCGCCGAGGGACATCGCGCGGCTCTCGACCACATCGACGACGAGCCCGGAATGCGGGTCTTCAACCTCGGTACCGGGCGCGGCGCGTCCGTCCTCGACCTCGTGCGCACCTTCGAGCGGGTCTCGGGGCGGCCGATCCCGTACCGGGTGAGCGGACGCCGGCCCGGCGACGTCGCCGAACTCGTCGCCGATCCGGCGAGGGTCGCCGCGGCCTGGGGCTGGACCGCGCGGCGTGACCTGACCGCGATGTGCCGCGACGCGTGGAACTTCCAGCAGCAGAACCCGTCCGGCTACGCCCCCTGACACCTCCCGTACCCCTCCGCCCAGACAGGAGAACAACGCATGCGCTTGACCGTCATCGGCACGGGATACCTCGGAGCCGTGCACGCCGCGTGCATGGCCGAGATCGGCCACGACGTCCTCGGTATGGACGTCGACGTCGAGAAGATCACGGCCCTCACTGAGGGCCAGCCGCCGTTCTACGAACCAGGACTCGGCGACGTCCTGACCCGGGCGCTCGCCTCCGGACGCCTGCGTTTCACCACCAGCCTCCGCGAGGCGGCGCTGCACGGCGAGGTCCACTTCATCTGCGTGGGCACGCCGCAGCGAGCCGGCTCCCAGGCGGCCGACCTGCGGTACGTGGACGCCGTGGCCGACGGGCTAGCGCCGCATCTGCCCGCCTCGTGCCTGGTGGTCGGCAAGTCGACCGTTCCGGTGGGCACGACCGCGCGCCTGACCGCACGCCTCGCGGGACTCACACCGGCCGACGTGCGGGCAGAGGTGGCGTGGAACCCCGAGTTCCTGCGCGAGGGCTTCGCGGTCGAGGACACGCTGCGGCCCGACCGGCTCGTCGCGGGGGTGACCAGCCGGCAGGCCGACGAGACACTGCGCCGGGTGTACGCCCCGATCCTAGGGACGGGGGTCCCGTACATCAGCACGGATCCGAACACTGCCGAGCTGGTGAAGGTGGCGGCCAACTCCTTCCTCGCCACCAAGATCTCGTTCGTCAACGCCATGGCCGAGGTCTGCGACGCGGCGGGCGCGGACGTGGCCACCCTCGCCGACGCCCTCGGCCACGACAGCCGGATCGGCCGGCGGTTCCTCAACGCCGGCGTGGGCTTCGGCGGCGGCTGCCTGCCCAAGGACATCCGGGCCTTCACAGCCCGCGCCCAGGAGCTCGGCGTCGGGCCCGCGGTGGCGTTCCTCGACCAGGTCGACGCGATCAACAAGCGGCAGCGGGACCGGACCGTCGCCCTGGCCCGCCGACTGCTCGGCGGTGACGCGGCCGGCCGCCGGGTGACCGTCCTGGGCGCCACGTTCAAGCCCAACAGCGACGACGTCCGCGACTCGCCGGCCTTGGCGGTCGCGGCTGCGCTGCACGGGCTGGGCGCCGAGGTCAGGGTGCACGACCCGGAGGGCACCGCGAACGCCCGGCGCGCCCACCCGCAGCTTCAGCACACCGCGGACCTGCTGACGGCATGCCGGCATGCGCAGCTCGTGCTCCACCTCACCGAGTGGGGCGAGTACCGCGAGGTGGACCCCGTCAATCTGGCCCGCGTGGTGCGCGAGCCGGTCCTCATCGACGGGCGCAACGCGCTCGCGCACGACGAGTGGCGGGCGGCCGGCTGGACCGTCAAGGCTCTGGGCCGCCCCTCCCCCACGGACCCGCTGCCGTACGGGCCGACGGGCGCGCTGTCCGACCGGCTGTCGGCCGCCCGGGACGGGGAGCCGCTGCGGTCCACGATCGCCTCCCCCGCCGGTAAGCCGGGCCGCACCGCGGCGACGGGGCTGCCGGCACTCCCGGCCTCCAGGGCCCAGATGTATTGATCACGAGCGTTGTTGACACGCGGTAGGTCTTGAACATGGCGAAGACCTCCGGTGTGGTGGGAGCTGTCTAGGAACTCACCGCACGGAGGTCTTCGTGCCCCACCGTAATGCCCGGCTGACCGTCTTCGGTAGGAGACTGCTGGTCGAACGTGTCTGCTCAGGCCGTCCGGCCGCCCACGTGGCCGCCGAGATGGGTATCTCCCGGGCCACGGCCCACAAATGGATCCGCCGGTCGCGGGCCGAGGGCGACGCGGGTCTGCACGACCGGCCGAGCCGGCCGCGCACGACGCCGTACCGACTGCGGCCGCGGTCGAAGCCAGCATCTGCGGCCTGCGGCAGAGCCACAAACTCGGCCCTGCCCGCATCGGCCCGATCCTGGGCCTGCCCGCCTCGACCGTGCACCGCATCCTGACCCGCCACCGGCTCAACCGGCTGGCCTTCATCGACCGCCCGACCGGAACAGTCATCCGCCGCTACGAACGCGAACGGCCCGGCGAGCTGATCCACGTCGACGTGAAGAAACTCGGCCGGATCCCCGACGGCGGCGGCCATCGGACGCTGGGCCGCCCGGCTCTCGGCAGGGCGGCAGGGCGAAGCGCTGTCCGGTTCAGCCGGCAGTGCCGGGCTGGACGGCGGACTGCACCGCTCCGACTGTCAGCGCCTTCGGGAACGGGTTGCCGAAGTAGTCGACCGGGCCCAGGTCGACGCCCAGCGCCTTCGGGGCGAGGCCCACGGGCACCTCGTCCTGGCAGCGGGGCACCAGGTCCCCGGCGCTCGCCCGGTCACTGACCGGGGCGGCCAGGCCAGGCAGGCAGGGGTCGTCGGTGGAGCCGGTCGCCCGGCCGTTCAGCATCTCCTGGCGGGAAGCGGTGCGCCACCCGTCCAGCGACGTGAAGCGCTCCGTGCCCCACCCCAGTACCCACGTGCCCGAGCTGTAGTAGTCGTTACCCTGGAGCCGGAGCGTGTTCGGGCCGTACGCCGACTGGGTCTCGACCAGGGGGCCGCCGTCGGTGGCGAAGATGTTGTTGTGGATGCGCACGTCGCGCATGCCGTCGCGCAGCCGGAGCGCCGGCGGCCGGTTACCCGCGGTCTGCGCGGAGGGCAGGCCCTCGGTCCGCATCACGACCGTGTTGTGGTAGATGTCCAGGTTCATCATGCGGGAGCCATAGGCGACGATGCCGCCGTACTCGGGCAGCTTGCGTGCATCGTCCCAGCTCATGTTGAAGCGGACGATGTTGTCCCTGTGGGCGCCGGTCGGCTGGCCGGAGTAGACGAGGAATCCCGGCCCGTCGTTGCCGTACGCGAGGTTGTACTGCATCACCGAGGACGACACGTTGTTGTCGAGGCCGAAACCGCCGCCGTCGACCCGTGAGCCGGTGCGGTTGCGGTAGGAGCTGTTCTTCTCCAGCACCACGCGGGTGGAGTCGTACACCCAGATACCCTCAGGGCCCTCCTCCGCACCTGCGGCGGACCGTGCGCCGTTGTCGTGCGCCTCCGAGCCCGTTACCGTGGCGTCCCGGACGCTGCCAAGCGCGATCCCGCTGCCGGTGTTGCGGTCCTCGCTCAGCGGGTCGCCTGCGTTGGAATACGCCTTGACCCGTTCGATCCGGAGCCCCGCGTGCGCATAGGCGGGGCGGCCGGGTCTGAACGCGGGCCCGTAGAAGGCCAGTCCCGCCTCGAGGTTGTGGTGCACGGCGACATCGGTGATCCGCACGTCACCGTAGCCGGCGACGGCGTCCTTCTCCGCGCCGACGCTGATGCCGTTCTGGAACCCCCGGGCCTCCACGTTGCTGAGTCTGACGTGATCGAGTCGACGGGCGCCGGGGAGCGTATTCCGGAAGGCGACCCCCACTCCTTCGCGCAGCGCCCTGCGGTCGCCGACCAGCACGATGTTCCTGATCTCCACGCCGGCCGTGTCGTGCACGGTGATGCCTGACGTGCCGCGCGGAGCGATGGTGGCGCGGCCCGTGCCGTAGGAATCGATCACGACAGGCCGCGTCGGACTGCCTGCCTCCTCCCTGCCCAGCGAGAGGCTGCCGCGGAACCGCCCGCCGCCCTTGAGCAGCAGCCGGTCGCCGGGCTGATAGCGCGCCTCATCGGCCCGGCCGAGCGTCCGCCAGGGCTTCTCCGGCGACATGCCGTCGTTCCGGTCGTCGCCGCCGGGGCTCACGTAGAAGGTGTACGGCCCTCCGGTGGCGGGACGGGCCGGCCGGTAGACCTCCGGCATGCCGGGCACCTCACACCCAGTCAGAAGCAGAAGCACCGCGACCGAGACTCCGGCGGCGGTCCTCGTCGTGCCGTTCTGCTTCCCCGCGTTCAAGCGCACCCCTCAAGGACGTTCTCTCCAGAATTGTCACACAACGCCACAGAATGCCAGAGTCCGGCCATGCGAAATGCCGACCAGGGCGCGGCATCCGAGTCATGTTGCTGGAAGGTGCCTCCGTGGTTTTCGTCAAGCCGTAGCCGGTGTGGGGGGGGGTGGTAGAAGGTGCCGTCGCGGAGCATGGCGAAGAGGACGTCGATGCGGCGTCGGGCGAGCGCGATGAGAGCGGCGACGTGGTGTTTGCCCTCTCGGCGTTTGCGGTCGTAGTAAGACGTCGTTTCCTTTGGCGGTTTGGCTCGTTGTGCTGGGCATGACGAGTCTTGCCGAGCGGCTGGTGCCGGATGAGTTGTGGGAGTTGTTCC
>NZ_JBIBHT010000030.1:0-17228 GCF_042957155.1 Streptomyces sp. NPDC008121 | reverse complement strand
CCCGCGGCGCGGGTACCACATCGCTTCGCGATGTGCAAGCGAACACCCGCGCTGCGCGCGGGTGTTCCGCTCCCGCTCCGCGTGAGCGGAAGCGGACCGCTGCGCGGTCCGCTCACCAGGACTGCTGCGCAGTCCTGGTGACGCTCCGTTCGCTGCGCTCTCGGAGCTAGGTCCCGCGTTGCGGGACACGGTCCCGGCTGCGCCGTGACCTGGGCTTACGCTGCGCTTCAGCCCTCTGTGGGGGCTCCGCCCCCACAGGCCGGCCCCGCTGCGCGAGGCCTCAACGGGCCTACGGCCCTGGCAGCGAGAGGGAGGGGGCGCCCGGGTCGAGGGGGAGCTACTAGCTGACATCGGATCAGGTTCGAGACTACAGCCACCTGCTCCACACGTGCTTCATTTTGAGGCACGGATCAAGTCTGGAATCTGATGCACCATGTACTCATGGCGAAACAGAGCCACACCCCGAAAGGCATGGGCCGGGGGGCTACGTCGGCCCCCTCATCGGGCTCCCGCAGCACCACCCCGGCCAAGGCTGAATAATTGAGCTCACTCAACAGCTTTGGGGCTCCGCCAGACGGGACCTGACCCAGAGTTCCCCGATCACCCTGCGAGACGCCGTCTCACGGAGGTTAGTAGCTGTCCCGACACACCTACCGCTCAGCCTTTGTCTGCGATAATCACGTATGGATTTTCTGGAGTGCCCGCCACCTTGCAGGCATGAGAAGGAGAGTCCTGCCGGTCCTCCGGGCCCGACACCCAGCAATAGGTGACCTGGTTATATGAGTCTGCCGCCACCTGAATAGAATCACCATTAGGCGCCTTGTAAGTTGCCCAGCCCATCGCATCTCTAGACATAAGAGCTCTCACAGACCAATCGGTGAGCCCGGAGGGGTTGATTTCAGTCTGTCCCACCACACCCGGAGACTTGATAAATTCAGCGGTCCCTGAGAGAGAGACGGCCCCAAGCGTGAGCACGTCATCGGTGCGATTTTCTACCGTAACCGATACTTCATTCTCTGCTGCCGCAGAGACATGGTCTGCGGCGTAAGCCGGGGAAACCAGCCCAGCAGCGGCTGCAACAGCAGCAATACTGCCGCCCACCAGCATTCTGGTTCGCTTCTTCATAAAATTCTCCACAGGAGAGATCCGGACTGGAAGCATCGTCGCAATCAATATTTCTGTAATCGTTCCGGAAAGGAAGACAAAAAGGTATCGGCTCCTCGGCCCCACTAGCGGATGAGTCACTCCTGCTGATCGGCGGAAGACCCAGTGCGATGTGCTGCCTTCATGACAGTCAGCCGCCTGAGGATGTACCGCACCACGTCAGCCGCCACAGCGCAAACTGCCGCCTCGTGTCAGCAGCACACCCTCACCGGGGGGGGGCAGCAGCCTGCAAGAACAACCCGCTCCCGACCCGCCCTCACTGCCACGAGCTCACTGACAGGAAGCCGGCACATCGCAACGGGGGGCTGACCATCACGGTCACCATTCGCCGCCGGTGGCGGTACGCGCACAACTCAGCCCCGGAGTGAATGTTCCGGGGCTGAGTCGCTATGACCGGGCGCTCCAGTTGGCGAGTCTGAGCATTCACGGCGACTTTCAACGAGAAACACGCGTTGACCTACGCAGGCGTGTTCACCGAAACAGCCAAACGGTGTGCTTTACAGGGGGCAGGAAAACGGCTCCCCGCATCGGTGGATGCGGGGAGCCGGGCAACCGGACTTAGCGGCGCTTACCGTGCCCGGGGAGACCTCCCGAGACGATCGTGATCCGCGGCGTGGTGCCCTCGGACCGCTTCATGGCGGCGAGCTTCTCGCCGACCCACTTGGGCAGAACCAGCAGCGGGCTGGCCCCCAGGCCTAGGCCTGGGGGCCACCGGCGGCCGCAGCATGCGGATGCGGTCCATAGAGAGGCAAGTGATCTGATGAATCCTCTTGTGAGAGACGCTGGCCTTCAGCGCCTCACGCACGGCCTGCACGAGGTTCTCCTCGGCGGCGGGTGCGTCGGTGCCACTCGCGCCCCGGACACGGCGAGCGGTGCTGTAGAGGCGGTCTATCGCCTCCTGTGCGAGGGACAGCAACGAAGCGATCCCCTTCCCGATCGGCGAACCGTGCTCATCAAGGGCTCCAAAGCCCACACGGCAGAATCCGATCAACAGATCAGATTACCCGCCGCCACCGACAGATCCGGACAAAATAGAACCGGACAACTACTACAGGCACTCATTCTTCAACGTAGCGTGAGCACATCGCTCACCTCCACCGCGGAAGCGAGCGCCACCTCCGCCAACCAAAGCACTCACTCGCCAGCTGAAGGACTCAGTCACAGTCGCGGGTGGGGCGCGGTGAATGCGGGGTTTTACAGCTCGAACTCGATGTGCTCGACGTCGGTGAGAGGGACCTCTTCGAGGTCCCCGGCGCGGCGTCCGCCGTCCTGGAAGTAGACGTCCTTGAGTGCTTCGGCGGCGACCGCCTGGAGCTCGCGTTCGCCGGCGCCCCGCTCACGGGCGGTGAAGAGCCGGTCGGCGTACTGCGGGGACAGGGCGACGGTGAGGTGGCGGATGCGGGTTTCGTCGGTGGTGCCGATCGGGGCGGTGCAACCCAGGCGGGCACGGGTGTCGATGACGATGCCGCCCGTAGTCGCCGCTGTCTTGCGGGCGCGGGCCCGGACTTGAGGCTGCCACCGCTGTTTCACCTCGCGCTCCATGCGTGCGGCGAGGTCCGGCCGGGGCTTCTTGATCTGGTCTTTCACGTAGCGCTCCACGGTGCGCTGGGAGACGCCGAGCAGGGTGGCGACGGCCTTGGTTCTGCCGTGGTGCTGCTTGATGAGGTAGCGCATCTGGGCGCCTGCGGATTTCGGTACGGGGCGGGTGAACGCCCCTTCGAGGGCTTTGTCGAGGCTGCGGCTGATTGTGACTGAGCGTTCGAGGTGGCGGCGACCCGACAACTGAAACGCACAACACACCAGGGCGGTCCCGATCCCCGGACTGAGGTAGGGGCGATACTTGATTCATGCTTGGGCAGGGCTGGGAATCGCAATGGGACCGGGTAGGTCGTCGCCTAGCGGACGTACAGGCCGTGTACCGAGGCATCCATGGCGGCACCGACGTTGCAGTCGACCGGGTTCTGTCGTTCTTCGAGGCCGTGCACCACCTCAAGGACTGGGTCGGCAACGATTCGGCGACCACCGTGACGAAGGCTGACGGGGACGCACTGATCAATAGATGCCCCAAGCTCCAGCTCTGTGCAGATCTCGCCAACGGCTCGAAGCACCTCACGCTGCGGCCAGACCGAACCCGGACCGGTGACGCCTCCACGACGATCGCGCGGAACGACGTATCCGTCTTCGCCGGGACGGGGAGCTCCGCGCACCGTTTCTACGTTGCATCCGGAGGCAAGGAGTACGACGTTCTGGAGATCGCGGAGGACGCCGTGAAGGAGTGGAGCAGGTTCCTCTCGGTGCGCGGCCTCACATGAACTCGGTAGGTCGAAGCGCACCCGGTACAGGGGCGGGGCTCTGTGCGGTGATCTGACGCCCTTTCACCAGCCGCCCCACCCAAAGAGACTTGGGTGGGGCGGAAAGGGCGGCAGGCGACCGCGCAGGGGGCTTTTTTGGATCACGCCTGTCCCATATCCACGAACCTGGAGTAGTGGAGCTGTGCGGCAGCGGTGAGAGTGGCTCGGGGTCCGAACCTGTTTTTCTCGATCACGAGGTCGACTTCGCCGGCGCGCGGGGATTCGGGTTCGTCCATGTCGGGGCGTTCGACCTTGAGCACCACGGAGGCGTCGTTCTTGATGGCCCGGGACTCGCGCATCAGCCCCTCGTCGTTGAGCTGGGAGAGGGCGATCACGTGGCAGCCGAGCTGGACGGAGAGGTTCTTCAGGCCCCGTGAGACGGCGGCGACGGCCTGTTCGCGGCTGGTGTTGCGGGTCTGCTCGACCTCGACGAGCTGGACGTAGTCCACCACCAGGACGTCCGTCACGGGCGCAGGCGCGGGCGGCGGACTCGATGTCGCGCAGGGCCGCGCCGTCGGGCCGGTAGACCCGCAGCGGGAGGGTCCGGAACAGCTCGCGCCCCAGGCGCTCGACCTCGGCCCAGCCCTCGGGGGTGAGGCCGCCTTGCCGGGTGAGGTGGTGCAGCGGGATCAGGCCCTCGGCGGCGGCGATCTTCTGCATTAGCTCGGTGCTGCTCATCTCCAGCGAGGAGAACATCACCTTCGCCCCGGGCTTCGCGGCCGCCACGGCGGCGTTCAGGGCGAAGGTCGACTTGCCCACGCCGGACTGCGCGGCAACAACGGTGACGTTCCCCGGGCGCATCCCGGACGTCACCGCGTCCAGGTCGGGCAGCCCGTAGGTCAGGCCGATCTTGCGGCCGTTCTGGATCTCCTCCAGCTCGGAGACGAACCCGAGGTAGAGATCGCTCACGGAGGGCGGTGCGGTGTTCAGGCCGGGCATGCCCGGCGCGATCGCCGTGAGTTCCTGCTCGACCAGGCCGCGGACGTCGTCGTCGTCGCCCTCCTCGCTGTAGGCGTACTGGAGGATCTTCTGCGCCGACTCAATCGCCGCACGGCGGTAGGCCTTGGCCCGCACGATCTCCGCGTACGCCGACCCGTTCGCAGTGGTGGGCACCGCCTGAACGCAGGTGTGCAGATAGGCCGCGCCGCCCGCTCTGGCCAGCTCGCCGCGCCGGGTCAGTTCCTCGGCGACGGTGACCGGGTCGACCGGCTCCCCGGCCTGGTGCAGGTCGCAGACGGCGCGGTGGATCAGCACGCGGGCGGGCCGGTAGTAGTCCCGCGCCGTGATGCCCGTCTCCAAGGTCTCGGCGAAGTACCGCCCGACGGCGCCGGTGGCTCATCAGGGTGCCGAGAACGGCCTGTTCGGCCTCAAGGCTCTGCGGGGGCCGGCGCAGCACGTCGCCGGACCGCGTGCCGGTGCTCTCGTCGTCGAAATCGTCCGGCCCGGCGGAGGGCCGCTGGCCGGGAAGGTGGACACTGGAGGTCTCCTGTTCGGGTGCACGGGCAGGGGGCCACAGGCCGGACCGTTGCTGCGGTCCGGCCTGCTTCGTAGCCACCAGCCGACGTCGTCAGGGCGTAAGGTCGAGGACACGAACCGGCTCACCGATCCACCGGTCGGGTGCGGTGGTGGCGATGATCGCCCCGTCGGGGCGGTCCGCGGTCGGCTGGGCTGCGTACTGGCAGTGGGCCACCGCCCAGGTGTCCTGCCGGGCCACCGCCAAAGCAGCTGGAAGGTCCAGGTCGAGCACAGTGATGCCCGGCAGTGCGACAAGGTGTTCCGCCGTGCCGGGCCGGGCACGGTCGGCTTCCACGAGCGCGCACGCGGGGGCGTACAGGTACCAGCCGGCCTGGGCGTGGGCGCGATGGATGAGGCGCGAGGCGAGAACGTTGCCCTGGCCGGCCGCTGCCATCGCGGTGTCGTCCAGGACGATGTGCATGGCGTCGCTCACCGGGCGGCCGCCTGAGCCAGCCGCCGGTCGAGCTCGTTGTCGAGGTCCTGCTCCTCAGCAGGAGTGGGCGCGTAGCCGTTCCACGTCTTCAGCGCGGACCGGGCCAGCTCCGCCCGCGCGGCCCGCTCCTCCGGGGTGAGCATGGTTTCAGCGAGCCGGGCCAGGTAGGCCCGCAGCGATAGGCCCTCCGCCGCGGCTATGGCGGCAAGCCGGTCGCGGGCTTCCTCGGGAATGCGGACATTGGCGTCAGGCATCATCGGGCTCCCTCCACACGTAGAGGGTACGGGTACGTACCCGTACCCATACTATGCCAGAGTCGAATATTCGGTCATGAAGCTGATGTGAATGCTGGCCCACCTGCGGCAAGTGCGAAAGCCCTCGCGACCGAGTTCGCCCGCTACCTCGGCATCCCCGTGACCGGCCGGATGTCCCAGGCCCAGATCACCGACGCCGTCTGCCACACCTACAACCACACCGGCGTACGCCTCATCCTCATCGACGGGATCCACCGGCTCAACCCCCGCACCACCACCCACGCGGAAACCGCCGACCTCCTCAAAGACCTCACCGAACGCATCCGCGCGACCTTCGTATATGCAGGCATCGACGTCACCACCACGCCCTGTTCACCGGAGTACGCGGAGCCCAACTCGCCGACCGGGCCTCCCTGGTGGAATGCGGAGCCTTGCCCGCACGCCTCGGCACACACGCCGGACTCACCACGACCGGTCAGACGGCCGGTCGGTCAGCGGACGTTCAGCGCCTGCATCTCGACGACGCGGACGGTGAACGTGCTCTCCCGGGCCTCGGTCAGAGCCCCGGCGTCCCCGAGGGCGGGCGCCTCCCACTCGATGGTCCACGTCGCGGTCGCGCGGCCCGCGTAGCGCTCGTTCGGCTTGTCGTAGGCGGCGCGCTCGTAGAGGTGTCCGCACGTCGGGGACGGGGTCTTGCCCCGGTCCGGGGTGTAGCGGGTGCCGGGCCCGGCGCAGGTGATCACCTTGCCGTCGCCCATGTCCCAGCGGACCGACGAAACCTTCGCCGTGGCGGTCATGGTGACGCCGCCAGCGGTCGCGGACGCCGACACCGGACCGAACGTGTTCGGGGACGGCGTGACCCACATCCACATCGGTATCCCGACCAGATACGTCCCCGCCGAACGCGGCGACGCGACCGCCGGGCCCGTAAGCCGCATCGAGTCGACCGCACGGCGCGCCAGAACCTCCGGGTCGATCCGGGGCGCGGGCGCGGCACCGGCGGAGGGGACGAAGACGACGCCGATCCGGCCGGAGTCGGGACAGTTCACCCGGTAGACCGCGCCGTCTGCCGGGGTCTTGCCCTCCCACGCCAGGTTCTCCGCCGGAGGCTGGGGGTCGAGCTTCTCGTACGTGCACGGCGGCGCCGAGGATCCGCCGCCCGAGGAGCCGGCCCCGGAGCCGGCGCCGACCGGGATCGTCGTGCCCGAGCTGCCCGAGGAGCCGCCGGAGAGCGTCCCGTCCTCGGCGCACACCGAGACGTACAGTGTCCCCGTCCTTGCAGACCCCGCCGCCGGGGCCGCCGGCGTGCGCGGCCGGGGTGAGGACGGTGGCCAGGAGCACGCCCGCGGCTGCCACCGCGCGCCGCGTCAGCATGTGCGGGCCCCTTCCTGCTGAAGGTCGGTCACAATCCATCCCGTGGGCCACTTCTCTGTGTGGATGGTCATCAGGTAGCGCACCGGTTGGTTCGAGGGCAGGGGGATCGTCTTCTTCGCCCGGGTGTCGTACCGCTCGTAGGTGGACAGGTCCACGCAGGTGGTCACGACGGCCTTCGGGGTCCTGGGGGTCAGGTCGAGCGTCGTCACGGCGGTGCCGCTGTGCCCGAGTTCGCCCCGGATGACGATCCCTGACTGCCGCATCCTCGCGAGGTTGTTCTCGATCTTCGACAGCGCGTCGAGCGCCGTGTACTTCCGCAGCGCCGTGCCTTTGGCGTCGGCCTTCGCGTTCGCCTTGCCCTGCTCGGTCCACATCCCTTCGAAGGACGCCAGGACGGCCTTCTTCTCCGCCGCCTGCGGATCGGCCGACGTCGTCGCCGGAGCGGGCGCGGCAGTGGTCGTGGCGGGCGGGGTGGTGGCCGGCGCCTTCGGCACTGCTGTGCGTGTGTGTCGAGCCGTCACCATCAAGGGTTCCCCCGTGCAGTCGGAGCCGATCAACGAGCACCGTAGCGGGACGGACACGGTTGGTCGCAGCCAGTTCGGAGAGTCCGTCAGCACCGCCCCACGCCCCGCCCCCACAGGACCAACCTCTCGTACGGCTACCGCGTACAAAGAGGTGTCGTCTTCCGAAGGGGGCTTGCCCACGGCATCTGACCTGCGCGAATACAAGATCAGCAGATTCGGGGGGTCCCACCTCCGGTCACACCTGCGGTCCCCCGCCTAGTGCAACCGTGCAGACAACCCTCCAGCCGCCCTCCGGTGCAACCTCTCGCAAGGCTCAGCGGGGCTCCCGACCTTCAGGGCCGGCGGCGCCGTTCCACTCCCTCGTGCGGGTGGAACCGAAGCCGACGGCGAACCCCCTCCGGTCCCCCGCCGTCGCAGCGGACATGAAGCCGATCAACAAGCAGCACATCGCGGAGCCGGGCCTGGTGGTCCTGGACATCACCGGCGGGGACGAGGACACCGTCCGGGCCGTCATGGCCGCGCTGGAAGAGCGCTGGGCAACTTCGGGCATCGGCCCGATGCGCCGGGATCCCGGCGAGCCCGGCGTGCGGGCCCGGATCTACGCCGACGTCCTGCGCCCGGGACGGGAAGCCCATAGCCACAGGCCCCTGGGCAAGCCGCCTTCGCGGAGGGCTTGCCCAGGCGCTCAGGCCTGCCCGGCCGCCGGCGCCCACAGGGGGTGAGCACGCCCGGTGCCGTGGCAGTGGGAGCACAGTTGCCCGCCGGGCGTACCGTGCGCGTCGATGGTGGTGACGGCGTCGCGCAGGAGTTGGGTGAGGCCGTCCACGTGGCCGGTGCGGAGGGCGAGCTGGTGGCGCTTGCCGAGCAGGATCTCCAGCGCGGTGCCCGGCGCGGCGGCGCCCAGTTCGTAGGCGATGCCGCGGGTGACCGTGGTGATCAGATCGTGGACGTGGCCCGTCGTCTCCCCGCCGGACAGCTCCACTCGCGCGGTGCAGCCGATGTCACCGGGCCAGGCGAGGGAGAGCAGCGCGTCAGCTCGCTCGAAGGGGACCAGGCACCCGACGGGTTCGGAGTGGGTCTGACGGAGGGAGGCGAAGGCGTGCCACATGTCCCCCGCATCGCTGTGCACAGGCCCGGTGTTGCTCTGCTTGGTTCGTCTCATGGCTCCGGTGCATGGCCGGCGAGGAGGCATCGGCCTGGCTCCGGGCGTCTGCGTCCCGGAGGGTGACGCCGCGACTTCGGGGGCCGTCCCGCCACGTGATCCGGACGCTGGGCAAGCCCTTCATGTCGATGGCTTGCCCAGCAGAAGCCGTGACCGGTCGGCGGTCCGGCCGTGACCGATCCGTCTCCCGGGATCGGCCAACCCGCACGTCAGCGCCGTGACCGGTCCATGCAACTCCCGGCCGAGGCGGTGACCGGTCATCGGTCACTCGTGATCGGTCAGCCTGGCCAGGGCCGGGGGTGGGCAAGCCGGTGTTCGGGCGGCTTGCCCAGGCTCCCCTTGGGCTTGCCCAGCGCCCGCCGCGTTTCTGGGCCGCCTCATACAGCCGGGCGGCGACGGCTTCGATCCTCGGGTCCGCGGGCGGCCTGATGGTCATGCGACTCCTCCGGTGGGTGGCGTCCGGCCAGGTGCGGGCTGGACAGACTGCGGGGGTGCGGTGGCGGGGACGTCGCTGGGGCGGGCTGTGGTGCAGGGCGGCGGGCGGCGGCTCGTTCCCGGATCCCGGCCTGGAGCCGGGCGGCGATCTCGGCGGCGGCGGTCTCCAGCGTCCGGCTGGTCAGCTCCACCGCGGCAACGTCCGTCATGGTTCCAGGTCCGGGCCGGCCTTCCGCCCCGGGCTCGGGGTGGTCGGCACGGTGAGGGTACGCTGCCGGGTCCGGGAGTTCAGGCGGTCCGCGAGGCGTACGGCGTGGACCCGGGCGGTCAGGGCGCCAGCCGCGAGGCGTGCCCGCTGGTACGGAGTGGCGGACCGGTTGCGGGTCAGCGCGCGCAGCACGGCCTCGTCCTCGGTGTCGCGGGGGTACAGGGCGCGCAGGTCGGCGGTCATCATCCGCCGGCTTGCCGGGCGGGTGTAGTCGTCGACGGCCGTCTGCACGATTCTCTTGTCCAGGCCGGGCTGGTGGGGGCGGCCTCGTAGGACGGAGGAGAGGTGGCGGCGGGCTTCGGCGAGCAGGTGGTGGCGCTTGAAGGCGCCGCGCATCACGTACACCACGGCGACGACGTCGACGGCCGGGTGCGTAGGCGGGCAGCAGGAACACCGTCAGCCACTCCCGGTCGTCGATCATCTGCCGCATGCGGCGGGAGACGTAGGTGTTGAGCCGGTCCCAGACCAGGACGAGCGGGCACGCACGAGGTGGTGCATGCCGTCGATGAGGGCGATGAAGTCGTTCTCGCTCATGCTGCGGCGTTTCGTGCTGCCGCCGGGGTGGGCGAGGAGGCAGTAGGACAGGCGGGTGCGGGAGCCGGGCCGCATCGCGATCAGTCCGGCGACCGAGAGGCGGCCCGAGCGGCGTCCCTGACCGTCACGACCGGGGTGCGCGGCCCCGCCGTGCCCAGGTGCGTCCGCGGGGCGGCCTGCGGGTGAGGCCTGCCTCGTCCTCGAAGCAGACGTAGCCTCCGCAGGCCGCCCGGGCACGGTCCGGGTTTTCACGAGCCCGCCCTGGTTGCAGCGGTCAGCACCCAGTATTGACTGACGGTTCAACGACTGAGGTCAGCATTCTGCCTGGACCTCTGACAACCAGAGGCCGCCCCATTCAAACTCGCGATGGGAAATCTCGCGGCAGCTATCCGAGAAACGCGCCATTTCTTCGAGTGCCGCTAGATGTGCCTTATAGGCTTGACGGCCCGACCCCTCGAATTTCTTCTGTTCGGCCTTGCGTACCTTCAGCTGGGTGTTGCCGACGGCCTCCACTCTCCATCCGGTTCCGGAACCGGATGCGGATGCGGTCTGGTTCCCCACGCCGTCAACCTCCATCTTTACTGAGAAGCTGCCAATAGGCTGAGAATCATCGCCGAGAACGGTGTAATACGCCGTAGCGGCCTTGTGCTGCGCGAACCACCAGGTCATGTGGAAGACATGAGGAGGACCCTCTGGATCGATGACGCTGCTGTCTGCAGGGCGGCCGTCCTGGAAATCTCCGTCCGTTTCGACGCGGTCGAGCTGTACCCTGTTCCCGGTGGCATTGGTGATGGTGAATTCCCGGCTGATCTGCGCCGATACGTCGTCTGCCTCACCCTGCACCGCCGCGGACACCGTCGGCCCAGGCTTCACCGGGCCGTCGGCAGCGGAGGCCGGACTCACGGCAAGCGTGGCCGGAACCACGATCGCAGCACCGGCAACCACTGCGAGGATGCTGCGCCGCATACGGGAACTACTCATGGATGGTCTTCTCTCGTAGCTGAGTGCCTATGCCGCCACGAGGACGGACAGAGGTCGTGCTCTCTCATGCTGCCTTCCGGCCTGCTGCCAGGCGGTCAGGCGATTGAGGGATGCGATGGACCATCAGGGTGCGATGTGCTGCCGTCATGACAGTCAGCCGCCTGAGGATGTACCGCACCACGTCAGCCGCCACAGCGCAAACTGCCGCCTCGTGTCAGCAGCACACCATCGCCGGGGGGCCAGCAGCCTGCAAGAACAACCCGCTCCCGACCCGTCCTCACTGCCACGAGCTCACTGACAGGAAGCCGGCACATCGCACGTGACACCGGGTCAGCCGGTGTAGCCGTTCAGGATCAGGTCGTAGGCGGCCTGGCAGCGCTCGCTCGCGGCGGTGCGGGCGACACCGAGCGCGTCGCCGACCTGTTCCAGGGTGACGGCGTACATGTCCGGCTGCGCGGGCCGCTGCCCGGCCGGGACGGCGGCGTGGGCGGCCAGGATCATGCGGGCGACCTTCCGTTCCGCGCGGGGGGACAGGCGGGCGGCGTCCTCGGCTTCCTGTGCGGCCAGCTCGTAACGCGCGGCCTCTTCGCGGGCCTGCGCGGCGGCGCGTGTCAGGAGCGCCGTCTGCCGCTCGGCCTCCGCCGTGCGGAGCGCGGATTCGGCGCGCTCCGCATCCAGGCGCTCGGCCTCCGCCTCGCTCCGCAGAGCGGCGGCCGTCTTCCGCGCGGCCTGCTCGTCGGCTTCGGCGGCCGCCTTGCGGTCCTCTGCGGCGGTCCGGTTCGCGGCCTCGGTACGGGCGATCGCCTCGGCCTCCGCGGCGGTCCTGTCCGCCTCCTCCTCGCGGGCGGCGGCCCGCTCCAGGGCCTGCGCTGAGCGCTCCGCCTGCCGGCGGGCGGCCTCCGCCGCCAGGCGCGCGGCGTGCGCGGCGGTCTCGGCGCCGGTGGTCGCCGTCGTCTCCGTCGCACGGGCCCTGTGCTGCGGCGGCCGACGTCTGCGCGGCGATCTCGTGCTCGGCGGTCGTGACCTTCGCCGCGATGCTCATGCGCCGCACCTTCGCGTCCGCCTCGGCCTCCTCGGCGTCCAGGACACGCTGCCGCTCGCGCTCCTCGGCGTCCGCGATCCTCTCCAGCTCGGCCGCGCGCCGCGCGTCCTCGGCCTCCTTCTGCTCCTGGGGCAGGACGCCGTTCCGTTCCCGCCGAAGCTGTCCGCGCCCTCGCCGACGTCATGCACGACAAAGCAGCAGCCAAGGGCATCGTCGTCACCACAGCCTGGTTCGGCAAAGCCAGCCACGACTTCGCCCACCGCACCGGCCGCATGGAACTCATCGACGGCCGACACCTGAAAGCGCTCCTCCTCGAACACCTCGGCATCGACGCCCTCATCGGCCTCCCCAAACTCCCACCCGGCTGGGAAACACGAGACCTCACCTAACCCCCGCGGAAGCAGGAGACCAACCCCAGCACCTCCGCCACAGGGACCGCTCCCGACAACACAGCAACCACCGCCCATCAGGAGACACTCACGCATCGGCCTACCCACAGACTCAGCGCCAACCCCACCCCCGCTTCAGCTCCACTCTTCACCGGTAAATCGGCGTCAAACCATCAGCAAAACCAGCCCCCCCCCACCACCACAAAGCAGCAGTTCACAAAGCCGCAACACCTACTGAAGACAAAACGCCGAACCACTGAAGAGCAACCGCCGAATAGCAAGTGCCTCAGGGGTTCTTCTTGACTATGTCAACCGACGCGGTGTAGGGACCGGACTTGTCCAGAATGAACTTGACAAGGAAATTATCTGAGTGAGCGGAGGTGAATACAGCACCTCCGAAAGTTGTTTTCACTCCGAATTCAAGAGTATTCCCTGATTCGTCGGCAGCCGTGATCCGGATCTCCGGCTGCCATATATAGAATATGGCCCCGAAAGTCCTGCCAGTGGTCAGTGAATCACCCACCTGCGGCTTCCACTCCTCTTCCTCAGTGAACGCGTCGCTGGGAGACCAATCGGTGCCGTCAGGCCCCTTGAATTCTATCTTCGTAATCTTGAGATCATGCCCAGTGTAATTGTTTACCGTGATAGCCGAGTACATCCCCTGGGCAGCCTGAGAGGCACTGGGACCGGGATCCGGGAGGGATGAAACCGCAGCCGCCGGAACCGGCGGACGTTCAGCAGCGGCGGCCGAGCCGGCCATGCCCCCCGCTGCAATCCCGGCCAGCACTGCGATAACAGCTGCTCTGCGACGACGGACACTCATTGCGGCTCCTTCAAGTGACAGGATCTACTCCCCATCCTCTCCCGTCCCCGTCGCCGCTTTCGCCGGCCGGCCGGCCCCCGCACCAGGCAGTCCACAGTCCACCGCCTGTGGGCGCAGCCGCAGACCCTTCAGCCGGATATGGTATCGGCGCCACCCCGGCACCCTCTGCTGGTTGCTCTGCGCCTGAGCACGCAGAAGAGCAGCCGCGTCATACCTCCGGAAATCCGGGAACCAGCGCATGGGCGGGGGCGGCCTCAGGGCCCGCCACTGAGCCCATGGGGCTTGTCATCTGCGAGATCTCCGGTCGGGGGACCAGCCGTAATGTGTCTGCATGTGAGCATGGTAGGGAATCTATTCGCTACCAGGCATACACCCAGTCCCTCTTTGCGATTCGGAAAAATCTGGGTACCGCCTAGGGAATTCCATGAAAATCTGCAAAGAAGATCCCTGTGATTGTTCTCGGAACAGTGTCGCTGACAGCGCCCATTGCCTTGGCGGGCACCAGCACCGCATCTCCCGCTATTGCGGCAAAGGCGGGTGATCACTCCCAGAATGAAGACACCGTGCTCACCGGCGGCACCGGCACGCCCTCCAGCGCCTTGCCGGAACAGGCCGCGTCCGGCAAGACCTTCACCACAGGGGAGATCACCGGGAAGCACTTCTCCTCGATCGGCCTCAGCTGGAAGAAGGACTCTGCTGCCGGTGACGGGCTGACCGCGCAGGCACGGATCCACCGGGAGGGCGCCTGGGAGCCGTGGCGGGAGGTGCCGCTGGAGCTTGACGAAGGTATGGCCGGGGAGGCGGAGCGGGCTGGCTCTCCGGCCTTCTATACGGGCGATGCGGACGGGGCAGAACTCCGCTTCACGTCGCCGCAGGGCAGCCTGCCGCAGGACCTGCGGCTGTCCTTCATCGATCCTGCCCCGGGCACCGCCGCGTCTTCCTCCGGCCGCCAGGCGGGGACTGCACAGGCCGGGCAGCCGGAGGTGAAGCTGCGCAAGGACTGGGGTGCCGACGAGACTCTGGCCGACCCCGGGTACAAACTGCAGCCCTCCCTCAAGGCCGCCGTCGTCCACCACACGGACCACACGGCAACGGGAAGCAACACCTACACCCGGGAAGAGGTGCCGCAGATCATCAACGGCATCTACGTCCACGTCATCAGGAATCTCGGCTACGGAGACTTCCCGTACCACTTTGTTGTCGACCGCTTCGGCGGCATCTGGGAAGGCCGGAAGGGCTCCGTCGAGATGCAGCCCGGCACGGAGGTCCCGGGCATTCCCGGAGGCCACGCACGGGGCTTCAACACCGGCTCCTTCGGTGTGGCCATGCTGGGCAGCTTCGAACCCCACAACAGGGACGCCGGCCCCGGCCCCCAGCCCAGCGAAGCGATGGTCAGCAGCCTGGCCGACGTGCTCGCCTGGAAGGGCAGCCAGTACCAGATGGACCCCGAAGGCTCCACGCAGCTTGTCTCGGGCGGAGGAGGCGGCAGCAACCCGCACCCGGCAGGCACCGTGCTCGACGTCAACGTCATCTCCAGCCACAGGGACGTCAACACCACATCCTGCCCGGGCGGCAAGCTCTACGACATGCTCCCCGAACTGCGCAAACAGGTAGCCCAACGCACCGGCCAGCCTCGATCTTTCATGAGGTCCCGTCAGCTTGCTGACGGGACCTTTGTTCTCGGTCGAAGCGGAAGTTTCTGTCTGCGGGCACGTTGAGGGCCCGGCTGTCGCGTCGACGCGCACCCGCTCGGCACCGCCCTCGGCATCGTCGACGAGCACGACGAACACTCGCCCGCCACACCCGCCGCAGACGGAAGGAACGATCCCAGGCACATCGTTCCAGACGCCCGAACCGGCACCCATCCACCTTGGCCAAGGAGATAGGGGCACCCTCCGGGTAACCACGTACGATGCAAGACACGAGGAGCCCGCGCCGGTGAGCCCTCGCCCGTGCGCAGCCAGTGAGCCCGGCCGCCCAGCTGCCGGCCGGGCTCACGCTGAGTCCCGCCGTAGCGTCCAGAGTCCTGTTCCATCCGGGAACCACTGACTTTAAGCCAGCACATCCCGCCGGGAGAGTACCCACTGCTGCCCGCCAGTCGTCCGGGCTGTGCGGACCCCTAGGTCAGCCGACTGCGGGAGTACCCCTCAGGTCTTTTTCGCGCACCATTGGACGCAATGCCCTCAATGTCAGGATTTTTGCATGCGTTTCACAAGGAAAGCCACGATCATCACTCTGGTGTCCGGCTCGCTTGCCGCAGGTCTCTCAGGAGCGGGGGCCGCTGCAGCTTCGGCAGCACCGCAGACTCCCGCCGTGTCCGCCAGCCCCGCCCAGCCACAGGATGACGGCGGCCTTCAGGCGCAGGGCCTGATCTACAACAAGGTCAGGGTCACCAACAACACCGGGGAGAATCTGACGCTCGCGAACGTGCGGGTCCTGGACTCGTCCCGGCCGGCCGAGGAATCCATCGAAGACCGTGCTGATCTGTGGTTCCCCCGCGTGGGCGACACTCTCGGCAACACCGACAGCAGAGAATATGGTGTCACCCACTGGGCCTGGGATAACCCGGCCGTGGAGCTGACCTTCAAGGACTCCAAGGGCCGAGTCGCTATCTATGCGACCTCGGCAAACTGGGATTCCAGCTCCGCTGTGTCGAGGCCGGGAAGCAACTACTACGCAGCGGGTGAACCCGCAGGCGCCTTCTCCACCACACAGCTTGACCTGCGCAACCCGCTCTTCGTGACGGTGCACAATGAGGCATCCAGCGCTGCGGCACTCACCCGGGCCTCAGCACACGCAGGGACTTACATTCATTCGCCCGGCAGCGTAAACAGCACCGTGATCGATCCGGGCGGGGAAAGCACCTGGACCGCCTCCACGCCTCCCTTCTCCGACCAGCGCAGCCCCTGGGGCACGGACACGGAATACACAGTCAACGACAAAAACGGAAAGCGGTGGCAGGTCGGGATCGACACCTACCTCAAGGGTGATCCAGTGACGTGCAGCGTATTCCCTGAGGAAGACAACAGCCCCCAGTGCACGGTGGCCGAGGACGGCAACCGGTTCGATATCACGATCAAGGACGCAGCCTGATGCAGGCTTCGCACGCCAGCCCGAGCGGGCCGTCCCCCGCGCGCCCGTCCCGCCGCTCCGCCGCCGGCCACAGCAAGAGCGAAGGAGCCCAGCCCCGCTGCACCACGGGTGACGGCCCTGCCCGCAGTCACGGATGACGCCGCCTTCCCGGTATTCGATCTCCCGGCCGAATACCGGGTGCGCGGACACGCGGGGTGAGATCCGGGATCCGGAGGGGCAGCGCCGACCGCTGGAGGTGGCCTGTGCAGAGCGGAACGAGCCACCCGGGCCCTGAAGCCAGGTCTACAGCTCGAACCCGATGTGCTCAACGTCGGTGAGACGGACTTCTTCCAGGCCCCCGGCGCGGCGTCCGCCGTCCTGGAAGTAGACGTCCTTGAGTGCTTCGGCGGCGACTGCCTGGAGCTCGCGTTCGCCGGCGCCCCGCTCACGGGCGGTGAAGAGCCGGTCCGCGTACTGCGGGGGCAGGGCAACGGTGAGGTGGCGGATCCGGCCCACCTGCGACCTTTGCTTCCGTGTCAGTGCGCCATCTGCAGCTGTAACACCCCATGACAGCGCTCGCGCGTCGATCTCTCACGTCCATGACAGTCAGCCGCGCGCTGTGCACCGGTGCTCGCAGGCCGTCGGCTGCGATGTGCTGCCTTCATGACAGTCAGCCGCCTGAGGATGTACCGCACCACGTCAGCCGCCACAGTGCAAACTGCCGCCTGGTGTCAGCAGCACACCCTCACCGGGGGGCCAGCAGCCTGCAAGAACAACCCGCTCCCGACCCGCCCTCACTGCCACGAGCTCACTGAGCTTCTTCAGCGTTGCAGCTCCAGGGTGAGGACGGCCTTGGCGATTGACGTCATGCGGTTGGGGCTGCAGCGGGACCTGCGGAAGATCCGCC
>NZ_JBIBHT010000029.1:0-17576 GCF_042957155.1 Streptomyces sp. NPDC008121 | reverse complement strand
GCGTAGTAGGCGGTTCGGGAGACCTTGAGGAGTTCACACGTCCGTTTGACGTTGTGACCTGCGGTTTTCTCCGCCTCGATGAACGGGTCCACGTTCACCGGGTCTCCGTCGCGAAGAAAGCCGTCGCACGCCTGAGGATGCCGGCGTCCTCGCGCAGGCGGCGGTTCTCACGCCGCAGCGCCGCCAGCTCCTCGCGTTCGCTGCTGGTCAGACCGTCACGTTCGCCCGCGTCGACCTGGGCCTGACGGACCCAGTCCCTCACCGCGGTTTCGGTCAAGTCGAAGTCCATGGCGACCTGGCCGACCGATCGGTCACCCCGCCGGCACAGATCGACGATCTCGGCCTTGAACTGCGGTGTGAACGAGCGGCGAGGACGCGGCTTCCTCTTCTTCCCCATGCTCTCCATGATGAACATCATCCTTCCGGGGCCCAAGCCCCTGATCTCCGATGTCCGTCAAAGCGAAGCAAGCCCAGTACTGCTCGGCGGGCCCGGCCGACGGCCAGGTGCGCACTCTCGCCGCGGCCGGGGACCGCCTCACGGTCACCTGGCACCGCCTGGCCTGCCCGCACTACGCGGCCGACCGCGTCTTGGCGGGAGAAGAGGAGTGAACCCCGAGGCCGGTCCGGCCGGTCCAACTGTGTGGCAGCCGTCGGGCGTCGACCCGTGGGCCCGCGACGTCGTTGAGCACATCGTGCGGGCGGTCGGCGATGGCGATGACGCCCGCATCCGCACCCTGCTGGCCGACCTGGCCGCTGTCGCTGACACCGTCGCTCTGCTGTACCTGCGCGAGCGGCTCTACGGACGCCGGTGAATCGAGCGGTACGCCTGCCGCTGGAACAGGCCGCCGAGGGCTGGACGCGGCGTGCGATGACATGGTTCAGGGCGACGATGGCCTGGTCGGCGGCGTGGCCACGGCCATGCAGGCCGTTCGGGCGGGCCGGTGTGTCCGTGTCCGCCGTGCGCACTGCGAGGGATCCGGCCACGTCCTTCGCGGACTCGGCCTTCCTGAACCTGCTGATCCTCACCCACCGGACGGGAAAGCTGTTCGTGGCCGCACCGTCGAAGCAGGTCCAGCGGCTGTGTGTTATCACGGGGGTCGACGACGTGCTGCAGATCCGGGAGACAGTCGACGCCGCGATGGCCTCGTGACACCACGGGGCTTCCCTCTGGGGAGCGTAGCCAAAGTGCGTGCGGCGGCCGGTGTGACGTAGTACTCCTGAAGAGCCCCAGCGCCGGTCTGCTGTCCAGCTTGGAGTTACCGATGACCGTTCGCCGTGTCGTACCCAATGTCCAGTCCGAGGCTGCGCAGGAGAGCCGGGAGTTCTACGGCCTGCTCGGGTTCGAGGAAGTCATGAACCACGGCTGGATCATGACGCTCGCCTCTCCGTCGAGTCCGACAGCGCAGATCAGCTTCATGGCCAGTGACAAGACCGCACCAGTCACTCCCGATATGAGCGTTGAAGTAAGCGACGTGGACGCGGCATACGCGGCTATGCGGGAGAGCGGCGCGGAGATCGTTCACCCCCTGCAGGATGAGGAGTGGGGAGTGCGCCGGTTCTTCGTCCGTGACCCCAACGGACGGGTAGTCAACGTGCTGGGCCACCGCTGACGGCCCTCCCTGCGCCGGATCCGGTGGTGGCGGCTTGAAGTGGCCCCGTGTGTTGGGATGACGCGGCCCCGCCAGATCTGTCCTGGTCCTGTGCTGGAGAATCAACTGATTCGAATGTAGCCAGCGAGATGACCGGAGGAGCGAGTGCCTGCTCGGCAGCCCTTTGATGAGGCTCCGGTGACGGTGACCAGGGACGCCGGAATGCTCGTCTTGTGGGATCCGCAGCGGTTCGAGGCCGTCGTCGATGACGACACCTGGGAGGACGAACTCCTTGACGACGAGGACATCGTCCGTCACATCCAGGCGGGCGCTCTTGTTCCGCTCAATGTCGGCGGAGACGGCGCGTTCGGTGTTCTGGTCCGTTCGGGCACTGCGGCCGCGCCGGCCCGGCTGACCGAGCGGGAGGCAGCCCATCAGCTGGTCGCTTCCCAGCCCTACCTGTTCGTCTCCCGCGGTCGCGCGCTCGTGGGCGGCGTCGAAGATGTCAGCGGGGACGCCCCGGATGGCGTGATCGAACACCTCGTGCCCGAGGGCCGCCATGCCGTGGTCGTCCACTTGATCGACTGGCAGGCCGAAGCCGGCAGCCAGGACAAGGACGGGCGGCCCGTTCCGGGAGCCCTGCCGGACTTCGTGGTGCTGGTCAACCCTGCTCAACCCGGTCAGGGAGCGTTCCGGACTGCGGTGCATACGTTCGAAGCCCCAAATGGCTGAACTGGGGTGGGCCCGGTTCAGACCGCCTTGAGCTGCTGCTGGGCCTTGGTATGGGCGAGGCGGTATGACTCCTCCGACCGTTCACCGACCCCAGGCATCCGGCGGTATCGCGTTCAGGAAAGGGCCCGGATTCCCCCCGCTGCGGGCTGGGGGATCCGGGCATTGGCTGTGCGCTGCCTGATCAGGCGGTGGGTGTGTGGCTGTGTACTGCGTGCCGCAGGAAGCCTGCGAACGCCGCCTCGGTGAAGGACAGCGCCGGCCCGTTCGGGTACTTCGAGTCGCGGACGGCGACGAAGCCGCGGGCGGGCCTGACGTCGGCGATTTCGACGCACTGCTCGCCGGCGTCGCTGAACGTCGACTTGCGCCATTCCGCTTCGGGAAGGTCGGTGGCGGACAGCCTGGTCATGTCGGTCATGACTTCTCCATGGTGGTTTTGATCTTCTCCCGTGAGTCGTCGACGGAGAGGGCTGCGGCCACGATCCGCTCGAAGGCGGCTTCGTAGACCTTCACGTCGTCGGTGCCTTCGGCGAAGGTCCCGCCGCGGATGTTCTCCACGCTGATCACGGTGGGCCAGGGGTGGGGGAACCTGACGATGTGGAACGGGCCCGCCATCCCGGGGTGAGGGGTGGCGAGTATCGGCATCACCTGGATGGTGATGTTCGGTTGGTCGGCCATGTCGAGCAGGTGCCGCAGCTGCTCGCGCATCAGCGAGGGATGGGTCGCCGACCGGTAGTGCAGGGTCGATTCGTGGATGACGGCCCACAGTTTGAGAGGTCCGCCCGGCCGGCTGGTGTCGGTGAGGATGGCCTGGCGCTTCTTGCGCATCTCCACGAGCGCGGAGACCTCGTCCGCGGTCCGGGTGATGGCGGTGGCGGTGATGATCTCGCGGGCGTACGGAGGGATCTGCAGCAGGCCTGGGAGCACCCCGGGGAGGTAGATCCGGGTGTCCTCCGCGTCCTCCTCCAGGCCGATGTAGTCCTTGTAGTTGGTCTCAGGCAGGTCGCCGTAGTTGCTCCACCAGCCGACCTTGTTGGCGTCCCGAGCCAGCTCCTCCATGGCGGTGACCACCATCTCGTCGATGACCCCGTAGGCCTTCAGGAGCGGCGCGACGTCCTTGATCGGCAGGTGCGCCTTGGCGTTCTCGATCCGGTTGATCTTGCTGGCATCCCAGCCGACGGCCTGAGCGGCGCTGTCGGAAGTGTTGAAGCCGGCGTTCTTCCTGAAGGTTCGCAGCGCGCTGCCGAGACGGCGTCTGCGCACGGTCTGCACAAGCGGCGGTGTGGGCACGGGAAGTTGAACCTCTCTGCGGGCTAGCCGGTCGGTGCGGGGGGCGGATCTTCCCCTTTCGGGGCGCGGCGTCCTCTTGCCGGGTCAGTCTGCCCGCCCCGGGGATCAGAAGTCGATCGAACAGACCTGCAATCGTTGGGAGTTTGGTTGCAATGGTTGCAGGCATCGCGTCATTGGGTGCATCCTTCCAACTGTGGCGCCGTGACCAAGTGTCAGCAGATGATCACGCTGAGGTGAAAGGTCGCGGACCCAGAACGGCCGGGTTCGAGCATGGCCCGGCCCGCCGGCCTCGTGCCCCCACCCCCGTCAGGGACACGAGGCCAGGCACCCGACACCCGCTCCCAACTCGCCGAGGCCACCCATGAGCCAGAGCACCACCCGCATTCCCCAGACCTGCCACCCGGCCCTCACCGCGCACGGCCGCACCAGCTCGCCTCGCGCGCTCGCGGCCCCTGCCATACAGCGCCCCGACGCCAGCAAGGGCGCCCGGTGACCGGCGCCCTGGCGGAAGACGTGAAAGCAGCCCCCACCGGACCCCAGCGCTACAGCGACGGCTACTCGCCCCGCGACACCGCGCCCTCCCGCGCCCGACGCGACGTCACCCTCTGCCTGCGCGCCTGGGCCCTCGATGTCCTGATCGACGACGCACGGCTGATCGTCTCCGAGCTCGTCACGAACGCGGTCCAGCACACCCACACCCGCCGCATCGGCGTCTCTGTCACCCGCCACCCCGACCACGTACGGATCGTGGTCACCGACACCAACCGCGCCCTCCCCGCCCCCGCAGCGATCACTCCCGACGCCGAGGCCGGCCGCGGGCTCCAGCTTGTCGACCAGCTCACCACCCGATGGGGCAGCACGCGGCTGAGGACCGGCAAGCAGGTCTGGGCTGAACTGACCACCGGCGAGGCGACGTCGTGAGCGCCGGCGACTGGGGCGAGTTACATGGCCCCATCCGCCCGAGTCCGCCCCGGAAGCGCCGGCACGCCCGGCCGGAGGGAAACGTGATCGCTGGCTTGATGCTTACGACAGGCAACGTGCTCGGCCTAGCCCTCCTCGGCCTCTCCTGCGCCGACCAGGCCGACGGCGCCGCCCCCGTCGCCATCACCACCCTCGCGATCACCGCCCCGGATCAGTCACCCACCGAAGCACCGCCGTCCCATGGGCCGGCTATCGACACGGCGCACACCCTCGCCTCCGGACCGGCAGCCCGCACCACACCATCGTGGGCCTGCCGCTGCGGATCCCGCACCCGCCCCACCATGTGAACTCCGGTGGAGCGCGGCGCCCCGGGGCCTCGCTTCCACCGGCCCCAACCCCGGGCCCGGCACCCCGAAGGACAGCACCAGCCGGACCGGGGAACCGTTCCCGGCTGAACAACCCTGGACAGGTCGAGCAGCCGGGGACGGGCACCACCGCTCCACCCGTCGGCCCGCTACGGCCTCTTGCCCGCGGGCACACCAGCCTGCACCGTACGGAAGTTCACCGCGTCCGTCCCCTTGACCGGATGGAAAACCCCTGTGCCTGCCACCACACCGCGTGAATCCCACACCACCGACTTAGACGCCATGGTCACCCTCGCCGCCCGCTACGCGGTGCCCATCGAGGACGCCCTGCTGATGGCGATCAACCTCCACGGCATCAGCTCGCCCCACAACCGGCACCGCGCCCGGGTCCTGATCCGCCTGGCGACAACGCCCGCGGTGCCGTGGCAGGTGATCGTCCCGCTGAACGCCTCCACCTCCCCGTTCGTCCTGGACGAGGACACCCTCCTCCTCGCCGGGATCCCCGTCGCGACCGTGACACGGGTCGACGCGGACGAGGCCGTGGGCGGCTACTTTCGCAACGAGGGCCGCGCCGTCACCCTCAACCCCAACGCCCGAAGCCGCTGCGTCGGCTGCGCGTTCTGCCCCAACACCCTCGAAGCCGCCGCCGACCCCCGCCTGTCCGAGCAGCGCGCCGTCCGTGAGCTCCTGGACGCCATGGCCCACCAGCACCCGGCCGGCACCCTGACCGGCCTGGAAGAGGTCACTGTCTCCACGGGCTGCTTCGAACGCGAACAGGCCGCCGTCGACCACCTCAGCGACCTCCGCACGGTGCTCACCGAGGCCGGCATCACCGCGCGGATCGGGTTCCTCACCTCGGTGCTGCGCACCCAGACCGCCTTCGACACCCTGGCCCGCACGGCCGGCCCGTTCGTCCTGCGCATGACCGCCGAGTGCTTCACCCGCCGAGACCTGCTGCTGAAGGCCTCCAAGGCCGAACTCACCCGCAAGCAGATGCCGCGCGTGCTGCGCCGAGCCGTACGCGCCGGACACGACACCTCGTTCACCTACATCGTCGGGCTCGACGACCTGCCCGCCACGGCAGACGGCATCCGCGACCTCGCGCCGCACATCACCGAGTTCCCCAACCTCCAGGTCTACCAGGCCCACAACCGGATCATGGCCGGGCTCCGCGCCCCCGAGGCTACCGACCTCGCCTTCTACCTGAAGGCCCGCACCGTCCTGGAGGACATCCTCGGGCCGACCGGGCTGCGCCCGAAGGCCTGGGAGTGTTACCGGCCCCTGTGGCACTTCACCTTCGGCCCCGAACGCCTGGTCGCGGCATGACCGGCCCCGGCCCGACGGCGGATCTGTTGTGGCGGGCACAGACGTACGTGGCCGCCGCGCAGATCCACCTGCGCGACAACGTCCTGCTGCGCCGCCCCCTGTCCCCGGGGGACGTGAAGGCGCGCCCGGCCGGCCACTGGGGCACCGTGCCCGGGACGGCCTGGGCACTGGCCCACATCACCCTGCTGTCCGGCACCGGCGGCACCGGCCGCACGCAGCTGGTCCCGCTGCTGGGCGCCGGCCACGCCGGAGTCGCGCAGATCGCCGCAGCCTGGCTGACCGGGCACCTGACCGTCGCCCGGCGCCAGTTCACCCGCGACGAGGAGGGCTTGGCGAACCTGTGCCGGTCCTTCCCCGAGGTCGCCGACCTCGGATCCGAGGTCACCCCGGCCCTGCCCGCAGGGGACTTCCTCGGCGGCCGGCTCGGCGGCTGCCTCCCCTTCGCCCAGGGCGCCGCCCTCGCGTCCGGCCCCGGCCGGGTGATCGTGCCGGTCCTGGGCGATGGCGAGTGCGAGACCCCCACCACCGCCGCGGCTTGGCTCGCCGCCCGCGCCCTGCCTGGCACCCCGGTGCTGCCAACCGTCCACCTCAACGGCTTCCGCATGGGCGCCCCCAGCCTCCTCGCCGACCTCGACGAGCGGGCCCTGACCGCGTATGCCGCAGGGCTCGGCTGGAACGCCCGCACCATCACCGTCCCGGACGACGGCCACGAGGGCTTCCACGCCGAGCTCGCCGAGTCCGTCGCCGACACCCTGGCCGGCCGCCGCACCGTGCTGTTCATGCGGTGCGTCAAGGGCTGGAGCGGCCCCGCCACCGTCAGCGGGCAGCAGGTCCTCGGCACCGCCCAAGCCCACAAAACCCCGCTCACCCGGGCCGCCACCGACTCCGTCCAGCTGCACGCGCTGGAAGCGTGGCTGTCCTCGTACCGGCCCGAGGAGCTGTTCACCGACGACGGCCACCCGGGCCCCGGCCTCGCCGCTGCCCTCGCCGAGACCGGCTGGCCCCGTCTGAAGGCGCCCCGTCCCGCTCCTGCGCCGGCCCCCGTTCGGCAGCAGCCCGTCTCGTTCGCCGACGCCGTCACCACCGTGATCCGCGCCCACGCCCGCGCCGGAGACTTCCGGGTGTTCAGCCCGGACGAGCTGGCCTCCAACCGCCTCGCCGAACTCGCCGAACGGCCCTGGACCACCGAGGTCCTCGCCGAGGAGGTCCTGGGCGAGCAGCTCGCCGGCTTCAACGCCGCCGGCGGCCGAGGGGTCCTCATCTCCTACGAGGCGTTCGCCCCGCTCCTGGCGACCGGGCTCGTCTCCCTGCTCAAGCAGCAGCGAATGCCCGGCGCCTGCCCGCGGCCGAGCTTCAACCTGCTCCTGACCTCCTACGGCTGGCACAACACCTACACGCACGGCGATCCGTCGCTGACCACGACGCTCCTCGCCCTGGAGGACCCGGCCCTACGGGTGCTGACGCCGGCCGACCCGGCCCGTCTGGCAGCTGTCCTGGACGACGCGTTCACCAGCACGGGCCAGCTCAACGTGATCGTCGCGGGCAAGCACCCGCTGCCGCCCGTCCCTGCCGACACGCTCCGCGAGGAGCTCGACCGGGGGCTGGCCGTCTGGCCCGCCCTCTCCGACGCCCAGCCCCCAGCCTTGACAGTGGTGGTGTGCGGAGACCTGCCCGCGGTGGTCACCGCGGAGGCGCTGCCCCGGATCCGGGCGGAGCTCGGTGTGGCGGTGCGGGTGGTGTCCGTCCTCGACCTGACCGTGCTCGGCGACCCCGCAGTGTGGCCCGCCGGGCTGGCCACCGACGAGCAGGACTTCCTGCTCGGCGAGGACGCGGCCCTGCTGGTCGTCACCCTCGGGCACCCAGCCGCGATCTGGTCCCTCGTGAAGGCCAGGCACGCCCGGCCGGTCGAGGTGATCGGCTGGCGGGAGACCGACGGTCCCCGCTCCCAGCCCGACCTCGCAGCCCTGGCCGGCATGACCGCCGAGGGTCTCCTCACGGCCGCCGGGCGCCTGCTGAAGGCGAGGACGCGATGCGACACCTGGTGATCGACTCCTTCGACTTCGCCGATCTCGCCGAGCACGCCGGGCCGGGCGACGACACCGTCTTCGTCGCGGTCCGCTCCGGCCGGGCCGCCGGCTGGTACGGACCCCTCGCCGAACCCGTCGCACGTACCGTCCGCAGCCTGGCGCACGTACTCGTCGGTGTCGACGCGGCCGACCACGAAGACCTCCACGCCCATCTGGTGCAGGCCGCGCCCGGCTCCCGCGCCGGTTCGTGGGCGGTCGGCGCGCTGGACTGCGCGGCCTGGGACCTGCATGCCCGCGCCGAGGGCTGCCCGGTCGCCGACCTGCTGACCGACGAGCCGCTACAGCACCGAACGGCCGGGTACTCGTCCTGGTTGACCCGCGACCTCGCCCACCCCGCCATTGCAGACCTGATTGCCGAGGTCAGCGCCCAGGGGTGGGCCTTCACGAAGTGGGGCCTGCGCAACCGGCCGGGCGCCAGCGGGGGAGCGTTCGCCGACCTTCTGCACGCCGCTGCGACCGCCGAGCCGGTGGCGGTCGACGCCGTCGGCACCTGGCCGCCGGCCCTCGCGGCCGAGTTCGCCGAGGCCGCCGACCCGGCGGCGCTGGTCTGGCTGGAGGACCCGGCCCCCGCCGACAACCTGCGCGCCTACGAGCAGCTGCGTACCCTTCCGATCGCGGTGGGGGAGCGCTTCACCCTGACCGACGACGCGTCCGCCGTCCTCGCCGGAATCCGGCCTGCCGCGCTCACCCTGGACGTGGTCGGCTGCGGCGGACTCACCGCCGCCCGACGGATCCTGGCCCGCACCACCACCCCCGTCTTCCCGCACGGCCGTTCCCTGATGCCCGGGCTCCACCTGGCCGCGGCCCGGCCCGACCGGATCCTGGCCGTCGAGTACCGGCAGCAGTGGGAACCCGGCCGCCAGAACCTCTACGCCCACCCCGTCGAACCCGACCGCGGACACCTCACCCTGCCCACCACCCCAGGCCTGGGCACCGCCCCGAGGAGCGCACCATGCTGAACCCGCCCCGCGCCCTGCCCGTCCGGGGCCGCACCGTACCCGCCGCCACCGGCCCGCTGCTCATCCTGGACGCGCGCCTCGAAGGACACGACACCTTCCTGACCGGCACCCTCACCCTGCACGGCCACGACATCCCAGTGCGGATCACCACCCTCGACCACAGCACCACCCTCCAGCCCACCCAGGCGCTCCCCGACAACCTCCCCGAGCAGTGGTCGGCCGCGCTCCACCTACGCCACGGCCAGCGCCCCCGCGACGTCCCCGACGACCTGCGCGCCGCCGCCAGCACGGCCGGCCGCGATCTCGACGCCCTGGACGACGCCGAACTGCGCTACGCCCTGACCTTCCTCGGCGAAGCCACCACCGCCGCCATCCGCACCGAGCGCCTGGCCGCGATCGTCACTGGCCTGCCCACCCTCGAAGGAGACCCCGAGTGACCCAGCCCGTGAAGCTCATCAGCGTGGACGTCGGCGGCACCATCGGCGAAGCCGACGGTCCCGGCCTGACCATGCAGCTCACCGCCGCCTCCCCCCTGCCCGCAGACCAGGCGCGCGCCGTCATGCGCGGGCGCCTGCACACCCAGCCCGCCATCACCGACGCCCTGGCCGCCGAACTCACCGACGCCCTCGGCATCGAGCCGGCCGACTTCCCCCGCGACCTGCCCGCCGCCCCGCTCACCCTGTACCCGTACGCCCTCGACGCCCTGCGCGACCTGGCCGGCGTCGCGCCGGTGGTCACCCTGTCCAACGTCACCTGCGTGGACGCCGACACCGATGGTCTGCGTCAACGCCTCGCGCCGTGGGTCACCGACCTGTTCCCGTCCTGCACCCTCGGCTACGCCAAGCCCGACGCCCGTGCCTTCCTCACCGTCGCCGAACGGCCCGGCGTGGTACCGGCCAGCATGATTCACATCGGCGACGACTGGACCTGTGACGTCCTGGGCGCCCTGGAGGCCGGCGCCGTCCCGGTGTGGATCTCCAAAGACCGGCCCATTCCCGACACACCGCCCACCGTCGGGCGGCAGCATGTCCACGTGGCCGCCACCCTCGCCGACGCGGCCGCCCTCATCCGCACCCTCAACGCGCCCGAAGGGACCACGTCATGAGCCTGTTCACCGGGACCTCCAGCTACTACCGCCAGTACCGCCCCGGCATCCCCGACGACCTCGCCGCCCGACTCGCCGCATACGCGCCCGACCGCCGGCCGCGCCGTCTGCTGGACGTCGGCACCGGCACCGGCCTGGTCGCCGAAGCGCTCATGCCGTACTTCACCGACGTCATCGCCTGCGACAACGACCCCGACATGATCGTCACCGCCGAAGAGGCGCTCCGTCCCAAGGTCCCGCAGGGCACCACGCTGTCGCTGGTCACCTCGACCGCGGAGGACTTCCGCCCGCCCGCCGACTGGAAGGCCGACCTGGTGACCATTTGCCGGGCGTTCCACTGGCTCGACCAGGCCGGCGTGCTGGCTCTGCTGGACTCCCAGGTCGCCGAGGGCGGGGCGGTGGCCGTGTTCGCCGACCGCAGCTTCTGGGCGGCCGAGAGCGACTGGAAGGCCGCGGTGAAGCAGGTCATCAAGGACTTCCTCGGCGAGGAACGCCGCGCCGGTGGCGGTACCTTCCAGCACCACAACCGCCCCTACAGCGAGATCATGGAGGAGTCGCCGTTCAACCGAGTCGAGGAATTCACCGTCCCGGTCACCCGGACCTGGAACACCGCCGGCATCCTCGGCTACCTCTACTCCACCAGCTTCGCCGCCCCCGCCCTCTTCGGCGACCGGCTGGAAGAGTTCGAGACCGCGGTGCAGAAGACGCTGCGCAGGTTCTCCGACGAGGACACCTTCCACGAGAGCAACGAGTTCCTCGTCCGCGTCGGACGGCGCGCCGCATGACCGGGCCCGGCGGCGGTCACCGTCGGCTCGACCGGTTGACCGCCGCCGCCCTCCCCGCCCGAGTGCAGGCCGCCTCCGTGCTGTGCCTGCCCGTGGGCTCCACCGAGCAGCACGGCCCCCACTTACCGCTGGCCACCGACACCGTCATCGCCGAGGAGTTCACCCGGCACCTGGTCGCCGCGCACGGCGAGGCCTTCGACCTGTGGCGGCTCCCCGCCCTCCCGTACGGCATCGCCCCCGAGCACCTCTGGGCCCCCGGCACCCTGTCGCTGACCATCACCGAGTTCACCACCCTGCTGCACACCCTCGTCTCCCAGTACGTGCGCGCCACCAAGGCCGGGAACCTGGTCCTGGTCAACGGGCACGGCGGCAACCGCGGCGTCCTGGCCGCTCTCGTCTACGAACTCGGCCACGCGCACGACCTCAGCGTGTGCGTCCTGCACCCCCTGGCCCTGGCCCGCCTTCCCGCCGGCGACCGGCCGGAGATCCACGCCGGCCTCCACGAGACCGCGCTCATGCTCCACCTCGCGCCCGACACGGTCTGCCTCGGCCAACTCGCCGCCCACCCGCCGCAGGACGCCGACGAGATCCGCCGGCAGGTCACCGACCGGGGCGTGAGCTGGCCCTGGTCCTCAGGCGACCCGCGCATCGCCGCCGCCGGGGTCATCGGCAACGACCCGCACACCGCCACCCCGGCCCTCGGCGCCCGCCTCCTGGACCAGGCCGTCGCCGCCGCTGTCCCCGCTATGGAAGCCCTCACCGGAAGGAAGAGCCCATGCTCGTGACCGACGACGAGCGCGCCCGATTCCGGCGCGACGGCATGTTCGTCCGCCGCGGCCTCGCTGCCGACGCCCACACCGGCCCCGCCCGCGACCTCATCACCACCTGGCTCGGCAAGGACTACGAGCCCGACCGCCTGACCGAGTACACCCAGCGCACCTTCGCCCCCGAACACGGCCGGCACCCGGCCCTCCTCGGCCTCTACACCGCCACCGGCGCCGCCGACATCGCCCGGGGCCTCCTGACCGACCCGTCCCCCGTCACCACCACCCAGGTCCAGATCCGCATCCCCAACGACCAGCCGGCCGCCGCGCAGCCGGAGAAGACGATGCACGTGGACGGCGTCGGCTGCCCCCACCTCGACCCCGCCGAACTGCGCACCTTCTCCCTGCTCGTCGGCGTGGTCCTTTCCCCGATCACTCGGCCTGACGCCGGCGCCCTCCATTACGTCCCCGGCGGCCACCTGACGATGTCCCGCTGGTTCGCCACCGCATGGGCCCGCGGCATCACCGACCAAGTCCCCCCGGACATCGACACCCACGCCGGCGTCCCGCTCCTCGCGGACGTCGGCGACGTCCTCTTCATGCACCACCTGGTCCCGCACGCCGTCGGCACCAACCACTCGACCACGCCCCGGCTGATGGCGTACTTCCGCGTCTCCCACACCCAGCACGCCACCCGGCGCCTCGACGCACTGCGCGACCCGTGGCTCGACTACCCCGCCCTGAACCCCTGACCAGAAAGGAACCCACCGTGCAGATCATCCCGACCACCGACATCGACATCGCCGTAGCCGCCATCGAGGCCGGACGCCTCGTCGTCGTCCCCACTGCCCGCTGGTACATGATCTGCGCCGACGCCGCCAACCCCGACGCCTGCAAAGCCATACTCGAAGGCAAGCAGCGCCCCAAGAACAAGCCCCTCGCCCTCGTCGTCCCCGACCAGGCCCGGGCCCGCGACCTGCTGCACTTCACCCCGGACGCCGAGCGCCTAACCGACGCGTTCTGGCCCGGCGACCTCGCCCTCTTCCTGCCCTGGCGCGAGTCGGCCGACGCCGCCCGCTACACCGTCGTCGGCTCACCCGCCCTGACCACCCACGCCCCCGGCCCCCTGGGCGACCTCGCACGAGCGATCCCCGGACTGCTCGCGGCGACCACCGTCAACGTCTCCGGCGACGCCGGCCCCGACGACCGCGGCCCCGCCATCACCCTCGCCGAGGTCGAAGAGTTCCTCACCGAAGCCGGCCTCGACGCGATCGTCATGGACGGCGGCGTCTGCCCGGCCGCCAACCACCTCACCATCGTCGACTGCGCCGGCGACCAGACCCAGCTCGTCCGAGCCGGTCTGGTTCACCCGCGGGCCGTCGCCTCCGTCCTTGGTCGCACCCTGCCGACTCCCTGACCCGGTCGGTCCGAAGGGCGCTCCCCGGCGGGGGCCCGGGGAGGCGCCCTTCACCTTCAGCTGGCGAGCGCGGACAACTCCGCTGCCATTGCTGGATAGGAATCCCGCACACCGGCCGGGTTGTTAAGCCGGTGCCGCTCCAGGCGCAGCGCGCCGAGGTGCCGGACCTCGTACACGTGCCGCCGCCACCGGACCGACGCCGTGTCCTCGGGTGCCGGGCAGGCCTCGAAGAAGGACAGCCGCTCGTCCTGTTTGGCCCGGGCCATCCGCGTTGGCCAGTCCGCCTCCGGGTCGCCCCACCAGGTGCGGTCCATGAAGTCGAAGCTGAGTACCCAGCCGTCGCCCTCAGCCGCCTTGCGCGCTCGCTGGGAGACGTCGTCCGCGGAGCGCTCGTCTCCGTCGGTGCCGGTCTCCACCGCCAGAAGGACGGCAAGACAGCCGTCCGTGTCGCAGACGACGGCTACTCCTGTAGGCATGCGACTCCTCCTCGACCGTCCGTCGTCAGCGGTTGTTGCGGTACGCGATGATGCCGCCGGCGACCAGGCCGCGGCCCCGGGCCGTACGGAACTCCTCCAGCCGCTTGGCGTCGGTGTACTGCTCCGGGGTGCTGCCCGGCGGGGTGCGCACTCCGAGCTGCGGGCCGTAGAAGCACACGACGTACCCGTGGTGCAGGGCGGCGGAGTACCAGTCGGGCGAGGCCGGGACGGCGATGCGGGAGTAGACGCCGCCGTCGGGGGAACGCAGCTCGATGCGGTCGTCGGCCAGCCGGTGCAGGGCCCAGCCGGGGATGGTCCGCAGATCGGCGACGCCGCGGGGGAAGCGCCGCATCCCGGACGCGATGGCGCCCTCCACCTGGATCTCGGTCGGGTTGCCGCCCGGGAGACGCGACATCATCGCGCGTTCGGGCTCGAAGAGAGCCACCGGCATCGGGTCCTCGCCGTCCGTGGTCTGCACGGTGCCGGTGTCTGGGTCGATGCCGGTGGCGACCTGTCCCAGGCCGAGCGAGGGAGAGTTCATGTAGAGCAGCCGACCATGGTCGTCGACGTTGTTGCTCAGCTGCTCCCCGGCTGCCAGGATCTCCGCCTGGCTGACGGCCCGGTCGTCGATGTGGAAGCGCTGGCGTGGCTGTTGCTGGCTGCCTCGCTGCTTCTTGGGCTTGAACCGTCCCATCGAGGTACCCCCTTGGTGTGGTGATCAGCCCAGCCTCAGCCAGGCACGTGAGGCGCACAAGACCGCCTCACGCCAACCCAACGGCTAATCGGGCTGGCCGCGGAGGCGAGGGGGCGGGGCTGTGCTGGGGTAGCCGGGCCCCCCGTCGGCGGTCTGGAGGTGGCCGGGTGGTGGGGTGTTTTGACGGTGTGATGGCTGTTTGGGGAGGCCTGGAAGGGCCTCCCGCTTGACCGGGTCTTCCACCGTGGTCAGGGCGCGGTTGGGGGCAAGCCGGGCGGCCCCTGTGCTTTCCGTCTTCCCTCAAGCCCGGAGGGGGCAGGTGAGGGGGAGGACGCGTTCGGTCAGGCGTCCGGTGAGGTGGGTGTTGGTGAGTGCGGCGTCGGTAAGCCAGTCCGCTGCGGTCAGCTGGTCGACCAAATTCTTCAGCTCGCCGGAATCGACCGGAACCCGGCCGGCGAGGAACTCCACAGCGATGCCTTGGCCGCCGGAGCCGACGTCGCCGGCGGCGCTCGCCTGGGTGGCCAGCGTCAGGGCGAGCAGCCGGGTGGCGGCGGTGGCCTTGGCCTTGCGGAGCTTCTTGTCCGAGATGACCTTCTGGGCCCAGCCGGAGAGCTTGGGCCGCATCTTCTTGCCGAACGTGAACGGGCCCGAACCATCCTCCCGCGGCATCAGGGAGGGGACGGTGATCGGAGTGGCGTTCTCCGGCCGGGAGGCGAGCAGGTCGCCGGCGGTACCGGGAAGCTCCAGCCAGCCGCAGCCGGTCAGCTTCTCGACCAGGTCCTCCGTCGCGGTGATGTCCTGGCCGACGAGGTTGCCGGTGCCGGTGTGCGCGGTGCGCAGGGTCAGCATCAGTACCAGGAGCCGTGCGTCGGGGCCGGGCAGCGGGGTGTGGTCGGCAACGTGCGCGAGGACAGAGCGCGCGTGCTCCCACTGCGCCGGGACGGTCAGCAGCCGGGGTACGGCCGACCCGTCGCCACCGGTGATCCCGCCGGTGCGCTGCTGGTGCTGGAGGCGGGCGGCGGCAGCGGCCTGCTCGGCGCGCCGGGCCTCCCACCGCAGAGCACCCTCGCAGGTGACATCAGCCCAAGTGCTGAACGCGCGGGCCTTGCGCTCCTGGAGGTCGGCGAGCAGTGCCAGGTCCGGCTGGTCACGCTGCTGGTAGGCGCGGAAGAGGTCCCCGAGTTCGACGAGCTCGTCCCGCAGGGCGGCGGGCCGCAGGTCGTGAGGGATGATCCGCTGCGCGATCTTCGCCTGCGGTGGGCGGCGTCGCGCAGGTGCGGAGCGGGGAGCAGGGACCGGGCCGGCAGCGGCCTGGTGGCCGGAGAACTGGGGAGCGCCCGTGGCTTCGGGGGCCGGGTGGTCCGCGGCCGCGGGAGCCTCGGAGGTGGCCGCGGTCTTCGCTCCAGGGGTGGCGGCCGCGCACCGGGAGCAACACTCCATCGCCTGCCACCAGCGGCCTTCCCGGTCGGTGATGACGGCCAGGACCACCGGGCCACCGCACCGCCAGGGTTCGGCGCGCGCTCGGCCGCTGGCGGGCAGGTGGGTGTGGCAGCCCTCCATCCGGCACGCGCAGTACGCCCCGGCTCTCGGGGCGGGTGCGGCGCGCAGGTGGGCCTTGAGGTGGGCGACCGCGGCCGCCCGCCCGGCGGCCGCCGTGGGCAGGCGCTGCTCGGCGCAGGCGGGGCGGCTGCACGAGATGCGCACTGCCGCACTGCCGCGGCCGGCGGCGTCCAGCCGCACCGTCCAACGGCGCCCCGGCACCCGTTCGTCCAGCTCGCTCACCGCGGCCTGCGTCATCCCGGCCCTCCTCCGTCCCGTGTCTTTCGCTGTGCCGCCGATGCCGCCCCTGCCGGGCGGTGTGCGGGCGGCGAGGCCACCGTATGCGGCACAGGGGCGAAGGCAGGTGAACTCGCCCAGGGAGCGGGAGCTATCAGTCCGCGGGATTGGTGGTGAGGTACTGCCGCTCGGTGTTACGTACGCGCCGCTGTTCCCGGGTGTGGCGCCGGTGCTGGACGAGGCCATGTAGAAGGCCGCCGACGACGAAGGCGGCGATGGCGAGCTGGGGCTCGCGCAGGCCGGCCTGGATCGCGGCGGCCCTATGATCCCGGTTGCGCCGACGGTGCCGAGCGAGGACGGCGATGATCTGCGGCTTCGTCAGTTTCACCGCGGTCTGGGGTGTCGGTGCCCTGACCAGCAGTTCCAGCGCGTCGGTGCTGGTCAGCTCCAGACCCGCGTAGGCGTTCAGCGCGCCGGGGAAGTACTCGCGCAGCGTGTTCCGCAGGCGCTGGAAGGCACGGGTACGTTCCCAGATCAGAGTCTGGTGGGCCCGGGCGACGACCTTGATCGCTTGGGCGTGCTCGCTGTCCCCGGCGACTGGCCGTAGCTGGTCGCCATCGACGCGGACCATATCGGCCAGCGCGTGGGCGTCGCCCTTGTCGCTCTTGGCTCCCGAGGTGCCGTACCGCTCCCTGAACCGCGCCGCCTGGCGGGGGTTGACCGCGTAGACGCGGTAACCAGCCGCAATCAGCGCCTGGACCCACGGTCCCCGGTCGGTCTCGATCCCGACCCGCACCTGCCCGGGCTCCAGGTCCTCGCCGCCGTGCCGCGCGATGAGGGCGTGAAGTTTCGCGATGCCCTCCACGCCTTCAGGCAGCCGCGCGGTACCAAGCCTGCGGCCTGTCTCGTCCTGGACCTCGACGTCGTGGTGGTCTTCGGCCCAGTCGTCGCCGATGAACAGCACCAGCACCCGCCCCTTCGCTCTCGTCCGATCATGATGCGCAGCCCGCGGAAGGCACGGCCGCTCTCTAATGGATCAAGTGCTCACGCCCAACCCGCCATCATCAGCAGTCAGGCCTCCCGGCCGACCAGCGAGGGCACGGTCTGACCACAGAACTCGCAACGGCTCGGAGGCTTGGAGTGCTCACCCGCCAGCGGCTACGGACCGTAGTCTTCCTCACGGCCCGACGAAGCCCTTTAAGACCTCGTTTCACTTGGTGAGCCGCCGGTAGTTGATGAGGCTGGTGGCGATGGCTGTGAAGGCGAGGAAGTGCTCGGGCTTGCGCTCGTAGC
>NZ_JBIBHT010000028.1:0-21281 GCF_042957155.1 Streptomyces sp. NPDC008121 | reverse complement strand
CCGGTGGTGTCGCCCGGGGCAAGCTGGTAGCTGCCGCCGGACGCGGTGTGCAGCATCCCGCCGCCGTCCGGGTCGATGAACGCCTTCCCCAGACCGATACCGGCCCCCACACCGTGCCGGCCCACCCCCGCCGCAGCCGCACCCTGGTCATAAGACAGCGCCAGCTCCACCCCCGCACCACCACGCCCGGGCAGCGACACCAGCGGCAGCACCATGGCAAACGCACCCGTCTGCTCACTGACACTCCCCGAAGCACCCCCGCCCAACACCACCGCACCCGACACCCCCGCCGGACTGGACACGGCCGCAGGCACGGAAGCAGCAGCAGTGACAACCGGCACCGTGGTCACCGCCAACACCACCGCCGTCGCCAGCGACACCCGCCGCAGCCAGCCACGGCGCCCACCCCCGGCCGGCACACCGGTGAAGACACAAAACACGGGACGGGAAGGCATACCGGCTCCAGACACAAGAGAAAACACAGGCACCCGAACCCAACACCGCCCCCACCTCCCAGGACGATCCTGCGAAAGGGGCGAACGCGGCCGGCCGAGGGATGGCTGACCGGCCGGCACACCCCAGCCGATCAGCCGTCTTGCGGCACCGCGTCCTCCCCGGAGACGAGCCGTGGCCACCACCATGTCACCGGCCAACCGGCACACCCTCGATACCGAATAACCGGAGGGGCCTCACCCTCCTGCTCTCGCAGAACCGTGCGTAACGGCTGCAGTAAGCGCCGAGGGCGGCTACCGTCCCGCTGTCGGCCTATGACGATCCAGACACCATCAGCAAAAAGCGCCCAGTACCGCGCCCACAAGCGCTACACCTCCGTTGGCATGATCCCCATGGGCCGTCGGGCCATCGGCACGGCCCGCTTCCCCTGCTACCCGGACGGACAGGACCCACCCGCAAAGAGTGGGCAGGACTGGCCGGGCGGACCCGAACGCAAGAGAGGCACGAGCCCGATTGATCTTGGAGTTCTGCCTTTCTTCCCCCGCCGGGAGCGGGCGTCCCGTCCGGAATACACCCCGCAACACAACCAGGCCTCGTGGCCACCCTGCTGGGTGTGGCCCCGGGGCCTGGTCATAGCTGGCTGGGATCAGAAAGGGACCACATAGGGCACCGCCGTGTGACCGGCTCCCGCCGGCGCTGAGCGCCGGCCGCTAGGCCCTTCTCACTCCCGCGCCACCTGCGCGCGGGACACACCTGTGCCCGGCTCGCGGCCGGATCCCGGGCCGGAACGGGAAGACAACCCGTGCCCCGGGAGGGAAACCAAGCAGCCGCACCAGGTCGAGGCCGCCCCCGGCGGCCCCTCACGGCCAGCTCGGCGTCGAGGCGCTGCGCGCGATGACCGACGGGCGGGTCAGGCTCATCGCAGCCACCGTGCCCGCGCAGGGAGGCCCGGCCATCCGGCCGCCGAGACCGGCAAGGCGGCCCGTGAGGCCACTTCATCGTCTCCGCCCCGCCGAGGCCCGAACACCTGCGCGGCCTGCCCCCTCCGGCTGATCGCGCAGCCTGCCCGCTCCTCGGCAAGACGGTCGGCCACGAGGCGTGCAATGCGCTCGTGACCGGCCACCCTGCCAGACACCTGCCGTAGCGGTTCTCGTAGACCATCGGATCGCCTCGCAGCTCCGCAGCATCTATACCGACAAGGGGAGCGCTGCCGTCGAGACTGCCCGCCTCCAGGATCCCTGCGTCGGCGACACTGCGCCGCAGCCGCAGCCGCAGCCGCAGCCGCAGCGCTGGTGGCGGTGGCCTGCGTGCCGGTGGTCACCGGGCGGGCGGCGTCTGTGCTCTCCGGCTCGCCAGGGATGCCGGGTGCGGTTGCGATGGGCAGCAGGGCCACCGGCTAGAACGGGGCGTTCACCACCGCATGGCCGCTGGCGTTGCGGCGGGGGCGCGGGAGCAGGGGGATGGAGGTGGTGCTGGCGTAGGACCAGCCGGCGGCCGGTGCGGGGGCCGGGCCCGGAGCTGGGCCAGGGTATCGGTCTGGGCAAAGCGTTCCTGGTCCGTACCGGTGCATGCACAGCTTCCCGGGCTGGCGGCAGCTGCTGCAGCGGCTTGCTGCCGGGCGCCCGCCCCGCTGCCCTGGAGTGCGCATATGTGCACTCCAGGGCAGCGTGCGTTTCTGCTGCCACAGCGCAAGCTGTCGTGCCCGAGCGGCGGGGAATCCGGCCGGGGCGGTGGACTGGCCCGGCCTGCCAGCATCCAATACCTTCCTGGCGGTGCTTCTGCGGCTGCGGGGCATCATGAGGCGTGCCGTACGAGGGACATGCTGCGGGGGAGGCGGCCGGCTTGCTGCGGGCCGCCGTGCCCGCCCCGGCATGCACCCCGCTCATCGTCCGCACCGCGGTGTCCGCCGTCGGCGGCATCACCGGGGCTCTGGCCGGCGGCGGGGACGGGGCCAGGCTGTCCGGGGCATTCTCCGGAGTCCTCCGCCGGGGCCCTGGCGAGGACGGCAGCAGCCGGGGAAGATCCTGTGGTTCTGCGTTTGGGTGTCAGCTCGCAGAGCCTGCCTGGGGCGCGCTGGCCGCACCTGTCTGTCCGGCGGGGCCGTTCCCGCTCTGCCGGCCAAGGATCCAGTTCAGCAGCGGACCTGTCATGGCGGTTGTCACCACTGCCATGACGACCATGAGTGAGTACAGATCGCGGCCGAGGATGCCCAGTTGCAGGCCTGTGTTCAGGACGATGAGTTCGGTAAGGCCGCGGGTGTTCATCAGCGTGGCCAGTGCGGCGGACTGCCGGACCGGCATCCGGTTCAGGCGGGCTGCGGCGTACGCGCCGGCGAACTTGCCGCCGGTGGCTGCCAGGAGGATGAGCGCCAGATCACCGAGCTGGTCCGCGCCGAGACCTGAGAGATCGACCTGGAGGCCGGAGGCCAGGAAGAAGACAGGCAGCAGCAGTGTGCCGTTCATCTGGCTGAGGCGGTCGTGTACTTCACCGCGCAGCCGCTGGGTGCCGGTGCGGGGCAGGACGGCACCGAAGAGGAACGCTCCGAAGATGTAGTGCAGTCCCAGCCACTGGGTGGTGGCGGCGGAGAGCAGCAGACCTCCGAGGATGCAGGCGCGCGGGGTGGGGGTCAGCCGGTGCCCGCTACGGCGGTCCGCTATCCGTTGCAGCAGGGGATACATCGCCGGCCGGATCAAGGACATGATCATTTCCGGCGGCGAGAACATCTACCCCGCCGAAATCGAGGACCTCCTCCTCGCCACCCCGTCATCGCCGAGTGCGCGGTGATCGGCGTACCGGACACCACCTGGGGCGAAGTGCCCCGCGCGGTCGTCGTCCCCGTCACAGGCGCCGACCTGCAGCCGCAGGAAGTACTGGCCGCACTGACCGGACGGCTTGCCAAGTACAAGATCCCCAAGTCAGTAGTGGTCACGGACGCACTCCCGCGCACCGCCTCCGGAAAACTCCTCAAGTCCCAGATACGCCAGCTCTACAGCTCACCGGCCCCCTGACTTCACGCTTTCACCAGGCGGGCTTCCCGCCTGCTGCCGCGCCGGCACAGCACCCCCCGGCCCTCCGCGCGGCCCGCGCAAACCGCGCGGAGGGGACCCGCCCCCGCGCCCCCGGGGGACAGCGCGCCAGGCCTGCGCGGGAGCGCGCTGAAGCGCCCCGTCACCGTGTGCCGGGTAGACACGGTGACGGGGCGGTGGCGGGCCGGGCCCCTGGCGGCTCGGGGGTGTGTCCGGCAAGGGGGGTGTTGCCCTGGCCCGCGTGGGCCGCGCCGGGGTGCAGGAGCGGCGCAGCGATTCCACCCTAGGCGGCAGGCTGGGTTGTTCCGTTCCGCCGGCCGGCTGTTTCCGGGCCGGCCCGGGGGTCCTGCAGCCGGCCGGGCAGCGGCGGCCGACCGTGCGGCGGTGAGCTCTCTGCGCCCCCGTGCCGGGCAGACCTCCAGACGGCCTGACCCGCAGGGCCCGGACGCAGAACATGAGTGACATACCCCCGGGCATGACTGCCCCCGGAGCGGTCCGGCTCTCTGCGCCGGTACACCGCCGCCGCAGCAGCCACAGCCCGGCCGCGGCGGGCGGGCCCTGCTCTTGCCTGCAGGCCCGCCCTCCCGCCGGCAACACCGGCCGTGTGCAGGCAGGCCTCCGCCGGACAGGCCGGCATTCCGGCTCTGCCGCGGTCCCCAGCTCACCGGTGCGCGGGAAGAGGACGGCGCAGCGCAGGACCTGCTGCAGGAAAGCGGGCGGGGCCCTGGCCGGCGTGTCCGGCAGGGGCCCGTCAGGAGCGGGCTGACGCCGCGTCACCCCGCCGGCCCGTGACCAGGCAAGCCGGCCCTGTGGCGGGCCCGTCAGCACCAGAGCGCGGCGTCGGCATGCGGCTGCCTGCGCAGTCCCGTCCGCGGCCTCCCGCCTGGCCGACGCCCGGGACCCTGCGGCCGCCGCCTTCGGGGCGCGGCTGTCAGCAGGGCTCTGCGCCGGCGGCTTCAGCCGCTGAGCCGGTCAGGGGCCGGCCAGCATGAAGCCAGTTCCACGCGTCCTGGTCTCTCGCCCTGCGGCCCGCAGACGCGGCAGAGGAGGGTGACCCTCGCGCCCGTGCCCGCGGCCGGGGCGTCCCCGGCCGCATACACCGCACTCATGCACCTGCCTTCCTGCGTACCCTCACATCCGGCCGGCGGCCCTCGCCGCACCACCCGCGCCCGCCCCGAACGGGCGCCCGGCCGGGGCGCCGGCTGGTCCCGGCGACGGGATGGAGGCAGGCTGGTGATACGGGCGTCCGGGTGTGAACGGCGCACCGGACGGAGCGCCTGCCCGGGCCGGGAAAGGCCGCCACCATGCGTATGTTGATGAAGGTCCAGATGGACACGCAGATCTCCAACGAGGCCATCAAGCAGGGCACCCTGCAGAAGATCATGGAGAAGGCGATGGAGGCGATACGCCCCGAGGCCGCCTACTTCACCACCGAGAACGGCAGCCGCATGGCGTACGTCTTTTTCGACCTGGCCGACTCCTCGCACATGCCGAAGACCGCCGAACCCTTCTTCATGGAACTCGGCGCGAAGATCACGTACACCCCGGTCATGAACCGCGAAGACCTGGGCAAGGGCCTGGCCGCCCGCGAGGCCCAGGGCTGAGCCGAAACGCCCGGCCTGCCCGGCGCGGCCCGGACCAGGCCTCCCATGAGAGCGCTGCCGCACGACACGCCCCGGCGGCAAAACCCGCCATGGCCCGCACCCACCACCACTGCGCCGGCGCCGGCCTGAGCCGCGACGCCGCATACCCGGACCTGGCACATCCTGCAGGCCGTCGCCTGCGGCAGGCACTTCTGCAGCGACGGGGAGCCGGGCCTGCCCCTGCCGGAACAGGCCCGCCGCCGCGACGGGCGGCAGGACGCCCGGGCTGCCAGGGCCGGCCGTCTGTCCGGCGCCCCCGCAAGCCGCTGACGAAACTGACCGGAGTTTCCCCATGAAGAACCGGCCCCGCATCGCGCTTCCCCGGATCCTTCCGCCCAAGCGCCCCGCCATCAAGCCGCCGCCGGCTCCGGCGGACCGGGAGCGCGGCACTATCCCGCTCCGCGAGGGCTGGACTCTTCCGGACGAGTGGACCGGTGCCCGCGGCCACTGAGAAGAACTCCCGTCCGGTGCTCCTGCCAGACCGACAGCACCCGTCGGCTGCCCCTGCCCGGCCAGGCCGCCGCCTGTCCCGGAATGCCGGCAGGGGGTTTCGTGGCGCGGCCCGCGCAGGGGCAGGGCCCGCCCCGACGGCCGCCTGCCTGTCTGGCCGTGTCCGGTCGGCCGGATCCTGCTCGTGCGGGGCTGGGGCCGGACGGCCGATCTCCAGGGGCGATGTCACGGGCGAGGATACTGCTGCAGGGCTGCTGCCCTGCATATACGGAAATATAAGGAACTGATTCATGAGTCTGCCCCGCAAAGCCGCTGTGGCGGCCGTGCTTGCCGCCTGCCTCACCGGGCACCTCGCCGGTACCGCTACCGCTGCCCCGCCGGGCCCTGACGCGGCTGCCCCCGCGGCGCCGGGGGCCCAGAACTGCTGGTGCGAGTACAACACGGTCGACGTGTCCAACGGCACCGGCGAAAGGCTGACCCTGACCGCGCTGGAGGTCACGGGCACGGTCGACCCGGGTAGGAACTACGGCTACCACGAGGCCGTTGTGCACGGCTACGACGGACTGTGGACCCCCGTGGTGGGCGACACCCTCGAAGCCGGCGCCACGCGGTCATACGGAGTAATCTTCTGGGGGGCGATGGGGGACACACCCTCTGTGACTCTCACCTTCGAAGACGCGGACGGCAACAAGACCGCCTACAAGACCTCGACCGCCGTGGGGGGCGCTTCCTTCTTCGAGGAGGTCAACCGGACCGGGCTGCGGACCGAAGGACACGGCGCGGCCTTCGGCCAGCACACGGTCCTTAAGGTCGTGAAGGACCAGACCGCTCCCGCGTCCTGACAGCGGGCTGTCCGGGCGCCGCCCTCCCCGGGAGGACCACCGGAACGGCCCGGGCCCCTCGTGCACGGCCAGGCGCCTGTCCGCCCCGGCGGGCCGCCTCTCCTCCTGGCCGCACATGTACGTGGACCGCTGGCGGCCCGGCGGGGCCCCGGTGCCGGTGAGCCCCAGCGGCTTGGCGGCTGCCGCGGGCAGATACCCGGCGTTCAGACGGACCAGCCGCGCGATCGGCGGCATGACTGTCCCGGCCTCGAGCCGTTCGCCGCCCAGAATACCGCCGTCGCCTTCCGGTTCGCTGCTTCTGGTCCTCCGGCTGCCGCCTCAGGGGCGGGACCTTCTAGTCCGGCCCCCGGACAGTCCAGGGGCGCCGGCCGGCCCGCCTGCCGTCAGGCCGTGCACACGCCGGTTGCCTGATGTGCACCAGTGGGGGGGCGGGTTGGCTGGGCGGGTACCTGTCTGCCCTTCCTGGCTGGAGTTGTTATGCCGCACCGTCTGCCCGTTGATGCTGCTGGTGCGGCCGGACGCGTTGGAAGCGGGCGCCGGTGTGGGGGGTGGCTGCGGCGGGTGGGTCTGGCTACTGCGGTGGTGATGGCTGTGAGCACGGTGCCGGTGGTGACGGCCGGTGCGGTGCCGGGGGCGTCTGTGACGTCCGCCGCGTCCGCTGCTGGCGGGGTGTCAGGTGCGGTGGCGTTGGGCGGGGGTGCCAGCGGCAGTATCAGTGAGCAGACGGGTGCGTTTGCCATGGTGCTGCCGCTGGTGTCGCTGCCCGGCCGTGGGGGTGCGGGGGTGGAGCTTTCGCTGGCGTATGACCAGGGTGCGGCGGGTGCGGGGGCGGACCGGCACGCTCTGGGCCAGGGGATGGGTCTGGGCAAGGCGTTCATCGATCCCGACGGCGGCGGGACGCTGCACACCGCGTCCGGCGGGGGGAGTTTCCCGCTTGCCCCGGGTGATATCACCGGCACCGGCCTGAAGCGGTATCTGCTGAAAGACCTTGCCCTGCGCGACACCCCGGGCAGCCTCCCCGCCCGTGACGGGCTGGAGGGTGTGCCGCGCGAGTACCGGTGGGTTCTCACCTACAGCGACGGGCGGAAGAGTTTCTTCTCTGCTGAGGGTGATCTGGTCGCCGAACAGGATCCCTTTGGTCATGAGAGCGCGTATGTGTGGGAGGTCCGGGACGGGCAGCACCGCCTGGAGAAGGCCGTGGATGCTCACGGGCAGGCGGTGGCGTTCGATTACAGCCGCGAGGGCCGGGTCACCGTCACCTCACCGGTGCGCAGTGACGGCAAGCAGCCGCAGGTGGTGCTGCATCTGGAGGCGGCCGCCTCACCTCGGTTGTCTATCCGGAGGACCAGGCCATCCGCCTGGCATGGGACTATGCCCCCGAGGGGATGCCGGGGTGGCTGCTGACCGGGGTGGAGGCCCCTGCGGGTGCGGTCACCCGCATCGGCTACAGCCAGCCTCACGGCTTCCCCGTCGCCTCCTCGCTGAAGGTCACTGACTCCGAGGGCAGGGACCTGACCCCGGAGCGGACCTTCAGCCTGGGCGCGGAGGGTGAGTATGCGGGGCATGACTTCACCGGACGCGGCCAGTACCCCTCCGCGGATGCGCTGTTTGACAGTGCGGATGCGGACTACCGGTATGTGACCGAGCTGTCCGACGGCCGTTCCACCGTCCGGTCGGTCTACAACAGCCTGCATCTGCTGAAAGAACGCACCGCTTCGCTGAACGTGAACGGCGAGCCGGTCCCGGTCCGCAGCCAGAGCCTCGTCTATGAGGGCGAGCGTGACAACGGCCATGTCCCGCCGCCTGCTTCAGCTCTGCCGGCGAACTACGGCAGACCCGTCAAGGCCACGGTGACGGTCCATGACCCGGCCACCGGGAAGAGCCGCACGACCACGGAGACGGCCCGCTTCGATGAGCACGGCCGTGAGGTGGAGCGCACATATGTGACCGGCGCGACAACGGTCACCGCATACGACCCCACCGCACTCGACGCCGCAGACGCCGGCCAGAACGGGGACGGCAGCCAGGATGGGGACAGCGGCCAGGATGGCGGGGAGGGCAGTGCCCCGGCTGGTTTCGGGCTGGCGGTGCGGGTCACGGTGACCGGCCACGACGGTGCCGAGACTATTACCGAGAACACTCTCACCACAGACCGCAGGAGCATCGCCGCCGCGAAGCAGTCGGTGAAGAACACGGGCGACAAGGAGCCTTCCGCCCGCACCGTCACCGCCTTCCAGGTCAACGGCCACGGTGAGATCACCAGCAAGACCGTCACCTGGGCCGAGGGCGCCAAGCCGGAGGGTGTCCAGGGGCCGGATGAGGTCACCGAAACCTATGAGTCCGCCGTGGACACCGCCGCGCATACCCGCACCGACACGGTGAAGACTGCGGCCGGTGCCAGCAACCAGGTTACCGACCTCGTCACCGGGCAGGTCATCCGCGCCACCGACACCGAAGGCCGCACCGCCGAAACCGTCTACGACCAGGCCGCACGTCCCGTGATACAGAAAATGCCCGGCGGGCCGGACGGCGAGGGCCTTCTCACCACCACCGCATACACCCCGCGCACGACCACGGTCAGCACACCGGGCCAGGACGGGAAACAGCATGTGACCCTGGAGCACCGGGACCTTCTCGGGCGGGCGGTGAAGCAGACCGACAACATCCGCGACGGCGAACTCACCAGTGATCCGGCAGCCCGGACCCTGCGCAGCGTGGAGTTTGAGGACCAGGGCCGCACCGCGAAGGTCACCGACCAGGCCGGCCGCACCACCCTCACCACCAGCGATGACCTGGGCCGCCCCGTCAGAACAACCGCCCCCAACGGCATGACCCAGCTCACCGTCTATGCCGATGCCGCCACCGCCGGAACCTCCACCGTCACCACGCTGACCCTGCCCGCCGGTGAAACCGACCCCGCCAAGGCCATCGTGACGGCCACGGAAACCCTCGACCAGGCTGAACGGCCCGTCGCGGCCGGCTCCGCGTTCGCTGACGGAACGGAGCAGACCGGTACCAGCCGCACCTACGACAGCCTCGGCCGCACCGCCGAGGCTGTGTCCGGCGAAGTCGCCGCCCGCCCCGCCTACGGGAAAGCCGGCGCGGCGGACACCACCACCCTCACCCCGAAGAACACAGAATCGTTCCCCGGCGAGCCGGTCACCGCCACCAGCCCCCGCGACCTCACCGGCGCACCAGTGGTGAAGACCCTTACCCCCGGCCAGGACAGCGACGGCGCGGGGGGACGCTCCGGTATGACCCTGGTCCGTGACGCCGCGGGCCGGGTCACCGAGGAGCGCCGCCCCGACGGCACCAGAACCGCCTTCACCTACACCCCGTCCGGGCAGGTTGCCGCGTCCGTCTCACCCAGCGGCATCCGCACCGCCTACCAGTACGACGGGGTGACCGGGCAGATCCTGGAAGTCACCCTCACCTCCGCGGACGGGAAGACAGAAGAGAAGACCGGCTACACATACGACCCGCACACCGGCGCCGTCACCGAAGTGTTCAACCCCGGCGACAAGGCCGGCACCCTCATCAGCTACCGCTATGACGCCGACGGCAACACCACCGAAGTCGCCTACCCCGAAGGCAAGACCGTCCGGCAGGAATACGGCGACAACGGCCTGCTGGAGAAGACCACCGACACCGCCGGGCTGACCACCTTCTACACCTACAACCCTGACGGCACCCTCCGCGAGGCCGTCCAGCACGAACGCGACGACACCACCAGCCCCGTCAGGGCGTCCGTGGCCTACACCTACGACGGGCTCGGACGGATCAACAGGACCGACCGCGGCAACGGCGTGGTCACGGACGTGCAGTTCACCGGGGCCAGCCAGATCAGACACGAGAAAACCACCCGCGACGGCGAAGTGATCACCGAGGCCGCCTACACCTACGACACCCACAACAACCTCACCCAGCGCACCGACACCCGCCCTGAAGCCGGCCCCGGCGGTGCCCCCGGGCCTGCGGTAAGCACCACCACCCGCTACACCTACGACGCCTACAACCGCCTCACCGGATCCGAAGTCTCCAGCGCGGACGGCCGGAAACTCACCACCACCCGCTATGAGCTCAACGTCTCCGGCGACATCGTGAGAACCGAGGTCACCGCCCACGCCGGCCAGCAGGCCGGACAGACGACGGTCACCGAAAGCAGCATCGACAGCGCCGGGCGGCTGACCGCCCTCACCGTCAACGCCCGGCAGCACGCGCAGACTTTCAGCACTGAAGGAAACCTGCTCACCGGCCACGACGGCACCGTGTGGACCTACAGCCTCCACGGCAAGCCCGCCACCATGACCGCCCCCGACGGCACCACCACCCGCTACACCTACTGGGCCGACGGCACCCGCGCCACCACCACCCGCACCCCCGCCACAGCCCCAGACCACAGCAGCAGCGACAGCGGCACGGACAGCAGCGCGGCACAGGAACAGACCACCCACTTCTACTACACCCCCGCCGGCACCATCCTCAACGACGCCCACACCACCAGCACTGAGAGCCAGCTGCCCGGCGCAGAAGCAGGCCAGGCGCCAGCCGCAGAACACCCAGAGAGCAGCAGCCGGCAGATCACCGCCTCTTACCTCCTGGCCGGCACCCGCCACGCCCGCACCCTCACCGGAACCGGCGCAGACACCGCAGCCGCCACCGGCGCCGGGTACCTCATCAGCGACCGGCACGGCAGCACCACCGCACTTACCACCAGCCACGACGGCAGCCTCTCCCAGGCCTGGCAGTACAGCGACTACGGCGAGCCAGCCCACCCAGACGGCCTGCCCCTGGCCGGCGGCCCGCAGTCAGGCGTCCCGGCAGGCGCGGCCCGCAACCCCTTCACCTACGCCGGCGAATACACCAGCCCCGACGGCACCCAGTACCTGAAAACCCGCCTCTACGACCCGGCAACCGGACGGTTCACCACCCCCGACCGGGCGCCCCAGCACAACCGCTACCAGGCCTTCGGCACCAACCCCGTCACCAGCATCGACCCCGAAGGCACCACCGAAATACCCGACTGGGGCAGCTGGCTCATCATGGGCCTCACCCTCGCCGCCGGAATCATCACCACCGCCATCAGCCTCGGCACCGCCGCCGGACCCGCCGCCCTCGCCGTCACCATCGCCGGAGCCGTCCTCGACCTCGCCTCCTACACCCTCGACGCCACCGCCCTGGCCACCGGACGCAGCCAGATCGACGATCCCCTCAACATCGCCTCCCTCACCCTCGGAGCTGCAGGCATCACCACCGGCATCGCCGGGGCCGTCGGCGGACTGCTGACGGGCGCCACAGGCAGAACCTTCAGCCAGGCCGCCGGAAATTCTCACAGCGCAGGGCTTGAAGAGGGCTTTGAAATGAGCCTTCTGACGCGGAAAACCCGCGACAGAATATGGTATCACGGCACCACAAATGAATCCGCCGCGATGATCGGGAAAGAAGGATTCAGGGCAAGTCCAGACGGCACGTTCGGCCCTGGCGTATACCAGGCAAAGAATTTCAAGGATGCCAGGGGATACGGCCTGCTGAAGGCCGCCGGCGGATCTGAAGCGGTGGAGCGCAACGGGCCTTCGCGGCAGAAAGCAACGGTGATTGCCTCAAGGGTCCAGGCCGTTAAGGTCTACAAGATATCCGTACCCGGCGCCTGGGACACGAGCCTTGACAAATTCATCTACAATCCGGACTTCAGCAGAAAAAACGCACATCAGGCCGGAGGCCAGTACATCCAGCTGAGCGGGGACCAGAAACGGGAACTCGCGTCCCTTCCGCTCCTGCGGCAAAAAGTGAACTGGGTGCGGGAGAATTTTCAGGCGGACGCCGTCTATATAAAGAATGAGGATAATTACAAGTATCTGCTTACCTTCGATGCTGGGCTCGTGATCCCCGGAAAGCAGCATCCTGTCGCCGGAACGGCTAGGGAAAGCTGGTGACTGTAGGCCCCCGGGGGGCTGCTTTATCCCACCAGGCCGGCCGCGTGACCGGTGAGGCTGGCGGCCCGGGTCCCGTTCGCCGGTCCGGGGAATACTGAAGGCACGAGGAGCCCCAGCGTAGGCAGCCGTGATCACGAACCTGGCCCCCTGCGCTCCCTCACCCGCCCGCGCACGGCGGCAGGCCCGTCCTGAGTACGCCCCTCGTCGACGGCACGCACGCCGGAGGCGGCAGCCAGGTCGGCTGTTCACGCCGTGCCCGGACGGACCACGGGCATCACCGCCGCCCGCACCCGCAGCACCGTCACCATCGGGGAGCGCTGAAGACCCCGGCCCTCACGGACAAGGCGTACCAGGGTGCTGGCAAAACGTCGCAGGGCGGCGTGCTGGCATTCCGGCTGCCCCACCGGGCACGCCGGGGCGGGGCTGGTTCCTCAGCGCACCTCGTACGCACTCCTCGAAGCCGGCGGCCGCCCAGGCGCCGCCGGGCCTGGCAGCGCCGCCAGGCATCACTGTCCTGACCTGGCCTGCCCGCAGCCTAGCTGCCGCCGGGGCAGGAGACGTGGGCGGCCGCTCACTGCCCCTTGCCGGCCGGCCCCAAGGCGGGGACTGTAAGAAGAACTCACTGGACAGACCCCCAAGGCGCGGCCGTGGCCGCACCGTGTGCCGGGAAGGCCAGCCTGTCCGGGTGCCGGTCTGGGCGGGGTGTCGCGGGCGGTGCGGGGCAGTGGCGGGGGTCACAATAGAGGCCGGGCGGGCTGCCTGCGGGGCCGGCGGTCCTGGCGGTCCGTTGAGGGTCTGTCCGGGTCGGCCGGATGCAGGCGGCCTGCCTGGTCCTGGCCGCCGGTTCTGGGCGGGCTCTGTCCCGGGGCGGTGCGGTGTGGTTCTGGTCCGGGCGGGGCTGGAGAGCGGGTGGAGCGTTGCATCTGGTGCGCGGGGCGGTGATGCGGTGGCGGGGGCGCGGCGATCATCTTCGGGTGCGCGGCGGAGGCGGGTGTGTGCTGGGTGTGTGTGCGTTGCTGGTGGTGCTGGCGGCGGGGTTCGGCTATCTCAGCGACCGCGGGAGCCGTCTGGCGGGTGCAGGAGGCGCAGGGCCGGGGCTGGAGGATGTGTGCAGGGACGAGCCGGGGCGTCTTGCGGGCAGTGCCCGCTACCAGGGGCCGGCGCCTCATCCGCTGGTGTTGTTTGTCCACCAGGACCAGTCGGATCCGGCGGTGCGGACGCGGTTTCTCTTCCCGGGCCGACGCTGGCAGGACACTGCTTACGGGATACGGCAGAGCCGGGAGGTCCAGCTGGTGGCGTGTGCGGAGCGGGGGTACGAAGAGCGTATGCCGCAGACCTGCCGGTATGACCAGGGCATCGCGCCGCTGTTTTCTGTGATCTACCGTGTCCGTCTGGTGGAGGCCCGCACGGGCCGTGTGGTGGCCACGCGCAGCGCGCGTCCTTCAGCTATCCAGTGCCCGCCGCGGCCGGTAGTGGATGTCACCCGTCCGCGTGCCTACACACCTTTGAGCGCGGAGGACTTCACCCGGGTCCTGGACCCTTTCACCACCCGGTGGGCACCGTGACACCCCCGCCCGCCCCGGGGCCGCAACGCCGGCCGCTGACCCCGGCGGTGGCCGTGCTGCGGGTCCTGGCCGACCTTTTCATCACCGTTGCCGTGGTGGCGGTGCTCTTCCTCGTCTACAGCCTGTGGTTCACCAACGTCACCGCCCGCCAGGCGGCAGGCGATCTCACCTCGCAGATCCGGGCGAGCTGGAACCAGAACAGCAGTCGGCCCACAGGATTCTTCGCCGAGCAGGGCGGAATCGGATTCCTGCACATTCCCGCGCTCGGCTCACGCCGGGAGATCCCCGTCATCAGGGGCACCGACCTTGACCTGCTCAACCGCGGTGTGGCGGGCTACTACACCGGCCCGGTCCCCGCGGCCATGCCCTGGCACGCCTCGGGAAACTTCTCCCTGGCAGCCCACCGCGACGGCCATGGGGCACGGTTTCACAACCTGCACAAAGTCACCGAGGGTGACAGCATTGTCTTCGAGAGCAGGGACAGTTGGTACATCTACCGGGTCTTCAGCACCCTGCAGCGGGAAGATCCCAGCAACGTCTCTGTCCTGCAGCCCGTCCCCGGCAGCTCCGGCAGAACCGCCCCCGGCCGCTACATCACCCTCACCACCTGCACCCCCGTCTTCACCTCCGACTACCGCCTGATCGTCTTCGGCGAGCTGGTGCGCACCGAGCCGGTCAGCCCCAGCCGCACCCCCCCGGCCGAACTGCGCTGACCCTGTGCGCCTGCGCCGCGGCGCCCGGACAGGGCGGTGACCGGGCAGCAGCACGCCGGGCCGCAGGGACTCTGCGGCGCTGCGGTCCCGGCCCCGCGGCGTGCCCGCCGGGCCGGTGCCCGGCACGCCCGGGGGAGAGACCCCTGGCGCCCTTTGTAGACCGGGCGCCGCGAAGGCCTGGCCGGGCTGGGCGACGGCAGCTTGCTACGCCCGCAGCGCACAGTGTGGGGTGCTGCTGGCGGCCCGGAGCAGGATGCCCGGCCCCGGACGGGCTGGGCGCGCACATCCGCACCGCAGCGGAGGACGGCTGCGCTGGGGCGCCACCGGAAAGCACCGGACTGCGAGACAGCGGGAAGTGGCAGGGGTGCCGCCGCACCCGGCCTGCCGCGCTGCCGTCGGCAGGGGAGCGCCCGCGGGCGGGCAGGGGCAGGTGCAGGGCCCGGGGGGCCGGTGGGCGGACCGGTTCTCATCCGTGCAGTGGCTGGCTGGGGGACCCAGCACGGGTGCCCCAGGGCGCATCCTTGGTGCGGGTCCAGTGGCTAGGGGACGGCACGGACCTGCGGCACCCCCTCCGTGCGTCGATCGGAGGGGGTGCCGCGTCTTCTGCTGTGGCTTCACCAGGCGGCCGGGCGCTTTCTCCGGCAGTCAGGGCGGCGCCCGGCCCAGGCTGCCGGGCGGATGCCGGGGCGCCGGTCAGCCGCTCCAGGGCTGGTCACCGCTCGCCGTCCTTGCGGCCCTGCGGGCGCTCGCGGAGATTGAAATTAGCGAGCTCATGCCAGCATAAGAAACTTGTTTCCAGCGTGAATAAATTCCTACCCGGACACACTCCCACTCGCCCCGCTCACCGCCACCGAGCCCGCAAGACGACCGGGCACCTCCACAGCTTGGCTTCTGAACTACGCTCGTGTCACAGCACTCCTTGATCATGATGGGTGGGCTGGCCGAGGGGGGGCGTAAGTGCAGGCTCAATGTCGAGGCGGAATCTGCCGGGGTACGGCCGGAGCCTGCAGGCAGCTCGGCGGCAGGACGCCCGGTTACCGGTAGCGGCCGGAATACGGCGGCCTGCCAACGGAGCGGGTGTCCGAGAGCGTGTACTCGGGCCGCTGCCTGTCGCTGCTGAACGCAAGCGCATCGCCACTCTGCGCGAACGTGGCCCGGGCATACGCGAGACCACCGAAAGACTGGACCACTCACCCTCGACTGTGAGCTGCACATGGCGCCGCAACATGCTCGAGCACGACACGGGCAGGTACGACGCCGGCCCACACCGCTTCCGGCAGCGGGCCGAGCGGCCTCGCAGACCAAAGCCGCGGCTCGGCGCCGAGCTCCGCGCCGGGCCCCAAAGCAGGCTCGGCCTGGAGTGGAGCCCCGGGCAGACCGCCGCTCACCTGCGCGCTCTGTGGCCGGACCGGCCGGAGCCGCACCTGTGCCACCAGAGCATCTACCGGGCGCTTTAATCAGGGCGCGAAAGGCGTCCTGAGCAGGACACTCACCAAGAAGCTGCGGACGGGCTGCCCCTTTGCCGCAAGCAGCGCCGCACGGCCGGCCAGCGCGCCACGCGGTTCGCCGTGCCGGCGGCACTCACCGACGAGAGCCCGGCCGTCGCCGTGCTGCGGGAGCGGGCCGGCGAGGGGGAAAGCGATCCGGTCACCGGCCGCAGGAACCGCACCGCCATCGCCCCGCTCCGTCGCTGGCCCTGCCGCAGCCCGGACAGCACGGCCGGCCAGTGCAGCCCCCGGAGAACCCTCCGGGGGTAGCCCTTGCGGGCTGCCCTCTGCGCGGCGGCAGCAGGAATTTTAGGAGCCGCCTGGCGCCTGTTAAATTTTCACGCCCTTACCCTTCACTGCCGGCCGTCCGTCGGCACTACCGCCTGGGGTGAATTGTGAAGAAATGGATTACCGGCGCAGCTGTGCTGGCTTTTGCCGCTTCCAGCGGTATCGCCTCATCAGTCTGGGCCGCTGGCTCAGGAATGACAAGTAGTGATCTACAGCAGTGACCACCCGGTGACCTGAGCCGGAGATTCGCCGTCGGCTGAGCCGTCCCGGTCCGGAGACCCCGCCGGTCACTGCAGCCCAGCGGGCAGGTCCGGAGGGTCGGGCGCGCCGCCGGACGACGACCCAGGCTCTGGCCAAGCGGTCGCGGACCGTGATGGAGTGCGCCGGGGGCCACTCCATCACGAAGACAGCCGACGAGATCCTGGACAGCGGCCGCCTGATGCCGGTGAATCCCTTGACTCAGTCACTGCTGGTCTCTCACTACAGGTTTGATGCTGACGGGGCGAGTCCGAGGCCGGCCGGGAATGCGGTGAGGAGTCCGGGGTGGCGCTGGATGCCAGCGCAGGGCGCATTCCGCGGCCCGGCGGAGTTCACCAGCCGGACGGAAGGCCCGGTACGCAGTCTTCTCCTTGCCGTGTGTCCAGAGCAGTCCGGCCAGGTTCAGTTCCGGGGCGTCAGGGAAGGGGGGGATGACCATGAGCCCGTCCCGCCGCTGTCGTACTGCTTCACCTGTTTGCTGAGGTGGCTGCAGCAGTTGTCCCGCACGATGGTGAGCCGGCCGCCCGGCCGGGGTGACGGGTAGAACCCCGCAAGGTGCCGTCCGGATCCCGGTGGATCCGGACGATGCGTTCGGCGTGCTCGGCTTCCGCCCGGGCCCGGGCAGCTCCCGCATCCGCCCGCCGGTCACCGGTAGCATCCGGCGCAGCCGCTTGGCGCGCCGACGACGCCACGGTGATCGTGGGCGCGGTCGGCATCAGCGCGGACAGTCCACTCGCCGAGCCGCTCAGCGCCGCCCTCAGAGGCGCGACGCTCCGTGGCGCCCGCTGCTACGACGGGGCCCGTGCCTGCCGTCCGGCGGTGTTGCGCCGGACCACCCGCTGTAACACCCGCCGACGGCACCCGGTGAACGGGCAGCGGGCAGCGATCGCCTGCGAACAGCAGTCGGCTGCCCTTGCGCTCGCCCCATGTGAAGCGGACAGGTGTCCGCCTTCACGGGAACAGGGTATTCAGGATAAAGGGCTCGGCACCTGAGGCATCCTCAGTTCGGCTTCAGCAGGTCATCGAACTTGCGGAAATTGGGCCCGGCATTGTTGAACCATGCATCCACGCGGGCTGTGACCTCAGTGCTGAGGTCATAGGCCGCCTTGTGGTATCCGCTAAGCACGAATTGTGCTCTCCTCTCCGGAAGGTCTTTCACTCCGGCTGAGGCAGCGCCCTGCCATGCGTTCTCGTACTCGCTGGAAAGCGAAACGGGCATGGTGGGATGATTCTGCCAAAGGCTGTAATTCCACCGCCACTGGTCGTGACTTGTGTACATTCCATTCCGGAGCATGCTCAGGTCGCCCTTCATCATGGCTACGGTCTCAGCGGCTGCGTCGCTGGAGTGCCAAATTCCGCTGCCCCTGTTCAGGTCGCCATTCCTTAGAGCGTCAGCGATGGCGTCCATGTTGACCAGATCGCTGTACCGGGCGGCGTAGAATGAGTTCACGTCCGCGTTATGCCGGGTCACGTAGTCCCTTATTTTCCCGGAGGCGGCTTCCAGGTTTGCTGCCGCTTCTGCCTTGAGCTTCTTGCCCATGGCCTCATCGGCCAGCCCTATGATAATGCGATGCGGCTGGCCGTAGAGCTGCGCTGCTTCTGCGGCGGCAGCAGCAGCGTCTGCTGTCCTTTTTGCGGTGATGACGCCGTGGGCGATACCGCCGCCGGTGGCGATGCCTGTGGCGCCGAGTGTGAGGGAGGCGATGTTGAGGGGGTCGTTGATCTGGGTGCGTCCGGTGGCCATGGCTGCGGTGTCCAGGGCGTGGGAGGCGAAGTCGAGGGCGGCGCCGATGAGGGCGATGGCGAGGGGGGTGCCGGCGCCTGCGGTGGCGACGGTGATGGCGGTGGTGATGACGGCGGCGGCGAGGGTGAGGCCCATGATGAGGTAGCCGCCCCAGTCGGGGATTTCGGTGGTGCCTTCGGGGTCGATGCTGGTGACGGGGTTGGCGCCGAAGGCCTGGTAGCGGTTGTGCTGGGGGGGCGGGGTCGGGGGTGGTGAAGCGTCCGGTGGAGGTGTCGTAGAGGCGGGTTTTCAGGTACTGGGTGCCCTCAGGGCTGGTGTATTCGCCGGCATAGGTGAAGGGATTACGTGCGGCACCGGCCGGGCCTGCTGGTGCTGTGCCGGCTGTGCTGCCGGGATTGGGTGGCTGGCTGTCGGGGCTGGTGGGCTGGCCGTAGTCGGTGTACTGCCAGGCCTGGGATACCTGGCCGTCGCTGGTGGTGAGGGCGGTGGTGTTTCCGTGCCGGTCCTGGCTGAGGTATCCGGCGCCGGTCGGGGAGGCGGTGTCTGCGCCCTGGCCGGTGAGGGTGCGGGCCTGGCGGGTGCCGGCGAGGAGGTAGGACGCGGTGGTTGCGGCCTGGCCGCCCTCTTTGTCTGTGCCCCCACTGGTGTGGGTGTCGTTGAGGATGGTGCCGTCGGGGGTGTAGTAGAGGCGGGTGGTGTGTTCCTGCGGGGCCGTGGTGGTGCTGCCGGTTCCGCCACCGCTGGTGTTTCCGTGTGCCGTTCCGGGGTTCCCGGTGGTTTCGGTGGTGGTGGCGCGGGTGCCGTCGGCCCAGTAGGTGTAGCGGGTGTGGGTGCCGTCGGGGGTGGTGGAGGTGGCGGGCCGGCCGTTCAGGCTGTAGGTCCAGGTGGTGCCGTCGTGTGCGGTGGTGAGGTTGCCGTCGGTGTCGAAAGCCTGCGTGTGTTCCCGGCCGCCGGCGGTGAGGGTGGTGAGCCGGCCGCTGTTGTCGATGCCGTGCCCGGTGACTTCTGTCTTGCCTGCCTGGTCTCCGGTGTGGGGGGTGGTCTCGGTTTTCACGACGTCGCCGGAGACGTTCAGCTCATAGCGGGTGGTGGTGAGCTTTTCCCCGCCCGCGCCGGAGACTTCTGATCCGGTGAGGCGGTTGTAGGCGTCGTAGGTGTAGCGGGTGGTGGTGGTCACCGGCTTGCCGGGAGCACCGCCGGGGCCGGCCTGGGGGCGGGTGTCGGTGCGCTGGGTGAGGCTGCCGTGGGCGTCGTAGGTGTAGGCGGCCTCGGTGACCAGGTGGCCGTCCCGGGTGGTTTTCTCGTGCCGGATCTGGTGGGCGCCGGTGAACTCGGTTTCGGTGACCACCCCGTTGCCGCGGTCGGTCCTGGTGATCCGGCCGAGGCCGTCGTAGGTGTAGGCAACCTTCGCCTTGACCGGGCTGGCGGTGTCGTCGTGTTCGTGCTGGACGGCTTCCTTGAGGGTGCCGTCAGGGTGGTAGGTGTAGAAGGTGGTCAGCCCGGCGGTGTCGGTGACCTTCTCCAGCAGGCCGCTGTCACCGTATTCCTGCCGCACCTGCTTGCCGTCGGGGTAGGTGACGGAGGTGGTGTTGCCGTCTGCATCGTAGGTGTAGCTGATCGCTGTGCCGGTCTTGTCGCCGGGGCTGAACACCTCGGTGACGGCGCCGGTGTGCGGGTCGTAGCTGTAGGCAGTCTTCTCTGTGGTCTTGCCGTCCGCGGAGGTGGTTGCCGTCTCGAGGACGTGGCCGGTCTTGTCGTCGTACTGGCAGGCGGTGCGGATACCGGCGGGGGAGACCGACTGCGCGATCTGTCCGGACGGGGTGTAGGTGTAGGTGGTCTTCTTCCCGTCGGGGCGGTGTTCCTCGGTGACCCGGCCTGCGGCGTCGCGGATCTGGGTGGTGCCGGAGCGGCCTTCACCGTCCGCTCCCTGGCTGGTGCCGGGGGTGAGGGTTTTGACCACGGGTGCGCCGGTGAGGTCGCGGGGGCTGGTGGCGGTGACCGGCCCCCCCGGGAAAGCGGCGGTGTCCTTCGGGGTGAGGGTGGTGCTCTCCACCGCACCCGCCGTGCCGTAAGACGGGGTGACCGCCACATCCTGCGACACCGACTCAGCAACACGGCCGAGGCTGTCGTAGGACTGCGAACTCCCGGACTGGGGCGTGCCGTCAGCAAACGACGACCCGGCCGCCACCGGCCGCTCCGCGCTGTCGCGGGTTTCGGTGCTGACCGCGATGGCTTTGGCGGGGTCGGTTTCCCCGGCAGGCAGCGTCAGCGCCGTGACCGTGGAGGTGGCGGCAGTAGCAGCATCCGCATAGACGGCCAGCTGGGTCATGCCGTTCGGCGCCACCGTCTTCACCGGCCGCCCCAGGTCATCACTAGTAGTGACCGTACTCCGCCCGGCGGTGTCCGTGACCTTCGCGGTGCGGCCCCCGTCCTCGAACTCCACGGCCTGCAGGGTCCGGGCCGCAGGGTCACCAGTCAGCTCCCCGTCGCGCACATTGTCGGTCTGCTTCACCGCCCGCCCCAGCAGGTCGCGTTCCTCCACCGTCACATGCGGTCGGCCGTCCTGGCCGGGTGTGCTGACCGTCGTCGCAGAAGGGGTGTATGCGGTGGTGGTGATCAGGCCTTCACCCTGTGGGCCGCCCGGCACCTTCCGGGACACCTCACGGCCCGCGGCGTCGTAGGCCGTCTCCACCGTGCGGCCGTCGGTAGCGGTGGCCTTCACCGTCTGCCCGGTCACCAGGTCGGTGACGGTGCTGCTCACCCCGGCCACCGTCTTCACCGTGTCGGTACGGGTGTGTTTTCCGGTGTCGGCGGCGGACTCGTAGGTTTCGGTGACCTCCTCCGGACCCTGCACCCCGCCGGGCTTCGCCCCCTCCGCC
>NZ_JBIBHT010000027.1:0-21685 GCF_042957155.1 Streptomyces sp. NPDC008121 | reverse complement strand
GCGGAACAACTCCCACAACTCATCCGGCACCAGCCGCTCGGCAAGACTCGTCATGCCCAGCACAACGAGCCAAACCGCCAAAGGAAACGACGTCTGAAGGTAGATCTGGTGCCCTCCGATATCCACGCGCCTGCTGAAGTCACCCGGCCCGTCCAGAGGCGGCGCTGACGGCACGGCGGAAGAGGCATCCGGCGAGGCGGCAGGGCCCCCGGATGCACGGCAGGGGAGACAGCCGCAGGACTGCAGCCGCTGGCTGCCAGCACCGCAAGAGCCGCGGCGCCACGCCATCGTCTGGGAAACATCATCGGCTCTGCCCTCCTTCTGTCCTGGGGTGTCTTTGCAAGCTGCTCTACAGTCAGGCGCAGCACGCCGCACCCGGACCGGGCAGCGCGGGAGGAGCCCCGCTTCTGCGGATCATTCCGCTGCTGGACGGGAGAGCCCGCACAGACCGGGCAGCCGGGAACGGGTGCAGGTCGCCGCTCTCCATACGGGGGGGTACAGGGCCGAAGAGGAACTTCTGCGGGAGGCAGCAGGAACGGTGCCCCCGGCCGGGGGCTGCATCTGTGGCCAGCAAGAACATAGCCCGGCCAGTGCTGAGCCGTAACCGGGGGCCGGGATAAGCGGGCGGGGGCCAGTGACCGGTTCACCGGCAGCCCGCAGCAGACAGGGCGGCTGCTGGAGCCCGCCCTCAGACGATGACCGTCACCCCGGCCATGACCGGCACGATTCCCGCAGGCGCAGGTGGCGGCACCCCGGGGAACGGCAGACGCCCGAAGAGACGGCCGTCACGGACACCGGGGCGGCGGCGAGCGGCATACTGCGGGGCCGCAGGAGCTGCGGGCAGCAGCCCGGCCACGGGCAGCGCCTGCCGGCCCCCGCCCCGCGCCAGAGGGCAGACCGCCCCGCCGCGGGAAAGCCGCCGCCCCCGATCCCGCGCCGCAGGCGCCGCCGGTGCCCGGCCATGCGGAATCCGGCGAGCCGGGCACCGCCAGACACCAGACCGGGAGCCCGGCGGGCCGCGCCCCCCGGCGTCACCACAGCGCCACGCGGCGGCCGTCGGCGGGCAGCGCGCGGCCCGGGCATAAAGCGTCACGGCCAACCGGCGCCCATCCGCACAATCCAGGCCCGGAGGCCCGGTAATTCATCCACCTGTTCATCCGGTTGCCGCTGGAAAACATCCCCCCTTTTTCCTACATTCCAAGCAGACCAAAGGCCGAGGGGTTCCTGGATGTTGCTGAGTGACGCAGTAGAGCGCTATGCCGGATCTCTGGGCTGCTGCCCCATGGAGCCGGCCCGGAAGAGCATTCTCCTGAGACTTGCCCGCCGGTACCCTGAGCGTGCCTTCTCCGAACTCACCACCCGCGACATAGCGCAGTTTCTTTACGGCTCCCGGGACTGCCCGGGCGGGATAGCGGCAGGGAAAAGCGCCTCCACCGTCGCGAACTACAGGTCGTGCCTGAAGAAGTTCTTCGACTACGGCCTGCAGATGGGCTGGTCAAGGTCCCCCGTCATCGTCATGAGGCCGGTAGGGGCGTCGGAGTACCTGATCAGAACGAGAATGGGCCTGCACTGATTCCCAGTCATGTTTGTAAGCGGTCTGGTGGCGTGGAGTGAGCCGGTCAAGCCGGTGCGTGAGCGGGTGCTGGAGGTGCTGTGGTGAAGGTGCGATGGTCGCGTATCAGCGCCCAGAGGACGTCGATGCGGCGGCGTGCGAGGGCGAGAGTCGCCTGCTTGTGGCTCTTGCCTTCGTTTCGCTTGCGGTCGTAGAAGGTCTTCGAGGTGGGGCAGAACCGGGCGGCGATCTGGGCTGAGAGGTAGAAGACGTAGGAGCCGGCGGTGGTAGCGGTGTGGTCGGCGCATATTGCCGCTGATGCGTCCGGAGTCCCGTGGGACCGGTGCGAGGCCGGCGAGACGACCCGAGCTGCCGAAGGCGTCCATGTCCCCGCCGGTGCACGCGATGAATTCGGCCCCGAGCAAGGGGCCCATGCCGGGCATGCTGAGGATCACCTCCGCGTCGCGGTGCTCTGGTGACGGTCAGCATGGTCACCCACTCCACGAGCGCATGCGGGACATCGAGTACGGCACGAGAAGGATTTAACGGAGCCCCAAGGCGAAGAGTTGAGCGTAGACACCTTGCTCAACAGCCCTGGGGCTCCGTCCGTTTCACAACCAGCCTAAGCGGCCCCGTATCCTGGGAGCCCCAGCAGCGTCCCGGCTCTGCTCAGGACGGGTAACAGGACCTTTCAGGAAAACATCTGGGACACAGATCCGATGAAGACGCCATCCTGAGGGCTGGCGGGATCCCCGTACTGCACCTGTGCGAAGGTCATGCCGGCCGGAAGCTTGAAGCCGACCTGGCTCCACTCGGCAGTGCTCGTGCTGCCGTCCACGAGCGGGACCAGCTCACCCCTCCGGGAGCCGATGACGTAGTACTCGCCGCCATAGCAGCCCTGCGGCTCACTGGCCAGCGAGTACACGGCCCACTTATTGATGCGCGGCGCCGCATGGGGGTAGCCAGCCTGGAGGTTGGTGAGCTGGTACCGGTCTCCGGTCTGGCTGGACGAGGGGGCAACGGAGCACACCGACCCGGAGGCCGCATGGGCCGCTCCGGCGCCTGCCCCGAGCAGGGACCCGGCCGCCAGTGCAGCGGCAGACAGCAGAGAAACACAATTCGCACGTGAGATGCGCATGCCTCAACCTTTCAGCATTTATCGGGAAGCATTCCGCGCCAGATCAGAACAAGCGGCAGCCGGTCTGTCACGCGCGGGCGGCTGCTTTCAGCCAATATGGCGGAGGTAATCACTTATGGCATTCTTTAGATTCCGATAGGCCTGTTATGCGGCCGCGAGCGAGAGTATCCGGGAGAGCCTGACGCCGCCGGGCAGGCCGCCAGCTGCGTTGCAGACTCCGGCAGATGTGCTCACAGCCGTGTTCTGTACCGATTCCCCGATTGCCGGGAAGGGGCGTGCCGCCGCTCCTCGTGTACGCAGCTTCATGGGGGCGGATGTCAGGCAGCGGCATCACGGGGCCGGACCGGAGGGATGCTGTATCGGCCCGGACGGGGTCGGCTGGTGCGCCAGCGGCCTGAAGGGCACCCGGAACGTGTCTGGAAGGCGGACCCGAGGTGTGGCGGGGCGGCAGCGAAGCCCCGGACGGGGAGAGGGGTATCTACCGGCCTGTGTGAAGAAGAGGGCTGACCGCTCCGCACCGGCAAGGCTGGGGGAGAGCGGGGGGCTTGGCCTGCCGTTGCTACCGCCAGGCGCTGCGTCTGTGCGCGCGCCGTGACGTGAAGGCATGCGGTAGCGCCCCCGCACGCAGCTGGCAAAGTATCCCCGCCGCGACGGCAGGAAAACCTCTCTGATGCCGGACCTGGCGGAGAGCTCGGCGGTTCGGCAGCCGACGATAAACCGCAGGTCTCGTCGGCGGCCCTGGTCCAGCCGGAGAGGCAGCGTGAGGCTCTTCCAGCTCAGGCCCTGATGCGCTTCCCGGGAACCGTGCGGGAGACTGCACACCACGCGGCTTGTCCTTGAGTGAGCAGGCTGGACCAGCGCTCCGCCTGGCGGCCCAGGACAAGCCCACAGCCGCAGCGGACGCGAAATGCGGGCGCCCTGCAGGGCCCAGGCCCCCGCCGCGGGGACATGGCGGGTGACGTAGATGTCCCAGAGGCCGGGCTGGGGGCCAGGAGCGCGGCGCCGAATGCGGCCCGTGCCCGGGAGACGGCGGCCGGGCTGCTTGAGGCGGTGAACGGCGTCCGTCGTTCCGTGGCGGTGCTTGCTGCCCGGGCATGCGCGAGGCGCACGCCGCCCGCGTCTGGCTCCTCCCTTGGACGCCCGGGCGGGGAGCCGTGCTGTCAGGCGGAGTTCGGGATCAGCCGTGCTCAGGCGTACCGGCTCCTCGGTGTCACCCGTGCTCTGGCGGCGGTCCGCGGCGCCGTCACCGCCGGCACCAGGGGGTGAGCCGGCCGGCTCACCTCGGCCGGCCGGCGGGACTTGTCCCCGCATTCCTGGTTCCGCGTCTGCCCGTACGGTGAGGGAACCTCAGTAGGGGAATCCGTGTCGAGCGGTTGGCTGATCAGCGGTTCCTTGCCGTCAGATGGCGTAGTGCCAGGTGGTGAGCATGTACGCGCCGTACCAGCAGCCGAAGAGTGCTGCTGCGGTGAGTGTGATGGCGGCGGTCCGGTTGCTCGTCCTGCTGATGGCACGGGCGAGGGGGACGAGGAAGATCAGTGCGGGGATGAGGAGGCGGAGTTTGGAGTGGTAGTAGTTGCTCTGGCCAAGGGCGAGCACCACGATGGCGCACCCGTAGACGAGAAGTGGGGGCCAGGTGGTACGGCGGCACGCGATGGCCGTGGCGCAAAGAAGAGCGAGCGTGAGCAGGGCGGTGCTGACCGGGACCCATCCGTCGCCTTTGGCCAGCGTCTCGCGGAGGAAGCCGAGGTAGGCCCGCCCGTTGTCCCAGTGGGTGCCCCAGCCTGCTTCCTGGATGAGGAAATAGGCATCCGGACGGTGCAGCCGGTGCCCGACCCACCATAGGTAGCCTGGCGTGGACATACATGCGAGGACGACCGCGGCCAGGGGACGCCAGGAGAACCGGCGCTCGCGGTACAGGTGCAGCGCAGCGGCGACGGCGACCGCCGCGGCGACGCAGACGGCCGCAGGCCGGGTCAGGCCCGCGAGGAAGGCGAGGGTGCCAGCAGCGAGCCAGGCCTTGCGGTGTGCGGCCAGAAGGGCTCCCGCACACAGCGCGAGGAAGAGGGATTCGCCGTAGGCCATGAAGAAGACCATCGCCATGGGCTGCGCCGCCGCCAGCAGGATGATGCCTGTGAGAGCCGTCCGCCGCCCGTACAGCCGGGTCAGGAGATGCTGCACGGCGATCAGAGCAGCGATCAGGGACAGGTGCGCGACGACGACAGCGGACAGACCCGTGTCCAGTGCCGGTGGAGCAGCTTTCCATGCACGGATGAGGTCGCGGGCCGGATGCCCTTACCGCCCCTGTACTGGCGTCCGCCGGGCTGTCGCCCGGCATAACGCGAGAGGGAGGCGGCTCCTGGTGCCCTGAACCGAGCCCAGGGCGTCGAGCCCGGCAGGTGCGAGGCGGACGCTCTTCAATGAGCGGACTGTTCCTGCTACGCCTGATCGAGCTTGGCATGCCCTGCAGGCGTTTCGCCACTTTTGTTCCATATGCAACGCAAGCGGGAGCGGGGCATCCCGTGGGGGTGGGGGCGGGCCGCTGAGCGTCGGGCGTTTTGTGAGGGCATCCGGGTGCAGGCCGGTGGGTTCGCCGCGGGTGAGAAGACCACGGTGACCGCGAAGGACCTGCGGGTGAGTGTGCGGTCGGTGGAACGCACCACCGGTTGCGGCGTTGCGGGCGCGGGCGGCGACGACCTTCTCCCGGCTGGTGCCATGTCCGGCGGCGGCCCGTCCCAGCGGCTCGTGCAGGGCGAGCGCCAGGTCGTGTTCGCGCTGGGCGCGCTCTGTGCGGCGGGCCACGGGGGACCGCGCCTGCACCATTTCACCCATTGGCCGGGTCCGGGCTCCCGCGCGGGACTCCTGATCACCCACCGCATGCCGATGGCGGACTGCTCCATCCGCTCCGGGGACAGCGTCGCGGCCCTGCTCCGCTGGTTGCCGATCCAGGCCCCCAGCTTGTGCTCCCGCTCCTGCTGGTCCTTGGCGCTGCCGCCGATCCCGTCGGCGCCGATGACGGTCCGTTCGATGTGCTCCCTGGGGACCTGAAGGTGCCCTCGCGCCTATAGAACTGCTGGGCGGCTTCGTAGTTCATCGCCTATTTGTCGGCCTGCGTACGGCGTGGGGGCGAACTTCTCGTGCTCGCTGGTGGGTTCAATCCCGAGGACCTGGTCGCACATCCACTGCTGCACGGTGGTGAGGCTGTCCCAGCTGAAGCGCACGGCCTTGACCCACCGCCCGAGGTCCTCGCCCTGGTGCACGACCGTGCCCGGCTCGGTGGGCAGCGTGCCGCCGGCAGGAGCGGGCCCCCGTGGCTGTCTGCATGCCGGGAGCCGTGACGCACTGGTCCGTCCTGTACGTCAAGGGCCCGCGACGATGGTGACCGGTCGGTGCGTCGACACGATGGCACCGGCGTGCGGGAGCTCGCGGACGCGGTGGGGGAGGGGGCCGAGGTGCTGGTGCGGACGCCGCCGACAGCGTAACTCAGCGTCAACGCCTTCTGTACGAGCGGCGGCCTGTGGCATTCGTACGCGCACTTCGGGCACCCGGCCCGCCGTACGGCAGACGGGTTCGGCACCTTCGGCCTCACAGTGGACCTGGTCGTCGGCTCCGGCCCTTACCCGCGCCGGGAGGCCAGGTGTCCCGGTTGTCCTCGACGGCGAAGACTGCCTGCTTTCCCAAGGGCCGTCGTCTACGCGGATCTCGACCCGGCCGATCCCGCGGTGCTGCGCCCAAGCAACCCCGGCCACGGACGGCGGACATCACCGCCGCCCGCACCATCATCACGTTACCTCGCCTGCTATAGCAGCCCGCCTGCCTTCGACGGTATCCATCCCTTGTTCATTTTCCCGACGTCAAGTATCCGGAATTCGGTGACTGAGTAGATTTCAAGGTCTTCCTGGGTGACTCTGAAGAACCGCTGCTGTTCCAGTATGTAACTGCTCAAGGTTCCGGGGGCTTCTTCATCCGGCACTACGGCTACCGGAAAGTAATGCGAGGGCACTTCATCTCCCGCCAGAGCCCATGCAGCCTTGGGCGTCCCTGCCTCCCTTGTGGCCACAACGTAGATACTTCCGGCGTCGGCGAGAGTCTTTTTCTGGAAGAACTCAAGAAGCTCCTGGTGCATCATGGGAGCTGACCATTTATTAGCTGTCCCCGCGAGTTCTCTCATGCGGGGCAGGGAGACCCATCGCATAGACGTGGCCGCAGGGACGATCACGTTACGGGACGGGGCTTGCTGGAGATTACCGATGCAGGCAAGTGTGGTCACAGTGCAAAGGTTTGCTCCTCTTTTGCTGTTATTCACAATATGATTGCTCATCTCACGGAGTTTGACAGAGCTGGACTGGACCTGCGTGATCCATCCCCAGGTATCGGGCGCATTCTTCATGGCGCCCTTCATGCTCATCTTTCCGGCGGCTCTTGCGCCGATGAGAATTCCGGAGACGGCGCTAGCGGGGAGGTCTGCGACGCCGAGCCCCAAGGCTGCCGTCTTGAGGCCGTTGATGACGGGCTGGTCCATATGAAGGGACTGTGCTGCGGTGCTGGCGAGGTCGAGGGCCATGGATGCTCCTCCGAGCAGGGCTCCGGCCAGGGTGACGGGGGCGGCGATGCCGAAGCTGACGGCAGTGGCGACGAGGGAGATTGCGGTGACGAAGATTGACAGGCCGGTGATAAGCCAGTTTTGCCAGTCGTCCTGGCTGGTGTGACCGGTGGGGTCGGTGCGGGTAATGGGGTTGGCGTTCATAGCCTGGTAGCGGTTGAGCTGGGGTGCGGTGTCGGCGGTGGTGAAGCGGGCAGCACCGGGGTCGTAGGTCCGGGATTTCAGGTACTGGGTACCACCGGGGTTGGTGTATTCGCCGCCGTAGGTGAAGGGCTGACGTGCCGCTCCGGCCGGGCCCGCCGCGGGGCCGTGGGAGGTGATGGGTGTGCCGGTTCGGGTGGCATGCCGGCCATAGTCGGTGTAGTTCCACGCCTGGGTCACAGTGCCGTCACCGCTAGTGAGAGCGGTGGTGTTCCCGTGCCGGTCCTGGATGAGGTAGCCGGCACCTGCGCCAGCTCCGCCGGTGAGGGTGCGGGCGTGCCTGGTGCCAGCTATCAGGTAGGACGCGGTGGTCTTGTCCTGTGCACTGGCGGTGCCATTCTCATCTGTGCCTTCGCTGGCTGGGCCGGTGGTGTGAGTGTCGTTGACCAGGGTGCCGTCGGGGGCGTAATGGAACAGAGTGCCGCGTTCCCGCACACTGTCGGCGGCGGTGCCCGTGTTCGCGGTGTGCTCGGTGGCAGTGGCGCGGGTGCCGTCGGCCCAGTAGGTGTAGCGGGTGGTGCTGCCGGCGGGGCTGCTCATGGTCAGGGGCTGGCCGCGGAGGTTGTATGTCCACGCGGTGCCATCGTGGCCGGCGACCAGGTTTCCGTCGGTGTCGAAGGTCTGGGTGTATTCCCGGCCGTTGACGGTGACCGCGGTCAGGCGGCCTGCGGGGTCGATGCCGTGCCGGGTCACAGTTGTCTGCCCAGCCTGGTCACCTGTGTGGGGCGTGGTTTCGGTGCTGGTGACGTCGTCGGCGACGTTCAGGGTGTAGCGGGTGGTGGTTAGCCGGTTGCCGCTGCTGCCAAGGACGTGGGAGGCCGTGAGGCGATTGTAGGCGTCGTAGGTGTAGCGGGTGGTGGTGCTCACCTGCGCGCTGGGAGTGCCGTCTGCTCGTGTTCCGGGGCGGGTGTCGCTGCGCTGCGTAAGGTTGTTGTGGGAGTCGTAGGTGTAGGTGGCTTCTGCGATCAGCTCGCCATTGCGCGTGGTCTTTTCGTGGCTGATCTGGCTGGCGCCGGTGAACTCCGTCTCGGTGTTGACGCCGTTGCCGCGGTCAGTCCGGATGATGCGCCCGAGGCCGTCATAGGTGTAGGCGACCTGTGTCTTCACCGGGCTGCCCGGATCATCGTTTTCGTGCTGGACGGCTTTGGCCAGGGTGCCGTCGGGGCTGTAGGTGTAAGCGGTGGTTAGTCCTGCGGCGTCGGTCAGGCGGGCAAGCTGCCCGCTGTGATCGAATTCCTGGCGGGCGGTCCTGCCGTCGGGGTATGCGATCTGTGTGACGTTGCCGTCGGCATCGTAGCTGTAGCCGATAAGGGTGCCTGGCTTGTCGCCTGGGTCGAACACGGCAGTGACGGCCCCGGTGTGTGGGTCGTAGCTGTAGCCGGTCCTTTCCTCTGTTCTGCTGGCTGCCGATGTGAAAGTCATCTCCAGGACCTGGCCGGTGGTCTCGTCATAGCGGTATGAGGTCCGGACCCCGCCCGGGGAGACGGCTTCCTTCACCTGGCCGCCCGGGGTGTAAATGAACGACGTCTTCTTCCCGTCGGGGCGGCGTTCTTCGGTGATGCGTCCGGTCTCGTCGCGGAGCACGGTCATTCCGGACCGGCTCTTTCCGGTGTCCTGGCCGGGGGTGAGGGTCTTGACGACGGGGGCGCCGGTAAGGTCAGCGGGGGTGGCGGCGGTGATCTTCTCACCGGGGAAGGCGGCGGTGTTCTGCGGGGTTAGGGTGGTGGCATCCAAGGTACCGGCCCTACCGTAGGCGGGTTCGGCGACAACTTCACCAGACGCAGATCCAGCTACACGGCCCAGGCTGTCGTACCACCGGGAGCTGCCGGACTGCGGTGTCCCATCGGCGAACGATGCCCCTGCTGCGATAGGGCGTCCGGCTCGGTCGGCGGTTGCGGTGTTGGCGGCCACCGCCTTTGCGGGGTCGGTTTCTCCGGCTGGCAGGGTGAGCGTGGTGACGGTGGATGTCTGCGCGGTGGCGGCGTCGGCGTAGAGGGTGAGCTGGATCATCCCGTTCGGCGCGGTCGATTTCACTGGCCGGCCCAGGTCATCGCTAGTGGTGACCGTCACCCGTCCGGCGCGGTCGGTGACCTTCGCGGTACGGCCCTGGTCCTCGAACTGCACCAGATGCAGGGTGCGGGCGGCCGGATCACCGGTCAGCTTCCCGCCGGAGACGTTGTCGGTGGTCTTCACCGTGCGGCCCAGCAGATCCCGTTCCTCCACCGTAATGTGCGGTTTCCCGTCCTGGCCGGGAGCGGTGACGGTGGTGGTCAGGGGAGTGTAGGCAGTCGTGGTGAGCAGGCCCTGCCCGTCCGGGCCGCCCGGCACCTTCCGCGCCACCTCCCGGCCCGCGCTGTCGTATGTAGCCCCGGTCGTGCGGCCTTCCGTATCGGTAGTGCGGATGATTCTTCCGGTAACGAGGTCGGTGACCGTGCTGCTGGTGCCAGCCGCCGTCTCGAGAGTGCGGGTGCATGTGTGTGCGCTGGTGTCAGCGCTGGCGCTGTAGGTTTCAGTGCCCTCCCCAGGCCCCTCGACGCCGTCCGGTTTCGCCCCTCCGGCCCAGGTGACAGACTTCTCTGTCACCTCACCGTGACCGTTGACCTTGTAGCTGACGGTAGTGCGAGCAGTCAGCGTGTCTTCCGCATTGTTCTGCACCGCGTGCACGGTGCTCGCAATGCTCTTCCGATCCGGAGAGAGGGTGTTCTCGGTGACGCTCTGCGCGCCATCATGGCCGGTGACGGTGGTGCGCAGCGGCAGACCAAAGCCTGCAGGCTGCTTCTGCGGGCCTTCACCTCCGCCCTCCTGAGCATCGAGGACGGTGAGATCGTACTCGGTGACGGTCTTCGCGCCTGTCACATCGGTGCGTTCGGTCTCACGGCCGTGTTCGTCGAAGCGTGCGGTCTCGGCTGTGGTGCGGGACTTCCCCGTCGCGGGGTCGTGGACGGTGACCGTGGCGCGGACGGGTTTGCCGTAGTTCGCCGGCAGAGAAGATGCCGGGGGCGGGGCCTGTCCGTTGTCCTGTTCACCCTCATACTGCAGTTCCTGGGTCCGGACCGGGACCGGCTCACCGTTCACCTGCAGCGACGCGGTGCGTTCTTTGAGGAGGCGGAGGCTGTTGTAGACGGAACGGACGGTGGAGTGCCCGTCGGACAGTTCGGTCACGTACCGGTAGTCCGCATCCGCACTGTCGAACAGCGCGTCGGTGCTCTCGTACTGGCCGCGGCCGGTGAAGTCATGCCCGGCATGCTCACCCTCCGTGCCCAGGCGGAACGTGCGCTCAGGAGTCAGGTTCTTCCCCTGCGGGTCGGTGACTTTGAGCGAGGAGGCTACGGGGAAGCCGTGCGGCTGGTCATAGCCGATACGGGTCACCGCACCTGTCGGGGCCTCGACCCGGGTCAGCAGCCGGCCCGGCATCCCTTCGGGGGTGTAGTCCCAGGCCAGCTCCGTCACCTGGTCCTCGGGATAGGCAACGGAGGTGAGCCGCCCGTCCGTCAGGTGCAGCACGGTTTCCGGCTGCCGGCCGTCACTGCGGACCGGGGAGGTGACCGTAACCCGGTCCTCGCGGCTGTAGTCAAAAGTGACCGCCTGCCCGTAAGCGTCCACCGCCCGCACGAGCCGGTGCTGGACGTCACGCACCTCCCACACATACGTGCTCTGGTTGCCGTGGACGTCCTGTTCGGCGACCAGAGTGCCTTCAGCGGAGAAGAAACTCTTCTGTCCGTTGCTGTAGGTAAGGACCCACCGATAGGCCCGCGGCACATCCTCCAGCCCGGCGCGCCCGGTGAGGGTGCCGGGGGCATCACGCAGGGCGAAATCTTTCAGCAGGTAACGCTGCACACCGGTACCGGTGGTATCACCCGGGGCAAGCGGGTAGGAACCGCCGGACGCGGTGTGCAGGGTCCCGCCGCCGTCGGGGTCGACGGACGGTTTGCCCAGGCCGATGCCCTGGCCCAGGCCGTGCCGACCCACCCCTGCACCTGCGGCACCCTGCTCATAGACCAGCGAAAGATCCACCCCTGTGCCGCCGCGGCCCGGCAGCGACACCAGCGGCAGCACGGTCTGGAAGGCGCCGGTCTGCTCATGGACACTGCCGCTGGCACCCCCGCCCATCGCCACCGTGCCCGGCACCCCGCCAGCAGCCGGCGCAGCGGCAGCGGTGTCGGTGGCGGTGACTACCGTGCCGGTGGCCGTGACCACCGGCACGGTAGTCACCGCCATCACCACCGCGGTAGCCAGACCCACCCGCCGCAGCCACCCCCCACACCGCCACCCGCTTCCGGACGGCCTGCCCGCACTCGGGGAATCAACGGGCAGAGGGTGCGGCATAACATCTCCAGCCAGACAGGACAGACAGGTACCGGCCCAGCCAACCGGCCTCCCGCCCCGGACAGAATCAGGTGACCGGTGCCTGCACCGCATGACAGACGACAGGCCGGCCGGCCCCCCCAGGGGCTGCCGGGGCCCCTTCACCAGGAGGCCCCCTGTCGCCGGGGGCGCGCAGGTGCACCCGTTTTCACCAAAGGCGCCCCAGCCGCAGCATGACCACGGAAGTCGTAGACACGCCTGCCGGCGCCTTCGTACAAGACCCTCATCAACACCGCACCGTCCGTCGCAGCCGCTCCAGCCCCAGTCCGGCGGGCGCCTGGAGTTTGGCGGTGGTGAGTCTGGCCCGGCGGGCTTTGCCGGTGCAGTGTTGCTGCACCACGTCCTGCCTGGTCAGGCTGGGAGTGCAACCGCACGGCGCGTGTCGACGCCTCTCCCCTGTAAGGGGAGAGGCGTTCTTGTGCCCTCACCCGCCCCGGCGTTGTGGCGGCCCTTTGCTTATCCTCGGCGGATTTCTCCAGCGTGAATTTTTCCGTCGTTCCTGCTTCGGCAGCGTCGGCACGCAGGCGCATGGCCGGGTCTGCCGGCCCTGGTGGGTGCGGTGTCCACCCTGACGAACTTTCCGGTGAGCTTCGACTGCAGGGCGATCGCGTCGTCGCTGAGCGGGATGACTGTGAAGGCCTCCGCCGCCCCGGCGGTGCTCTTGTCCTGAGGTAGCCCTCGAGGGGAGAAGCCAGCGCGCTGACGAGTCCGCTGCACGTCCGCGGCGCACGGTCGCCTCTGGTCAGCCGAAGCGGAGATCGCCCGGGCCAAAGGCGTCGATTTGGCAGCGCGGGCGCTGCCGGACTCTATTCCGCCCCGTGAGCCCCCGGACTCCTGGGCCCGTCCGATTCCCGCCCTCGTCAGGCGGCCGGCTCGCAGACGGATGCCGGGGGCAGGCAGCTGCTGAGGGCGGGCTGCCTGGGGCGGCCGGTGTACGTGACGACTGCAGCGCGGAACGTTGAGTGATGGTGACTGCTGAGCAGCAGGGTTGGCTGCCCCGGGCACGGGATGACCACTTCACGCGTCTGCTGAGTGCGCAGGTGGTTGACGATCCGTGTCGCGGTGGCTACCGGTTTCGGGGCAGTGCATGGTTCCGTACCACCGTCGCGGCGTCGCCGATCGCCATCCCCTTCATACCCAGCTTCCGAGCAGCATTGAGGCTGCTGATTATGAGTGGAGGAGTCCAGGAAAGGGTGTCCTACTGCCAAAAGCACTCATCAATCACAATCTGTGGGTCTGTGGTGCGGGGAGTGAAGTGGTATCGCAGCCACCCGCGGCCGTAGTCGAAATAGAGGACATGTTCGCCGCTGGGGCGAGTCGACTGGACGGGTTCGACAGTCATTCCGGCAGGTAGGTCTCGGTCCGTGTCGATGCCTCGGAAGTAGGGGTCTTGTGCGGTGACCAACTCGGCGCGGGCGGCGTCGACGGGGAAGCGAGCTTCTTCGGGGAGAGCCGCCCGGTTGCTCGCCGCTTCCTCGGTCCAGTCGGCTTGCCAGGGCGGCCCCATGAAGTCTGTCACTGGCCGGGCTCAGCCTTTGCTGCCTCGCGTCGGAGACGTCCGGCTCGCTCGATGAGTGCCTTGCCGTGGTTGTAGTCGGGCTCGTGCACGGCTTCGTCTTCCAGGCGGTGGACTTCGGCTTCCATGTCCGGGTTGCGGGCAAGGGCGTATTCACCCCACCAACGGGCCATGAAGGCGGGAACGGGCGCGAGGTCGTAGGCGTCGGCAATGTCGCGGCGCCAGTGCCGGTCGAAGTCGACGAGGAGTTTCGGTGCGTGCTGCGCGATTGCTGCACGAAGTTCCTTCGGGTTCCTCTCCGGCATTGGGGGGATGCCCCTCGTGCTGGGGGCGGGTGATGTCATGGGCGTCGTCCTTAGAGGCGGTGGTCAGGCGGCGGCGGGGGCTGCTGGGGGCGTCTCTTCCTGCTGCTTGTTGAGGCGATCGGCGGCGCGGTCACGGGCAGCGTAGAGCGTGGTCGGATCCTTGCCCGTGAGGGCGACCAGCGCCGTTCCGGCGCCATTCGGCCCCTCGGTGAGGGCGCGGCGGGTGGCCTCGTCGGAATGGAGCAACAGCTCACCGAGTCGGGCGCGGGCCTTGTCCACCTCGGCGTAGAGGTCAGCGGCGGCCTTGACGAGGGCATGCGTCTTGGCGCGCTCGGTTCGCTGGGATGCCATCAGCCCATAGTGAGGGACGCATCCCATAAATCGCAAGCGGCGCTCAGGACAGGCGGGCATGATCGAATCACACTGGAAGGGGGGCGGTGGTCGGTGAGCCGGCGCGGTCGATGCGCCGCGACCGCGCCCGAGGACAACGGCTTCACTGATGATCGCGCTCGCTTATGACGTCCTCGCCGCACTGGGCAAACTCGTCCCTCTGACCGGCTATCGCCCGCTCCAAACGGGCCCCGCCTGGGCTTGATCCGCTTTGACGGACATTCGAGATCAGGGGTTCGTCCCCGGGAGGATGTCCATCATGGAGAGCATGGGGAAGAAGAAGCCTCGCCCTCGTCGTTCGTTCACGTCGGAGTTCAGGGCCGAGATAGCGAGTTGTGCCGGCGTGGTGACCGGTCGGTCGGCCAGGTCGCCAAGAACTTCGATCTGACCGAGACCGCGGTGCGGGACTGGGTCAAGCAGGCAAGAGGTCGACGCGGGCGAGCGTGACGGGCTGACCAGCAGCGAGCGCGAGGAGCTGGCCGCGCTGCGGCGGGAGAACCGCCGCTTGCGGGAGGACGTCGACATCCTCAAGCGGGCCACGGCTTTCTTCGCGAAGGAGACCCGGTGACGGTGCACCCGTTCATCGAGGCGGAGAAACAGAGCAACCACAACGTCAAGCGCGCATGTGAACTGCTCAAGGACTCCCGCACCGCCTTCTACGCCCGCTTGGGCGGCACTTGCGGCCCCCGTGCGGTCCGCGACCTGGAGCTGACCGTGACCACCGTCCCCGCCCCGCAGGCCGCCGCTCGGCCCGGCCCCGTGGGGCGCGACTTCGCACCCGACGCGGCCGCACTCGACATCCGCTGGTGCGGCGACATCACCTACTGAGGTTTTCGGGTTGTCGTCGGGTGGTGACGGTTCATGATCCCTGCGCTATGACGGTGAGATGCGTTATCCGGAGGGTGGGGGCCTGACCGCTGAGCGTCGGGTGTTTCGTGAGGGGGTCCGGCTTCAGGCCGGGCAGAGGTTCGCGGCGGGTGAGAAGGCCGCCGTGATCGCGAAGGATCTGCGGGTGAGTGTGCGGTCGGTGGAACGCTGGCGTCGTGCCTGGCGCGAGGGCGGCATGGAGGCCCTGCGCTCGGCGGGGCCGGCGAACTCCCCGACCGTCACTGATACCCAGTTCGCCGTGCTCGAGGAGGAACTCGGCAAGGGCCCGCCCGCGCACGGCTTCGACGATCAGCGCTGGACTCTGGCCCGGGTCCAGACCGTGATCCGCCGCAGGCTGCGCCTGACGCTGTCGGTGCCGACGGTCTGGCGGCTGCTGAAACGGCATGGCTGGTCCTGGCAGGCGCCTGCCCGCAGAGCACTCGAGCGTGACGAGCACGCGGTGGAGCTGTGGAAGAAGGAGGTGTGGCCCCAGGTAAAAGCCTCGCGGCGGCGTCCGGGGCATGGCTCGTCTTCGAGGACGAGGCCGGATTCTCCATGACGCCGCCCCGCGCCCGAACTTGGGGCCGGCGCGGACACACCCCCGTGATCCGCGTCCGCGGCCGCTCCCGCCGCCGGATCCCGGTCGCCGCCCTGTGCTGCTACAGACCCGGCGAGCCGAGCCGCCTCATCCACCGGCCCCGCAGCCATCTCCTGCTCAAGGGCGCCCGCAAGAGTTTCTCCTGGCAGGACTACCGCGACCTCCTGGTCCGCGCGCACATCCAGCTCGATGGCCCGATCGTGGTGGTCTGGGACAACCTCAACACCCACCTGGCCGCCGGGCTGAAGCGCTACGAGGCCGAGCACGACTGGCTCACCACCATCCGCCTCCCGGCATACGCACCAGACCTGAACCCGGTCGAAGCCGTCTGGTCACTCGTGCGCAGAGCCACGGCCAACACCGCCTTCGACACCCCCGACGACCCCGACCGCACACTCCGCCGCGAGTTACGCAGAATCCAGCTCCGACCCCACCTCATCGACGGCTGCCTCACCGCCACCGGCCTGACTATCAACCCACCGACCCCACCCTGAAATCCTCAGTAATCCCTCCTTTAGGGCAGGTTTGGGGCGGTGTGATTCCCTCCGGGCCTCTTCGAACGCTGGAGCCGGTGACGTCTTCTCTCAGCCGGGCGGGAGATGCCTCGACGCAGATCGACGCGCCGGTCTGGTGCTCACGTGGTGACGGTCGGAACCGCCGGCCCCGCATGCCCCGCCTCACGCCACGCCCGCACGGCCTGGGTCAGAAGATCCAGCGTCGGCACCAGAACGAGAATGCGGCCCTCGGGCACAAGACGATTCGCCGACGACGCCGCCGCGATGATGGTCTTCCCCGTGCCACACGCCGCGTGCACCTGCCCGCGAGGTCCACCAACAGGGATGCCGTCCGGCGGGACTTCACGTGACGTCCACGCCCAGCGTTTCGCCGACCTGCCGGGCCGTGACCGGTCCGTCGGCTCGGCGCACGACGGTGAGGTTGCGCTGGCAGTCCGGCGGGGTAATGGCCTTCTGTATTTCCGGCTCTCGGTGCGGGACGAGCATCACGGCCCGCCCGGCCACCTGACCCGGCGCCGGGGAGACCGAGGCACGCTCACCTGCCATCTCTTCGCTCACCCGTTCGAGAACCCTTTCGGCGGCGGCGAGTTCTCCCGCTCGGATCGAACCCTGGCGCCAGCTGCTCGGTCAGCTGTGCTTCGAGGTCGTCCAGTTCCGTGTAATCCGTTCCAGCAGCTCGGGATCCAGCATGCAGCGGACGGTAAGGGGCTGTCGGACTGCCAGGGGCACGAACCCGAAGATGCCACCGGCGCCGTCGGCGGCATCGTGTCACCGCGGGGGCCGGAGGGCCTGGTGTCTTCGCCGGGGTGATGGCATGCGGGGAAGGACGGCATCAGGAGGGAGGTCCCTCGCCGGGAGTGTTCAAGCCAGCGACGGGTGCAGACGGACGGACGGGATCGGAGAACCGGGCCCGGGCGGTACGCGTGCTCGTCACGGTGGCGAACATCATCGACAGGGTGTGGGACGCACACCGCCCCGTCGTAGCCCCGGCCCTGGGGTGTTCGTAGCGGCACCCGCTCTCCCCGGAGGGATGGTCCCCGATCCGATGAACTTTCCAAGGCGTCCGGTTAGGATGCTGGGCAGGGTGGAGGGAATCGAATATGCCGCAGAACGCGGCCCGGGTGACCGTCATGATGCCTGACGGGCAGGAATTGCTGGCCCGCCTGTATGAACGGCGGCGCGCGGCGGTCGGATGGCAGTACCGGGTGGGGATCACCTGCTGGGCAGTTGGCAGCAGCGGCCGTACTGAGTCCGCGGAACAGAGTGTCTGGCTCGACGCCCGTCATGTCCGCCCCCTCGAAGGCGGCGACTACAGCCGCATCCCCACCGTTGCCGCTCTCACCACCGACGAGCGCCAGGCCTGGACGGTACAGGACCTCCCTCACCGCCCCGGCCACCCCGGAGCACGCCTGATCCACGTCATCGGCTGCCAGCCCCACGCCGCACCCATCACCCTCGACCAGGCCCTCGACATCCTCCGCAAACCCCGCACGGTCACCTGCCGCGAATGCCACGCCGCCACCTCCCTGCCGACCGCAACCGATCCCCAGCTCATCCAATCGGACCGCTCTGCGCCCTGAACCGGGTAGAGGCGCGGCCCCGGCTCGGCAGTGATGCCGGTGCCCGGAGCGACTGGACAGGCAAAATGGGGCGTATGAGCGAGGACGCGTTGGAAGCAGCACACCAGGCCTACCAGTCGGCGCAGGAGGCGCTGCACGCCGCCCGCCGAAAACTGGCCGAGGCCGTCCTGGACGCCTACGCGAACGGCGAGCCGGTCGGCCGGATCGCCGAACGCACCGGCCAGAGCACCACCACTGTCTGGAACACCCTCGCCGCCTACGGCATCACACACCACAAGCGCATCAACGGCTCCACCTGACAGCCGCCGGTTGCTTCCGAGCTCGGCGCACAGGCCGCCGGACGAAGCCCGCTGCCTGTGAAGCCGGGTTGCTGATGTTCGGTCAGAAGAGTGCCAGGCCTTCGCCGCTGGTGTCAGCTATGACGGGCCGGGGACCGGCAGGGAGGCCGTCCAGGCGGTCGGGACCGGCTTCGGCTGCCACAGCAGGGGCGGTCTCGGCCAGCCAGGTACCGAACCGCTCGACAGCCTCCCGGTAGGGCACCCGTGCCAGGACGCGGTGCTCACCGGAGGGACAGAAGTCGACGGAGACGGTGAGCAGGCAGGAGCGGGGTGTGTTCTGGCTGCCCGTCCACGAGACGCGCAGCACTCCGCAGGGCTTCCGCCCGCAGGACCCAGGGTGGGTGGGGCGCAGGGTGCGGGTGGCTGTGTAGGCGGTCCACGCGGCGAGGTGAGGCAGAGGCAGAGTGGTGCGGGTCCGGCAGCCCGGACAGCGGTGCCAGTGACGCAGCCAGCCGACCGCGTCGGTGTCGAAGAGGCGCCGGTAGCGGCTGGCGACGCGGATGTCGCTGTCGTACAGGTGGTCGGGGCGCTCCAGCGTGTTGCAGGACGGGCAGACCGGAGCGCGGACGTAGCCGTGTTCATGGCAGTGATCCAGCACAGCGGCCGGCGCCGTACTGCAGACGGCGCACACCCACCCGGCCACCTGGCGGGACATACCCGGCTTGCGGCTCAGCACCGAGTACAACTGACCTCGCAGCTCCCCCGTATACGGGCGCTGCGGGATGGCTGGACCGTTCACGCCCGTAGCGGACTGGCTGTCGGTAGCGCGGGGATCCCGGCGGTGCTGTTCGGTGACAGCTGTCTCCGCCTTGCCGACCTGCGTGGTGTGCAGCCACTCGGCTTCGGTGTGCTCGGCCGTGTCCAGCAGCCTGACCACGGCACGCGGAAGCCACCACGACCGCTCACCCCTGGCACGGGACCGCTGCACCAGCAGCCACCGCCAGTCGACCCCCGCCAGATGAGACCACGGCCCGGGCTCATGGCCGGCCTGCCGTCCGGGATGATCTGCCTCTTGCAGTTCCCAGCTGATGCGCCGGCGCCACCCACGTAGCGTTCCGCCCGGGCGCTCTTGCTCTGGCACACCACGGAACGGACCGATGCGGACCAGATCCAGGGCGTCCACCTCCACCGCGTTCCATGCCGCCGCCGCCCGGCGCACCTCAGCCTCCGGAACTCTCCACCAGCCGTCCTCCGTCCTCACCAGCTCCACCACACACGCACCGAGCAAGACATACCGCCCCGGCCGGACATCAGAAGGAAAGCAGGTGAATACCGCGGAAGTCGCCGGTACCGCGCTACCTGCCGTCAGACTGGCCCACACACTGTCGGCGGCGGCCAGAGTGACCAGATGATCTGCCCGGCCCGGGGCAACACGCTCGGCCATACAGAAAGACTAACGACCGGCACCCGCACACCGACAGCCAGTGCCTGGTTCCGGTGCCGGGAGAGCCGCCTGGCTAGCGGCGGGTGCCCAGGGCTGACGGATGATCTTCTCCGTGGACTTCCGCCCACGACCAGCATGAGCACTCCGAGCAACAATCACACCAGCCCTTTGACCTGCGACTTCAGGTTGGCGGAGGCTCAGTGGAATCCACCGTAGTGCGCACCGGCCAGTGGGGGAGTGGACGACACTCGAAGCCTGGTGCGCACCGACGATGCCGCGCTCCCACCACCTGCCACGGTGTGCACCACGAAGTCCCGAGGGAGTGGACTCCACTGCCCGCCCGCCCATCCGGTGCGCACACGGAACGTGACGCACATCCGATGCCCATCCCTTGCCCAGGTCGTCAACCGCGAACAAGGGGCCGCTACTTGCGAGAAAGCAACCCTTGACGAAGCACGAGATTTTCGTTGTTTCCCCTTGACCGCGCCCGCCACCGCCCGGGCGATGCCGCGCATCAGCCCGCGAAGGGCCAGCCCGGAGGGGAGACCTCTCCTCGTCCGCCGTCACGGTGCGTAGCACTGGTGCGGTGCGCAGAGTGGCGCCCACCCCGCTCGGTGGTGCCTCCACGGGTGGAGTGGACGCCACCGTGCGCACCGGGTAGCGAGTGGAGGCCATCGTGATCCGCACCAGGGTGCAGGTGAAATCCGCTCGGTGCGCACCACCCGGTGGGGAGTGCGGTACATCGCGCGCAACTCATCGCGCCGTGCGCGCACCCGCGCGCTGATGCCCTGGGCGTCCGGTGTGCGTGGTACGCGTCGGACCCGGGAGGGCGGGCTCTTCATGGCTGCGTTCTCCGAGGGGAAGTGGCCGCGGGCCCTGACCGCCCGGCGGGTACCGAGGCCGCTGCCGGCGCGGCGTCCCGGGCGGTCGGCGTCGCTTGTCTGGCGTGGGTGCCTCGTGGGCGTCTGCGCTCAGCTCTCCAGTCCTGGCGGGATGCTCTGCTGGTTCCCTGGAGTGACGCCCTCGATGTCCCGATGCACGGCGCCTGCCCCCGTCGCTCAGCCGCTGGGCAACATCAAGATCACGTCTACTGCCAGGGCCAGGGCTCACCGCTGTAGCGCTCCGCGCTGGCACGGCGGCTGCAGCCTGGCGCTGTCCTTGCGGGCAGCGGGCAGCCATTGCATGGGCGTTACGGCCGTCGGGCGGTGACGCCCAAGCTGCGCAGGGCGCAAGGGGTGCGTAACCCCGGTGCCGGTTGTGCGGTGCTGTTCAGTAGGTGAGCGGGGGCTCCACTGACGGGTCGTCGAACGTGGTGGCTTTGAGAAGCAGGGTGACTGCGGCATTGAAATTCGGCAGGTCAGGGTTCATCTTGTCCTTGTCGAGGCATCCCTTGAGTGCGGTGCTTTCACCGGGCTTTCCGTCTGTGAGCTGGTACTCGGAAATGCAGCCCTCTGTGGGGCGGAAGGGGAGGGCGGCCTCTTTTTCCCGGAAAGCCTGGATATAGGTGGCGAGAGCGGAGCGCTGCAGAGTGGAAAGGCGGCCCTCGTCCCAGATGAAGGGGCGGTCGCGCGGGTCGAGGTGGCGGACCTTCCAGGAGCCGTCGGACTGGACAGCGAGGCTGGTGTCAAATGGCCTGCCATGCGAAACAGATACATCGGCAAGCGGTGCAGGCGTAGTGTCTTCTGCCACGGCCCAGGCCGGGGAAACCAGGCACGAAGATGCAGCAACCGCCACCAGTGCAGAGCAGGGTATTTTTGATATTCTTCTCGCTTTTCGTGCCGCCGTCCGTTTGCCGACACCGTAGGCACCGGCGAATTAAACTGGGGCAAAATACCGCCTAATCCTCCGGTGGTGGATCGTATCCTGAGCTGGTTGTGGCCTTGTCAGTCATGGTGGGGACGGTTAAGGCCCAGGTGCGGCTGCCGAATCGGATGGTGTGTTCGCACAGAGGCGGGCGGGTTTGCCGGGGAGGGTCTGCGGTGGCAGGCGGATGCGGGATTCTTTGCGGGGTCTGATGGAGTCAGCCTCTCGCGTGCCATAGCCAGCCAGAGCAGACGCAGGACGGGCAACGGGGCTGGCTGCCGAAGAGTGGCGCTGCCACAGGCCACGAGCAGTTCGCATCACCAGCAGTATGCAGTTCCCGCCTGGCAGGTAGTTGATCACCGAGGGAAGAGCGGAGGAACGAAGCACCATCAGGATCGCCCGGACGGAAGTCTCAAGTCCGGGTACCGCAGGACATCGTTAGACGTCGTTTCCTTTGGCGGTTTGGCTCGTTGTGCTGGGCATGACGAGTCTTGCCGAGCGGCTGGTGCCGGATGAGTTGTGGGAGTTGTTCC
>NZ_JBIBHT010000026.1:0-22817 GCF_042957155.1 Streptomyces sp. NPDC008121 | reverse complement strand
CACCGATGGGTCGTCGAACGGACCATGTCCTGGCTGGCCGGCTGCCGCCGGCTCCACCGCCGCTACGAGCGCAAGCCCGAGCACTTCCTCGCCTTTACAGCCATCGCCACCAGCCTCATCAACTACCGGCGGCTCACCAAGTGAAACGAGGTCTTAGACCTCTCCGGCCGAGAGCCGGTGCCGCTCGCCTGGCCGCGGGGATGGTCCTGGGGCGGAAGCCGACCTGCTCGGACGATAGGTTCGGGATTTCCATGGGCAGGCGCGTCGGTTAGTCCGCTTCGATGTATGTGACGATCATGATGCTTATCTGGGGTTCGCGGAACATATCCGCAGTTCAGGCCGATCGGGTGTGTGAGGGACGTGAGTCACGGGACAGCATGCCTACTGATCATTTCAGAATGAGTCAGCCGGCTACTCGTCGTCGAGCCGCTGAAGAACCTGCGTGAAGTCACCAGCATCGAGCAGGCCGACAAGCACCTGAGTCATGCTCTCGATGCCGGGGTCCCGGACGATCAGGCCGTCAGAGCACCAGAAGTAGCGACCGCCCAACTCCGAGCCTGTCTGGGACCACCTCTTCATCAGTCGCTCGACCTCGGCGAGAGTGAACACGGTCGCGCTCCAGCGGGAGCCGTCCGCTGTCAACCGCACCTCGACGTCGACATTGCAGACGGCATCCAGGTCCTCGCCCGCACTCTTTCTGCTTGCGCGTCGCGTTAACGGCTCTGGTCCCGGATTATGCGACGGAGGCTGGTGCGGGCGGCGGCGAGGTCGTCTTCAAGCTCGGTGACTCGCTGACGGAGTTCCGCGTTCTGGGTGGTCGCCTGCCGTTCCGCCGTGGACAGCCGGAGGTTCTCCTCGGTGAGCTCGTTGACGCGGTCGATCAGGTCGTGGTTGCCGATTGGTTCGACCTGCTGGCCGAGGTGAACGCGGGCCTGCTGCCGCAGGCCCGCGTTTTCGGCTCGCAGTCGCTTGATCTCCTCGCGTGCGAGAAGAAGGTCGGTTTGCTCGCTGGCAGCGGAGATCTTCCGACCGCTCTGCTCGTCGTGGTGGCCCTGGGCTGCCTGGCGGGAACGCGCCTGTTCGATCCGCTCGCGGATGCCTGGGGCATAGACGAGCCAACTGAAGACGCCTGCCTCGCGGGCGACCGCGGCGAAGGTGATGCGGCGGTCGTCGCGGAGCATGTCCTGGACGGCCTTGAGGACGCGTCCGCGCTTGTCCGCGCTGTCGCGCTGGCGGGCGGCTTTCAGGACCTCAGCAGGCGTCTTGCTGGCGGTGTCAGCCGGCATCGCGGGCCTCCTTTGGGATCACGGTCAGCGGCAGTAGCTTGTGGTCGCGGGTCGCACGAACCTTCCGCAGGACTGCGCTGGCCTGCTCGATCTCCTCGCGTTCGTCCTCGGGGAGACCACCGAGCCTCTCGCGCATCGTGTTCGCGACGGTCGTGAAGGCGGTGATCTGATCGCCGAGGTTGCGGACGACGAAGTCGTCCGCGTCCATCGCCAAGGCGGTCTCACGGTCCGCTCGCAGCGAGTTGACGTGCTCCTCGATCGCGGGCAGGTAGGACGGGTCAGGGCGATAGAAGCCGCAGCCGGCGCACTGGAAGCGGATTGGGCAGGTCTTCCGCCAGCCTTGATGTTGCTGGGCTCGCGGCAGTTGCCGAACGGAACGGCGACCGACTGGGCCTCGTAGTCAGTGGTGCTGGCGAAGGGGGCCGAGTGGCCGGAACGGTCGACGGAATGCCGCCGCATCGCGGTGATGGCCTCGCGTTTCCGCTGTTGGGAGACCTGGTAGTACGACATCGTCGTACTGATCATCCGGTGGTCCATGAGGTCCTTGAGGACGTCAGGGGCGACGCCGGCGTCGGCGTGACGCTGGGCATAGGAATGCCGGAACGCGTAAGGGAAGATCAGCGTGCGGTCGAAGGGCTACCGGTCGCCGTTCTCGCCCAGGTCGTCACTCAGTAACTGCGGGATCGAAGCGACCCATTCGCGCATCGCGCCAGCGAAGCTGTTGGTCATCATGTGGGCGAATCCGCTGCGGTCAGTGATCGCCGGGAAGAGTTCGGGCCCGCTGCGGGTGGCGACCTCGAGCTCCCGGCGCCGTGCCTGCCACTTCTTGATCACGTCGGCGGTCTCGACGGTGATCTCCAGCTTCCTGCCGTAGCGGCGCTTCTTGTGGATGCCCCTATGGTTCGTCAAGCAGCGGGGGGCGCCGTTGTGGCCGTCTGTGGCCGGATATGCCGGTAGAGCTCCCGTGCGACGTAGCGTTTGAGGCAGCGGATGATCTCGCGCCTGGACATGCCCTGGGCAGTGCGTCGCTCAAGGTAGGTCTGGGTGCGGTCGTCCCAGCGTATGCGGGACTGGACGATGCGGTAGAGGGCTGCGTTGGCCTGACGGTGACCGCCGCGGTTCAGTCGCCTTCGCCGGGTTTTGCCGGAGGACTGCTCGACCGGGCTGACACCGCACAAGGCTGCGAACGATGCCTCGTCTGTGAGCCTGTCGGGGTTGTCACCTGCGGCGATGAGCAGGACCGCGGCGCTGTCGGGTCCGACGCCCACCAGCTCCAGTAGCTGTGGCCGGCTGGCCCGGACGGCCTTGGTGGTTCGCTTGGTCAGCTCTTTGATCTCCAGCGAGAGGCTCTGGACCCGGCGGGCAAGCAGACGCATCGTGAACGCTGTCTCGCTGCGGTCGTCGTCGAGTCCGCGCAGGTGGTGATCAGGGCCGGGTTCCTCAGGCCGCGGTCAGCTGTTCGCGCAGGGCCGGGTCGAGGACCAGGAGGACGGCCTTGAGCTGGTTCATCGCCTGGGTGCGCGCCTTGACGGCCGATTCTCTCTTCACCGAACTCCGTTGGTGCAGGGATCGACAAGTGCCCGCGCTGCGCGATGCTGCTGCGAACGGCCTGCTCCAGAAGGCGGAGGTTCGCCATCGAATCCTACAGGGTGGCGGTGATGGCCGAGGCGACGACCGCTGCGTCCTGAGGGGTGTAGGGGGCCCACTCGTGTCCCAGCGTCTTTCCGAGAGCTGCGCTGGTGACGGCGGCTGTCGCGGCAAGGGCCAGCGTGTCAGACGGTTCGTTGGCGTCGTCGGCCACCTGCTCTGCCGCGTGGGTGAGGTCGTTTGCATACCCTGATGCATCCTGGCTGTCACTCCAGCGAAGGTGAAGGTCGGGTGCTTCGCTCACGCCCTTCCTGTCGTCCTGACTGGTGTCCTGGTCGACGGTCATGAGGCTCCTTGCGGGTGCTTCTGGGTGGGGTGCGGGGGCAGGTTCTGGATCCGCTCGGCCAGGAGGTGGGCGAGCGGCCCGTCTTCCTCCTGTGGATCGTCGAGGTCGATGAGGTTGGCGGGGGCGAGGCGCTGGAGCCCGGCGCGGAGCTCGGCCTCGCTGTTCTGTTCGCCGAAGGCACCGCGGCGGATCTGTGCGATGAACTCGTCGACGCCAACGTCGTCACACAGCAGCGCGAGCCACTCGCTGACCTTCACGTAGAGACCGAGGTCGTACAGCGAGAGGTTGGCCGCTAGCGCCTCGGGTCTACGACGACGGGTTGCGGTCGCCGGCTACGCATCATGGGCATGGGAAACATCCTGTCGGCCGGGGAAGGGCGCCGGGGCGGGATTCGGATGAATCCCGCCTCTGTTGGTCAGAACGGCGCGGGACGTGCGGTGGTGGCACCCTCGGACTCGAGACAGTCGCTGCACAGGTCGCCGCCCGCGGTGGGGATCGCGCGGTTGCAGTACGGGCCGGTACAGTCCTTCACGGGAGGCGTCGCACGGCCCTCAGGGGCCCGCTGGGCGGGCATCGCGGGCGCCGGCGTGGTTGAGGCAGCTGGAGGCTGCTTCGCCAGCTGCTGGGCGGCCTTACGGTCGGCGATCCGTACGGCGCACAGTCGGCAGTCCTCGCCCGTGTCGATGTCCCGGCCGTTCTCGCACCGGGCGTCTGGGCAGGCGTACCGGTCGCCATGGCGCAGCGGCCGCACCATGCCGACCGCTGCACCGATCGGGTTGTCGAGCGTGCCGGCGGCGTACTTGTCGGCGTACCCATGGTGGAGCCACCGGTAGAGGATCCGCTCGCCGACCTGCTCGGCGGTCCGGCCGTCTGTGGCCATGGCGGACAAGATCGCGTCCGAGATGGTGGGCAGCTCGGGCAGTTCGTTGCCGAATTCCGGGGGGTAGTAGGCGCGGACCTGGCGGACGACGCCGAGCTCCGCCGTCGTGTGCCGCTTCTTCCCCGCGGCCGGCGTCTTCGGGGTGGTGGGGGAGGGCTTCGTCTTGCCGGACGCGGCGGAGCCGCCTTCACCCCTAGCGTCCCTACTACCTGAGGTTGAAGGGCTACGCCCGTCAACGACGCTACGCGTCGAAGACGCCTTCTCCTCCCCCTTCTCTTCTTCTACTTCTCTTACTTCTTTTACCGCCGCACCCATGCGGCCACCCCCCGCCGCACCCATGCGGCCACCCCTTGAACTGGGCGATGTTTCGCTGGCATCCCTCTCGGCACGCCGCGCGACCCTCTCAGCGGCCCGCTGGTCCCACATCTCGTGGTCCAGAAGCTCGTACTCGCTGGGCAGCATTCGCTTCGGGTTGTCCGGGTCGGCTTGCCGGTGAACCCGCAGCAGCCCCAGAGCCTCCAGGCGCTTCGTCGAGCGATCCACGGTGTCGACCGACCGGCCGATGCACTCCGCCAAGCGGGCACGCGTGGGAACGTCGAGCGGAATGCCGTTGAGGTCAAAATCCTGAGTGTGGGGCGACTCGCGAGTCTCGGTGTCGACAAACGAGGCAATCGCCGCGTACAGCGCCTTGTCGGTGGGGTCGATGCTGCCGTTGCGGGAAACCACGAAGTCGAACTTCACCCAGTCCAGCTGGCCGCCCCTTCGAGTTACGCGCGGCCGAATGGCACTCATGGCCTCACCAACAGCAGAGGGGTGATGACGGTGGGTGAACTTGTTGGCGTAACGCCAACTACCGGTACTCTCGACACCGAGATACCAACTTTCACGAGGTGGGGTCTTGATCAGCGGAGGGCAATCCGCTGTTGTGCTTGAAAGGCCGGCGAGTTCGCAGCTCTGCCGGCCTTTCGCGCGTTCAGGAACGGTTCAGGCCCCGCCCGCCGCGGGCCGGGCCGAGCGCGAAAAAGGCGAGGAACTCCCGCGTCTCCATGCCGCGCGCGTTGCCGACGGGAAGGTAGGGGCGCTGTCGGCCAGGGCCGAAGGGCCAGGCGGGATCGCTTCGGGCGATGTACCGCAGCCCGTCGGGTGTGATGGTGCCGACCAGGCCGAGCTCGATGAGCAGAGGGGCACCGGTGGCGAAGGTGAGGACGGGCGGGATGTCGCGGCGGTCGGCGAGCAAGCTCTCCAACCAAGACGGAAACTTCGATGTCTCCGAATTTTGGGTAGGGTCGGTCAACGCAGGTCCCTCTCATGTGGCGATCTGCATGTGGCCGCGTTACGTCTTCGCAGGACAGCGGCCATGAAGGCGGTCGGCCGGGGTGATGACCGGTCGGCCGTCATTAACGCCGGGCAGGGCTACAGACCCATCACGTCACTCCTCTCTCAACGACTACTCCAGGGCTTCGGCGCGCGCCGCGAGGTCCATCAATTCTGGCGGGGCCCCGGGCCCCTCGACGAGGACGAGCTCCCGGATGACCTTCCGGGACGCCACGTGGGTGCGGACTGTCTCCGGGTCGAGGGTTTCGGCGCGCAGCAGGCAGGCGAGTGCTTCGCCTGTGTGGCGCCGCTGCGCGTGGGCTCGCCCCAGCTCCATCAACAGCCTCCCTTGACGTTCGGGGGAGAGGCCTTCGGCGTCGACGGAGAGACCGATGTCGAGCGCCTCGCCCGCATCTCCCAGTTCCACCGCTGTTGAGACGGCCTGGATCTCCACGTTCGTCACGCCGAACTCGAGGTTGAAATCCTTCCGGTCTTCACCGATGCGACGGGCCACCCCGCGGGCGTCCTCGATCGCGGACCGCGCGCCGGAGCGATCGTGGCCCCTGGCGCAGACCAGAGCCAGAGCCAAGTGCAGGGATCCAAGGACCGCCAGACCTTCCAACGCTAGTTCGCCGCGCTCGTCAACAGCCTTCAGCGCCTCGATCGCGGTCGTGGCAGCGTGCTCTGCCTGCCCGAGCATCCTGAGCCGGACGAACGCGTGCACCATCCGGAAGACGCCAGCGCAGACGTGTAGGTGGTTCCCGGACAGCTCGGCGGCCCAGATTGCCCTGTCGGCCGCGACCCAGGCGGCGTCCGCGGCGTCCTGCCGAACGAACGCAGCCGCGAGGGCCTGATAGGTTCGGGCCAGCAGAAGGTAGGCCTCCTCGCGCTCGGCTGCGTCGACGATGCGTACCGTCTGCTCCAGGTCCGGAAGGAGCTCGGTCAGACGGGCGCTGACGTCCGCGAACTCGCCCGCGTGCGTCAGTGCCCACATCTCATCGACGTCGACGGACAGCTCCGAGAGAGTTCGCCGCGGCGTGGGACGTAGAGCACCGAGAATCGTGCCGATCGCGGGGTGTCCCGAGATCAGCCGTCGTGCCTCGTCGAGGTCGTTGGACTTGAAGACGGTCGGCTGGAGCGGCGGAGCCTCGGCGGGCCCGGGTGCTCCGGGCTTCAGTTGCTGAACGGAAACGCCCAGGGCGTCCGCCAGGTCCTGCAGCACGTCGAGGCGCTCGACTCTCTGAACCCCGCGCTCGACCTGCGACATCCAGCTGGACGTCTTCTGCATTCGCCCGGCCAACTCCGTCTGGGTCAACTTGCGAGCCTGGCGGAGCTTCTGGATGTGCCGTCCGAAGGCGCGGTCCTTCGGGTCCACCTCCTTCCCTGTGAGTTTCACGTTGCCTCCGGTTCCGAGGGCCTCTTGCCGGCCGTCTCGTGCATGAACGTCACTTCGGTATTGGTCAGGTACTGCTCTCGCTCCTTCAGCATCAGCCGGGTGTGCGGCTGCTCCTCGTGAGCTTGGAACGCTGCTTCATCCGCGTACAGCTCGTAGAAGACCCGCACCAGCGGCTCGTCCACAGGCATGTGGCTCACGTAGACGAGCGTTCCCGGCTCACTGCGGATGCCCTCAAGGGTGCGGCCCACGAGGGCGTCGAACTGTGCTGCTGCTTCGGCGTCGCGAATGATGAACCGCACAGCTAGTGCGTATCCCCTCGCCACTGCTCCTCCTGGATTAGTCATGCGCACAGTCTCACATCTGAAGTCTTTGTGCTAGTCGCACTGAAAGTCTCTCTGTGGTGTTGACTCGCACTAACAGTGCGAGTACGTTCCGTCCTGTCGCCACCACGGCGGCAGCAGAAAGGGCCCGGTGCTGACACACCGGGCCCTCGACGCCAGACCTGCCCTACCTGCACTACCAGGAGGCGTGATCCGACATGGCTCAGGATCGCACGAACACCATCACCACCGTCCACCCGACTTCCCGCGATACCTTCGAGGTGCTGCGCCGGTCCCGTACGGACCCTGTCGTCCGCCCGGCGCGGCGGACGCTCGTTGAGTCGGCCCCGGGCTACAGGCGTCAGCCGGTCCCGGCGAGGGCTGAGGTCCCTATCGGATGACCTCGGCAGCCCACGCGTCGCGAAGATCATCAGCACGCAGCGCACCCGCCTCTGCCAGGTCAACGCGCTCACCACTGCCACCGCGGCGAGTCCCGTTGTGAGTACCGGCAGCCGTGATGACCTCTGCGCCAGCGAACAGCGCGCGATCCGAAGGCGAGCTTGACCTGCGGAAACGCGGGAGCCCGGACAGGCAGCGCGTGATGGCGGCCTGAAAGGAAGCGCCTGTTCCTTCTGAACTGCATAGAGAGCAGAGATCCGGGACGCCCCGAGCTGAACCGCCCGCCCTTCCGAGTGAGGTAGGCAGCGTGGGTTAACCCGGCCCGGTCCACAGGGTGATGTGGCCCGCTAGCCCGCAGGCGAGATTGCGGGACAGGCAACAGCGACAAGCCGGCCCTGCCTGTGCGATGCGATGAGCAGCGTGCACTTTCTCCAATGCCGCCCTTCCGGACGGACAAGCGAGCCGAGCGCACAGGTGAGACAAGGGCAGAGATCGCGGACCCCTTAGGAACAGTTCGACCGGTTCGAGTCCGGTCCGGGGTGCTGCGGCACGCATTCGTGTGCCGCTGGGAGCTGGGCGTACGTCCGCTCCCAAAAGGTGACGGCCCCGGGGGATGAGAGCCCCGAGGCCGTCTGAGTCCTTCGTGGAGGACCCAATGATCAGCATGACACGCCCGCTTCCCGGAATCCCGGGGGCCCTGGCCGGTCAGTGCCCCGCATGCGGGGGGAACTTCGAGTCCTGCCGCTGCACTGCGGCCGGTCCGGTGTGGCGCCTGGTGCGGTTGCTCGACACCCTGTCCGCCGAGGGCGACACCCGCGCCGCGCGGGCCGGTCGGCAGGCCCGGCGCACGCTCCAGCAAATGCAGCCCGGATACGAGCGGCAACCGGTACTCGTCCTGCACCGGCCCGACATGAACGACGCCTGCGGCATCTGCGCGTTCTGGCGGTGCCGCTGCGGCGGGGCCGCCGCCCCTTCCCCCGGCCGCGTCCGTGTGATGACCGGCCGGGCGCCGGCCGCGTCCGTCAATGGGCAGTGCTCGGCGTGCGGCGCCACCTTCCCTGGATGGAACGGCGGCGTGTGTGACGCATGCCGCGCGCTGGGTCGCTGAGCGGTGCGCGACCTGTACAAGCGCTACACGCGCGCCGCCGCCGACCTGCGCTCACACGACACCGGTTGCTCGGCCTGCACCGCGAACGCGCGGGGCACGGAGGGCGCCCGGTTGTTCGAGAGCTTCGCGCGGCTCCAGGACGCCTACAACAACCGTAAGCGCACCTGAGGGCTGCCTTGGTTGCCTGACCCGCACAGCTCCTCCCTCCGGTTGGAGGGGCGGGGCCGTGAGGTGTCCAGGGGAGCCGGGCAGCCCGACTCCGCACCACCTCACCGCTCAGGAGACTCCGGCCCAGATCTCGAGCACAGCCACCTCCGCCAGCTCGTCGTACACGAACCCAGCAGACGACCTCGCCGACATTGTCCTACACAGCGATCGGGTCGCGTCTCCCAATGAGCGGTCGAGTCGTCGCGGGGCTCCGGGCGGCCAAGTCTCCTGAGCCATCCAGCGGCGACACCGTGACAGCCATACCCAGACCCCCTGGGCCCACCGATCTTACGAATGACCGATCAGACCTAGAAAGAAGGTAGGACATCGTGACGACGCGCTACCACTTCGTCCTGACCCTCCAGCTCCCGACGCATGTCGGAGTTGAGATGCGCAGCTGGTCCTCCACCGTGGACGTGCCGCCCGGCACGGGCCGCCACGCCCTCTACACGGAAGTCCTCGCGCAGCTCACGGCGGACGATCCGCGGTGGGCCCGGGCGACGGTTCTGCACTGGTCGCTCGACCGCGACGAGCTGCCGCACGGCGCCCTGGCGCCGACCCCCGCGGGCGCTGGCGACGTGCCGCGTCAGCGCGGCTAATCCGTCCAGTCCGATCCGACTCCGCAGGACCGCTGCCGGGCTCCCGCGCCCGCATTGCGCGGGATACCGGCAGCGGCCCTCTCAGACTAGGAGACGTACGTGCTTCCCTTCAGCAAGACCCGACCGAACCCGGATGACGCAGGGGGCGACGTACCCGCCGTCCGGTCCTGGAACTGGCGAGGGGCAGTCCTCGCAGTGCTGGGCGTGGTGACGTTCGGCGTCGCCATCCTGTCCGTATCCGTCAGCTACCAGATCCTCGAACCCCGCTTCGGCGGGTGGGCGGTTCCCACCGTCTTCGCGCTCGATGCCCTCTGCGTGGTCTTCCAGGCCACGGAGGTCCTGGCGGGCAACAACGGCGCGCGTGCGCGCCGCGTGCGCGCGGCCGGTCTCTTCCTGACGGCCGTCAACGCCGCCGTGCCGACCGCCGAACTCCTCACGCGGGACGGCAGCACGGGGGTGGACCTGGCCGTCGTGCTCACCCCGCTGGCGATCGTCGCCACCAAGACCGCGTGGTGGGTCGCCCTGCCCGCCCTCGGCCGCCGCGCCTCGGCCTCGACCCGACAGAGGATCGACGCGAAGCGGCAGCAGGTCGCCGACCGCCTGGAGGAGATGGAGGCGGACGCGGCGCACCGGATCGAACTTCTGCAGCTCGCGCGTGGCCTGGAGGAGCGCGTGGCCAAGGCGGAGACCGCCTACCGCCTGTCCGTGCTCAAGACTCAGGAATCCATGACGAAGCGGCTGCACTCGCAGGCGCGGGCGACTGAGAAGACCACGGCGAGCAAGGCACTGCCCGCGTCGGTGGCGGCCATCGCGCTGCCGGTTCTGGAAGAGTGGACACCTGAGCGTCCCGCCCTGTCCGTCGGGCGTCCCGCTCTCGTCCCACAGGTCAGCACAGGTATGGGCAGTGAGCCGTCCCACGAGACGACGCGGGCCGTCACGCTCGACGAGGTCGCGGCCGTGGCGGGCGTTCCGGTACCCGTACCGGGTGTGCCGCTGACTGACGATCAGCTCAGTGTCGTGCTGCGGCACCTGCGCTACTCCAGGGACCCGCCCATGTCCTACCGGCAGGCCGCCCGCGCGTTCCGGCAGGCCGGCTACATGGGCAGCCAACAGCGCATCCGCCTCGAATGGGCCGCGCTGATGACCCACGAGGGCGAGGCGTCGGAGGACGACGCCGAGGAGGAAGCGGCGGACGCCTGAAGTCTCCGGCGCCACCGTCCGGCACCACCAGTGAGGGCCAACCCGCGAGAGCGAGTTGGCCCTTGCTGCGACTGCCGGAAGCGACGCAGTCGAGCGATGCAGACCCAGCGAGTGACCCGGCGAGCAGCCCGCAGGTTGCAGACCCAGGGGAGCAGACCTGACGAGCATCACCAAAACCCCAGGAAATCGAGCACCCGTGCGGCATATGCTCTCGTGCTCAAGATCACAGAAGGAGGGGGAGTGGGGAAGAAGAAACCGCAGGCCAGTGACGACGCGTACGGGCAAGCGGCCGGTGCGATCGGAGGGCTGGCGATCGTGTTCGGTGCCCTCGCCGCCATCAAAGACAAGCTCGGCCTGTCCTGGCCGGCCACCGTGCTGCTGACCGCCGGGGCGCTGGTCGCCCTCGGCTATGCGGCCTGGTGGGTCAAGACCCGCATCCAGCGCTTGTGGGCCACGAGCCCCGCCGAGAAGCCCTCTGCGGCGCTGGCAGCCGAAGTGGTGGCCATGGAGGAAGGGGAAGGCCCGGCAAGGGACGAGCCGCTGACTCAGGCGCTCGTCACGGCGGGGGTCATCGGCAGGGATCAGGTGATCCGGGCCGACCAGGTCACGATCACGCCGAAGCGCACCGGGAAGGAGTACGACTTCCTGGTGCCCGAGGGCCGCACCTACGCCGACGTCGACAAGAAGCTGGCCGCCGTCGCCGGGATGTTCGGCGTCACCCGCCTGCACCTGAAGCTCGACCGCGCCCGCGACAACGAACGCAGGGTCAAGCTCCTGGTGCTCGACGCACCGCCGTTCACCCAGCCCTTCCCGGCCCCGGCCCGCAGCGCGATCGAGTCGTTCGCGGGCGTGCCGTTCGGGCATGACGTCACCGGCGAACTGGTCGGCGTGCCGACCTTCGACAAGGCATCGCTGCTGGTCGGCGGAATGACTCAGATGGGTAAAACGACGCTGGTCAACGGGCTCATTACCTGCCTGCTGATCGCGTACGGCGAATTCGACCTGTATCTCCTCGACGGAAAACACTGCGGACTGACGCGGTTCGAGAAGATCGCCGTCCGCTACGAAGCGTCGGACAGTCCGGCCGTCATGGAGAACATGCTTGACGAGCTGAACGCCCGCGTGGAGCGCCGTTACGCAAAAATCCAGGACGCAATCCGGAACCGGAAACCCGCACCGAATTTCACGCCGGTCTTCTTCATCGTGGACGAGGCAGCGGATTTCTTCGCCGACGACGGCACGCCTGCCGGTATCAAGCAGTCCCGCCGGGTCGCGGACAAAGCCCGCGCCCTGGTCGCGAAAGCCCTGGAATCCGGAATCTCCACGGTCATGCTGACCCAGCGCCCGGCACAGAACGCCATCCCCGTGATGGTCCGGGACCAGTTCCTATACCGCATGTGCCTTTACGTGGCATCGGAAGGAACAGCGAAAGTCGCCCTCGGTGACACGTACTTCGAAACGGTCGCCCCGATCAACCCTGCACTGCTCGACTCGAACATCAAGGGTCAAGGCGTGCTCTTCGCGCACGGCGTCTCCACGCTGGTCCGAGGATTCGACTTCCCGGACGAATTCATCTGGGAAGTCGTGGACGGCGTATATGACCGGCAGCAGAAGAAATTGAGTGCAGCACCGGAATCCCCGCTGAAGCAGGCGATCGACATCATGCGGAAAAACGGCGTGGAGTTCATTCCCACATCCGAACTGGCCCCGGCTCTCGGAGTCCAGGCGGAAAACCCCAGCCAGCTCGGCGTCAAGCTGTCGGCCCTCCTCGGGGTCCCGGCAGGCAAGGGGGCGAAGGGCGTCCGGGGATACCGGCTGGACGATCTCACCGCCGCCGCCATGTCCGCTTCGTGACCGCCACCCGTGCCCGCCAGGGGCCCGCCACGGCCCCGCCACCCACAACGGCGGGTGGCGGCTCCCCACGCCCGGGTGGCGGGGGCAGGGCGGGCCCCTGGCGGGCGCGGGTGGCGGACCTGAACAGCGGAAACACGCCAGAACCCAGAAGGGAGAGAAACCGCGTTGCGAGCCTCCATAGCGCTCACACTCGGCGTAGGGGCCACCGCGGCCGTTGTCGTCGCCGCGCTCGTCCAGGCCGCCGGCGACGACCCGGTCGGGACGGCGCTCAGTATGGCCGTTCCCGCGCAGTACCAGGGGCTGATCGAACAGGCGGGAAATACCTGCCCGGAGGTCACCCCGAATCTGCTGGCCGCACTGATCCAGCAGGAATCCGGATTCAATCCGAGGGCCGTGTCACCGGCCGATGCTCAGGGAATCGCGCAGTTCATCCCGTCCACGTGGGCAAGTCACGGAATCGACGGAAACGGCGACGGCAAGCGCGATGTATGGGATCCCGAGGACGCGATCCCGTCCTCGGCGAAATACCTGTGCACCCTCGCCCGGGAAGTGGACGACATTCCCGGAAACAAACAGCACAACATGCTAGCCGCCTACAATGCAGGGCCCGGCGCCGTCCGCCAGCACAAGGGCGTCCCGCCGATCACAGAAACACAGAATTACGTCCGCCTCATCACCGCCCGGGCCAATGAGACCTCCGGCGGCGGAAAGGCTCCGGATACACAGCGGGCGTCGATCGTGGTCAATGCGGCACGGTCGCAGCTCGGTGAGCCGTATTCGTGGGGCGGAGGAAACGCGAGCGGCCCGAGCAAGGGAATATGCTGCTCCCCTAACGGGAGTACCGGAGCGGTCATCGTCGGATTCGACTGCTCGGGACTCACGCTCTACGCCTACGCTCAGGCCGGGATCAATCTGCCCCGCACCGCGGCGCAGCAATACGCCGTCTCGGAGCCCGTCACAAAGCCGCTCCCGGGAGACCTTGTCGTCTACGGCTCCAGTGCGGCGAGCATTCACCACGTCGGAATCTACGTCGGAAACGGCTGGATGATCGACGCTCCCCGCCCGGGAAAGCAAGTCCGCTACAGCCCCCTGGACACGATGCGTGATCTGTTCGCCGTCGCCCGTCCCGGTTCCCACCACAACAAGGAGATCTGAAATGCGTTCCACCCTCGCTGCCGGGATCGACATGTCCGGCGGATTCTCCGACTTCTTCGCCACCATCGGAATGACCGGCGGCGGCCTGGTCACCAAGGGAGTTGCCGCCGTGATCGCCGTGATCGCCGTCCGCATGCTGCTCCAGCTCTCCAACGACCCCAAGACCGCGCTGCGCAAGGGTTCCATGGCGATCGGCACGCTGTTCGTCGCCGTGATCCTCGCGCTGTACGGCAGCACGCTGTTCTCCACGGTGACCAAGCCCGCTGCCGCGCCGGCCCCGGCCGTCACCGCTCCCGCGTACGAGAGCTGACCGGCATGCCGGACAACCCGCAGGACCCGTGCGACGCGCTACCAGAAACCCAGCGCAACCTGTGTGACTCGGACGGCAGCGGCCCTCCCGGCGCCGGGGGCGGAGTCGGCGGAGACATTACCGATACAGCCGCCAACGGCGTCGTCGAACTCGCCCGCGATCTGATCGAGACCATCAACGAACTGGTGGCGCCTAAAGATGCCTGGGCGCCGGCGGATACGGACAGTGCGCTCTACGCGCCGTTTTTGTGGCTCGGGCAGCATCTCGCGGTCTCGATCTTCGTCTGTGTGGTCGTGGTGTGCGCTCTGACCGCGTGGCAGGGCGCGCCGCGCATGCGGCAGATGGGGGCCTCCACCGGATGGACCCTGGCAGCCGTTGCCGCCATGGGCGCCATCCCCGGTGCGGTGATGCTCCTGAACAAGTCGGTCAGCGCAGCGTTCAAGACCGCGTTCGACAGCAACGAGAACACGCTGTTCGAAGTCATCCGGACCGACCTGGGGGCAAAGTCGGATGACCCGCTGGCGGTGCTGCTGATCGTGGCCGGCCTGGTGGTCGCCCTCGCGTTCGCGGCGCTGGTTTTCATGACGCGGCAGCTCGGCATCATCGCGTTCGTCTGCATGGCTCCCCTCGTGCTGGCCTCGCTGGCACGAGGGGGAGACACGACCGCCCTCAAGCGCTGGGTTCAGCGCTTGTTGGGGCTGCTGTTCGCGCCGTTCGCCCTGCTGCTGGTCGCCCCGTTCGTGTCGCTCGCGAAAGGGGTGGTGGCGATGGACCTGGTGCTCCTGGTCGCCGCCGACGCAATCATGCTGCGGATGATCTTCCATGGCGTGCCGTACTTCGGCCCGCGCCTGGCGGGCGCCGCCCGGACGCTGGTCGAGCGCCACACCACCAACCCCGTGGCGCACACCGTGATGCGGGCCGGGGCGCCGACTGTGTACGAGCAGGAGAACACGCCGCGCGACCCGCGCACGGTCAGCACCCCGGGCCGGGCGATGTCGCAGGACGGGGGCGTACTCCTGGGTGCCTATGGCGTCCGGCAGCGCGAGCGGCCCGGACGGCTCACCACCGAATCCGCGGTGGCCAAAGTCCGGCGGGACACCGTCCGCACCGCGCAGCTCAGCCAGGCGCGCCGCGAGGCGCGCGCTGCGGCCGGCTACCCGGTCAGGGCGCCCCGTCCGGCAGGCGCCCCGCCCGCCGGGGCGCCCGGCCCGGCTGGTGCTCCGCCGGTCAGGCCGCCCCACCCGCCCGCCCCTCGGCAGGGGAATCCCCCGCCCAACACCCCCTAGAGGCCGCTCTCCCGGCCCCGGTCCCCGCGCCTTCCTGACGCGGGCACCGGGGCCGGTTCGGTCCCACATCCCTTGGAGGAGATCACCGTGTACTCGCTGACGCCCGGCTACCGCGTGCCCGCTCTGCAGCGCGGCCTGAGCCCCGCCGAAACCGCGCTGACCAAGCTCAACGCCGGGGTCGGCGGAGCCGTCCTGATGTCCGCCATCGTCACCCCGCCCCCGCTGTGGACGCTCGGCGCGGTCGGAGCGGCAGCAGCGCTGCTCAACCTCGCCCCGGGGCCGCGCTCCCTCGCCCGGTGGGCCACGGTCGGCTACCGACGGCTGGGGGAGCGCACGATCCCTGACTCGGTGGTGGACCGGCCGGGGGCGACGATGACGTGGGCCCTGTACCCGGAGCACGGCACCATGCAGGACCCCCTGCGGCGCGTCCAGTTCCATGACGCGTTCTCCCGCGCGTTGACGTTCGCGGGCAGTCAGGCCCGCACCGCCGGGATCCAGGTCCACGTCACCCACCACGCCACGGTCGGCGAGACCACCGCCCACACGCAGACGATCTCCGTGCACGTCCCCAAGGGACTGATCGGTCAGCCCGCCCGGGTCCTGGGCACCCTGGAAGGTGAGTTCGCGCGCCTCGGAGCACTCACGCTTCTGGAGCCGGACCCGCCCCCGGTCGTGGTGGAGCGCGGCCCCGGCTGGGTCGGCCTGGACGATGACCGGTTCGCCGCTACCGCCCGGGTGACGTCCTGGCCCGACACGGCTGACGGCGACCTGATGCGCCGGCTGCTCCTCGAGGACGGGGAGGCCGACCGGTCTTTCGCCGTCCTGTACCGGCCGCTGCCCGCCGCGCAGTCGCGGCGCTCGGCCCGCTGGCAGAGCGCGGCCGCGGAGGCGTGGACCACCGACAAGATCAAGCAGGACGCCCTCCAGCTCGCTTCCAGCGCCGCCCACGGCGCCCTGGTCCAGGGGGCCACGCTCGTGGACCTGGACGCCTACCTGACCGTGTGGGGCGACAGCCCCGAGGCCGTGACCGATGCCCGCTGGCAGGCCTCCCTGATGGCCGACCGGCACCGCATCCGGCTCGACTGGCTCACCGGCCAGCAGCACCGCGCCCACGTGATGACCACCCCGCACGGAGCCTCCACCCAGAAAGGGGCAATCCTGTGATCCGTCTGCCCTCCACCCACGCCGCGATCACCGCCCCCCTGGTCGCCTCCAGCACCCGTTTCCCTGGTATCCCGATCGGCCGCTCCCTCTTGGACGGCCGCGCCTTCCACCTCTCACCCGTCCAGGCGGACACGGCCGTCCTGCCCTCCACGAACTCGCTCGCTCTGGGCGGTCTCGGGTCGGGCAAGTCGTCGACCGCCAAGGCACGGATGCACCGGGAGATCCGGGAGAACGGCCACCAGGCCGTCGTCATCGACTCCTTCGGCGAGGACGGCACGACCGGAGAGTGGCAGCCGCTCGTGCACGCGCTCGGCGGCAAGGTCATCCGCGCCGGATCCTTCACCCTCAACCCGCTCAGCGACCTGTTTCCGATCGCCGTGCGAGAGCAGCTGGTGCGGTCGCTGATCCTGGCGGTCGAGCCGGACGCGCTCAGCCACCAGGCCACCCACGCTCTCCAGCACGCGCTCTCCCACCCCAAAGCCGACGCGCTCGGCGGCCTGGTGGACGCGCTGGTCAGCCCCGAAGACGGGCGGTGGCCGGCTGCAACGCTCGCCGCGTGGGGGGTAGGCGCGGCCATCGCGCTGTCCCGCTACACCGACGGCTCACTCAGCGGCCTGTTTGACGGGCAGGACGCCAGCCTGCCCCCGACAGACCTGCCGATCCTGAGCTTTGACTTCACCGGCCTGGACCGCAATAGCCCGGCGATTCCGTCGCTGATGGCGGCGGTGTCGTGCTGGGCGGAGCACGTGTGGCTGCCGCAGTCGACCGCCGTCCACCGCCACCTGGTCCTGGAGGAGGCGTGGCAGATCCTCTTGTCCCCGGCGACCGCGTCCCTGATTCAGCGGCAGCTCAAGAATTCCCGTAAGGCCGCGTTGTCGCTGGACGTGGTGATGCACACCCTGTCCGACCTCGGCGACGGCAAGGCGCAGGATTTGGCGCGGTTGTGCGAGATCGCCCACGTGGGACGCCTCGGCCCCGAAGAAGCCGCAGCCGTAGGCGCGCTGCTCGGCCTGCCGCAGTGGGCCATCGACACCATCCCGGCCCTCGGCCCCGGGCAGGCCGTGTGGAAGGTCGGCCCCGGCTACGTCGACATCATCCAGACCACGCTCACCGACGAAGAGGCCGCGCTCACGGACACCTCCTCGCGCCGCCGCCGGGCACAGCAGATCCACGACCAGGACGTCGAGGACGTCGAGGACATCGAGGACATCGAGTACGGCGAGTGCGGCGAAGAGAACGTCGACCAGGAGTGGGAGGACGACCGCGCCGACGACGAGGAGGAGGACGAGGACGAGCAGACGGTACCGGTCAAGGCCTTCCTCAGCGCCCCTGAGGAAGAGGGTGAGTGGGACTGGGAGATGCCGCCCAACGTCATAGACCCACGACACCACGACGTGGTCCAGGCCGCGCGGGAGGGGCGGTGCAACGAGGCCGCTCAGCTCGCCGCCATCGGGGAGCGCGAGGACATCACCGCCCACGGCATCAGCAGCGATCAGGCCGTTTCGTGGCTGGTGACTCGCGCAAGAGTTGCTGACCTGTGCGGAAGCCCTGAACAGGCCGTACAGCTACGCGCTACCGTCGCCCGCATGGGCAAAGACGTCGACTGGTTCGAGCACAATGACGGCGGTACGGAGCCGCAGTGGCACCGCATGCCCGACAACCCGGCCCCGCCGTCGGCCTCCACCGAGGAACCGCCCCCACGGCCCCGCCGCCGCGCCTGGCCCTACGTCGCCACCGTCGCGGCCCTGTCCCTCGCCATCGTCGGCGTCAATCAGATGGGTGATGCCAAGGTAGAACAGCGGGAGCGTGAAGCGAAGACCGCCGCCTACAAGGGCAGGTCAGGGGCCGCTCTCCAGATTGACGGCGTCAAAGCGGACGTGATCGCTCAGTGGAACAGCGACCGGAGCCGCGTCGTCATCGAGCTGCGGTCCTACTTCGACCGGAACGCCCGCTATCTAAGGATCGACGCAGGGGAGGAGAGCGCCACCGGGACCCAGAGGGGCCGTTGGTACCCCGAGTCCCCTGAGGTCATGTTGCCCGTAGAGGACCCGCTTGCTGACGTGACCGTGCGGGTCTCCGTAGGCGGGAGGACCTGGAAGGAAGGCGCGCGCGCAACTTCCCGGGAGATCCGCCTCTCCCCCACAGGTGTCGCCTACGACGCTGTGACCGGGGCCCGCCTGCCGTCCGACCTGTGACAGGCAGACCGACCTGCACCCGTCCCACATCTGACTCCGAGTACCTGTGCCTGCCGCGCCCTGGCGACCTGCCCGGTCGCAGGGCACGGCGCGTTCAAGGGCTGCGAGCGCGTCTGAGGGCTGAACACCGCTGCCCCGGCCAGGCATGGGCCGGGGCAGCGTCACGGGGCGCCCGCAGCATCGGCATGAGGCCGGCCACCCCGCACACCCCGCACCCCGGAAGCCGAGATGAGGAGCACACCCAGCATGACCGATCGCATCCGCGCCATCCTGGCCCTGGTCGCCGTATGAAGCTCACCGATCCTGACGGCCTGTTCGCCGCTCTCCTTGAGTTACAGCTCCCGGCCGGGGAGTACGTAGTGTGCGGCTCCGCCGCGCTCTACGCACCATCGCCGCCGCCGCACTCAAGGACGTGAAACGAATTCCTGACTCAGAACACCAGCCCACCTGCAGCCGCTCGGAGGCTGCCCCGAATGACCTCCCGGACACCGCAGCCACAGAGCGCCATGGAAACCCCTGAGGAACCCTGGTCCGCGTTCCGTGCGCGGCAAGCCAAGCGTGTGCCGGGCTGCGTCTTCTGCTCCACACTTGAGCTGGAGGGCCGGCACGACCAAGGCTGCCCCGTCCGCCCCGCCGCCCGGAGGAAATGACTATGGGCTCGCAAGACCAGCACAAAGGCCCCGACTACCCCCCAGTGCCCGAACCGGGTGAATCAGTCCTCGCCGCAATGAAGGTGTACGGACTATCAGAGCAGGACTGGAAGAACTTTCTGCGTGAAGTGGACCGCTGCCTGAAGTGGTCGCAGAAAAGAATAGACGCCAAGCGGCGTTTCGACGTCAATGGTCATGTCCCGTTCTGGGACGACAAATTCTCAAATGTACTCCGGGAAGCCGCTAAGCGCCTTAGACGCCTAACGGTGAGAGAACAGCTTGATTCCAGGACAGGCCTACCTGGAAGCGCGGACCCCAAAGATCACCCGCATCCGCACTGGATACTTCTCGAAAAGTACGCGGAAGAACTCGAAGTAAAGGCATGCAAAAGCCCTTGATGGTCAACATGTAAAAGTCCTGGCGATAGTGTTTCGACTACAGCTTCCCCGGGTGCCAGGGTGCCACCGGCAAGTATGCCGGGGCCGCCGCAAGGAGGCGACGGTTGCAGGGTGGGTGCGACTGCGCGCCCGCCACCACCGCGGACGCGGCGATCGGCAGCACCGACACGAAGGGGCGACGTACCCCCGGCGACGGCACGGTCCGGGAGCCTGACAGCCGCGCTGAACGGTGACTGACAAGGTCATCGGGCCGCACGGAGCAAGGCTGGAAGCGCCGACCGGGAAGTGCTCGCCGTGGACCCCGCATACCTCCCGGACCTGCCCCGCATGGGGGCACATCTCCGCGGATATCCGGTCCTCGCAGGAGAGGGGTTCCGCTGCGTCTCATGCGGCCACCGCGCGCACGCGGACCCAGTGGGAGCACTCGCCGTTCTACGGGCCGGGCAGGCCCGTCGCAATGCCGGCCGGGCATAGCGAAAAGCCCCCTCCTTCAAAAAGGGGGAGGAGTCGCTTGACAAGGCTTCCTGATCAGAAGTTAGTTGCTGCCACACCCCAGGTGCACGGGCCCGCTATGACTCTCCTTGGGAGGCACCCGCTACGCCGATGACGAGCCACTCAACTGGAGAGCGATGACATTCACTTCCGGCCTGGGCCGCTTCGCGCCTGACGGGGCCGACGTTCCGCGTCCGCCCATCGTGGCGTCCTTATCGCCTACCTCGGCCGCCACCGCAGCCCTCCGCCGGTCGAGCCTCATTTATGGCCGATCGGGGGACGGCTGCTCCCCGCGGCATGCGGTACAAATAGAAGCACAACTTGAGGACCGGGAGCGTAGGCGTATTTGTCATCAGAGCGCCTCCTGGCCTGTGCAAGGTCCAGCTGGTGCTGGACGCCGACAAGAGAGACGAGGGTGTATGCGAATCCGGATCCCAGCTGTTGGCGTGATGATGGCAGCTGCAGCCTTCCTGGCAGCCACAGGAGCAGCGCCCGCCGCGTTCGCTGACGCACCTGCATCGGGAAGTACGCCAGCTGGTACGGCAGCTCCTGCCTTCTCGACTCCGTTTCATATAGTGAATAACTCCAGTCATGATCTGCAAGTAGCCGGTAATGTTCACACCAAGAACAACCTGGGCTGGGATCATGCCTACGAAGACGGTCCTGCTGTCCAGGCCGAGCACGTCCTGTCGGCCCATACAACCGACACCGTAGACGTGTGGGAGATGGCGGGTTGGAACGAATTTATCGCGGACTACCGGGTGCTGGATATGTCGGGTCCCGGCAAAATGGTAGAGGTGGATTTTTTCATTCAGGGAATGAACCTCAGCTTCCGGGAGATCGGGTCCGGGCCGCCGGTTTTTGACTTCGACACTTCCGTCCCCGGGACGCTTGTAATCATGGACGCCGAAGCCTGATCAAGTAGGACGTCCTAGCTTCACCAGGACTATTCTCGGGGGCGGACCACCGGCCGCCGATCAGGTATGTGCGAAGAAGTCGCCGAGCTGGGCAGTCTCGGCGGCGGCGGTGCCCCGCCAGCGGAGGGCTGGGCACCGGGCGCAGCGCAACGCAAATTGACGGATGCCGCCCGGCACCGGCCGGGGCGTTGTATAGCGATTGGAAGGGCCGTCATCAGCCACGCCAGCGGATAAGGCGAGACGGCCGGGCAGGGGCCTGGGCGCGGGGTGCGGATGGTCTGCCGCAGAAGCGGCAACCGCCGGGGCATCAGCCACTTACCACAGGGCGCCAGCCGCCTGCCTGCGCCGACTGACATGCTTGGGCGTCGCAGTCGGCGCGGTAGACCGGCAAGGTCATCAGCGCTGGACTGACAGGGAGATGCAGGGGGCGCACCACGCGCTGGAGGACCTACGAAACTGCCGGTCGGGATTGCCTCGCCCAATGCCGCCCATACACCGCCCCCGGACCCGCCTTCGCCCTGTTCCGTGCGGCGACGCCAGCGGCTTCTCCCACCGATACCGCGACATCCAGGACAGCAGCTGGATCATCAGGCACCCCCGGAGCGCTACAGAAGTCCACGCCTCCGGCGTTCTCCCGACCACGCGACCTACGCCCGAGCGCACTGCGCGTAGGACGCCCATCCTGACCTGCCCCGGGGCTGACGGACACGGACCCACGTAGGGTTCGACAAGTCCGGAAGGAAGAGGCAGCGCTGGGTGAAGCGTCCTGGTTCGATCGGGAATGGCGGAGGGACGGGCCTGTCACGTGGGCGGTGAGAGGCCGCTGGAGGAAGCGGTGCGAATCGCTTCGCCGTGGACAGCGGCCCCGGCGGCCGGTGGGTACGGGCTGGTCCGTGGCCCACGCGCCGCTGAGATGCCGACAGGGCAGAGGCCCGCAGCAGGTGGCCGTGCCGCGCCCCGTGCAGGAAACACGCGGCGAAGCAGCCGGGGGTAAGAGCCCCCTACGCAGCCGGCAACGTAGCAGCTCCCGCGTCGCAGTCCTGGTCGCGGAGAGCCGACGGTTCAGATTGTCAGCCCACGGCCTGGGCCCCGGACATCAACTCGGCGATCAATTCGGGGCCGCGCTGACGCCAGGAACTCGGCGTCGTCGGGCCAGGCGACGGCTGCTAGCCGGGTCTGCAGAGACTCGAAGTCAAAGCGGCCATGGGCGTGCCGTCGGCCGAACTGGAGTGGGGAACGCCATCCCCAGGCTGTCACAACCCGCGGATTCCGGACGAGGCCGTCTTCGGCCGCCTGGTCCAGGTCCTCGTCTTCGGCTGCGGCTACGAACACGCGGCCGACGAGCGCTGCCCGCCACGACGTTGCGGCGCCGTAGGGGCGAGTGGATCAATTGGAGTCATGGAGGAGCTGCGGCTGGCCGTCCTGTCCGCCTGCGGCTGGATGATCGGCCTGGACGTGGACCACCTCGTCGCGGACGGCTGGTATCAGCAAAGCCCCCTCCGGTGGTGAGTGCGCCGGGAGAAGCGCGGTCGACCGCGCCAAACAAGGATCAACGCTCGCAGTTGACCGAGGGCGCAGGGCATGTCCCTGGTCACTGAGCCGGCAGCGGCGGCCATCCGCGACCACTCTCCTGCCCGCCACCCTGGACGCGTACAGAGATCTTAAGACGTCGTTTCCTTTGGCGGTTTGGCTCGTTGTGCTGGGCATGACGAGTCTTGCCGAGCGGCTGGTGCCGGATGAGTTGTGGGAGTTGT
>NZ_JBIBHT010000025.1:0-22916 GCF_042957155.1 Streptomyces sp. NPDC008121 | reverse complement strand
GAACAACTCCCACAACTCATCCGGCACCAGCCGCTCGGCAAGACTCGTCATGCCCAGCACAACGAGCCAAACCGCCAAAGGAAACGACGTCTAAGACCGTGCCCTATGTGGTGAGGCGGACGAGTCGTTTGTAGCAGCAGATGGCTGCGGCGAGACCGAGGAAGGCCAGGTACCTAGCGAGGCGGATTGCGTACCGGATGCCTTCAAGCTCCCGGCGGGAACCCGCCCGACAACTCCCGGCTATCCAACATCACTGGAAGCCGGGCGCGCAGAGCATGGCCGGCCCCGGTGGCGGACCGCAGCAGGCTCGGGCGGGCGGCGAGGAGCGCCCACAGGGTGTGTACGTTCAAGCCGAAGAAGCCACGGTATGGGTTCAGCCCGTGCACCAGGTGCTGCAACAACTTGTCGCCCTGCCAGGCGCCTCTCTGGCGCGTGGCGATGAAGTCGTCGGACAGCTGGATGTGGGGTGCTTCGCCAATCCAGTACGCCCAGTAGTGCAGGTTGCTGCGACGGTGGCGCCGGATCGGGCGTTGAGCCGCGGGTGAGCCAGTCGTCGGGACGGGCGGTGCGCTGAGCGGCGAGCCAGTCCGTGGTGTCTGCGGCGTCGTCGTAGCCGGCCAGGTAGAACACCTGGCGACGCAGCAGGAACTGCCGTGCGCCACGGGCCTGCTCGGCGGTGCCGGCCCGCCGTCCGGGTCCAGGCTCGGACCGCCGCCGCCACCGCCGCTGGAGACATCGAAGGTAGAGGAGCTGCTGGCCCCTCCGCCTCCCCCGTCTCCGCCGTACAGACCGCCGCCTCCGCCGCCGCCTGGGTGCTGAACATGGTATGGAGCCTGCCCCGGCCGCCCGTTCCAGGGCCTCCGTCCACGCCGTCACAGCCGGGTTGCCCGTATGGGGGGGGCGATTACACCTCCGCCTCTGCCGCCGTAACCGCCGACGCTGTCCGTCCCCGCGAGGCCCCCCGAAGCCTGGCGGCGCTGGCGTATGACGCTTGATCGTCTCCGCTCGGTGCTTGCGCCAACACCGTCCGACCATCCCGCTCTTCGGCGTCGAGCCGTAGAGCTGGGGCAGTCACGGCAACTGCACGTCGGGATGTGAGACAGAGCCGGATTTCTTACAGTCCCGGTGTCAGCTTGTGGAGGGGCCGGCGATCCAGAGCTGAGTGAGGTAGGCCCGACCGCCGCCCCCGCCGGTTCCCGTGGCGCCGCACCTGATGCCGCGCTCGTTAGGGCCGGAGATCTCGCAGTGTGAACGGTCCTCGCCCAGGTCACGGTACTGGTCGGCGACGAGGGTGACCGTGGTGGACCCGTTCTTGTAAGTGAACTCGGTCCAGTCCCCGTGACCAATCCAGTTCTGGATTTCGAACGACTGGGTTTCTCCTGGAACACCGGAAAGGCCGCCCGGCTGATCGATACCGAACCCGTTGCCCAGCACCTGCTTGACACCGGTGAGCTGGAAAGGAAGCCCGCTCGTATTCTGGATCGAATAGTCGTTTTCGCCGTTGCTCTGGGGAGCTTCAGCCGCCTGGGCGGAACCTGCAGCTACCACACAGGCGGTAACAGCCGCCCCGGCGCTCAGGAATGCTGCAAAGCCTCGCAGGACCCGTGACTTCATGACCACTCCTTGATTTGCGGAGCACTGCTCCCGAGGAAAGCTGCCCCGGGGAGAGCTCCTTTTCTGTCTGCCGACCGCCCCTGGGCCGTCCGGTATACAGCAGGCTCCTGATAGCAGCCACATGCTGCTAGCAGAAGCTGCAGCAAAAGCGTAAAGCCGGGCACCTGATGCCTCCGTGGGGCCGATTGGCTGACAACGCGGGCCATTACCCGCCCATCCGGTCGGCTGCTGCAGTCCGGAGTGGGTACGGCCGAGGCCTGCAGGCAGCTCGGGATCGGCAGGAAGGCCGGCTACCGGTGGCGATCGGAAAATGGCTGGAACGCCGCCCTCGAGTGTGAGCCGCGCCGCACCATGCTCGAGCACGACACGGGCATTTACAACGCCGGCCTCGCCCGTCACCGCTTCCGGCAGCGGGCCGAGCGGCCTCGCAGACCAAGCTGCGGCTAGGCTCTGAGCTCCGCGCCGAGGTCCAAACCAGGCTCGACCTGGAGTGGAGCCCCGAGCAGATCGCCGCGTACTCTGCGCGCTCTGTGGCCGGACCGGCCGGAGCGGCACTCGTGCCACGAGAGCATCTACCGGGCGCTTTATCAGGGCGCGAAAGGCGTCCTGAGCAGGACACTCACCAAAAAGGGACACCCAGGATTCCTGATGTGAGGAGCCGGAAGCCGTGACAGAGCCGCCCGGCGCCTCCGGCGGAAAGTGAGCGGGGACCGGGCTGAGCTCTGTCCCGGGCGCAGCGCAGGATCCAGCAGCTTCCAGGTGGCTGGCCGGCGTGGCAGGGCGCAGGAAGTCCATGCGGGTCTGCGGCCGCAGCCCGTGCGGGGCGGCCACCTCGCTCCTGCGAGCGGGACTGACTGTGGCCCTCCATGGTGGGAGACATGAGGCCATGCATCAAGGGTGTGGTTGCGGTAGTTGCGTCTGCTGTGCTGGGTATAGCACCGGCGCTCGGGTCACCTGCGGCAGCATCCTCTCAGGCTTCTTCTGCAGCGGCGACGCCGCTCATGGTTACTCCCGTGTCCAGCCCCGCACCGGTACGCGGGAGTGATAACCGATTCCATCTGGCCCATGAGCTGGCGCTGACCAACGCGACTGACCAGCCCGCAACGATCCGTTCGGCGGAGACGGTCAGCGCAGCGAAGCCCGGGCAGGTCCTGGAAAAGCTGTCCGGTCCGGCTCTGGCGTCCCGGTTCAAGCTCACCGGAAACTTCGGCCCGCCCACACCGTCGTCAGAACCGGTGTCCCTGGGACCTTCCCAGTCGGGGATCCTCTATTTCGACGTATCTGCGCCCCGGGTCCAGGACCTGCCCCGTGAGCTCGTCCACCGGATCAGTGTGTCCTACCCCGAGGCTTCCTTGTCCGGCGTCGTTCCGGCGAGGGTGACAGAAACCGCCGGCAAGGTACAGGTCAGCAGCCGCCCCGTTACCTGTCGTGGCCCCGCCCCTGACAGGTGAGAGATGGGTCGACGGCAACGGCTGCTGCAGCGAGATCACAGCCCACCGGGGCACCACGCTGCCGTTGAACCAGTCTCTGTACATCCCCCAGCAGTACGCCATCGATTTCGAACGGATTGACAAGAACGGCCGTTTCTTCACAGGCCCCGTCGAGGAGTTGGAGAGCGATGCCGCCTTCGGTGCCACCGTCCACGCCGCGGCTGCCGGAACCAGCAGACTCCCGGCAAAGCCCCTTCTGGTCTCCCAGTCGACCAGTACACCGGGAATCACGTGGTGCAGAAATTCCAGCAGCAGGGCCACACCTTCTACGCCCTGTACGCCCACCTGAAGACCGGCAGCGTCAAAGCACTCGGGCTACGCCTGGGACAGGAAATCACCGTCGGCCAGAAGCTGGGCCTGCTTGGCAATACGGGTAATTCTGGAGGGCCGCACCTGCACTTCGACGTGACGAACGGCCCTGTCCCCCTTACCGCAGACAGCCTGCCTTGTGAATTCTCGTCTTTCACCCTTACCGCTCGTTTTCCTTCACCCGAAGCATTCGGAGAGGCAATCGTGAACGGGACCCCGGCCGAGCTCACCCCGGTCACACCGGCGGCACCGCGCCGCAACCAGCTGCCGCTCTACCTCAGCGTCTTCACTTTCCCCGGGCAGCCCTCACCAGCCCCCTGACCGCACGGTCTGGTCCCTGTCCGTCCACCCGTTGAGTCTCCTCTTCGGGCTACGCTCCGCTTCGGACCGGTTCGGGCTCCGCCCGGACGGCTGCTTCGCGGGCGACCGCAGGAGGGAGAGGCAGTTCAGCTCTCGTAGTGGTAGACGAGGGACGCAATACGGACCTCATCGTCCGCGATCTTGTATACCAGGCGGTGCTCATCGTTGATCCGGCGTGGCCATTACCCCCGAAACCGTGGCTCGGGTTTGCCGATATCCTCGTTCCCGTTGCGGGCCACATCCGCGAGGAGGGCATTGACTCTCCTCAGGACTCTCCGGTCCTGGGACTGCCGCCACAGGTAGTCACTCCAGGCGGACTCGTCCCCTACAGGCTTCCGCCAGGGCCTCCCGGACCGTCCCGTCACCACTTGCCAGCCGATCAATGGAAGCCAGCAGCCTCCGGGCGTTGACCGGGTTCCGCAGCGGGTAGGCCGTCTCTTTCAGCGGCTCGTAGTCCTCGGGGGACACTATGGCGGCCGGATCGCGCCCGGCACGGGTGAGCACGATCTCCTCACGGCCGTTTTTGACAGCGTCGAGCATCTCCGCATAGAGCGGGGCGGCCGGCAGCACCGCCCACCACGGCTCCGTGTCAGGGCTGACGTCCCCGGTTCAATGCCCGGCCTCGTCCAGTGGGCGTGAGCCGCGCTGCGGAGACACCGGGCAAGAGCAAGGTTGCCTCGTTCGCGGGGCCCGTCCTCGGCCCCCGGTGAGACGGCCGGCAACACGCTCACGTCCCGAGCGTTCGGCGGGCGGGCGAAGCTGCTGGAGGCGCAGGGCACACGACGCCCGGTGGTGGAGCAGCTCGCCGGGCAGCAGGCTCCGGGCACTTGTAAGGCCGTCCAGAGAAGGTGCGCGGCCAGGAGAGCCGGGGGAACAGGTCCGGCGGGCCGTCGGCGTCCGCGCGGAATCTGCTGAAGCTCTCCACGCCGCACCCTCTGCGCACTTGGCGGCGTTCATCAGCCTGCGGGTACTCAACCCGGGGCACGGACACTGCCCGGCGCGGGGTGAATGCCGCCGTCGTCTTCGCGCGCAAGCACGGTGGTCTGAAGCTCAAGGCCATGAACTCGGGGGCTTCATAGCCGGCACCGGCCCTCCCCGGGCAACCCTCGCTCTGACGGGCTGAAGCCAGTATCCGTGGCGCGGGCGCCTGGCACGGCCCGATAGCATTTCGCGTACAGCTTGTGGATGCGCCCGTATAAGGCGTGACAGGGTCACTCCAGCGCATGCCCGCAACCCCGGCTCGAAGGGCACCCGACATGGCGCGTCTCCTCCTCCAAGTCGCCGGAGTGGACGCACCTGCCAGGCAGAGGAAGCCGCGAGCAGCGGTGCCAGATGCCTCAGCCGCGCTCGGCGCATGCGAGGCCGTCTTCCTGCCCGGAGATCCGCCCAGGCAGGGCCGTGTAGCGTTCTGGCGGGCGGACGGCAGCGGGCTGCCCGACTGCGATGCGGAGCCGGAGGAGCTCACCACCGTGCGACCGCGCGGCAACGGCATCCGGCGGCGGAACGTGTCCGCGGTGCTGCTGCCGGTCGCGCAGGCGGTGCCCGTACTCACTCGCGCTCACGCCATGGCGCACAGTGGGAAGGCCTCTGCCTCCGCCGTGTTGTGGGGAGCAGGAGCCCTGCTTGCGCTTCAACTCGCCGCCCGGGGGCGGCTGCTGCCGGGGCTGAGCCCCGCCGGGTTCGACGCCTGGCGGCTCGGCCCGCTGGACGGCGACGACGTGCGCCGGATACGCGAGCTGGCGGCGGCCATGCCGCCGGAGGCGCGCGCGGTGCCGCTGCCGGGTTCGTCGCCCGTAGCGCTGCCCGCCGCTGAGGTGCTGCTGCGCGCCTTTCTGGACGCGGTCGCGGACGGTCTGCCGCGCTCTCCGGCAGCGCGCCATCTGACCGCCCATCCGGCCTTCGCCGCCCGGATGCCGGTACCCATTCCCGAACAGCGGGAGTGGGCGGCCGAGGTGGCCGCCGGGATGGATGCGGGCGTGCGTGTCTCCCTGCGTCTGGAGGAAGACAGCGCCGCGCCGTGCGGCAGCTGGGGCGGCGAAGACGACTGCGGGGGCGGCGGGCCGGAGTTCCGGGCCGTGGTGCAGCTGCACAGCCTTGCCGACCCCACTGTCGTGGCAGACGCGGCGGAGCTTTGGGCCAAGGATGCAGCCGTCCCGGAGCAGTTCAGCGCCCGTACCCGTATTGACACGCTGCTGGCGCTGCGCCGCGGCGCGAAGGCATGGCCGCCGCTGTCGCGCCTGCTGGCCGCGGCCGCGCCCGCTGTGCTGCAGCTCGCCGACGATGAGCTGCTGGACCTGCTCGGCGAGGCCGCGGAGCGGCTGGCCGCAGCCGGAATCCAGGTCCATCTGCCCAGGGGCCTGGCAAAGGAGCTGACCGCGACCGGCCTGCTGGAGCCGCCCCGCAAGAAGACGCCCTCGGACTTGGAGACCTTCCTCTCCTCTGGTCAGCTTCTCGAATTCAGCTGGCAGTTGGCGTTGGGCGGGGAGCCGCTGACCGAGGAGGAGATGGACCGCCTGGCCGAGGCACACCGCCCGGTGGTGCGGCTGCGCGACCGGTGGGTGGTGGTCGACCAGGCGCTCGTCGCCAAGGTCCGCAAGCAGCGCGGCCGCGAGCTGACCGCGATCGACGCCCTGGGCGCGGCGCTGACCGGCGAGACAGAGATCGACGGCACGTCCGTGCCGGTCACCGCGGGCGGCATTCTGGAACAGCTGCGTGCGCGGATCGCCGAGCCAGAGGCGCCCGACTGCGCATCGGCCACCACCGGCCAGCCCGCCATGCTCGCAGCCACCCTGCGCGACTACCAGCTCCGGGGCCTGGACTGGCTGGACCGGATGACCTCCCTCAGTCTGGGCTGCTGCCTCGGCGACGACATGGGCCTGGGCAAGACGATCACCCTGATCTCCCTCCACCTGCGCCGCCACGAGCGATCAGCCCACGGCCCCACCCTGGTGGTCTGTCCGACGTCCCTGCTCGGCAACTGGGAGCGCGAGGTGCAGCGCTTCGCACCCGGCATCGCCGTACGCCGCTTCCACGGCCCGGACCGTACCCTGGACGGCCTCGCACCGAACGCCGTCGTCCTCACCACCTACGGCACACTGCGCCGCGACGCGGCCCGCCTGGCCGGCACCGCTGTGCCCTGGGGGCTGCTCGTCGCCGACGAGGCGCAGCACATCAAGAACCCCTACTCCGACACCGCACGGGCGATGCGCACCGTCCCCGCCGCCGGGCGCATCGCTCTGACCGGCACCCCGGTGGAGAATAACCTCTCCGAGCTGTGGGCCCTGCTCGACTGGACAACACCCGGACTGCTCGGCCCGCTCACCGCCTTCCGCGACTGCTACGCCCGCGCGGTCGAGGCCGGCGGCGACCAGGAGACCGCTCAGCGTCTCGCCCGCCTGGTTGGCCCCTTCCTGCTGCGGCGGCGCAAGTCCGACCCCGGCATCGCCCCCGAGCTGCCGCCCAAGACCGAGACCGACCGGCCCGTCTCGCTGACGAAGGAGCAGGCGTCCCTGTACGAGGCGCTGGTCCGCGAGTCGCTGTCAGCGATCGGAGAGGCGGACGGCATGGCCCGGCGCGGCCTGGTGATGAAGCTGCTCACCGGTCTTAAGCAGGTCTGCAACCACCCCGCGCAGTACCTGAAGGAGAAGAACGCGAAACTTGCCGGCCGCTCGGGCAAACTGGAGCTGCTCGACGAGCTGCTGGATACGATCGTGGCAGAGGACGGCTCGGTACTCGTCTTCACCCAGTACGCCGAGATGGGCAGGCTGCTGGAGCAGCATCTCGCCGCCCGCGGCACTGCGGCGCAGTTCCTGCACGGCGGGACGCCGGTCAAGCAGCGCGAGGAGATGGTCGACCGCTTCCAGCGCGGCGAACGGCAGGTCTTCCTGCTCTCCCTCAAGGCCGCTGGCACCGGCCTCAACCTGACCCGGGCCGGCCACGTCATCCACTTCGACCGCTGGTGGAACCCGGCGGTCGAAGACCAGGCCACCGACCGTGCATACCGCATCGGCCAGACCCAGCCGGTGCAGGTGCACCGCCTGATCGCGGAGGGAACTGTCGAGGACCGGATCGCGCAGATGCTCAAGCAGAAGAAAGGGCTCGCGGACGCCGTGCTGAGCCATGGCGAGGCGGCACTCACCGAACTCTCCGACGCCGAGCTAGCCGAACTGGTATCGAGGCGTCACAACACCACGCCCCGGAGCACAGACCGTCAGAGCACCACGAGAGAAAGCCGCCAGTGAGCCCGCGCCCGGCGAAGCCCGAGCAGCGGGCCCCTCATGAGCTCGCCCGCACCTTCCCTCCCTTTCCTCCGGCTCCCGGCCGCCGGGGCGGCTTCGTCTCAACCTGGTGGGGCCAGGCGTGGGTGTCGGCTCTGGAGGAGTGCTCCCTCGATCCCGGCCGGCTCACCCGCGGCCGCACCTACGCGCGCAGCGGAGCCGTGGGCGAGATGACCGTGGTCCGGGGCCGGGTCACCGCCCCGGTGCAGGGCAGCAGGCCACGGCCCTACCGGGTGTCACTGGCGGTCCCCGTACTCAGCGATGCGGAATGGGACCGGATCCTCAACGCGGTGGCAGCGCGCGCCGGGTACATCGCCGCGCTGCTGGACCGCGACATGCCCCCCGAGCTGGTCGAGGACGCGCTGGCGGAGGGCGTACGGCTGCTGCCGTCCTCCAACGACCTGGAGCCGTCCTGCTCATGCCCCGACTGGGGCTACCCGTGCAAGCACGGCGCCGCACTGTGCTACCAAGTAGCACGCCTGCTGGACAAGGATCCCTTCGTACTGCTGCTGATGCGCGGCCGCGGCGAACACCAGCTGCTGGACGAACTCGCCCGCCGCAACGCCGTCCGCGCAGCATGCAAGACGGTTGCGGCATCAGCGCCGGTTCCCTCCCCGCGCACTCCTGCCCAACCCGCAGGTACACCGGCCCGGGAGGCCTTCGCAGCGCGCGCCGGCCTGCCACCCCTGCCCGGCCCGCCGCCCCTGCCCGAACGCACCGGGCACCCGCCCGTCTTCGCAACGGCCCGGCCCGCTGCACCAGGCATCGACCCGGAAGCACTTCAGACCCTGGCCGCCGACGCAGCCGAGCGCGCCCGTCGCCAGCTCGCCGCCCTGCTGGTGAACGGCACACCCCTGGCTCCAGCAGACCTGACAGAGTGGCAGGACGCTGTGCGCCTCGCCGCCGAGCACCCGCATCTGGAAGTCTTCGCCCGGATCGCCCAGAACACCGGCCGCCCGCCCTCCGAGCTCGCCCAGGCAGTACGCGCCTGGCGCTACGGCGGCGCGGCCGCACTCGCGGTCCTGGAAGACACCTGGACCCCCGACCCGTCCGTCCTCGCCCGGGCCCGGGCCTCGCTCACCGACGACTGGGCAGACGGGCGGCCTCCCCAGCTGCGCGCGTGGCGCAACCGCTGGACCGTCGTCGGCCGCGACCGCCAGCTGCGCTACGGCCGCGACGGCCGCTGGTATCCCTACGCGAAAGAGGACAGCGCCTGGTGGCCCATCGGCCCGCCCGACCCCGCCCCCGCCACTGCCCTCGCAGCGCTGCTCGCGCTCCAGGACCGCCCCTTCTCATCGGGTCGCTGCAGCAGTGAGACTCGATGAGTCTGGTGATCAGTCTGGATGGCTCCCTTCATTCCGTTAAGGCCTGCCGTACCAGCGGGGTATGGACTCAGCGGGCACGCCACGTCATGGGAGGGGGCCGCCTGAGAACACAAAGAGGCCGCCGGCCAGCCTGATACTGAAGCTGTGGCAGGCGTGCCGACGGCGGGCGCCCTGCAGCCGTCGCCTGACGGCGTCAGGCGACGGGCCCCAGTTCAGGTTCTGATCCGGAGGCCGTATATGGGCAGCGCGAGCGCCTGGAATAGGCCGACATCACGTCGCCTGCGCCCGGGACCCGAGCGCCCGGAGGCCGTCCACGATACCCGCCGAAGCCACGCTGCCCGCGGGCGAGCTGGCAGCCCGCCCGACGGAGCTGCGCCATATCCGGTCACACCTCACCCGGCCCGCGCGTTCACAAGATCACAGCGACTTCAAAACAGCCCTGACCGTGCGGGCGCCCAGCTGACTTGACAGTCACCCCAGCCCCCCGCGGTGTTACGGGTTCTTGATAGTAGGGTGCGTCCATTGCCCCGGGGCGGCATTTCCCCCGTGGACCTTGTAGTAGGTGCTGTCATCCTTGGTGAGCGTGGAACCCCCGTCAAACCACGTCTCCGTCGTGTATCGAGCAGAGTTGCCTTCGTTATCCTTGAATTCTAGCGTGACCTCGGGGTTAAGATAGTCTTTATTATTATATGAAACACCGTAGGTCTTCTTTTCACCTGCTGCGAGAACATCGCCGGTTACAGGAACCCATAGGAAGTCCTTGAATACGGGGATATTCGGTGCACCGCCCACTATTTTGATGCTGGCGACCTTCAGGTCCTTGCCAGTCTCGTTAGTGACTTCGACCGTGTTGTAAACCTGGGCGTGGACGCTGTCGTCTTCCTGCCCCGAGGCCGTAGTGACGGCCGGCCGGGCAGACGGCTGGCTGGCAGCAGAAGCTGCTCCTGCGATGCCAGCGATCAGGCCGGCGGAAAGGGCTCCCACAACAGCTGTTTTACAAAGAGTTCGCATGTGCCTGCCTGCCTCGGTAACCAGTTGAGATATCGGATATGTCGCTTTATGTCACTTTAGCCTTCCCTGGTGAAGCCCTACTTCCCCCGAAAGGGCCACGCGCTGGCCCTTCCGGAATCCTCCGGCCGGCCCATCGGCCCCTCGGCCCGCAGTCACAAGGGCCATGAGTCTGCCTCGAGCTTTCGTGACGGGTTGCCGGTTTCCAACGGCCTGTTTCGGTTCGCTGGACCGTTCGCAGGCATGGTGAGGCGGCTGCGGTCGGGTAGGCGGCCGGGTTCCAAGGCTCCGGCCGGGCCGTGCTGCTAACAAGGCTGCTGGTCAGCCGGGATTCGGCACGGCCTCGTGCCGGGCCACTGCCGCGGTGATCACATCGGTCCAGGGCCAGTGCCCGGCGAGGCGGAGGATTACGGGTACCGTACGGCGGTGACGAGCTGCCAGGCCTCCCGGTCCACGAGATGCAACCGCTGCTTTGCCTGGCGAAGACGGAGCGACCACCTGCGCGCCTCACCGTGGTGATCCAACAGACCGGTTGCCGGCACGAATCCCCGCGCTTCTGCGCACCCGCCGCTTCCTGCCCGCACGTCCTGGGTCTGGCCCCGGCAGCCCGTGGGGGTCGGTCAGCCGACCTGTTTCTTGTCATGCGTTGCAGGCACCGGTCGCCTGATTCTGTCCGGCGCTGTAGGCCGGTTGGCTGGGCCGGTCCGGCAGAAGATCGCCAGCGTATGACGGCTCTGGACCACCGGGGCTGGTCGTGGCAGGCACCGAAGGTGCAGGCCGTCGGGCGGAACGAGAGAGCGGCTGGCGCATGGCGCATGCAAACATGGCCGACGGCCTCCCGTCCCCCGCAGGTCACAGCCACCGAGGGCTGGGGCTGCTTCCAGGACGGGTCTGGAGGCCTGGCTAAACGGCCCAGTCCGCCGCATCTGGGACAGGCCAACAGCCCTCGGTGCTGCAGCCGTGCGGAAACACAGCGACAAATCAGCATGGCGGCATGGACCGGCTTCAGACAGGGCGACGAGCCCCGGATATTCTATGCAGTCAAGCCATCGGGCGGCTGCACAAAGAAGGACTTCCCCTGCTTCCTGGCCCTGATGCACCGCCTGCTGGACGGGCCGGTCACCATCGTTTGGGCCACCTGCTCCAGCCGCATCAGCAAGCACGTGACGCAGTACGCACAGCAGGACTGGTTCACAGGTATCCGGCTGCCTCCCCTAACACTCCGGAGCTGAACCCCGTCGAACTGCTCTGGGCACACGCCAAGCAGAAGACCGCGAACCGGGCCTTCCATTCGATTTGATGGGCCACGCGAAAGCGCCCTGCGCTACATCCTCCAACCCCGGACTTCTGATCGCATTCCTGGCCGACATCGGCCTCGGACTCGCCCCGCCAGCACAAGCCCGTGGTCAAAGATCAGGTAGCGGCTGAGGCGCGGCCAGATCCTGCCCTGGAGCGTGACAGCGCGTTCATGTTACGTTGCGGCCTTCATGGCCGCCGGGCGCTGGCCGTAACGGTCCATAGTGCCGTTTGAGGCAAGGGGGACGGGCTGCCGTCAGAGCCGGGAAGCCGCGCACACCGGTGCCCGGGAATGCGCCGCTCACGGATCAGCGATGAAGGCAGGTGTCTATGTCAGATAGCGCTTCCGAGCCCACCCCGGTTCCCCGGCTCCCGGCAGGATTCATCTGGGGCGCCTCGACCGCGGCGTACCAGATCGAAGGCGCGGACGGCGCGGACGGGAAAGGTGTCTCGATCTGGGACACCTTCGTGCGGCGCCCTGGTGCTGTCCGCGACGGTCACACCGGCGAGGTCGCCTGCGACCACTACCACCGGTTCAGCGAAGACGTCGCTCTGATGCGCCGGCTCGGGCTCGACGCGTACCGCTTTTCGATCTGCTGGCCGCGCGTCCTGCCGGCTGGCGCGGGCCGGGTCGAACCCCGTGGGCTGGACTTCTACGACCGCCTGGTGGACGCGCTGCTCGGCGCCGGGATCGAGCCCCTCCCGACTCTGTTCCACTGGGATCTGCCGCAGGCCCTGGAGGACGACGGGGGCTGGCTGAACCGCGAAACGGCCTGCCGGTTCGGAGAGTTCGCAGCTGTGGCAGCGGAACGGCTCGGGGACCGGGTGAAGCGGTGGATCACCCTGAACGAGCCATTTGTGCACATGTCTTTCGGTTACGGCTTCGGCATCCACGCTCCGGGCCGCACGCTGATGCTGGACGCCCTGCCCGCTGCTCACCATCAACTGCTCGGGCACGGCTACGCAGCATCGGCTCTGCGTGCCGCCGTTCCGGGCGCTCAGGTGCTGATAGCCAACAACTGCACACCTGTCCGGCTGCGGTCCGACGCGCGGCGGGACGCCGATCTAACCGCAGCGTCAGCCTACGACACCCTGCACAACCGTCTCTTCAACGACCCGGTCATGCTGGCCAGTTACCCTGATCTGTCGGCCTACGGCATCTCCGCTTCGAGTTGGGAAGGGGTGGTGCGCGACGGGGATCTCACCGTCATCGGCCAGCCGCTGGACGGGCTGGGCATCAACTACTACAACCCAACGTGGGTCACCGCCCCGGCCGATCCGCCCTCCGGGCTGCCCTTCGGCCTGGCCGAACCAGAGGAGCCGTACCGGCGCACCCTGTCCGGCTGGCCGGTCGTACCCGACGGGCTTACGGAGCTGCTCACGGGGCTCAAGGCCCGCTATGGCGACGCCCTGCCACCGGTGTGGATTACAGAGAACGGCTGCTCAGAGCCGGCCGGGCTGCAGGACCAGGCGCGTATCGACTACCTCGCCGCCCATATCACCGCGGTCGCGGAAGCAGCAGACCACGGAGTGGACGTGCGCGGCTATTTCACGTGGTCCCTGCTCGACAACTTCGAGTGGGCTGAGGGATACCACCAGCGCTTCGGCCTGGTCGAAGTCGACTTCGCCACGCAGCTGCGCAGCCCTCGGGCGAGCTTTGAGTGGTACCGCCAGCTGATTGCCTCCCAGCGAGGCTGAACGGGCTGGAGCTGCGATGTCGATGATGAGCCGGCGCAAGGCGGCACTTTCGTTGGGGTCGGGCTGGTGCTGCTGGCACTTCTGGGAGCATCCTGCAGCCCGAGTGCTGAATCGCCTGCCCCGGTAGCCGATCCGTCGTCGCCGGCGGGGCCTTTGTTCGCCCGTGAGGCGGGCCGCTCCTTGTCGCGAAGATGAAGGAGATGCGTGTTCCGGGGCCGGGCGTCCCCAGCCTGGCCAGTTCACTCCAGTCCGTTCTTGACCAGCGCCCAGGCCGTCGGCAGGCGCACGCCGGACGACCCTCTTCGTCCCGATAGCGGGGGAAGCGGGCCGTGTCGATGGACCACCGGCCCATCGGGACCGTGTCACCAAAGGCGTAGCGCTTGCGGGTGCGGTACTGGGGTTCTTTGCTGATGGTGTCCGGATCGCTGTGGACGCTGATCATGCCATCGCGGGGGTCAATGATCACGTAGGCGGGGACGCCCATACGCTGCTGCCCGCTGAGCGCGCTGACTGGCACGCGGTGACCCTGCGCCAGCCCCTCCAGCGCACCAGCTGCCTGCCCGGCGACGCGGCAGACCCCGGGTTCATGAAGATTCTCGGCTCCGGCCCGCGCCGCGTCCCGGCCCGTGCAGGCTCCTGGATTTCGTGGCGGACGGACCGCTTCGCTTGCGCCCCGGCTTTCTCTGCAGCTACTCCAGCTCCGGCAGCACCGCCGTCGCTCTCCTGACGGAGGCTGCCACCGGCCGCCGTTACGAGGAACTCCTCAATGAACTCGTGTACCGGCCCCTGGGTTCGCGCCGCACCAGCTTCCTCCTGGGCATCCGGCTCCCCCGGCCCTGTCTGCACGGCTACGGCACCGCACCGCTGCCCGGGACCCGAGGGCTCCAGCGAGGCCGTCAGTGCCTCCGGCTTGCGGGCTTCCCCGGGCGTGCTCTGGCCCCCGTGGAACCCACGCCTTCATCCGCGCCAGCTAGGGCGGCCCCGGCTGGGCCCCCGGAAAGACCTGCAGAGAACAGCTCACCTTCATCCCCGGCGTTTTCTCTCTGCCGTCCGGCCCCGGGACAAATGCCGCAGGCATGGCGCTCTTCCGGTACACAAGCCCGCTGCGGCGTGCTCTACGGCCACACGGGGGCCATCTCCTGCTGCGCCCAGGCCGCTGTCACCACCCCGGCGGCACCCGCTCACCTGCCTTCTCCGTGAGCACCCTGACCGGCGACAGCAACAAGCCCGCTCTCCTCGCCCAGCTGCGCTCGTCTCAGGAGAACTTCGTCTGTGCCCTTCCCCGGCCCGCCGGACCCGCGGACGCCTGGGCACCGCATACGCGACAGGGACTGAAAGGCCACTCCGTGGCCGCCGCCCCGGATACCGTCACTCCGCCCGCAGCGGCGTCCCGATGCGCCCCGCGACGGATTTTTCCCGGCGGCGTAGGATAGGCATTCCGGGCGGCGGACCTGCGACCGACAGCGCGCCGGCGTCTCCCAGATGCGTGGATTTACAATGAAGCGGTTATTCCAGAAGCGGAGAATGAGATGTCCGGCTTCATCGGAAGAATTTCCATCGCCGTTTCGGCGGCCTTTTTGCTGGCAGCGGGTGCGGCGGCGACGACGACAGCTTCCGCGGCCGAACCAGTCGCGCGCTGTGCGGCTGCGAACTACCTGCTCACTGTTGACGATGCAGTTACTTACTACTATGCCCTCGGGGGCACTGAGGCCGAGGAGTCTCTGAGTGCTTTCGTCAACGGCATTGACACTCCAGGAACCAATCCGGCGGTGGATGACACGACCGAGGGAAACGGTGACGGTTACGTATGCATCCGGGAAAGCAAAGCCCCTGGAACTACGATCCAGATCGGCGATAACAAGGTCCCCCTGCGCGCTCACTAGCCCCAGTCTTTCGTGACCGTCCGCTGGGGCCCTGATCCGGCCGGGTTCTGCCGCTCCCGTACGGGAACGAACTGGTCAGTGGCGGCCGGAAGCTCTGCGGGCTGTGGCAGGGCCGCCGGTCCGGGTCCAGCGTCGCTGGAGTCTCAGCCTGCTCCTCGTCTGGCCGTGTTCCAAGCACATGTTGTCCGGTGAGGTCCTGGGCCGCGTCACACCCAGGAGCACGGCGCTGAAATCCCAGCCGACTGCTCCCGCCTGTAACGCTGTACGGGGTGCGGACGCGGGCGGGAGGTCCGCAGCATTCCGCGTGCTGCTGTGCCCTGGCCTGCCGGGTGGTACAGCGCGGCCGGCCCCGGCTCCGCTGGTTCATGATCGGTCCCGTCGGCGCAGGCCCACGGGCCAGGACCGGTTATCACACGCTCTGGGTACCAGGACCCTTATCCTGGCCCCGGCAGCCGGAAGGCGCACTCGCGCGCAGGTGGCGTCTGCTTGGGACCGGGCGCCGGGGATGGGGAAGAAAGACGGCAGTGCATTCGCGTGTTCGCCCGTGAGGTGGAAGCCGCTCCTTGTCGCGAAGATCAAGGAGATATGTGTTCCGGGGCCGGGTCCAGGCCGCCGCACACATAACAACTTGTCGACGCCTGGCCGACCAAGACGGCGGTCATCCTGGGGACGACCCTATTCCTCCCGATAGCGGGGGAAGCGGGCTGTGTCGATGGACCACCGGCCCATCGGGACCGTGTCACCAAAGGCGTAGCGCTTGCGGGTGCGGTACTGGGGTTCTTTGCTGATGGTGTCCGGATCGCTGTGGACGCTGATCGTGCCATCACGGGGGTCAATGATCACGTAGGCGGGGACGCCCATACGGGGGTACTCACGAAGCTTGACCATGTAGTCGTTGCCGGGGTTGGATCTGGAGACCACTTCGACGGCAAGGTCGACGGTGGGGGCGAATGCGGCGGCGTCATCATCCTGGGCTTCGAAGGCGTCCTGCGACATGGCGAGAAGGTCCGCGGTGCGGCACAGGCCGAGGCCGGGATGCTCGACACGGGTTTCGGCCATAGTTGCTGCGTGGGCGTCCTGCCCCTCGATCTGCAGGGTCAGCAGGCTCACGATGCGCCCATGGCGGGTGGACGGGCTCATCATGATGACGTTGATCCCCTGGTCTGCGATGGCAGCCCGGACCCGGGTGCCTCGCCGGTCTGCGGTGGCAGTGATCTCGTCTGCGAGGTCGCGTAGCTGGTAATAGGTTGCTTCCAGGTCAGGCTCGACAGGCTGCGCGGTCATGATCAGATACTCCCTCGGGCGATGTCGTTACGACGATAAACCGCCTTGCCCGCCGGGCGGGCGGCATTCCTTTCCACCACAGCGTCCAGGCCAGCAGCTGGGCGGTGAAGTCCTCGGACCCGAGCAGTACCTCGTCCTTCGGGCGGAAGCGCGCGATAGCTGGCGCGGCTGGCGAACGTAGCCGGGCAGGGCGCACAGAGGCATGCCCTCCACCGCCCGGTTCAAGCCCTCCTCGGTGCCCTTGCGGCGGGGGCGCAGACGGGCATGTTCTGGACCTTCACGTCTAAAAGGCCGCTCATCGCCTCGCAGCGCGTGTGGTTGCCGGCGAGACCCTCAGCGTCTCCGCGTCGGCTGGCTGGGGGTCTCCCACACAGGCCGGAGCAGCGCTCTGAAGAAATTGACGTTCTGGCGGCGAGAGCAGCGCCCAGGTGGCCGCTCTGCTGCGTGCCGGCTCCGGCGCGCAGCAGGGACAGCATGCGGCCGGACAGCGCCAGGCCGGGCGTGGCTCCCGCGAACATTCCGGTCGCCGCCATCACGAAAGTAGGCATCAGATGCAGGCGGGCCGGAAGCGGCGGCGCGGTGGCCAGCAGTACGCCCCCCGCCTCCGGCTCGTGAGGACTGCGTGCGGCCCGAACAGGCCGGCTGGGCAGCCTCCGCTCGGGGCGGCCGCCCAGAGCTACTCCTTGCGATAGCACGGGCAGTGCATGTCGCTGGATGCCTTGGGACCGCGCACCGCCGGCCCGGCGGCCAAGCGACCGTGGCCACGCTGGGCAAGCATGCTCTGCGGTGAGCTTGCCAGGTGAGCCTCAGGCTTGCCCGACCGCGTCCGGACCGGTACGCCGCGGCGGGCGTGCCCCGGTCGCATACCAGGTGCTGCCTGGCCGGCGGGGGGCACTGTTCCCACTCCGGCTTGCGGCGCTCTCGCCAGTGCCCAGCACCTCCGCCTCTGACAGGGGCGCTTCGACTGCCTCGCCCGCCTGATACGGAAGGAGTCCCCGCAGCAGGGGGGCCACGCAGGTCTGCACGACAGTCCTCGGCCAGACGGTTCCGGTCCGCGTCGGGCAGGCCCTTCACACCGTCGCAGACCAGCACGGGGAGGTCGTTCACGCTGCGGTTCTTGATTTCGGTGAGGATGTGCATCCCAGTGCGCGCCCTCGCCGCCTTCGCACGGTCGGCGCAGTCACGAATCCCCAGTACGCAAAGTGGGATGACCGCCATTGCGCCACCGCCGCCCACGACATGTCACGTCGTCGCTCTGCCCCGCGGTGCGCAGAGCCCGGCCGTCGCCCGCCAGGTCACGGCCTGGTAGCTGGAGGCCGCGGGCCGGAGCGCTCACACGTCCGACGCGGTGGTGATCGTGTCGGAACTGGTCACCAGGGGGCGCCGTCCGCTGGCGAACCTGCAGGCCGGGTGTCTGCTGGAGCTGCGCAGGCCGCCGATGCTCGGTGAAGACGCGGCGCTGGTACTTGGGCGCATCTGGGCACACCCAACCGGCCAGCACATCTACAGGACTTGCAAGAATCCTGCCGAAAAATGGGAGTCTGCGCAACAGCTTAGCAATGCCTTTACTCGAAGACAGGCCTATTTTATAGAATTCCCAATACTCTATCACTGCCCCACGGCGCCTGGCCGTGTGGTGTCAACCGGCCGGAGAGGCTGATGGTCGGCTCATTGAACTGCACCATGCCGTGAAGAGGCCGGAGAACAGCGGCATCTAGCAGGTTGACTCCAGCGTACTGAGTCCGCAGAGGAGATTCATGAAATTCCCAAAGAGGCTTCTGGCTGTTCCCGTGGCTGCCCTTGCAGTCATGGCCGGGATCACGGCCTTCGCGCCAGCTTCTTACGCACACAGTACACAGGAGACCTTCCGGGGCACAGCAGTCAGCGAATCGGAAGCCCATCTAATGGCATTGAACAAACTCATAGAATTCGAGGAGAAAAATTCTCAAGAGTGCCACCAGCTGCAGTACCGGTCCTTCCAGACGCCGGATCAGCCCCCTACGAGGCTGAGCGGTCTCTGGCAGTACTACATCACAGCATCGTGCCAGAGCGGCGATACTATCATTCTGGAAAATCTCACAAGGAAGACGATTAAAATGTTTCCTTCCGGAGGGGAAATTTCCGTCCTGACGCTTACCTCGGCCCCCCAAGTTGACGGCAGCGGCGAATACTTCGCCTACGATACGGCACGGGGCCGGCTGGTTCCCATTGTCACAGGAATGGATGTGCCCGAGTTTTCCGTGCAGGACTGGGAGTCTGTGGCCATCAGCATTCCCGGCCCGGACGAAGCAGTTGAAGTGCGGTACGGAAGCTCTGAAAGTCCGGAGGATGGCCAACGGGTCGCGTCGGCACATTACTAAGTGCCTGATCCTGCACCGGTAACGGTGAATACTACGGTGGGGTCTGTCGGGCGAGGCGGCGTCCTATGAGGATGATCACCGGCCATTTGACCATTGCTTGATGGTGCCTGGGGAGGCGTTCGCAGTCGAGGATGCAACGCCTTCCGCGGCAGATCCATGGCGGAGTCCTTGACGGCCCATCGGCGGGGCAGGGCCACGAAGCCTTTGGCGTCGTCACGGCGTTTCACGATCTCCAGGGCCAGGGCGAGACGGTCTTTCGTCCAGGTCACGAGCTTGCCGGCGTAGGCGCCGTCGGGTGATGCGGTGGTGAAGCTGGCGCAGGCGCATCAGGAGCGGGCGGCCGCCGTCGCGGTCCTGCACGATGCGGTGGGACCGGCACGACCAGTAGCAGGCCGAGGGTGCGCACAAGTCACGGTGATCAACGGTGGCCGCACTGGTTTCCCGGACCGCCCCACCATCAAGGCCGCGTTCTGGAGCAGCACTGCGTAACTAAGGCTCCGTGAGATGAGGGGGCCGCCGAGCGCACATTGCGCATGCTCCCGGGTCTCAACGGGCGCTGGCGTAGTGCGCAAACTGCCTGGCCTGGGGCAAGGCAGGGCAGTGCTCCCGGCAGGACTCGAACCTGCGGCCAGACGCTTAGAAGGCGTCCGCTCTATCCGCTGAGCTACGGGAGCCGTGCCGCCACAGCGCAGCCATGACGTCCAGAATGCCACGCCTCTGCCGCGGACGGTCATCCCTGCCGGGCGGCGCCAGGTCCGGTTGCGGCCACACCCGGTCGGGCGCGCCAATCCGGACGGAGCGCCATACGCGCCAACGGGCGGCGCAGGCTGCCTCACCTCTCATGGTGGCGGGTGTGGCGGTGTGGGTTGCCTTTCGTCGGCATGAAGCAGCCCACAGCGGCACACGGGGGCCTTCTGCAGTGCTTCCGCCTTGATCATGACCCTCGCTTCCTGCAGTGGCCTGGCTTAGGAAGCAGAGCGGGCTGCGTACCGTCAACCGCTCCCGTCGGCATCGCTTTCAGCTCCGTAGGCCCGGCAGTCCCGACGTTTCGTCCTGGTACGGGCTGCCCGGCGGCGGGCGCGGGCTGGGCGTGGGTGCAGGGTCTCCTGATCAGCAAGACGCCAGACCTTCAGCGCTAGGTGTCGGCGATGATCCGCCGGGCAGGCCGTCCAGACGGCCGGGCCCGGCGAGCGAGGTATGACACCGTCCGGCGGCTGGACACGAAAGCGCCCTTGGCAGATATCGGCTGCAAAGCCGACGGCGCGGCACACCCCGATATGCCTTTTTCGCCCGCTACCGTCCTGGTCTGAGGCAGCACAGCGAAGCCCGGGCCGCGACACCCCAGGGTTCCGCTGCTGCAGTGCCGGTTACGGCACAGGCCCCCTGGGCCTGGCGAGCGGAAGCTCCCCCTTCAGCCGCCAGGTCCACGGGGCAACTCTCCCCGGCTGCGGACCAGCCATCCCCCGGAGCCCGGCGTGATAGGTCCGCAGCGGCCCTGCGATCGAGAGGCGGGCCGCCCGGCCAGCCTGCACGGGGGGGCAGGGCCCGGGCGCCGCAGCGCGGCCGGGCGTTGCTTCTGCTCGCGCTCCTCCCGGCGCAGCCGGACCAGCTCCTCGCGCCCGGCAGTGGTCAGCACGCCGCCCGGGCCTCATGCGGCGGCGCACCACTGAGCACCGTGACGGAGTATCGAATACCAGAAGCACCCGCCTGCCTGTCACCCCGGAGCCGCAGCAAACTCCGCCGCTTCGTGGCTCCGGACCAACAATCACAGCCCTGCCCGGCCTGACGGCGCGGATTCCCCGCGGGGATCAAGGGATGGACAACACCTGACATCGACGGCCTCCACTCCCGCTGTTGGCGACTCGACATCACGCAGCAGAGGCCGTCGTCACGTCCGGGAGACTCCCGCCGGGTGAAAAACTCGGCACCGAACCGACCATCAGAAGGTTAAAAGTAGAGCTTAAGCAAGCCGGAGGACGGTAGCGTCGACGTACCCGCCGACAAAGCGTCCGGTCGATCGATTATAGGTCCAGGCATACCTGAACTCTGCACTGAAACGGTTCGTATAGATTTCACTGGAAGCCAGTACCACTTGCCCCGCGAGGATATTCGCCACCGGCTTGGAAGTGTGATCTGCAGCGGAGTGGAGAAAACCATTCTCTACGGCCGTATAGTAATTGAAGTCAGCAGACTGCTCTATGCGGGCAGATACTGAACTGCGGTCCGGCCTGTCCGCAGCGTGGGCGTGGCCGACGGACAGTCCGCCCGCACCTAGGCAGATGAGTCCCGCAGCAATGATAGCTGCGGCCCGGTTGCGTTTCCTATTCATTTACTTTCCTTCAGGATAGGTAGGCAAGAACGCCTCTTTGACAGTAAGCCAATGTACCTTGCTATCAGCCAGAGGAGGGTACACGAACAGGCTGCACCGCCGAAAACGAGACATTCCGCGATAGCTCTTGCGTTCCAGCTGTTCCTCCGAGCAACTGCGACCAGGATCTTCCTTATGCCAGGCAACCAATACAGAAAGAGGAGATGACTCAAAGCCGCCTGTCGCGCAGGCAGGCTGGCGGCAGTAGGCGCAGCTCCCTCGGATTGCCTCACGTCAGTATTGATGCCTTGTTCGTGAGGCGATCATGGATCTTGCATGGCAATGCTGCGAAGTTGCGGATCCCCGTTACCGTCTTCGTGGCCTCGCAATGAGGCTCCCGGCCTTCGGCCCCGGTATGACTTGAGCCCCCAGTCGAGATGATCGAAAAGGTGGTGTCGCCGGTGCCGGAGGCATTGGCAGACCGCTGATTAGAGGCACGAGCGCCCTTTGGGCAGTCTCTTCGTAACGTGGATGCCGGCACGCTGATGCCGCAGGTGAGACCGGGAAGAACGCGAGCGCGGGAGCGAAGGGCATGTCGGACGAGACTGGCATCGACGTCTATCTGGGCCTGGACGTCGGCAAAGGTGATCACCACGCCACCGCCGTGAACCGGGCGGGCAAGAAGGTGTTCGACAAACCGCTGCCCAACAGCGAACCGAAGCTGCGGGAGCTGTTCGACAAGCTCCAGGCCAAACACGGAACGGTGCTGGTGGTCGTCGACCAGCCGGCTTCCATCGGGGCCCTGCCGCTGGCAGTCGCCCGGGACACGGGATGCCAGGTCGCCTACCTGCCCGGACTCACGATGCGACGGATCGCCGATCTCTACCCCGGCGAGGCGAAGACCGACGCCCGCGACGCGTTCATCATCGCGGACGCCGCCAGAGCGATGCCCCACACCCTGAGGACGATCGATCCCACGGACGAGACCGTTGCCGAGCTCGCGATGATCGCCGGTTTCGACGACGACCTCGCGGGCGAGTCCACCCGGATCGCCAACCGGCTCCGCGGCCTGCTCACACAGATCCACCCCTCCCTGGAACGCGTTTTGGGCCCCCGGATCCAGCACCCGGCTGTGCTCAAGCTGCTGGACCAGTTCGGCTCCCCGGCCCAGATCCGCAAGGCCGGACGCCGTCGCCTCGTGACCCTGACACGTCCCAAAGCACCGCGGATGGCGGAGCGGCTGATCGAGGACATCTTCACCGCACTCGACGAACAGACCGTCGTCGTCCCGGGAACGGATGCCGCCGCGCTGATCGTTCCCAGCCTCGCCCGCTCGCTCCAGTCCGTGCTTGACCACCGAAAACTCCTCGCAGCCCGGATCGAGGACCTCCTGGAGGCCCACCCTCTTTCCCAGGTCCTGATCTCGATGCCCGGTATCGGGGTCAGGACCGCCGCCCGCATCCTCATCGACGTCGGCGACGGCAGCGGCTTCGCCACCGCCGACCACCTCGCCGCCTACGCCGGCCTCGCACCCGTGACCCGGAAATCCGGCTCCTCCATCCGCGGCGAACATCCCTCCCGACGAGGGAACAAACAGCTCAAGAGAGCCCTACCTTCTTGCTCGGGCTGGTCCTCCCATTCGTAGGGTGGGGACACCCAGGGACACCGGGTGTGGCTATCAAGCGGCTGCCACTGATGGCTTAC
>NZ_JBIBHT010000024.1:0-24125 GCF_042957155.1 Streptomyces sp. NPDC008121 | reverse complement strand
GCGGAACAACTCCCACAACTCATCCGGCACCAGCCGCTCGGCAAGACTCGTCATGCCCAGCACAACGAGCCAAACCGCCAAAGGAAACGACGTCTTAGGCGAACACCGTCTGATCACCCCGCTGCGTTCCGAGGGCGGTCACCGCCGCTACTCCCGCTACCAGCTGCGCATCACCGCACGCGCCCGCGAACTCGTCGACCAGGGCACCCCCATCGAGGCCGCCTGCCGCATCATCGTCCTCGAAGACCAGCTCGAACAGGCCCAGCGCATCAACGCCGAATACCGCCGCGCCGCCGAATCGGCGAGTCCGGCGGCCGCGGCCTGAGACCCGTACCCACGCCCGCCGGACTCCGGCGGGCCCTGCGCCCCGGTGCGCCGAGTCGTTTCCTCTGGTGACAGGGTGTGTGGGCGTGTAGCGTTTGTGTCAGCTGTCGTGGTTCGGATCTTCCCTTTGCCCATGCCTCCGGCGTGGGCTTTTTGCTGTGCTGTGCCGCAGGAACCAGGGCGATCACCTCCGCCTCCCACACCGTGTGGGCGGCGTTCATCGACTGGAAGGCATGAGACATGGCTACGGGAACTGTGAAGTGGTTCAACGCGGAGAAGGGTTTCGGCTTCATCGCCCAGGACGGCGGCGGCCCGGACGTCTTCGCCCACTACTCGGCGATCAACTCCTCGGGCTTCCGTGAGCTCCAGGAGGGCCAGACGGTGACGTTCGACGTCACCCAGGGCCAGAAGGGCCCCCAGGCGGAGAACATCAACCTCGCCTGACCCCACCCACACGGCCAGGACCGGGGCAGACGCAGTGCCTCGGTCCTCGCCGTCCGCCCGGGCAGGCGGCGGACGCAGTGCGAGCCGGCCCGGCGACGGTCCTCTAGCTGCGATCTTTTCCGGCATGCCCCCGCTGTTGGTCAGCCGGCGCCTCACGATCTACCGCTCCTGCAGCAGTGTGACCACTCAGCCTGTGCCTTGTAGGCCAGCGGCGATCGTCTGAACGAGCTGCGCGCCTCCCCACGGGAGGCCACAGGCGCGTACGGATAGACGACGCGCAGCCTGCCCGGCTACGCCGCACTGTCAGCGCCTCATGTGATCCTGTACAGCCCGGCGGCGCCCAGCCTGGACCGGCGAGGACCCGCTCGCGACGCGCGACTACGAGCAGATCGCCCTCCATCTGACCGGCCACGCCCGCGCGCTCGCCGCCGACGTACGGCGTCGCGCCGACGCTGCCGAAGAGCAGCGACCCCTGGGCGCTCGGCGACGCTGTCCTGCGCGAGGCGGAAGGCCGGCTGTCCGCGACGCTGGAGGGCACCGTGCGCTGCGTCCAGAACCGAGCCCGCCTCGTTCGCGCTCTCTACGAACGGCTGGACCGCCTGGAGGCCGCGCTCGCCCCGGAGAGGTGTACCGAGCGGGCGCTGAACCGTGGGCCGGACGGTTGCTCCCAGCTACTTCGTCAGCGTGTCGAGTGCTTCCTCGCCTCACTCAACAGTCGCTGACCTGGTGCAGAGCATTTTCCTGGGCGTCGGCGGGCTTGCTGACCGTTCCGGCGCAAGAGGCCTGGCCCGGCTCCCGCCTCGGATACCGTGTTGCTCTACGGGGTGCCATAACGGATGTGACGCCCCCCACCGGAGGTAGTCAGCGTATGAGTTCAAAGCGCAGCAAGAATCCAGCCCTGCCCGTACTTGACGACGCATTCCGACTCGAGTCGGTCAAGGACGCCGAAGAGTCCACCCGTGACTTGGCCGCGCGGCTGGCCACCACCGAGCTGCGCCGCGTTTCCCACCCGGGCCGGGTCACCTGGGAGCCCACTGATCAGGCCGAGCCCGTACCGGTCCCGCCGACTGTGGTCGACGGGGACGGGGACCTGTGGTTGCGGGACCGGGGCACGGGTACCTGGACCATGCCCGAGTTCAACGCGAAGGAGTTCCCGGCCCGCTGTGGCGAGGTTCTGACGTGGAACGAGCTGGCCTACGAGTTCGGCCCGCTGACCGCACTGGCCGACGACCGCCGCATCGGCGGCGGCCGGCGTCGCTGACCGCGCAGCGTTCGGGGGTACCGCGCCCCTGAAGCGTCCGTTACGGGTAGCGGGGAGTTCCAGCTCACCGCCGAGCTCGACGATGGCGGCGAGCAGGTGAGCGTGGTGGTGGCGTGCGACGGCCTCGAGCAGCGTTGTGCGGGCCTGGCGCCACCCGATGTCCTCGGTTGGTTGTAGACGGTCGGTTTGGCCACACCCTCCTCTTGTGCGATCTCCTTCACGCACGCCTGGGCGTAGCCGCGCTGTTCGAACACCGCGAACGCGCCGTCTAGAATCGCGTTTGTCTGGAGGGGGGGACGTACTCGTGATCGTTCACATGCGGCGCTTTGCGCTTCGATGAGACCGCGACCGGGGAGGAGCGCGAGCGTCAGCGCGTCCTGGACACCGAGGAGTCCGAGGCGGACGCGAAGGTGCGGCGCATGAGCATCGCGGCGAAGGTCGCGACGGCCGAGCACCAGATCACCGCACAGACGACGGCGACCACCGACGCCGAGACCGCCGCGCACGCCGCGCGCCTCGCGGCGGAGGCCACTCGCCGGGAAGCGGCGCAGGCCCTGAAGCAGGCGGTCTTCTGGGTGCCGTCCTCGCCGGTGGTGGCGGAGCGGCGGGTGCCGTCGGCCCAGTAGGTGTAGTGCGTGGTGTTTCCGTCGGGTCCGGTGACGGTGAGGGGCTGGTCGAGGGTGTTGTAGGTGTAGGCGGTGCCGGCGTGGCCGGTGAGGAGGTTTCCTTCGCTGTCGAAGGTCTGCTCGTGGCGGCCGGAGCCGGCAGTGACGGCCGTCAGCTGCCCGCCCGCGTCGACGGTGTGCTCGGTGACCTGTGTTTTCCCGGCCTGGTCTCCGGTGTGCGGGGTGGTTTCGGTCTTCACGACGTCGCCGGAGACGTTGAGGGTGTAGCGGGTGCTGCTGAGTGCGTCTCCCTCACGCTTCGCGTCACCGTTTCGGGTGTCTGATCCGGTGAGGCGGTTGTAGGCGTCGTAGGTGTAGCGGGTGGTGGTCGTGGCCGGCTTGCCGGGGGCTCCGTCTGCGCCGGATTCAGGGCGGGTGTCGGTGCGCTGGGCGAGGTTGCCGTGGGAGTCGTAGCTGTAGTCGGCTCCGGTGAGCAGGGTGCCGCCGGGACCGGTGGTCTTCTGCCCGGCGCCGGTGTGGGTGTAGCGGGTGGTCACCGTCTTCCCGGCGTCTTCGGGGTTGCCGGGCGCATTCATGACCCGTCATGGCTGAGGAGCACTGCCATGCATGATCAGGCATCGGCGTCGCTGATTACTACAGTTCCGGGAGCAGAAGAATCGAAGCCGAATTCTGTAGGCCCGCCCCCGCTTTGCCGGAAGCTGAGATTCATCCCCTGGATGAAAAAGTCCACTTCGACCAGCTTGCCGGAACCTGGAATATCCAGCGGACGGTATTTCAGGTTGAGTTGGTTCCAGCCTGCCATCTCATACATGTCGATGGTGTCAGTTGTGTGAGCCGTGAGTGTGTGTCCGGCCTCTGTCGCAGGACCATCCTGGTAAGCGTGGTACTCGTTCAGGTTGTTTATGGTCTGGAGGCCGGACAGCTGCAGATCATGACTGGAGTTATTTACGATATGAACTGCAGTCGTAAAGGTTGGCGCGGCGGAGCCGACAGGTGCCGTCGTCGCATTGCCAGGAGCGGGCGTGTCTGCAAAAGCAGCAGGGGCTCCTCCGGCGACTGCCAGGAAGACTGCAGCTGCCATCGTCACGCCGGTAGCGGGGATCCGGATTCGCATACACCCTCGTCTCTCTCGTCGGCGTCCAGCACCAGCCGGACCCTGCACATGCCGGAAAGCACTCAGCCCCTGGAGGTCGCCGTCTCCCGGCTCCCATTTGTACTTATATTAGTACCTCAGGATGCAGAATGGAGGTATCATCCGATCGGCCATAAATGGGGGTTGGCCAGCGGAAGGCAGGGAGACGCTGCCGCCCGAGCTGCGGCGCACCCACTGATTCCTCATGCGGTCTGCCCAGCCCCGAAAGCGGTGGGTGGCAGAGGTTCGCAGCTTCCGTCCGTCGCGGGGAGGACCCCGAGGACATTGACGCGACGGCGGGCCAGGGCAAGGACGGCTTGGATGCGGCCTGCCTTCGGCTCGCTTTCGTCCGCAAAACCGGCGGGACTCGCCGCAATGGGGCCGGAGTGCGGAGATGCGGAAGACACGCTGCAGGCGGCAGTTGTAGCGCCGTGGGCCGGCGGAGATTGCCGCTGATCCTGCCGGAGTCGCGGGGCCCGGTTGCGACGCCTCCCAGGCCAGCGAGGCTGACCCTGGGTGTGGGACTTGTTGGTGTGCGGCGAGGTGGCTGGCCTGGGGTGTTGGGCTGGTTGAGAGGCGGGGTCAGTGGCTGGACCGGGGTGGTCGGGGTGGTCGGGGTGCGTGTTGTTCTGTGTTGAGGGCATCGGCGAGCGCCTGGCGGTTCCGGCGTGGCCAGTCGCCCAGACGGTAGAGGGCGGCGTGCTGTGATCACTCAAGGAAGCCCAGCGGGTCAGCGCTGAACCTGATCAGTCTGCCGGGGTGCTCGGTCCGTGCCATCCGCAGAACAGGACGGTGGCGTCGTCTTCCGGCCGCCCCTGGCGGTAGTCCGTGACGGCGCGCATGAGACGGCGCAGGGTCTCGTCGACCGGCAGGCCGTCGGCGTGGTGGCGGTGATGAAGTCGGTGAAGCGCTCCGCGCCGAATCCGCGGCCGTCGGTGTCCCGGGCTTCGGTGATGCCGCCGGTCAACAGCAGCAGCCGGGTCCAGCTGCTCGGTGCGCTGTGTGATCGGCAGATTGAATCCGCTGCCCATGGGCATGCGGGCGGGCAGAGCGGAACCTGTCAAAGCGATCAAGGCAGGTAGACCGTTCTAACGCTGTGCTGGGGTCAGTGGGCCGTCTGGTGCCGACTGGTTGATCCAGGCCGCTGCGGGGACCTTCGGGGGCTCCGGTGGTTTGCGGACGAGGCGTTCGGGGTGCTTCGCGTAGACCGCCTGGAGGACGTCGGCACGCATCTCGCGGAGCTGCTCGGCGAGACCGAAGTGTACGTCGTAGGGCGTGTGCAGGCCGGTCCCGGAGTGCCGATGCTGCTCGGCCCAGGGGTAGCCCAGTTCGGCGAGTGCGGCCCGTTGGTCCGCATCCAACCGGTCGCGCCTGGCCTTCTGATTGCTCAGAAACACACCCAGCTTGATCACTGTGCCGTCCGGCAGCTCTTCAAGGTGTGCCCTTCCCGCCACGGTTCTGCCTGAGTTGCTCGCTTCTCTTTGCCGCGTGAGCCATCGTCCGATGCCGTCGCCCTCGAAGGCGACGCCGGGTGCGATGTCGGGCAGCGCTCCACCAGCCTCGCCGACGGCCAGGCGTGGCCCGGCAGCAGGAGCCGCCCAGCTGCCCGCAGCTGAAGGCCTGGATTGTTATGCATTTTTCTTAAGGGTGTACGTATAGGCTCCCCCGAATTTTCCTCCACCTACTGAACATGTGAATGCAGATGACGGCTGCCTGTTTTCATCGAGAACCTCGCACTTACCAGCCGACTTGTTTCCTATAGGGTTGCCGCCTGGGTACCCCGTCTTTGTGGCCAACGTAATTCCAGTCCCGTCGATCTTGTACTCGACGGTGGCGGGGTGGGCATACTGCCATTCCCAGAACTTCCACTCCCCTCGCTCCCCGGGAGCCACCACCGAATCAGGATGCTGGATGAAGCTGCCATGGCCGCCTTCAGCCTTGCCCAGAGAGAGGCCGATATTCGTATCATTCTGGACGTAAGCGGCTCTCTCCTTCGGTTCGGAGATGTTTGGCTGCGCATGCGCGTGTACAGATGGACCCGCAATCGAAGTGAACGCGGCAAGCGCTGCACCCGCCAGAACAGGGCAGGCAATGGAAGCGGTTATCATCATGGTCCTTACGGAAATTGAAGGAAGCAGAAATTGCGGGTCTCACGCTCTGCGCGTCGAGACCCTGAACCAGGATTGCGCTGTGGTAGGCGGACAGTGGTGCGAGAGACAGTGGGCCGTGGTGCGCTGCTGCTGGTCAGGGGATCATTCAGGGCTTGGAGCGGCTGCCATGGATATGAGAGACCACGCTCTGTTCACTGTCGTCGAGTGAGAGATGTATAGGTCACGCGCTGACACGAATGCGAGAGATCGCACCGGGGTCTGTCACCGTGCTGTGAGGAGTGCGGCGGTGTGCTTGGCGCTGGCAGGCGCTCTTACTGTTCTGAAGATTTCGGCGCTCTTTGTGTACATTTCGTTGTATTCGGGGTGCGGGGTGTCCGGGTTCCGCATCTTTTCGTAGTAGGGGTGGGTGAGTTTTCCTGCGCTGTGGCTCTCGGGGGTCTGGAACTGCACTTCGAACAGCTTGCCGTCTTTCGCTTTCCAGGTGGTATTGAAGCCTTTGTAGTGGTCGAGTTCCCAGAAGTTCATGTTACTGACGTACTCGAATTGCCCAGCCAGTTCGTCGGTCCAGGCTTTGGTCTTCTGCACGTACTCATCGGACTCGAGGACGACTGTGTAGCGGTTCAGGTCGTTGATCGAGTCCGCCGCCTCCCGGGCGTTGGCGGGAAGCTGGCCGCGGATGAGTTTCTCGTTGATGGACTTCACGGTTTTCACCCGGTGCTGCAGACCGGCCAGCTTTCCGCCGTTGGTCTTCTGGATGTTCCGCATCGCGCTGGTGAGTCCGGCTTCCCGGCCGGTGCCCATCTCATGGAGCTCGACGGCGGTCTTTCCGTAGGGGGATAGGTCGGCTGCGGCTTCGGCGGCGGCTCCGCCGGCTTCGGCGGCGAGGCGGGCTTTGTGGCCGAGCTGGGCTCCTGCGCCGATAGCGCCGGTGACGAGGCCGAGGCCGCCCAGGACGTAGGAGGCGATGTTGAGGGGGCTGTCCCACTGGTTTTTTCCGGTGGCCATGGCGGCGGTGGACACAGCGGCGCTGGCGGTGTCCAGCGCTGCACCGGCGAGGGCGATGGCGAAGAAGGCCCAGCTGCCTCCGCCGGTGGGGGCAGCCAGGACGAGGGAGACGGCGGCGGCGAGGATGGTGACGCCGAGCATGGTGCCGCTGACGGCCCAGTCGAGTTCGGCGGTGTGGCCGGTGGGGTCGGTGTAGGTGATGGGGTTGGCGTTGAAGGCCTGGAATTTGTTGTGGAGGTCGGCGGGGTCGCGCTGGGTGAAGCGGGCGGTGGCGGGGTCGTAGAGGCGGGCGCGGAGGTACTGGGTGCCGGTTTCGGGGTTGGTGTATTCGCCGGCGTAGGTGAAGGGGTTGGCCGCTGCGCCGCTGCGGGCGGGTGTGCCCGCAGCGGCCGGGGCGGGTGTGCCGGGGGCGGTGGTGTGCTGGCCGTAGTCGGTGTAGTTCCAGGCGGCCCGGACTTCCCCGCTGTCGCTGGCCAGGGCGGTGGTGCTGCCGTGACGGTCGGTCAGGAGGTAGCCCGCTCCAGTGGCGGAGGCTTCGGCGGCGTCGGTGCCCGAGAGGGTGCGGGCGGCGCGGGTGGCGGCGTGGAGGTAGGAAGCAGTGGTGCCCTGGCCCTCGCTGTTTGCGCTGTCCCGGCCGTCGGTGCCTGTGCCGGTGGTGGTGTGGGTGTCGTTGGTGAGGGTGCCGGCGGGGCTGTAGTGGAAGACGGTGGTCTTCTGGGTGCCGTCCTCGCCGGTGGTGGCGGAGCGGCGGGTGCCGTCGGCCCAGTAGGTGTAGTGCGTGGTGTTTCCGTCGGGTCCGGTGACGGTGAGGGGCTGGTCGAGGGTGTTGTAGGTGTAGGCGGTGCCGGCGTGGCCGGTGAGGAGGTTTCCTTCGCTGTCGAAGGTCTGCTCGTGGCGGCCGGAGCCGGCAGTGACGGCCGTCAGCTGCCCGCCCGCGTCGACGGTGTGCTCGGTGACCTGTGTTTTCCCGGCCTGGTCTCCGGTGTGCGGGGTGGTTTCGGTCTTCACGACGTCGCCGGAGACGTTGAGGGTGTAGCGGGTGCTGCTGAGTGCGTCTCCCTCACGCTTCGCGTCACCGTTTCGGGTGTCTGATCCGGTGAGGCGGTTGTAGGCGTCGTAGGTGTAGCGGGTGGTGGTCGTGGCCGGCTTGCCGGGGGCTCCGTCTGCGCCGGATTCAGGGCGGGTGTCGGTGCGCTGGGCGAGGTTGCCGTGGGAGTCGTAGCTGTAGTCGGCTCCGGTGAGCAGGGTGCCGCCGGGACCGGTGGTCTTCTCGCTGCTGATCTGCCCGGCGCCGGTGTGGGTGTAGCGGGTGGTCACCGTCTTCCCGGCGTCTTCGGGGTTGCCGCGGATGACGTTGGTGGTCCGTCCCAGGCCGTCGTAGCGGTAGGAGACCTGGGCCAGGACAGTTCCGGGGCTGTCCTTGGCGTGCTGGACGGCCGTGGCGAGGGTGCCGTCGCCGTTGTAGGTGTAGAGGGTGGTTGCGCCGGTGATGTCGGTGGCCGTCTTCAGCTGGCCCGCTTCACTGAAGGTCTGCGAGAGGGTCCGGCCGTCGGGATAGGTGACGGAGGTTGTATTGCCGTCGGCGTCGTAGGTGTAGGAGATGCGGCTGCCATCGGTGTCCTCGGGGTTGAACACGCTGGTGACGGCGCGCGTGTGCGGGTCGTAGGTGTAGCCGGTCTTCTGCGTGGTCCTGCCGTCCGCGGAGGTGACGGTGACCTCCAGGACCTGCCCGGTGGTCTCGTCGTAGCGGTAGGAGGTGGTGACGCCGGAGGGGGAGACAGCCTTTGCCACCTGCCCCTCGGCGGTGTATTCGAAGACAGTCTTCCTGCCGTCGGGGTGGCGTTCCTCTGTGACCCGCCCCGCCGCGTCCCGGGCCAGGCTGGTGCCGGACCGGCCGGCCTCCGCATCCTGGCCGGGGGTGAGGGTTTTCACTACGGGTGCGCCGGTGAGGTCCTGCGGACTGCTTGCGGTGATCTTCTGGCCGGGGAACACATCAGTGTTCTGCGGGGTGAGCGTGGTGACGGCCGGGGTGCCGGCCGGGCCGTAGGAGGGCGTGGTGGCCACGTCCTGTGACACGGCTTCGGCCGTGCGGCCGAGGCTGTCGTAGGCCTGCGTGCTGCCGGTCTGCATGGTTCCGTCGGCGAACGTGGTCCCGCTGGCGACGGGGCGGTCAGCGTGGTCGGAAGTTTCCGTCGCGGTGACCACGGCTCTGGCGGGGTCGGTTTCGCCTGCGGGCAGGGTGAGGGTGGTGACGGTGGATGTGTCCGCGGTGGCGGCATCCGCGTAGACGGTGAGCTGGGTCATGCCGTTCGGCGCGACCGTCTTCACCGGGCGGCCCATTTCATCGCTGGTGGCCAGGGTGGTCCGCCCCGCGGCGTCGGTAACCCTCGCGGTCCGGCCCCCGTCTTCGAAGACGACGCTCTGCAGAGTGCGGGCGGCAGGATCGCCGGTGAGTGCCCCGCCGGAGATGTTGTCGGTCTGCTTCACTACCCGCCCGAGCAGGTCCCGGTGCTCCACGGTCACATGCTGCTTCCCGTCCTTCCCCGGGGCGGTGACGGTGGTGCTTTGTGGCGTGTAGGCAGTGGTCGCGATGAGGCCGTCGCCCTTCGGCCCGCCCGGCACCTTCTGAGTGATGACCCGTCCGGCCTGGTCGTAGCCGGTCTCAGTGGTACGGCCTTCGGTGTCCGTGACACGGATGACCTGTCCGGTGACCAGATCGGTGACCTGGCTGCTGACACCGGCAGCGTTTTGCACCGTGTCGGTCCGGGTGTGCCCGGCGGTATCGGCAACGCTCTTGTACGTCGCACTGATCTCGTCCGGGCCCTGGACACCGTCAGGTTTCACACCATCGGCCCAGGTGACCGTCTTACCCGTGACCTCGCCCTGACCGTTGATCTGGAAAGCCGTCGTGGTGCGGGCGGACGGATCCTTCTCGCCCTTGTTCTTCACCAGCTGCCGGGTAGACGCGATGCTCTTCCGGTCGTCAGTCAGCGTGTTCTCGGTGACGGCCTCGGCGCCGTCATGGCCGGTGACGGTGATACGCACCGGCAGACCGAAGCCGGCCGGCTCCTCCTGTGGGCCGTCACTGCCCTCACTGCCACCGCCCTCCTGGGCATCGAGGGCGGTGGGGTCGTATTGCGTGACGGTCTTCGCGCCGGTGACGTCGGTGCGTTCGGTCTCGCGGCCGTGTTCGTCGAAGCGGGCGGTCTCGGTGGTGGTGCGGGACTTGCCCGTCGCGGGGTCGTGGACGGTGACCTCGGCGCGGACGGGTTTGCCGTAGTTGGCGGGAAGAGCCGAAGCCGGGGGCGGGGCCTGCCCGTCTTCACGCTCGCCCTCGTAGGCGAGGTTCTGGGTGCGAACCGGCTTCTGCTCACCCTGAACATTCAGGGTCGTGGTGCGTTCTTTGAGGAGGTGGAGGCTGTTGTAAACGGAGCGGACGGTGGACTGTCCGTCAGACAGTTCGGTTACATACCGGTAGTCGGCATCCGCGCTGTCGAACAGGGCGTCGGCGCTGTCGTACTGGCCGCGGCCGGTGAAGTCATGCCCGGCGTGCTCCCCCTCGGTACCGAGACGGAAGGTGCGTTCGGGGGTGAGGTCCTTCCCCTCCCGGTCGGTCACCTTCAGCGACGACGCTATGGGGAAACCGTGCGGCTGGTCATAGCCGATGCGGGTGACTGCGCCGGCAGGGGCCTCGATGCGGGTCAGGAGCCGTCCGGGCTGGCCTTCGGGGGTGTAGTCCCAGGCAAGCTGGATCGTCTGGTCTTCCGGGTAGGCGACGGAGGTGAGGCGCCCGTCTGCCAGATGGAGGGTAATGACGGGCTGCTTGCCGTCGCTGCGGACCGGTGAGGTGACAGTGACCCGGTCCTCGCGGCTGTAGTCAAAGGTGACCGCCTGGCCCCAGGCATCCACCGCCCGCTCCAGGCGGTGCTGGCCGTTCTGTACTTCCCAGGCGTATGCGGTCTCATGGCCGTGGGGGTCCTGTTCAGCGATCAGGTCGCCCTCGGCGGAAAAGTAGTTCTTCCGGCCGTCATCGTAGGTGAGAACCCAACGGTAATCCCGGGGCACACCCTCCAGGCCCTCGCGCTCTGGGAGGGCGCCGCGAGCATCGCGCAGGGCGAGGTCCTTGAGGAGATACCGCTGCACGCCCGTGCCCTTGGTGTCGCCGGGCCGCAGCGGGTAGGACCCGCCGCCCGCAGTATGCAGGGTTCCGCCGTCATCCGGGTTGATGAACGCCTTGCCCAGGCCGATGCCCTGCCCCATGCCATGCCGGTCCGCCCCCGCCCCCGCGGCCGTCTGGTCGTAGGCGAGCGTGAGCTCTACGCCCGCAGCGCCGCGGCCAGGCAGCGACACCAGCGGAAACGCGGTAGCGAGGACGCCGGTCTGCTCAGTGATGCTGGCGGTGGCGCCGCCGCCCATCGCCACGGTCCCCGATACCCCGGCCGGCGCGGCTGAGGCGGTGGCTGCATGGGCGGTGAGGACGGGCACAGTGGTGACAGCCATCACCACCGCAGTGGCAAGAGCGGTGCGCCGCAACCATCCCGCACTGCGGCGGGCCCGGCCGCCCCGCTCCGGAACGCGGGCGGCGGGCGGGGGCTGGGTTGGGCAGTGCACGTTCCGGCTCCAGATACGCGGGGACATAGGGCTGCGTCCACACAACCCTGTTCCGGAGCGCGACGGGGCCGGCCGATGAGGCGGCAGCCGGGACAGAATGCAGTCAGCTCTTTCGGTCGCTGTGCCACCTCCACGCCTATCCCGAGGCGGGCGCCGTGCGGGATGAGGCTCGTCTGGTAGCCGCTGTCGGCCCGCACCTTGGTCACGCTCGGAGGGGCTGCCGCCAGCTCGGTCAGGGCATGCTTGCCTCCGGCGAAGTCATGGCCGGAAATTTCGAGTGAGGCGCCCCGCAGTTTCCGGACGCCGGACCGAATGGAATTGTTGGTCTGACCGACGGGAAAGGCGCGTGGCACAGTAGCGCGCAAAGTTCAGTCGCCCCCGCCGGCTCCGAGGACGAGCAGGCCGCCGCCATTCTGCGCGAGCGACGGATCGAGGCAGCCCCGGCTCCGCTGCGGCGCGCACTCGCCGGATCCTCCCGCGGGCTGCAGCCAGTTCGAGGACGCGGCACGCGAGCAGCTGGAGGCAGAAGACCCTCATGCTCCCGCTGTGGCAACGAGGCGACGCGCTCGTCCAGGCCCTCGGCGCGCTCCACGCGATCGCGGAGGACTCCGAAGCCGACTGGGCCGAGCACTACGACATGACCGACGCCTTCGAAGGCTTCGGCGGGCACATGTCGCGCTCGATCCGGGCAGAAACTGAGCATTTTCAGAGTGGCCACTGATCCGGCGACGGTGTGGTGAGCGCGGAACGGGCAGAGCCCCAGGGCTGTTGAGCAAGTTGTCGAAGCTCAACTCTCCAGCCCTGGGGCTCTGCTGGTTCGGGCCTTGACCCCGAATCCTGGACACGGGTTATGCGGCTGGGGTCAGCGTAGTTGATGTTGTTCGGAGTGCTGTTTCGTAGGCGAGGGGGCTGCGTTGTCGAGGCGGGAGTGTCGGCGTCGGGTGTTGTAGCGGGTCAGCCAGCGGAAGGCGTCGAGGCGGGCCTCGCGCTCGCTGGACCAGCTCTTTCTGCCCTGGAGCGTCTCGCGTTTGAAGGTCGCATTGAAGGACTCGGCGAGTGCGTTGTCCGCGCTGGAGCCGATCGCACCCATGCTCTGGCGAACCCCGGTTGATCTGCAGGCTTCGGCGAATGCCCGGCTCCTGTACTGGGCGAGTTCAACCGGTCGTTGCAGCACCGGGCTGCTGTAGCGAGCGTAGCTGTTCCTCGAAGGCCTCTGCCGGGGTCTTCCAGCCGAGGATCTTGCGGGGGCGGTTATTGATCGCCAGGGCGACGGCTTCGAGGTCCTCGGCGGACCACCGGGACAGGTCGGTGCCCTTCGGGAAGCTGACGCAGCAGCCCGTTCGTGTTCTCGTTCGTGGGTCGCTGCCAGGGCGAGTGCGGATCGGCGAAGAACACCTTCGTCCCGGTCTCGAGCGCGAACTGGGCATGCCCGGAGAGTTCCTTCCCGCGGTCCCAGGTCAGTGTCTTGCGGAGCTGCCCGGGAAGCTTCGTCATGGACACCGTCAGGGCAGTGTTCATCGCGACGGCGCCGTAACCGCCCAACGCCGGGCCGTTCTTCACTGGCGGCACCTCGCCCCAGCCCTCCATCCTCGGCAGATGCACCAGGAGGGTGGACCGGCTACTGCGCTCGACGAGCGTGCCGATCGCGGACCGGCCCGTCCCGATGATCAGATCGCCTTCCCAATGCCCCGGGACCGCGCGGTCTGCGGCCTCTGCAGCCACTCATACAACCCCTGCGCCTTCGCCGCGCCCTGTCACGGCATACCGACGGATTGCGAAACAGGACGCAGCCCGCCGCGCGCGCAGATGCACGTTTCCTCCGGGCCGTGCTCCCGCAAGGCCAGAGCGCGCCGACGGGAACGCCCCCCGGCGTCACGCTGTCAGCCGCTCTGGGCGACTTTGCCGGTCACGGTGTCCACATAGATGGACGGGCCGGTGTCGAAGGGCATGATCGTGTAATGGGGGTGCCCCTGCATAGGTGAATCAAAGAAAATGTCATTGCTTAGCCTGACAGCATCGAATCTGGAAAGGGAGGGAAACTTCTCTCTGGCCAGATCCAGGGCCTGCTCCGGAGTCATTTCGGGCAGCTGCGAGACCTGTCCCAGTGCAGGCATGCCCTGCCGGAGGACAACCTCACCGGTCGCAGGGTGAACGGTCGCCGTGACCGCCGCAAAGGGGTTCACAGAGCCAGGATGAGTAAACGTAAAGTCCCAGACTTTAAGATCGTCTGTGCTTCTTGCACCCTGCTCATGCCCCGTAAATCCGACCGAACTTGCCAGCGCCGTGGAGGATTTGTACTGCGAGTTCGCTATGGCCTTCTCAGCCAGTGTGAGCAGATCACGCAACGACTGGGCCTGTCCCTTGGCGGCGGGATCTGGCGAAAGGGGGCTCATTGTGGCGTCCTGAGCGGTGGCTGGGGCTCGCGAGGACGAGACAGGGGTGTCGGCCACTGCACTGCCGACGCCGATTCCGCCAAGAAGCGTCACCCCCGCCAGCACGCTGATGATCTTCGTCGAAGTACGGGACATGTTCACTCCACCGGAAGAAGGGACGCGGTTCCTGTGACTACCACCCTGGCCCGCTGCCGCCCGGAACACTGTCGTGTGACTGGCCGGTCTCGCGTATGACCTGGAGTGTGGTCCCGTTGCTGCTATCCCGCCTACACGAACCTCATGCGGGAACTGGACCGCCCCGCCTGCGCGGCTGAGGAGGTTGCCTGCACCTGGCCGTCGAGGCTCAGGCCTGCCCTGGAAGGCCGGCGCCGGGGAAGGCAGCCATGCCACCCTGCCGGAACACGAGAACGGCTGCAGCCGGGGCAGCTGCAGCGGCCTGCTGTATCAAAACCGCAGCGCTCTGAGGCTATTCCGTACGGAGCTCAGCGGCTCCGTGGCCTGTGAACCATTCCATGGGACAGGCAGGCTCAGGGGCCTGCCCCTCGGTCAGGGGTGTTCTATTCGTCTGTGAAGTCTCCGATCGGGGGGCCGGCCGCAAGGTTTCTGCATGTGAGTATGTTGGGTAATCCATTCACTGCCAGGCATATGCCCGGCGCTTGCTGTGATTCGGAAAGCTGGGTTACTGCATAGGGAAGTCTATGAAGTTCCGCAAAAAGATCCCTGCGATTGTCCTCGGAATGGTGTCGCTGACGGAACCCCTTATCGCGGCGGGTACCAGCACCGCAGCGCCCCGCCGTTGAGGAAAGGGCCGGGAATCCCTCCCAGAATCAGGACACCGTGCTCACGGCAGCACGGGCAAGCCCTCCGGCGCTATGTCGGAACAGCCTGCGCCGTCGGCCGGGAAGACCTTCGGTACGGCGGAGTACGACACCTGTTCGCCGCACTCGACCTGGGTGAGGACAAACTCTACGGCCACATCAAGCCGGTCAAGCGGCGAACCCAGTTCCTGGAACTCTGCCGCTATCTCAGATCTCTCTATCCGGCCCATATCAGAATCGCGATCGTGGCTGACAACTTCTCCCCGCACCTGACGACGAAGGGATGCCAGCGGGTCGGCAGGTGGGCCGCTGCGAACAATGCCGAGATCGCGTACACCCCGACGAACTCCTCCTGGCTGAACCGGATCGAAGCCCAGTTCACCGCTCTGCGCTACTTCACCCTCGACGGCACGACCACGCCACCCACAAAGAACAGGGCAGCATGATCCGCCGCTACATCATCTGGCGAAACCGCCATGTAAACGACAACAAGCTTCGAGCCATCGTAGACAAGGCCAACATTGCTTGACCCGGCACTAGCTCCGCCGAGCCGAACGCCACGGCCTCGACGAGCAGAACGCCGGCACCTACTTCAACGCCGTCCAGGACTCGGGCGACGTCGAACTCCAGCGGCTCGCCGCCTTTGCGAGCGCTCTCGCCGCCGCCGAGCTCCGCACCGCCGCCCGCCGATACTCCTGGGGCAGCCGAGAGGTCGGCTACCTCCGCCTCCTCCAGGACCACGCGCAGTACGCCCCGGAGACCGCGTGGGAGAAGAAGGAACTGGGCTCGGACACCACAGGAGAGAACGAGTGACGCGCACCGTCGACCCCCGCTTCCGCCCCAGAGGGCGGCGCCACCCCAAGATCTACGCCTTCATCCTCGAGTGCGGTGGATCCACCAAGACCAGGCGAAGGCTTCCCGCTGATGGCGGATCCACCGGCGATGCGCGGCCCGGCAGGCCAGCGCCCGGGACGGGCGGTGCCCATGAGGCTTGGGGAGCGTGATGAGATGTCCGGGATACATGCGCAAGCAGCAGAGCGGCCGGCAGACGGGCGTACCCGGCGCCGTCATGGTGCGCGAACGGTGGGGGCCGTGTTCGGTGCGGCGGTGATGTGCGCGGGGGCAGTCACGTTCACGGCCGGCCCGGCGTCGGCTGCTCCGGTCACCGAAACCTTCACCTTCACCGGCGCTCCCCAGCAGTTCACGGTCCCGGCCGGGGTTACGTCGGTATCCGTTGTGGCTGACGGCGCGCAGGGCGGCCAGGACGGCGGCCTGGGTGCACGTGTTACGTCAGGGCTGGCGGTGACGCCGGGCCAGATGCTCGATGTCTACGTCGGCGGCGCGGGCGGGTCGCCTGCGGGCGGCTATAACGGCGGCGGCCAGGGCACCACCGATCCGTCCCGTCTCTCTGACTCTGGCGGAGGGGGCGGAGCAAGCGATGTCCGTCCTGTTGGCAGCGGTCTCAGTGAGCGTCTGCTGGTGGCTGCCGGCGGTGGCGGGGACTCCGGGGCGGATCCGTCGAGGGCTGACGGCGGAGCTGCCGACACCGCTGGCAGTAACGGCGAAAACGGCGGCGAAGGCGTCTTCGGCGCTGAGGGAGGCGGGCCCGGCTCAGACCCTTACGGTGGCACAGGTGGCGGCCTGGCATTCGTTGACGGCCAGGCCGGTATTGACGGCACTCCTGGTGAATCCGGCACTGGCGGTAATGGCGGGGCTTCGCAGACAGATGGCCCCTCGGGGACCAACGCAGGCGGCGGAGGCGGCGGAGGTCTCACCGGAGGGGGCGGCGGCGGAGGCGGCGCAGTAACGAACCTCGGTGACTTCTCCGGTGGCGCTGGCGGGGGCGGCGGTTCCAGCCTGGACCCCGATGGCGGCGCGGCTCCCACTGCGGCACCAGCCGGCGACGGCCAGGTGACCATCACCTACGACGACGAGCCCGCTGCCGGGCCGGCGGATGTGGCCCTCGACCTGCAGAGCCCGGCGTCGGTCAATCGCAACGGCACCTTCACCTACAACCTTGTGGTCACTAATGCCGGACCGGGCACGGCTGAGGACATCAGCGCGGTGCTGGGCACCAACCGCTACACCCAGGTCCAGTCCACATCGCCTGCGGCCCAGACCGGCACCTACCGCGGCCTGAGCGGCACTGTATGGAAGACCACCACCGACCTGGCACCTGGCCAGCAGGCCGTCTTCACCGCCACGGTGAAGGCCAACGCCCCCGGAGGCACCAATATCCTCGCCGGAGCTGCGGCAGGTTCTCAGACCGAGGAACCCAACTGGCGCAACAACGCTGATGCAGCCCTCACCCGCGTGAACCGCTGACCCGCAGCGGTACTGCCCTCGGGATGAACCCAGGCGCGGTGACGGCGTGGACCATAGCGACGGCGGCCTGGCGGGTGGCGCCGCCCCGGGCCCACCGCCCGGTGAAGCGGATCTGACCGGCTGCCCAGTCGCCCGCCCGCTGCCGCGGACGCAGTGGGCCGGGCAGAAGTCCTGTCCGGCCCACTGCTGCGCATACGCGCTACCCGTCGGCACCACCGACGACGCCCGCGTACGCCACCTACCCCCGCCCTCCCGCCCCACCACGCCGCCCGCCTCCTCGACGCCCAAGCCCAGGGCGCCAGCGAACAGCAGATGCGGCAGATCACTGCCGAGGCACTGGGAGAGGTGTACTTCCGCGACGGCGGCCGCCGCGCCCACGGCCTGGCCGTCGAGTACACCGGCGTTGAGCACATCGAGTTCGAGCTGTAGCGGGCCGGGGATGCGCTCACACGCCCTGGCCGGCCCTTGTCTCGGGCCGCCCCGTAGGGCCGGCGGCAGCCCGTGCCGATATGGCGTGTACGGGCGAGGCCCGGTGCCCAGATGCGCTCTGGGGGCAGTACCACCGGGCCGCCCCAATCCCTTGGCACTGCGTGTCCGCTGGCGGGGAGGCTCGTTGTGCAGAGCGAGTGAGCCCGCACGCTCGCTCCGATGAGATCGCTCCCGAGGCGACGAACGGGCCCTGCCGAGGCGAAGCTGGCAGGGCCCGTTTCGCTGACGTGGGCTGTAGCTGACAGAGCTTTGACGCCCCTCCTGGGTCGTCAGCAGCGTGTCCGCCCGCCTGGGGCGCCTGAGCACGTCGGGCGGCTCCGCCTCATCTGCCTGCAGGCGACAGAGCGACCCCCCTCGGCCACGGCCCTGGCAGCGAGACGCCGGAATATCCCGGGCTGGCGCTGCGCCACGAGCCTCCCGGCCACGACGCACAGCCAGGTACACCCTGATGAACGCGCTGGCATCCCCCCTAAAGGCGGCACGGTGAGCTGCATGTGGTCCCGGGCCGGTGCTCGCCTCTCGGCCCGGGACCACGTCATAGGGCGGCGGCTGGTGCGGGGCCGCGGGTGGTGTCAGGTGCGGTTGTGGCGGGTGCGAGCGGCGGGTGAGGAGCCAGGTGCCGGTGCAGGCGGCCAGGGCGGGTCATGGTGCCGCCGATGGCCGTCATCGTGGTGCTGGGGGCGCGGGTGCCGCCGAGGCCGCCTTGGGCAGGGGTGCCGGCTTAGGGCGGTGAAGGAGGCGTTGGTGGTTCCGGTGCCGCAGTGCACGGTCAGGGCGGGCCGGGGGTGGCGGTGCTGTTCACCCGGGCGGTGGCGGTCGTCGTGATCGCCGGGGGAAGAGTCACGGCCGGAAAGGCAGCCGAGGTGACGGTACCGCCGCTGGCGCACCCGGACGCGGTGATGGTCAGCAGCGCGCCTTGATGCACCTGGGAGGGACTGACGGTCACGTTCGACGGCCCGGTGCCCGCTGATGGTGCGCCGCCCGCCTGCGCGGTGGACGGCGCCGCGCACAGAATGACGGCGGCACCAGCCACACCGGCCAGAGCCCGTGCTGCTCCCTCCTGCCGGTCACGACGATCGTTGTAAAGCAGCAGTTCACAGCTGTTTTTCTGCAGGTTTGACGTGTGGGGCTGATGAGTCCAGACGGCCTCTGGCCGTGGATAGGCAGGCGTGCCCGGTGTCGTAGGCGTGCCCGGTGCCGTAGTGCGCAGGCGTGACGTGGGGGCGGGTGGCTCGTTGAGGATGCCGGACGCGTGGCGTGCACACTGTCATCACAAGAACGCGGCCCCTTGTGCGGGGGCTCTGGCCCATCCTCGACCAGAGCCCCCACACCCCCTCCCCATGTCAGCTGCCAGTCGGTGACGGATACCAGGCGCGGCCGCCGCGCCAGTGGATCCAGCGGGGGTCGTCCAGAATCTCGGCGGGGTCGCTCAGCCCGGCCGCTTCCAGGAAGAAGATCACTTCCTGCTCGGAGAAAGCTGTCCCCAGGGGGTCCTCGCGTCCCTGGCGCATCACACTCACCTGCCGGCCGCCGTTCTCCGCCGGGTCTCCCACGATGATCAACGCTGCCATGACTCCACCATCCGGCACCCCGCACTCCGCCGCCACACCGTCCGCGGGGGCCCTTGCGCTCCCGGAGGGCAGGGGCTGCACACCGGCGGGCGGCCGGAAGGGACCGGAGATAACACGGCTGACTCAGCCGTCTTTGCTCAGGACACCGACAGTTGTCGGTGCGTGGTGTGTGGTGCGGGCGAACAGGCCTACGGCCTGGTGCCAGGAGGCGCGGTGCATCTGGGCGGCGAGGGTCTCTGCCGCCTGCTGCGCCTGGGCCGGGCCGCTGTGGTGCTGGTGGTGGGGGAGCAGGACCAGCCAGGCGCCCTCATCGAGGGGAGCGAAGAACGCCAGGTGTACGCGCCAGTGCGGGCGTGACGGCGCAGGCCGGGTAAGGAAGAGCAGTCCCCGGCCGACGAACACCGTCCGGGCAAAGGACTCCTCGACCCGCATACGGTCGAAGAACGGGTTGCCGGCCCTGCGGGCGGCGAGACGGACATGGGACAGATCATCCAGCCGGAACGCCTGCTGCACACGCACGGACCCTCGCATCGGTAACGGACGGCGCTGCCGCCCCCTCTCGTAGCACTCACATCCCGCCCCAACGCATGACCGCATAATCGAGTGCCCGCAAAGGCCCCGCTCCGGCTGGAGCCGCCGGCTTGGGATGGCGTGAGGCAGCAGGGCGGGCCACACTGAGGGGCACTATCACGCCGCAGGACCTGCTTTGTGGAGGTGGTGGCGATGCCGCACACCGGCGTGTCGATCGAGCTGACCCCCGACGGCTACACCGTCACCTGCCCCGGCAGCCGCATCACCGGGCACGGACCCACCGAAACAGCCGCGTGGAGCGACTTCTGGGCCGCCTGCCACGCCCAGTGGAAACCCCCCACACCGCTCACCCCACCTGGTCGTCTGAACGCTCCGCAACGCCGGCGCCGAGCCCGCACCGTGCGCGTACGCGACCTCCTCGGCTGACCCACCGCCCCCTGCGAACCCTCTCCGCGGGGGCATCCTTACCCCTGGCCGGACTCGGACCGGAGCACCCTGCACAGGGGGGAACGGTAGACCTGTTCCGCCTGCGGTCCGCGTGCACATCCGATCTCGTACTCGACTTTGTCGCCGTCGGCGGGTTCCTTCTATCTGGCGTACGAACACCGCATGATGGCCGAACTCGGCCGCCCGGCCCCGCCCCGCGCCGACCGCTCCGCGGCCTTCGGCCCCGGCGGCATGGTCTTCGCCGGCAGCCCCGACGAGATCGCCGACCGCATCCTGCACCTCCACCTAGTCCTCCTCGCCCCCGCGGGCGGCGGCGAGGGCGGTCGAGGTGCGCCAGGCCGTCCTCGGAGCGGCCCAGGGCGAGACACAGACCGGCCAGGGTGCGGAGGATCCAGTCGTCCCCCTTGCGGCCGTCGGCCTGGACGCGCATCACGTCGATCGCTTCCGTCCCCCGTCCGTGCCGGGCAAGGAGCTGCGCGAGCTCGACAGCCGAGTGGGGATGGTCGGCCGCAACGGGGCCGCCGGCCTGCCGGTAGACCGCGATCGCCCCCTCCACGTCGCCGCGCTCCTCCAGCAACCTCGCGAGCCGTTGCATCGCATACCCGGAGTCGCCGCCGCTGCCCGAAGCTCGTCGAGCCGGCCCTGCCGTGCCAGCAACGCGGCCAGTTGCTCACGATTGAGCAGCGTGTGACCGGCTCGCCCAGGGCGACTCCCCGAAGAAGGCGTATCGGGCCGGCGCCCTCGGACGCCGGGTGACGGTGACCGGTGTCGACTTCGTGTTCCGGCAGCAGCCGGCGATCTACGTCCTGTGGGCGTTCGGGGCTGAGGAGACCCGGCGGACGATCGAGGCCGCGCACGAGCGGGCGATCGAGCGGGTGCTGGAGTGGATCGAGGACGAGGTGGCGGTCATCCGGTACGGCAAGGACGGCATCTACCGGGTCCGGCCGGCCGGCGGTCTGGCCGCCGCGCGCTTCCGCCACTACGAGGCGAGGTCGGGCCGGCCGTTGCTCCGTGACCAGCTGTTGCCGCGCTCTGCAACGAGACCGTGGAGCGGAGCGGGGCTTCCGCTTCGAACGGGCTGCTCGCAGGCCCGGCTCCCCGAAACGGGGTCCGGGCCGCGAAGCATCGGGCGGGTCCGCTTTGCTCCACCGGCGAAACCACTCACCGCGACTACCCTGCTTGTCACACTGGGCTGAAGTATACGTTTCTGGGCAAGGCTCAGCTGCCGAGCGGGGGCACGACCGACCGATCGTCGAACGTCGTGGCCTTGAGCAGCAGATTCACTGCGGCGTTGAAATTCGGCAGGTCTGGATTCTGTTTATCCCTGTCGAAGCACCCCTTGAGCGAGACGGCTTCTCCGGCCTTGCCGACGGTGAGCTGGTACTCAGAAATGCAGCCTTCTGCAGGCTGGGAGGGGAGGGCGGCCTCCTTCTCCCGGAAGGCCTGGACATAGGTGGCGAGAGCTGAGCGCTGCAGCTTGGAAAGGCGACCCTCGTCCCACACGAAGGGGGCATCGCGGGGGTCGATGTGGTAGACCTTCCAGGAGCCGTCCGGCTGGATACTGAGACTGCCGTCAAACGGCCGCCCATGAGAAAGGGATACATTAACGAGTGGCGCAGCCGTAGTCTGTTCCACTCCGCCGGCCCACGCCGAGGAGGCCAGACAGGCGGATACAGCAACCGCCGCCAGCCCGGAACCGAGCAAAGTCTTTTTCATGTTAAATATCGCTTTCTTGTCGCCGCATGCTTGCGGTCACTGTAATCATCGGGGAATTAAATTCCAGCAAAACGCTTCCTATCGATCCGAAACACTCGGGTTCGGTTCGTTGACTGCGCGTCAGCGGTCTGGTGGGGGACGCACACGAAACTGTGCGTCTGCGCTGGTGGAGGGTGGGGGCCGGGCGGAGGATATCCAGATCAGGCGGCCTGTCTCGTTGGCCAGGGCGAGGAAGTGCAGGCCGTGGCGTCGGTGCTTTCCGGAGTAGTTGCGGCGGTCAGCCTTGCCGGTGCGGCGCTGGGTCGAGATGAGGGTGCCGTCGATCAGGACGACTTACCCGCCCTGCTTGGCGATCCTCTTCAGGGCGCGGTCCAGGTGCGGTGCCTGGGCGGCGAGGAGTCGGATCAGTTCGTCGCGCCAGCGGCGGACGGTGGACTCGGAGACGCTGTTACCGCCGGCCATGCCGGTCAGACGCTGGTCATGACGCAGTATGCCCAGGACGATCACCGCGATCTTCCCCGGTGGCAGGATCCGCCACCGGGACCGGATCGTCCTCAGGTGGCGGCGTAGCAGGTCAGCGAGATGGTTGACGGTGCGCGCGGACAGCGGCAGGCGGCACTGGCAGACAGGCGGGCAGGTGTCCCCGGTGTGCTCTTTGGTTTTCGTCACACAACACCAACGACCGCCGGAGACACCGTGGTTACGGTCATGCCGCGGCCGGAGGCGTCCTGATGCAGGAGGGGCCTTAACCCCGAATCCTGGACACGGGTTATGCGGCTTCGCCAGCGTAGTTGATGTTGTCGTCGTGACTGCCGTCTCGTAGGCGATGGGGCCTGCGTTGTCCGAGGCGGGAATGGCGGCGTTGGGTGTTGTATCGGTGAAGCCATCGGAAAGCGCCGAGGCGTGCCTCGTGCTCGTTTGGCCAGGCTTTTCTGCCTTGGAGTTTTTCTCTTTGGAAGGCCGCGTTGAAGGACTCCGCGAGTGCGTTGTCCGCGCTGGACCCCGATCGCGCCCATGCTCTGGATCACCCCAGCTGACCTGCAAATTTCGGCGAATGCCCTGCTCGTGTACTGGGCTCCGTGGTCGGTGTGCATGATCGCTCCGGCGAGGCTGCCGCGGGTCCGCTGGGCGGCGGCGAGCACGCCGGTGACGAGCTCGGTCCGCATATGTTCCGCCAGGGCCCAGCCGGCCGTTCCTCCGGGCGGACGGTGACGGAGGTGGCCCGGGAGCTCGGGGTCAGCGCCGAGGGCCTGCGGGGCTGGGTGAAGCAGGCCGCGGTTGACCGGGGCGAGGGCCCGGCCGGCGCGCTGGCCACTGCCGAGCGCGAGGAACTGGTCCGGCTGCGCCGGAAAGTGCGCGAGCAGGAGCAGGCTGTCGAGGTGCTGGGAAAAGCGACCGCCTTCTTCGCGAACCGGAAGACGAAGCAGTCGCGCGCTACGCGTTCATCGACGCGGAGAAGGCGTCCGAGGTCACCCCTGGCGGCTGCTGGCCCGTCGCGCTCTTGTGCCGGGTTCTGAAGGTCGCGCGCCCGGCGTATTACGCCTGTCTCGCGGCGAAACCGGCGGCCGGGGCGAGGCAGAGGGAGGAGGACAGACTCGCCGGGGGAGATCCGGAAGATCCACATGCGTCCCCGGGGGGCCTATGGCGCCCCGCGCGTGACGGCCGTACTGCGGCGCAAGGGCCGTCGGATCAACCGGAAGAAAGTCGAGCGGATCATGCGGGAGCGCGGCATCCGCGGTGTCACCCGCCGCAAGCGCCGCAGCATGACGAAGGCGGACACGAAGGCCGCGCCGTCGCCGGACCTGACCGGGCGGGACTTCACCGCCGCCGAGGCCGGCACGAAGCTGGTCTCGACATCACCTGCCTGGCCACGGTCATCGGCCTGGATACCCGCGAGGTGGCCGACTACGCGATGGCCGGCCTGGACACTATGACCTCCGGCATGCGCCCTGGGAACGTCACCGCCACCGCAGTCCAGCCCCGCCCTCGCTCTCAACGCTGCCGTGGCGGCCGCCAGCTAGAACCAAAAGCCCGGGTGATGTTCTGCTCCTGGAGATGAGCAGCACCGAGCTGATGCAGCATCGCCGCAGCGAAGTCCTCATCCCGCTGGGTCGCCTCACCCGGCAGGAAGGCCTGACGGCCGAGGGCCTGGCCAGGGCGGAACGACTGGGGCGGAAGCTGTTCCAGACACTGCCGCTGTGAGTGTGCGGGCCCGACGGCGGCGGCAGCAGCGGCCGGTTGGCGCCCTCGGCCGCCGGGGGCAATGCAGGCAGTGACGGAACGGACAGTGCAGGCGCAGGAGGCGGCGGGAAGGCCGGGAC
>NZ_JBIBHT010000023.1:0-27840 GCF_042957155.1 Streptomyces sp. NPDC008121 | reverse complement strand
TCCTGCGGTCTTCGGAAAGCGTGTACTCGGTGACCTTCTCCGCGCCGTCCGCACCGGTGACCACCGTGCGCAGCGGCAGCCCGAAACCCGCAGGCGGGCTGTCCGGGCCCCCACCGTCTCCGCCGCCCTGCGCCCTGTCTTCGCCGCCGGGCTCCCCGTCCAGGGCGGTGGGGTCGTAGGCGGTGACCGTCTTCGCCCCCGTCACATCCGTGCGCTCCACCTGGCGGCCGTGCTCATCGAACCGGGCGGTCTCCGTGGTGGTGCGGGTCCTGCCGGTGGAAGGGTCATGAACGGTGACCGTCGCCCGGACGGGTTTGCCGTAGTTCGCCGGCAGAGCCGACGCCGGCGGAGGTGCCTGCCCGCCGTCGCGTTCACCCTCATAGACAAGCTCCTGGGTCCGCACCGGCACCGGCTCACCCTTCACGTCCAGGTGGACGGTGCGTTCCTTCAGCAGATGCAGACTGTTGTAGACGGAACGCACCGTCGAACGCCCGTCGGACAGCTCCGTCACATACCGGTAGTCCGCATCCGCAGAATCGAACAAAGCATCCGCGGAGGGGTACTGGCCGCGTCCGGTGAAGTCATGCCCCGCATGCTCCCCCTCCGTACTGATCCTGAACGTGCGCTCCGGCGAGAGGTTCCTGCCCTCCCGGTCGGTGACCTTCAGCGAAGACACCACGGGAAACCCGTGCGGCCGGTCATAGCTGACCCGGGTGACCGCACCCGCAGGAGATTCGACCCCGGTCAGCAGACGGCCAGGCTGGCCGTCGGGGGTGTAGTCCCACGCCAGACGGACGGCCTGGTCCTCCGGATAGACCACCGACGTGAGCCGGCCGCCGTCCAGGTGCAGCACCACCTGCGGCCGCTGTCCGTCACTGCGGACCGGTGAGGTGACCGTGACCTGGTTTTCGGTGCCGTAACCGAACGTCACCGCCTGGCCGTAAGCATCTACCGCCTTCTCCAGGCGGTGCTGCCCGTCCCGGACCTCCCACACATACGCGCTCTCATGGCCGAACACATCCCGCTCAGCAACCAGATCACCCTCAGCAGAGAAGAAACTCTTCCGCCCGTCGGCGTAGGTGAGCACCCACCGGTACGCGCGTGACACACCGTCCATGCCCTCCCGGGCCGGCAGCGTCCCCGGCGCATCCCGCAGCGCCAGGTCGTTGAGCAGATACCGCTCCAGACCCGTCCCGGAGGTGCCGCCGGGGCGCAGCTGGTAACTGCCGCCCGAAGCGGTATGCAAAGTACCCGCGCCCTCCGGGTCAATGAACGCCTTCCCCAGACCCATCCCCTGGCCCAGAGCGTGCCGGTCCGCCCCCGCCGCAGCCGCACCCTGGCCATACGCCAGCGCCAGCTCCACCCCCGCACCACCACGCCCGGGCAGCGACACCAGCGGCAGCACCATGGCAAACGCACCCGTCTGCTCACTGACACTCCCCGAAGCACCCCCGCCCAACACCACCGCACCCGACACCCCCGCCGGACTGGACACAGGCACACCAGTCACGGCACTGGCCGTGACCGCCGGCACCGTGGTCACCGCCAACACCAGCACCATCGCCAGCGCCGTATACCGCAGCCGCCCCTTGCTGCGCCCCCCAGCCCGCACACCGGGAGAGACAGAAAACGCGGGCTGGCAAGGCATACCGGGCTCCAGACAAAGAAACACACAGGGCACCTGAACCCAACCCCGCCCCGACCTCCTGGGGGACCCTGCCAACAGAGGCGTATGTGGCCGGCGCAGGATGGCCGATCAGCTGACACGCCTCCGGCCGATCAGCCTCAGCGGCCAGGCACCTCCCGCGCGCTGCGGTCCGGGCCGTCGCAAGAAGCGTGACCGGGTGGGGGCTATGCCCTTCGCCAGCGGGATTGGCCTGGATGCCGTGGAGGTTGGCGCCATCAGATTCCGGCGGAGAGGGGCAGACCGGCCCGCTCGGTGATCAGACGGATCTGCGGCCCATACGTGCCCCCGGTCGGCAGGATCAGAATCTGTCAGGTCCCTCTCGATACCGCCGCCCGTATGGTGCCGCCCGTGTAGCTGAGGAACTGCCTCATAGTCACCTTGCGCCACGCCGCCGAAACGAAGGGTAAACGTCTGCCCAGAGAATCATTCAGTCCCCAGCATTCCCTCGCTGACCAGCCCCAGGAGAACTGCCCTGGGCCGCAGGTACGCGCGGCAGCCAGGGGACCAGGGCAGGCCTCAGGGCTGGCGTGTCGCAACGCGTCCCTCCTCAGACGGATGCATTCTGGTTGCGGTGGAGGGCATGGCCTCTTCGGTCGGATCGGGCCGTGCACTTCACCGCTTCCACACACGGGCGGCGCCGGCCGGGGGTGCATCTCCGGGCGCTCGCAGTCATCAGGTGCCGTGAGCGCCTGGGCCGCAAACGACGGTCAGGGCTAAGGCCGCGCTGTCGCAGACCTTGCGGTTCCTCAGCCAGGTGGTGATGCGGGACGTGCAGGCGCGGTGGCTTGCGGCCGGGGTCTGCAGCCGGTCAGCAACCCGACCGGGCTTTCATCCTGGTGAGATTCCAGCGCAGGAAGGCCGTCGTAGCCCCGGGTTGCGTCCAGCCCCCACCACCCGGCTCCTTGCTGCTTCGGCGGCAGCGCCCTGGACATCGCAGCCGGCGCTTGCCTGGCTGAGTACTCTCCATGCGCCGTCAGTCCCGGTCGATTCCTGACAGTGGCCGACTGGATCGCGGCGGGGTAGTACGGGATACGGGCCGGCGCTGCTGACGGCCTGCAGGCGCCAGGGGCAAGCACGGGGAGGACCGGATTGTGAGGCAGGCGGGGTCGTAAGTGCTGGCCGCGGTGAGGCCGTTGGGTGCGGTCCGGATCGCGCGGGAGAACCATGGCTGTGTGCTGCTGGATCGGCGATGACCTGCATGTTCATGCTGCATGCGGTCTGCAGCTTTCAGCGGCCAGCCAGGCATCTGAAGAGGACTTTGCGGACAAACAGTGCGAGGCGTACGATGAACGTCATGGGAAGTTCCTCCTCATCAGCGAATGAGAGTGTGAACAGGAAGGGCCTCGCCTCGGGTGACCGACCGGGCGGGGCCCTTTCCTTATTTCGCGTTCAGGACGGCTCATCCGCGACGCGGGGCGGACCGCTGCCGACGGCTGGCCGTGAGCACCCTCTGCAGGGTCCCGCCCCAGCCGGGGTGTCGCAGAGCGGAAATGCGGCGGCAACGAACTGATTTCTCACGGGAGCCCGCACGTTACCGAGCTGAACCGAATCTGAGGTCCAGCCAGCCGACAGCCCTCGATGCAGTGGCGGCGTAACAGGAAGCGGCGGCCGAGCCGGGTGCACCGGATGAGGCAGGCCGGGTAGGCGCATGCAGCGGTTAGCCGAAGCCAGCGGTCACGGGCCTGCTGCCCGCTGTGACGCTGACACGTGAAGGAACGTGACCTCACGGCCCGGGAGCTGCTGGAAATCATCGGTCTGGACGCGGCGGCGGGCACGATGGACGCCCCCACAGCCAGCGCGGCCACCGCGACGACGTGACCGGGGTCGATGTTGACTACTTCCTGACCGTGAAGGCCAGCCGGAAGTTGTCTGGCTCAAGGCGCTTTCTCGGACCCGGTACCCGCCCGCACCCGCAGCGGCCACGGGCGCGGCGGTAATGGCACGGGCCGGCTTCACCGGTGCCGCGCAGACCGCCCAGCTGCGGCGTACCGTGGCCCGGCAAGGGCAGGCGGGCGGTCGGGACCGTCTGCCTGATCACCAATGCGTGCACCGCACCGCCAGAACTCCTGAACTCCTGAAACGCAACGCTGACTTGCAGGGGTACCCTCCGATGCTTTCTCCGCACCGATGAAGCGATGCCGTGCCGCGGTGTCTACTTCGTCTTGTCCTGAGCGAGGAAGGCGGTCGCCTTTTCCAGAACCTCGATCGTGGCCTCCTGCTCGCGGACCTTCCGCCGCAGCCGGACCAGTTCCTCACGCTCGGCAGTGGTCAAAGTCCCGGCGGGCCCCTCACCGCGGTCGGTCTTCGCCTGCTTCACCCACCCGCGCAGCCCTTCCGGACTCACGCCCAGATCCCTCGCGACGTCGGTGACCGTCTTCTCCAGGGACAGCGCCAGGGCGGCCGCGTCCCTCTTGCGGGCCGTGTACCGCTTACTCATGCTGCTCACTACCTGTGTCTGCTTCCGCTGGAGCATCCGTCCCAGTTCAAAATGTCCGGCCGGCGGGGGGCTCACACCTATGCGGAGCTGAAGTCACGGGGCCGGGCGCGCGGGCCGTACAGCCCCGCGGCCAGGCCTGCACCGGCCGTGCTGAAGGCGGATCGGGGAATCTGGGCAAGCCGGGACCGGAGCCAAGGGCATGGCGGAGTTCCCGCTGATGTTCCGGCCGGATGCGGCGCCCTGGGCTGAGGGCGGCGCACGCAGACGTCATGCCCGGTGGACCGGAGCTGCACCGGAGGCCAGGGAAAACCCTTTACATGGTCCGTGCAGTCTCCACGCTGTCGGCGCATGGGAAGAGCTGTTCCGCACCCGTGATCTGCAGGAGTCGCCGAAGCTGTGCGGCCAGCGGACCGCTGAGCACGACCGGCACGATCTGGTTGAGCCGGATGAGGCAGTTCAGACCGCTGGAGTCGGCGAACGTCACTCCGCTCACGTCCAGCACGAGGCGTTCCACGCCAGGCTGGAGCGCCGCGTTCTCGCCTGCCTGCAAGAGATCGTTGGCGGATGACAAGTCGAGCTCTCCCTCGCAGCGGAGCACCCGGACATGGCCGTCCCCGGCGTCAGCTTGTACGTGAAGTCGCATGGATTCCTCCTCTGAGGTCGCGCAACTCTGGTGAGCCGCGCACAGGACGGGGCGCCCGTCCTGACGGATCCCGAGTTCACGCGGGCATCTACGGCGCATCCGAGACAGCTGTCGTGAGAGCGGCGTGACTGACAGGTCTCTGGCCTCGCCCCAGGCAGGGCGAACTGCATACGGACTGAGAAAGCCAGGTCAGAGTTCCGCCCTCCTTGGTGCAGATCACCGCACTCAGGGAACAACTATGGGTCCGGCTGGCCGGGACGGTAACCAGCCTGCAGGAGGGCGGGGCGGACGGTTCTGGGCGCCGATGGGGGCATGGCCATCATGGATCTATTGCATGACGGCCGATGTCGTCCGACCGGTTCTTGCAGGCATGCCGGATGCACGCTGCCCGCTGCGGTCCTCTGTCTCCGGCCAGCAGCTGTGCCCTTGGCGGCCCCGGTATCTCAGCGCACCCCCGGGGAGGGTGACGCAGCTGCGAGCTGATTGATCTCCCGGGTATGCAGGACTGCCGGACCAGCAGGGCGGAGCCGGACAGCAGCGATCATCGCGCGGCCCAGCTGGCCGGTGGTAGTCACGTATCGGGGAGCGATGCGCTGCAGGAGCGGATACAGCCCCGAAGTCACCCGGTACAGCCTGCGGTACAGGGGCGTCCTGGAAACGGCCCCGTCTTCCGGCTGAATGTAGGCAGGGCGGAACACGTACGTGCTGCCGGGCAGCGCCAGCAGCGCGTTCTCCGTGCTGCCCTTGACCCGGGCGCCCAGGAAGCGGCTCCTCTCCGTACTGTCGGCTCCGTGCCCGGAGATATAGACGAAAGCCCCCGCGGGGCTTGCTGCCGTCAGGGCCCTGGCAGCAGCAAGCGTGTAGTCATGCGTGACCCGGATGTACTCCTCCTCAGGACAGCCCGCGGAAGGCATACCCAGGCAGAACAGACAGCCGTCCAGCCCGGTGAGCTCGCTGGACAGGCCTGTGTAGTCGGTGAAGTCCGTGTGGACGATTTCCCTGACCTTCGCGTGCTGCACATGCAGGGGCCGGCGCACCACCAGGAGCACCTCACTCACGCCTTCGTCACGGAGGCAGGCCCGCACTGCGCCCTGCCCCACCATTCCAGAGGCCCCGAATACGACCAGACGCACGGCTGCTCCATAGGGAAGAATCAAAGGAAAAAGGAATGCCGGAAAATATGCAATGATCACACTGATCCCCGCGGTCTTCAAGGCAGTTCTGCCTTCCGGCAGTCCCGCAGCAGAGGGCGCCGGGGGACAATTGGACATGGCCGTCGTGCAGGCCCTGTCACTGATCTTCATGGTCGTCTTCGTCGTCATCAATACCACCGTCGATCTGGTCAGCCGTCGCCCTCGCCCCTCGGACCGCACAGAAGGAGGTCTGATGACCACCGCCCTGCCCACTCGCATCGTGCCCAGACGCCTTCGCGAATCACCTGGGCCGTAGCCCTCTACGTCCTGCTGGCCGTGCTCGGACCGCTGCTCGCTCCAACGGGATTCCAGAGCAGGCTGCAGGGCCGTTCCATCCCTGCCTCAAGCAGGGCACCAGGCACGGCGAGCTCGGGCAGAGTCGTAATTCACCCCTGGGCGCGCAGACCGCCTGCGTGGGGCACTCCTGCCGCGAACGCGGTCAGCTTCTACGGTAACCGCCTGCCCGTTCCCGTGACCGCACCGGCCGTGAATCCGGGGCACGCAGGCCCGTAGGGTAGCCGCTATGAGCGATCCTGAGGAGAACAAGGCAGCGGCTAAGGCGTTCTACGAGCTGATGTTCAACGAGTGCCGGCCGGCCGAAGCCATCGGCAGATACGCGGGTGACACCTACACCCAGCACAACCCTCACGTGGGGGACGGAAAGCAAGCATTCATCGACTACTTCGAGCGTATGGCTGCCGAATACCCCGGAAAGCGGGTGGAGTTCAAACGCGTTCTGGCCGAGGGAGACTACGTCGCCCTGCACTGCCGCCAGGTCTGGCCTGCGGAAGACTACGCCGGAATCGACATCTTCCGCTTCGATGGGAACGGGAAGATTGTCGAGCACTGGGATGTCCTCCAGGTCATCCCGCCCACTTCAGAGAACAGCAACACCATGTTCTGACCCGGACTGGGCAACCGCGGCACGGCAGTGGTAGTTCACGGCGGGTAGCCGGATCGGTGCAGGTCAGCGCTCTGACGGGGATGCTCTCGGGCCTGGGGCGGCCACTTCCCGCGCCGCGAGCCCCGGCAGGCTCTGAGGGAGACGACCGAGCGGTGGTGAACCGTCCGAGACCCAGAAGTGCCGGCCCGAGGGCCTCGGCGGCCCCTGCCTCAGGGGGCAAAGCCGAACTTCTCTGGGGAATCTGCCGGTCGGCGGGGAGGCCGGGCGAGCGGGGCCGTCAGGAGGTGGCAGGGCAGGTGGCGTTGATGCTGGTGTTAGCGGCTCTGAGGCGGTTGAGGGTGGTGTTGCGCAGAATGGCCGTGCCCCCTTCGGGGCCGTCGCCGGCGCGGGTCTGTGAGCGGCTCTTTGGCCCAGAGGGCGTCCCGCACGTAGTGGATCTTTTCGATGTGCCGGGGGCCGCCGCAGCGCCAGGGCAATGTTCTGGGGATTTGCCTGGCGGCCGGGCAGACCGAGGTGATGTAGAGGGTCTCGCGGGTCCGCTTGCCCGTTGCTGTGGGGGTGCGGGTGGACAAGGGCAGCCTGGCGGGCGTCGGGAAACTCCAGGTGGGAGGCCGTCAGAACCTGCACGACGCGAGTTTTTTCCACGGCCGTGTCCTTTGGCGCGCGCGGGCGTAGTACTTCGCGGTGGCCTCCTGCCAGGGTAGGCTCCGGCACCTCGCGCCGGCGCTCTGCTGGACCCTATGCAGCGGTCCACCAGCCCGCCCGCAAGGCCTCGACGCCAAGTATCTCCCGGTCCCCGATGCGCATCCCGGCATTCCTGCACCGTTGGCTGTGACTCCTCCCTAAGAGGCCATCTCATTTGGGTTACTCGGTATTCTGTGAGTCATGGTGGGGATCGTTGAGCGGCTGGTGCCGGAGGAGTTGTGGGAGTTGTTCCAGCGGGTGGTGCCGGAGGCGCCGTCGCGGCCGCAGGGCGGTGGTCGGCGTCGGCACGGCGACCGGGAGGTGCTGGCCGCGATCGTCTTCGTGGCCACGTCGGGTTGTACCTGGCAGCAGCTGCCTTCGGCATCGTTCGGCCCGTCCGGAGCGACCGCCCACCGGCGGTTCTCCGAGTGGTCGAAGGCCAGAGTGTGGGCCAGGCTCCACCGCCTGGTCCTCGACGAACTCGGTGCCCGCGGCGAGCTGGACTGGTCGCGTTGCGCGATCGACTCGGTGAACATGCGGGCCCTGAAAAGGGGGACCTGACAGGTCCGAATCCTGTCGACCGGGGCAAGTACGGCTCGAAGATCCACCTGATCACGCAACGGTCGGGTCTGCCCGTATCCGTCGGCATCTCCGGGGCCAACCTGCACGACAGCCAGGCCCTGATCCCGCTCGTGAAGGGCATTCCGCCGATCCGCTCGCGCCGCGGCCGGCGACGCCGCAAGCCCGGCGGCGACAAGGGTTACGACTACGCCCACCTGCGGCGATGGTTACGCGAGCGCGGCATCACCCACCGCATCGCCCGCAAGGGAGTCGAGTCCTCGCAACGGCTGGGCCGCCACCGCCGGACCGTGGAACGCAAGGCCGACCACATCCTCGCCTTCACCAGCATCGCCTGCACTCTCATCTGCTACCGCAGGCTCGCCAAATGAGATGACGTCTAAAAAGGACAGGGCTTCTCGCTATGCCTGGTTAGCGTTGCGACGGGCCAGCCGGCCCATAGTACGTTCAGGGCGCCCACCTTGTCCGTATGCGCCTGGTGGCCACAGGAGACCCGCCCGGCATGAAGGCCGGGATTACCTGCGAAGATCAAGGGATGGTCCTGCGCAACAGTACGTCCGTACCGGGTACATGACTGCAAAGCGCCGCCACCGGTGGGCAAAGCCAAGGCAGGGGTACAGCCCCAAAAAGGGAGAAGAGCCGGGCATGAACTCACCCGCCGCGCCGCGATGGCCCCTCCTGCTCACCACCCCCGGGGCAGGAAGGCCCCCGGGTGGCGGACTTCCCCCCGGGAAGGGGCAGATATGACCGGCGAACGGGTTCTGCCACCGTTAAGCACCTGGACAGCAGGCGGCCGCAGGCACCAGATCGGCACGCACTTCATCTTTGTACGCCAGGACGGCCCGGTCCACGGTCGGCCCGTCACCCTTCTGCACGGCTTCCCCACCTCCTCCCATGACTGGGCGGCGGTCGTACCGGCGCTGGCCAGTGCCGGACTGCGTGTGACCACCCTGGACTTCCTGGGCTTCGGGGAAAGCGACAAGCCCCGGGACCGCCCCTATTCGGTACTCAGCCAGGCCTCGCTGGTGGAGGAGATCTGGCGCGTACACGGAATCGGCAGTACCAGCCTCGTCGCGCACGACTACGGGGTCAGCGTCGGCCAGGAGCTGCTGGCCCGGGACCCTTCCCGGATTACCAGAATGGTCTGGCTCAACGGCGGCCTCTACCCTGATCTGCACCGGCCGCTGCCAGTACAGCGCCTCCTGCACAGCCCTCTAGGTCCCCTGGTGGCACCCCTCACCACCCAGCGGCTGTTCGCCCGGAGCATGCGAGCTGTTCTGGAACGGCCCTTGCACGATGACGACATGCGTGACCTGTGGACCTCCATATGCCGCGCAGGAGGCCACCGGGCCGCCCCCCGCCTGCTGCGCTACATCGACGAGCGCCGCCAGTACGCAGCGCGCTGGACAAGGTCTCTGGAAGGCTTTCCCGGCCCCTGCCTCTTCATCTGGGGGCCTGCAGACCCCGTCAGCGGGGCCCACGTACTTCCCCGGATCAGAGCTCGAATTCCCAGAGCCCAGATTGCGGAGCTGACCGCTCCGGCCGCCTGCGGCCATTACCCCCAGCTGGAGGCCCCGGAGACAGTCACAGCTACGCTCACCGGTTTTCTGGTGTGACCCCCAAGCCCCCAGCGTTCCTGGATCACTCGGCACAGTCCGGTGTGGGCTGAACACCGGAACAGCCGGGAGCTCACTGCGCAACACTCGGTTCGCGCAGTACTCACCTCATCCAGAGGACGGGCAGGCCGCCTGCTCACGGTCGCGTCGTGAGCGGTGAAGGCCTGCCCGGGGACGGCACGTGGTGCCGCTCACCCCGCCTTCGAGAGCGACAACAGCAGCCGCCCGGTCAGCTGCTCGAGCCCCCCGCCTACCCACGGCGTCACAGGCAGCAGACTGGCCCCGCCGGCACTGGCCTGTACGCGGCGGGCAACGCCCGGCAGATCGCCGCGGCGTAGGTGGCCGGTCCATCCCGGCCCGCCACTTCGGCGGCCGAGTGGCCCCGTCCCTGTCGGCCCACGCACCCGTCCCGGGACATCCCGGGCCCGGGATACGACCAGGACCGACCGCCTCAGCACTGTTTGCGGCAACCTCGACGAGCCCTGCCGGCAGTCCATCAACACCACCGCTACAGGGAAGCTGACAGCTGGTGCTGTGTGAGGGCTCATGCGGCGGTGACTTCGGGTTCGGTGACGGTGAGGATTTCGCGGGCGCGTTTAGTGCTGAGGCCGAGGCGGCGGAAGCAGTCTGGGCGGCTGAGGCCGAGGCAGGTGAAGAAGGCCAGTTCGTACTGGAGAAGCGGAGTGTTCCAGCGCTGTTGGGCTCCGGGGAGGCGGGTTCCGTTCGGGGTGGTGTCCGGGCAGTCGATGCTGTGTTCATCCCAGGCCAGCGGGGGGTCCCACGATCTGACGGCAGCGCGCCGCCGGGCTCGAGGGGAGGGGCCTGGTCGGTAGGCGAGATGCACCCACGCAGTCAGGATGCCACCTCGGACAGCAGGGGTGCTGGTGCATGATTTCGCGAAGTCGGTGAGTGCTTTCGGCGTGGTAGCACCGGCTTTGGCTATGGCAGGGAGAGTCCAGCCTAGGGCGCACATGGCACGCAGGCGCCGCAGGAGGCCGATATCCGTGACGTGACGGCGGCGTGGGAATGCCGGCGGGGGCAGTTCTTGCACGGCCAGAACCCGCCTGGCGACGTCAGCGCTGATTCCCCGTCGCGTGTTGCGGTCGTGGTCGACCAGCGCGGAGGTGAGCGTGCTGGGATTTACTTTGGCGGTCTGGGCGATAAATGCAATGCTCGCTCGGTCATAGTGCTGCTGCAGTTTTCGGACATGGTCGACGACGGGTTGGGCCTCAACGGTGTCACTGCGGCGCATTGCGCGTTCGGGCAGGGGGGTGTGGCCGCCCAGCGCGAGCAGCCGGTCCGCAGCGGCCGCCTGGATTCGCCTGGGCCGGCCGGCATCTACGTCATGGAGCGCGGCCGCCAGCGTCGTAGGCGACACGTTGGCCGCGCGGGCCAGAGCTGCTTGCGACAAGTGAGGGTGCGCGGCCAGGAGTCCGCGCACGTGCCGTAATGCGGCGGTGGCATCGGTAGCGCATCCGCCGTAGCCCCGGTCACGGTGTGGCAGATCGTCGGGCACGACGCCCAGCAGGCGGACCGCTACCTGAGCGCTCACGGCGCGTGGTGTGCCCGGCCTGCGCTGAGCATCAGACAAGAGCGATTTGAGAGTGGAAGGGGCAATGCCGGCCCGCCGGGCGATGGCTGCTACCGGCAGTCCAGGGCGTTGAGCGATCAGCTCCTGGACGTGATCCGACACCAGGCGGGCGTCAACTAGGTCGGTGCGCATGCAAAAGTAGCCTGGTCTGACGAGTGATTTATTTTATGCTGGCAGGAGATTCTGGTGTACTCCCGAGCTTGAGGCCTGGGGCCTGCAGCCTGGGCAGCCTAACTCCTACCGGTGGCCTTCTGCTGCAACGCCTTGTGCCGGGCCTCTCGCCCTGGTCCTACCAGTGCTCACCGGCAGTCTAGCCTGCCCGTCCGGCGGCCAAACGGCTGCGTGCGGCGTTGATGTTGCCGTCGCGGACGGCCTCGCATACCTCGAAGGTCCACTTTAAGGACGACGTTCAGCGGCCAAGCCGCCCTTGGTCCCGCAGACGGAAGCGGCCGTGCCTGGGCGGAGGACAGCTGATCGGCCGGCTTCGTGCCGGCCGGCTATCCCCGAGTAAGCGCGTTTGCGCCCCTGTTGGCAGGAACGTCCTGGAGGCCTGGGCGGGGTTGGGTTCAGGTGTCCTGAGATCTTCTTCCGTCCGGATCTGGTATGCCTCGGCAGCCCGTGTTTCCCCTCTTTCCCGTTGTGCGGGCCGGGGGTGCGCGGCGTCGAGGGGCTGCAGCGGGTGGGGCTGGCGGCGGCGGTGGTGCGGGTGGCCACCGCGGTGCCGGCGCTGCCGGGGCGGGGCATCAGCAAACCGACGAGGACTCCTGGACGATCGGGGCTGACCCTCAACCCCGATCACCAGGGCGGCCTCCGCGAAGGGTGAGTTTGAACCATGCGGGGCCTTCTGGCCGGAAACAGTGCGCTGTGGAGGGACGGGCCGGATGGAGGACACCCGGGCCATACGGAGGTGGAGGTATTCGGGGGAGAGGGTCGGCCGCCCGGGCGCCGTAGTTTTGACTGGAGAGGGGGACAGCAGCTTGGTTGGCTCGAGGACTGTCGGCAGACGGCCGGCGCTGCCCGGGCAGAGACTCGCACTGCACAGGGCGCTGCTGTCCGCAAAGGGGCGCGAGGCCTCCCCAGGGCAGCCCCCGGGGCAGAAAGCAGACTTCACGATGGCAGTCGGTTACCAGCTCGCCTATGCACGGCGGGCCACCTTCACGGCATTTGCTCTGATGGGAGCGGTAAGCGCGGTCTGGGTGGTTCGCATCCCGGCACTGCGGGAGACCATGAAGCTCTCTGAAGCACAAATAGGGATCGAGGTTCTCGCGTGGGGGATGGGTGCCCTTGTTGCTATGCAGGCGTCCAGAAGGCTGTTTGCCCGTCTCGGAACGCGGTGCATTCTCAGAGTCGCCCTTCCCGGCGCGGTAACAGGCCTCCTCCTTCTGGCCTTCGCCCCCAGCTACCCCTTCCTGCTGGCCGGCGGCTTCATTTTCGGCATTCTCTTCGGGCTGGTAGACGTTGCAGCCAACGCCCAGGCAGCGCAGCTGGAGCAAGCCAGCGGACGGCCCCTGATGGGAATGATGCACGCAGGCTGGAGCCTTGGCGCCGTGGCAGGCGGTGTTGCAGGGGCCGCAACTGCTTCCCTGGGCATGGGTTTTACCGCATCTGTGGCCAGCGTCAGCCTTCTGGCCCTTCCCGGGGCCCTGGCAGTCACGTCGCACTTCCTGCCTGACCAGGATAGCTCTGACTACACAGACTTCATGCCTGACCGCCTGCCGCGCACAGTGCTGCTGCTCGGGGCCCTGATGTTCTGTGCGTTTCTGGCGGAGGGAGCGGTCGCCGACTGGAGCAGTCTCCACCTGCACGATGGATTCGGTGCGTCAGAGGCTGTCGCCGCTCTCGCATACCCGGTTTTTGAACTTGCCATGCTCACCGTCAGGCTGGGATGTGACCGGATAACCCGTCGGTTCGGAGGGCGCGCCTTGCTCGCTGTGGCAGGGCTTGCCGCAGCGCTCGGGTTTGCCGTGGTCATCTTCTCCCGCAGCGTCATTTTCGTATTCGGCGGGCTCTCGCTGGTCGGCGGGGCCATATCGGTGGTCGTACCGCTGACATTCTCCCTCGCCGGTCTGGCAGGAGGGCAGCAGTCCTCAGCAGCGGTGGCCCGGGCCGGGACCCTGGGATATACAGGACTGCTTCTAGGGCCGGTGGCAATCGGTTTTCTGGCGGAGCACTCGTCAGTGCGCGCAGGTTTCGGCGTTGTTCTGGCAGCCTGCGCACTAATCGCCGCCGGCGCTTGGGCCCTTCCCGACCTCCGGGTAGGCGGAACAAGCGGAGTGCCTTTGCCCCCGTAGGCCAGAGACGATAGCGCGGGCGAACGGTCACAGATCGTCTACCGGGGAAAGCCCAAGGCTGAGAGCCGGTGACCCTGAGGGCCCGTACGCCAGTGCCGCCGTCACCCACAGAACAGACGCCGGTGCGTTCTGCCCACGATGGCCTGCGGTGTAGGGATGGGGCCTGCCGCACCGGCCGACCACATCACCGTCCCCGCAACAGCGTCTGCCGCCGACACCAACTCCGCCACCTGCGACCGCTGACCTCGTGGCGCCAGACCCGTCGAAGGACGCGCAGCCTGCCTCGGTGGCTTCAGCCACCGCGGCAGGTGCCGATGGCCCGCCCGCCCATGCCGCCGAAGGTGGAGCGCTTGTGGGCGCGGTACTGGGGCTCTTTAATGATGGTGTCTGGAGCGGGCATAGGCCGACAGCGGACGGTGACCGTCCGCAGCTCTTCCTGCGACTATTGCGCCCGTTATCGGCTCTTAATTCACAGTAGTGGCGCTTCAGGCGGCTGGTCTTTACGGCTCTGCGATCGGATATCAGGTTTACAGCCGGCCTATGAATAGGCTAGGGGGTAACGAATGAGACTTCGAACATGCGAGGCCAGAATTTACCGGTGACCAGGAACTTGTCAGTCCCTGGTACGGCGGCGATGCCGTTCAACTGCTGGTCTCTGCGGCGTTCGGAGGCGGTCAGGAGTCCAGCTGCGTCGATGTGCGCGGTGACCGAACCGTCGTGCGCGTCGATGCGCAGGATCGTGTCCGTTAAGAACACGTTGGCATAGATGAAGCCGTCGGGCCCGCATTCCAGTTCATTGAGCCGTGTAGCGGGCACACCGTTCCGGCCCACGTCGATGCTGCCCGTCGGCCTGAAGGTGCCGGGGTCACGGAAGGTGAGCCGGCCGGTGCCGTCACTTATGACCAGCCGTTCCCGCCCTTCGATGTACTGGTGGCACAGGCCCCAGCCTTCGCCCTGGTAGCTGACTCGGCGACGTTCCGCGAGCGTAGCGGGGTCACGCTCGATGGCGATGCCGTTGCGCCAGGTGAGCTGCCACAGTCTGGTGCCGGACAGCGTGATGCCCTCCCCGAACAGCGGTACCGGCAATTCGATTCGCTGAGCGGGCGGCATGCCTGGCAGGCCAGCACGCAGGGAGGACCGGCCGACCAGCCCCGTGCTCTCGTAGAGGGTGGCGCCGCGGAACTCCAGACCCTGGGTGAACGCCCCGGGATCATGGGGAAGAGTGCCCCGCACAGCGGCCCGCAGTATCTGGACGCGAGTACCGGCGGTGGCATGGACAGGCGCGCTCGCCATGGGCTGTGCCCGGGTCGGCATACCGCCGACAGGACCGGAGGGGAAATATGCGTCACGGCTGTAGCGGGTGATATCTCCAGGCACAGCTGAGCCAGCAAGCAGCGCCCCACCAACGGTCACCGCTACTGCCGCCCGTACCCGTGTGCGCCTGCCAGGCCCGGAGAGCCCCCTGCCCCCGGCGACAGCCTCGCTGGCTCTCCGGACAGCCCCAGAAGGCCACTTCAGTGCCCACACCTCCTGCACATGATCCTTGATAGCACCGGGCCGCGGCGGCTGCTGACTGGTGCACAGAATTCTTCCGTTCTGATGCGTCACGCCGAGGAGCGCCGGGCCCCTTGCAGAAGGGCACTCAGGATGCACAGCTGTTGCGCCCTGGCCATGCCCTGGCGGCGATGGGGCATGCCCGGCTCGTGGACTAACGAGCAGTGATCCCACGAGTCACCGGTCGCCGGCCTCCTCCTGGCCCGGCCGCGCGGCTCCGCAGCCGTTCACCAACGCGGCGAACGCCCCCACCGATGCCACCCAGCGGACCACGAAGGCCCTCGCCACGCCGCCCTGCTGGTCGCGGTCCCCCTGCCCGATACATACATAGGGCAACGGCAGTGGCCGCAGGCCAGGGCCACGCAGAGCGGACTGTCGAAGACGGCGATCAGCAGGAAACTCGGGCTGTACCAGGCAACCGTGCGCAAGCTCGTCAAAGCCCGCTCAGTCGACGACGTGATCGCCAAGACGTTCCAGCGTGCACACGTCGTCGACCCCTATACCGGCCCACCTCCACCAGCGCTGGAACGAAGACATCCGAAACGCCACCCAGCTCTACCGGGAGATCAAAGGACTTGGTTACCCTGGCGAGGAGTTGGCTGTTCTGGGCTGTCTTCGCCGCTACCGCGACGCGCGGGGCACGCCCCTGATCCAGGACCGACAACCCCTCCGCCCGAGAAGTGGCTTCCTGGCTCTCATCCCCAACACCTCAAAGATGACGAGGCTGACAAGCTGCATCGCCTGCGGGGCCGCGATGCGGACCTGGACCGGCTCACCCTCCACGTCAGGGAGTTCGCCACGGTGATGACACCGTTGAGCGTACAGACTGAGCTGGTTCAGGGATGCCCCCCGATAGCCGTTCTAGCGGGCCGGTGCCTGGTAGAGGCCGCGGCCGGCACGTACGGCCCGGGACGTGGCAATGAGCCGGTCCAGGGTGCTGCGGACAGTGTTGATATCGCCTGTCGTGGAGTCCCGGCCGAGTGCCTTTGCCACGTCGCGTGCCCGCTGAGGAGTGCCAGGCGTCTTCAGAAGGACAGCGGCTACCTGCTCGGTGAGCCGCCCCGGGTCCGGTGTCACGGGAGCGGGCGCCTTCTTAGCTGCTGCCTTAGGGAGGGAGGTCTCTGCCGAAGGCTTCGGCCTACGCCCGCTGGCCCGTGGCGCCTTCTGTGTGCTGGCGGCAAGGGGCGCGGCGGCCTTTTGCGGGGCAGAAGGCTTGCCGCTGCCCGTCGGCGGTGTTGTGTCCGCGCTCCCGGCCGCGAGTGGTGCGGGCGTGCTGGCGAGGGCCAGCAGAGCGGTCAGGGCGTTGCGGACCGAGTTCACCCGCTCGGAAACCGCGGCTAGGTCCTTCCCGAGCTTCTGTTGCAGCTGCTCCAGCCGGGGGAGCTCTTCCTGCAGTTCCGCAACGGTGGCTTCGGCGCTGTGCACGGTGAGGCTGGGGGAAGGCACTGAGTACTCCCGGAGTCTGGAGGCAGTTGGGATCAGATGGCAACGGCCGAGTGCCGCCAGAGTACGTCCCCTCTGGGCGTATACGCAGCCCTCGGGATGGGCGTATCGGTACCTGTCGCACCTGTGTCGGATTCACCCGGGACGGTCAGGCCCATGTTCACCAGGTGCTGGCGCCAGCCTGCATGTGATCGGGCGGCCGCTCAGCTGGCAGCAGTCCGCTCTTCCGGGCGGGAGCGCCGGACTATCCCGAAGGAGCGGTTCCTGGCTGCTGAACGTGCCCCGGTCGGCTGGTCCGGCCGTGGCCATGGCACCGCTGGCAGCTTCTCCGGAGGCGTTGCTTGCCCGGGCTTGTACCGGGAAGAGGCCGGGTGTGCCCAGCCAGCCGCCGGCGGGGTACCGCAGGCCAGGCAGGGCTCGCGAGGTGACTGGTCCTGGGCGTGGCGGGCTGTGGTGCACATAGCCGGGGCCCGGGCCGGTGCGTTCGCCGGAGGCTGGTCCGGGACTGTTCTGTGCGACTGCCGCTGGTGCGACTGCGTGCATCCGGACGTGGGTATTCACGGGGGGTGCACTGGCATCAGCAGCTGGGGCCGCGGTGTGTGGCTGCCGCCCTGCGGCGCAACCCCCGGCCCCGGAGTCGCCTCCGGGACCGGGGGACGCCCGGCCGAGTGGGGACAGCTCAGCCCGTGAGGCCGAGGAGGGAGCCGACGCGCCCGAGGCCCGCGGCCGCACCGGTGGTGGTGGTGCCGGTGCCGGTGGCGGTGGACTGGGTGCTCGTGGTGGTGGTGTCGGCGCTGTCGGCGGTGCTCTCGCCGTTGAGGAGCGGGACGGTGCGCAGGACGTCGTCCAGGGTCAGGACCTCGCTGATGTCAATCAGGTCCCCGACGCCGTGGACGGTGTCGGCGTCGGCGTGGGCGGTACCCGCCATGCCGAGGACGGCGACGACGGCGATGCTGGCACCCGCGAGGGAGCGCTTGAAGGTGTTGTTCATGCTCCCCAGAACACGCGGGCACCGCCCCCGGTCACCGCCCGGCGGCGAGCGCCACTCCAATGCCACTCGGTTCCGGCCGGGAAGCAACTCTGCCGGGAAGCCCGCAAGGGCAAGCTCCAGGCGAGGCTGCATGGTTGCGGGCCTCAGGCGGGCGCGTGCGCCGCGATGGTGGGCTGCGATGGAGCGGGGTGTTTTGCGGTCCACTCCGGCCGTGCGCGCTCTCCTATTCCCCGCACCCGGTCCCACGCGGCCAACATGAAAGGGGACTGGCCACGACGCTGAACAGATCGTCAAACCGGCGATGAGGATCGTCAGCTGCCCAACGGGCAAGGCTGGATCTCCAGGACCCGGCGTTCGGCCTTGAGTAGGGCCCGCTCCAGAGCATCGGTGTTCACCGGCGTCCTGGCCGGCATTCGTTTCCTCCTTGCCGAGGTGGTCCCCTCCGCCGTGTGCACGCCTCTCGCGTACCCGGACTGCTGCCCCACTGCAAGCGGCCGTCAACAGGCCTGAGCCCATCCGGACTGGATGCCGGGCAGCCGGGGGAGACCGGGGACAGTTCCCACGCTCACCGCACAGTGGATCGGCCAGGGAGGCACCCAGCTCTGCCCCGGCGGGTTCGCCACACCTGCGTGGCAGACATTCGGCGCGGCCTCCCCAACGCCTGCAATACACCGGCTTCCGGAGTCGGTCTCATCCACAAGGGACAAGCCCGTGCACCGCTTCCCGGCCCTATCCACCCGATTCGAGCCGGTTCTACGCTTACGGGGCGTCAACCACTGGGTCACTCTCGTTGTGCCTTCTGGCCTCGCTTGCCGAACGCGGCCCCTCTGGTGCTTCCGGACCGGGGCTGACGGAGGCTGAACAGGGCGCGGAGGGATAGAGCGCACGCGGGAGCCGGCGGTGTGTGCTGATCTTGCCTGTGCCGCGGGGGAGACGCAGAGGCGGCACTGCTGACAGCAGGAATACGTCCAGACGACTGCCAGGAACCGGCACCTCGCTGTGCATACTGAAAATGGCGGCATCCAACCCGGGGGAGGGATACCGCCATCGACAAGCTGAGTGCCAAGAGGAGCGCCCTGAGCCCACAGCTGCCGTCGGAGCCTCCCTGCCCGGAAGGCGCCAACACCTGTACGCTACCGACCTCCTCGCCAGCCCTGCGCCGGCCAGTCGGCCCGCTTGCCGGAGGGCACGTGCGTCAGACAGATGGCGTACGGGCCCTGGCCCTGCAGGGGACTGCCAGGCCGGACAGGCGCCACCTGCGAGTTCGCTGCCTGACTCGCGAAGCGGGCTGTTGGCTGCCGTACTAGGCCGGCATGGCCACCACCAGCGCCGTCCATCAGGCCGTCCTCATGGTTCCACCCCTCTCGAGGACGGCGGGGGGCCGATCCCGATGGTGTGCTCCGCGATAGTGCGCTCGATGGCCCTGGCCCGGCTGGACTTGGTGCCCGGGCCGCGCCGGCGGACACCGTCCGCCGGGTCATGGGACGCCTGCAACCGACGGCCTGGCCGTGCTGCTGCCTGCTGGTACAGAGCGCGAGCGTCCCCTGCGGCTGGCGGCGGACGGCAAGAGCGCCCGAGGCTCGCGGACGCGGGCCGTGGCTCATCGCCCGGCCGCCAGACGGCAGGACGGCCACGTCATCGCCCGGAAAAGGATCCCCGGCAGGACCGGCGAGTCCACTGCCTGCTCACCGTGAAGCTCAGCCAGCCCACCCACGGCCGTAAGGGGACCCAAGTCATTCAGGTCCTGACCGTGTCCCTCCTGGGATTTCCTCATGCCTCCGGAAGGCCGCCCGGGTCATTGGGCACGGACGGCCGAAGCCGCGGGCCCGCGTCGCCGTATGTGTCATCACCGGCCTGTCCTCGCGTCAGGCGAAACCGTACTGCCCGCGCCGAGCGGGCAGCGTAAAGCCAGGGTTCAACTACAGATGGTGAGGGGCTGACGAAGACAGTGACGCCAGCAGTGCCGGTGAGATGCGCGCCCGATCCGCACGGAAAGCACCCCGAGGCTGGGCATGGTGGAATAGCTGTATGTGTAACCGGAGATAGTGCGACGTCCCGGGACCGCTCGGATAAGGAGGCGCAGTTATGACGGGAATCACCGGCAGAGACCGCAACATATTCTTGACCTGGCTGGTCTGGCCCTTGCTCACACTCGGTATCTACCACTTCGTGTGGTACTTCAAGATCAACCGTGAGGCCCGCGACTTCGATGACCGCACCGAAGCGGATCCCGTCCTGTCGGTCCTCGCCGTCACGCTGGGAGCCCTGATCATCGTCCCTGTCTTCGTGTCCATCTACCAGTCCGGCGTCCGTATCGCCCTAATGCAGCGTTCCGCAGGTGTCGCCCCGTCCTGTAACCCGTGGATAGGCCTGATCCTGAGCTTCTTCGCCGGGCTTCATGCGCTCTACTACCAGCACGAGCTGAATGAAATCTGGAGGCACTACGGATCGCCCGAGGAGGGAACACACGTGGCTCTGGTGAGCTGACCGTGCCTTCACCGCGCGCAGGTCGGCCACGAAGAACGCCGACGACAGCGCCTTCCCGCTACGTGGAGCAGCAGGGGCGTTGTGATGGGCCCGGCCGGCGCCAGTGCCGCCAGCCGGTAGCCAGCCGAGACGGACGGTACTTCACGGAGGGGCAGACGCGGTTGTTCCTGGAGTGGGGAATCAGATGTACGGCTTCTTCGGAAGAATTCGCCGTTTCGGCGGCCTCCCTGCTTGCAGCAGGTGTGGCGACGTCAGCTTCCGCAGCTCCCGAGCCAGTCGCACGGTGTGCCGCTGCGAACCAGTTGCTCACTGTCCGCGATGCGATCCGCTTCCACTATGAGCACGGAGGCACTGAAGCTCCAGAGTCTGCAAGTGCGTTTGTTAACGGAATTGACACTCCCGGAACTGATCCAGCGGCGGATGACACGACGCAGGGAAACGGTGATGGGTATGTGTGCATCCGGGATAGCAAAGCACCTGGAACTATGATCAATGTGGGCGATAGCAAGGTCACCATCCATCAGCCTTGCTCATTAGTGACGCTCCGCCGGCGGGCCGCCGGGCCGCTCGTGTGCGGTGAGCCGGCAGACCGGACAGATCGAGGGCACGGCTGCCGCATGGATGGATTTCCCGGCCCCGGTCGGATTTACTGCTCCAGGGACAAGAACGTGCTGGCAGCGAGAACCTCGAGCCGTGCCAGGCCGCTGGCTCGCCCCAGGCCAGTGATGTACGGATTTCATGTCGCGGCCGTTACGGTCTTGGCGCTGAGAATGGCGAAACCAGCAGTGACGGGCTGCGGCCAGCAGGTGCCGCCGGAATAGAGCGGACTGGGCCATTCAGGCCAGGCGGGGGCCGCCAGCTAGAGCTGGTTCGGGCTCAGGGCGCTGGCCGGGATCCCGTTAAGGCCCCGATTCGGGGCGCTGCCGGACAAGCCGGCCTGCCTGTGGCGGCCCGCTGGCCCTGCCCGAGTTACGGGACAACCTTCAGCCGAGACGACCAGATGCCCGCCGCGGACCGGCCCAGACTACCCGCCGTCGTCACCCGCGGACCACAGGATGAGAACCGTTCACTGAGTAGTACACGATTGTGATATCGGGATTCGAAGCATTCTTTCCTGAGACCGCCCGGCAGGTGGTATTAGACGGGGCGACCCTCTTTCCGCTGCCCGGCTGTGTGAAGTAGCAGGCTGAGGTGCTGGTATCACCGGTCACTGTAGTAGTGAAGTGGACGAAAAGGGGACCGCCGCTGCCAAACGCATAAACCGATTCGCGCCCGGCGCCATCTACCGCAGGTGCTGTCCAGAAGTCACTTGTTGCGTCGTCTCCGGCTTTTCCGATTACTTGGCTCGGCCGTGTCAGATACTGCTGTGCGAGACTTTCTTTCTGCATGACCATGATTGAATTGCTGTGGTTTATTACGCCTACAGATATGCACTTCTGGCTGCAGTCCTCGAGCTGGTCCTGAGGCGGGTCGACCGCAGCAGCCTGGGCTGGCGTAATCATTCCCGCAAAAGACAGGGAGACTGCTGCTATGAGAAGAGCTTTCATCGGTGGAATTTCCTCCTGGTGGCGGGAACGGTCCGGTACCCGGCCGGGCGCCCGGCCGATGACGAATGCAGCCGTCTTTTGGCTGACTGCGGAAATGACGCTGTGAAAAAAACTACGCCAGCCGCTGCGGCCGGCGGGTCAGCCGACTGCCTGGTCATGCGGCTGATGGGCACAACGCGTCCTGCCCCGTCCGGGACCTGGCCGTCTGCGCAGCCTCGGCGACCGCGGCGTCGACGCCGCGCCGTCGACGGGCCGAGGGCAACTGCCGTCGGCAGCGGTCGGCATGGTCCCGGCGCCGTTCGGGTCGATGAACGCCTTGCCCAGGCCATGCCCTGTCCCGGACCGTGCCCGCCCGCCCCCGCAGCGCCCTGGCCGTTGGCGGGAGCCAGCTCGTCAGCGGTGATGCCGCGTTCGGAGGTGATCGATTAACCCGGTTTTTTCCTGTGGTGCGGGTCGGGGCCTTTGCGTTTCGCTGCGGGCTGCGCGGGGTTCCGCGTCTCCCGGTGGTGGTGCGGGCTTCCTCCGTCCTGGTCATTGCCGGGCGGCGCCGGCCGTCGGGTGACGGCGGGAAGAGCGGGGATAGCAGGCTGCTCGCGCCGAGCACGACCGCGAACTGGACCATCACGGTGCCCGCTCCCGCATCCCGCGGCGAGCTGTCCGGGGGCGTCCTGCTTACGCAGGTAGACCAGTGAGTGTGCACCGGGCCCGGTGGTACGGGCGCAGCCTGCAGGCCCGGCCGCCGTGGCACGCAACGGTGGCTATCGTCACCAGGTCGAGAAGGTCCTCGTCGAGATCGCATGCGGCAGGATAGGGAACACACAGGTGAGGCTACGTTTGGCGGCTTTTCAGACCAGTGGGATGCCCCGTTTGTCACGCCACCGTCAACATACGACCAGCACCTCACACGCCAGCCGTACACATGAAAAAGGCTCAAGGAATATCCCGGGCGGTGCTGTTGCTGCTGAGGGATGCCTGGCGTGATGGCCGGTGCTGCGTCTGAATATTGCCGGGCTGGGCTCCTCCAAAAGATCTGCTGGCTGGCGGGCCCGTTCCGGGGGAGCTGGTGGTCTTGTAGAGACTGATCCGCCGGCATACCGGCCCACGACTCCCCTGTCCAGCGCAGGAGACCGGAGCACCAGCAGATGACAAGTGAGTCTGACCTGTACCGCCAGTCGCGCCGCTACAACTCGGCGGCAGCCCAGTTCTACCGCTGGTTCCAGCTCTATGAACGTCCGCGCAGCCCTGAGCTGGTTGAGCGCCAGCTGCAGTTGTTTGCAGGCAGCTTTGAGATCGTGCCAGCCGTCGGCGACCCGGTCAGGACCCGTGATGGCTACCGGAAGGGCATCACGGCGTACGGCACCCATGACCGGCACGGGCACCACGTGCAGCAGATGACCGTACAGGAACTGGGCCCTGACCGCCTGAGTCTGCAGGCCGACGTGCACTATCAGTGCCGCAGCGCCACCGGGCTGGTCACGGGCACACGCATTTCCTACGAGGGTGAACTGACCGGCTCAGCAGACCTCGAGCCGCTGTTCACACACTTGCGGATTACCCCCCAAGAGCACCTCGTGGCCGGCGACTTCACCGATACCTACCCCGCAAACCGGGCACTGTCGCTTGTCCACCGCTGGCTGTTCCTGGTTGAAGACCCGGCTGCCGGCGTGCACGCCTTTGATGAGCTCCTGGCCCCTGATGAGCAATGCAGCCTGGCCTTCGGCACTGCACTGATCACAAACCGCCGCGCGATGGCTTGCTGGCTTCAGGAGTCGTCTCAGCGCGTGGTGACCAGCAGACACACCGTTGAGGCGTTCCGGGTGACCGGCGCCCGTAACGGAGAGTACAGGATCAGCATGGAATTTGACTGGCACGGAACTGCCGCCGAGGACGGTGCTCTGATGTCCGGACGCATGTACCACCAGTGGACGCTCCTTGACACCGGCGAGCGCTACTGCCGTGTGCTTGAAGCGCGGGCCACTCCCATTGTCCCAATCTCGCGGGCGGTAGCGGGGTAATTTGCCGGGAGACATCCTCACTTCAGCGGGATCCGATGGCCGAGACCGCGCGCCGGCGGGTTTGAACAGGAGACGGCGCGCTTCCCCCTGTCCTGCCCGTCAAGGGAGGCGAGGGAGAGCGCCCGAAGCGGCGGACACTGCGAGGGCGAGTGCCGACGCGGGGTGCACCAGCGGAACAGCTCGTCACAGTGGCGAACCCCCTGTGATGCGGGGCAGAACGAAGACGCCGGACCGTTCCTGACTCGGGTACTGAGTTGCAAACGGGCCGTGTCCGCCAGGAGCTCGAAGGCACGCCGTCCGGCTCGGCCCGCCCCAAGACCTCCGCCAGCCCGGCGAAGAAGTCACCGAACGAGCCCCTCCGGCCGAACCGCCCACGACCGGATATCGCCTCACACCTCGTCCAGGCAGGCACGGCTGCAAATCATGGGGGATGCAGCACCAGCAGGGGGAGGAGTCGGCCGGCGGCCCCCGCAGCCGCCGCGGCCTCCGTCCTGCACGCCGGCGCCTCCCCCCGGCTGTGCAAAGAGGGCGGGCGCGGTGATGCGCGAATACAAAGCTGCGCGGACAATACTTATCTAGAGGATCAGCGGCATGCAGGGCAACGCGGGCCGGCCGGCCGGCCCCACATCCCGGGCTCCGCGCCACCAGCTAGCTCCGCCCCGCCGTGCACGGCCCCGGGTGTATGCGGCCCGTCTGCCCCTGCCACTGCCAGGGGCGCAGAAGTATAACGCCGGACGCGGAGGTGCGGCATGGACGATGACGCTGGCACGCCGAAGGCCGTGGGCCCTCCGCCCCGCCTGCGCGCTCTGCATCGGGCAGTCCAAACATGGCCGCTCACCACCGGTCTTGCCCTGTGCGTCCTGGTTACCGGCGCAGCATCCGGTGCCCTTTGGAGAGCAGCGGAAGACACCCCCTGGTACCCCTACGCTGCCTACGGTGCTCCTTCCCTGGAGAACGGGCGCCTGTGGACGTTCCTCAGCGGGACGTTCTTCGCCGCCTCCCCGTGGCAGTATCTTCCGGTGCTGGGCGGCTTGATCTTCCTGGTGGGGCTGGGGGAAAGGCTCATCGGCACCGGGCGCAGCGCAGTAGTCTTCTGCGCAGGCCAGCTTGGAGCAACCCTGCTGGCGGCTGGTCTGGTGCTGGGGCTGCGCTCCGGGTGGACCTGGGCCGCGGAGCTGGCGCGGCAGCTGGATACGGGACTGTCCGCGGGCGCCCTGGCCACTGGCGCTGCGGCATCGGCTGCGCTGCGGGCGCCGTGGCGCCTGCGGCTGCGTATCGGGCTGGCAGCCTACGCAGTGATCTGGCTGCTGTACTCGGGCACTCTTACCGACGTCGAGCACTTCTTTGCGGTGGCGCTCGGACTGGCGGCGGGACGTGCGATGGTCCCGGCCGCCATTCACGGCAGCGGCAGGGCCAGCCGCCGTGAATGGCGGCTGCTCGCTGTGTCGGGGCTGCTGGTCATTGCCGTGACACTGCTGGTCGTACGCTTCTTCCCGGCCCAGGGGCCGGTGGGGTCTACGGAGGGCCTCGGGGGAGGCACCGCCGGGCTGCTGCTGTCCCTGCTCGTCATTGCTGTGCTGGCCAACGGCCTGAGACGGGGGATGCGCTCGTCTTGGTGGTGGGCGGTGCTCTTCGCCCTGCTCAACGTGCTGCTGGGGCTCTTCATCGCAGCCGTGATCATCATCGGGGAAATCACCGGACTCGAATCCGACGTGAGAGGGCTGCCCGTCCTCGTGCCCCACGCGGTGATCTGGGCTGCGGAGCTGGGGCTGCTTCTCGCCGGCAAAGACGCCTTCCGCACGCCTCCCCGCCGCCGCCGGAACACTCCGCACGCCATCAGCCGCGAGGAGGCCGCCGCCATCCTCATGCTGGAAGGCGGCACCAACCTGTCCTGGATGACAACCTGGCCGGAGAACTCCTATCTTCCTGTCGCTGCCGGGCACGGCTATGTGGCCTATCGTGTGCACGCACGTACCGCGATCGCCCTGGGTGACCCGGTCGGCGCCGCCGCGCACTGCCGCACCGCGCTGGAAGACTTCGACCGTATGTGCGGGGACGCGGGCCTCACGCCCTGCGTCTTTTCCGCAGCCCGTACCACCGCTGAGCAGGCGCAGGCAGCACTGGGCTGGCGGTACGTGCAGGTCGCTGAGGACACCGTTATCGACCTCGAGGCACTGGAGTTCCGCGGAAAGGCATGGCAGGGCGTCAGAAGCTCCCTGAACCGTGCCGGAAGAGAAGGCATCACCTACCGGCTGACCAGCCTTTCCCGAGAGCCCCACCAGGTGGTGTCCCAGGCCAGGGCCATCTCAGAGGAGTGGGTCGGCGATATGGGCCTGCCGGAAATGGGCTTCACCCTCGGCGGGATCGATGAAGCGCTCGATGCGAACGTCCTCACAGGGCTCGCTGAAGATGAAGACGGCCGCCTGCACGGCGTCACCTCCTGGCTGCCCGTCTACGGCCCTGGCCGCACTGTCAAGGGGTGGGTCCTGGACGTCATGCGGCGCCGGAAGGACGGCTTCCCGCCCGTGGTGGAATTCATGATCGCCTCAACATGCACCGCCATGCGCGACCGCGGTGCCACGTACCTCTCACTTTCCGGTGCTCCACTGGCCCGCACCTCCCAGAACAGCGACGACTCGCCCGCTTCGCTCGAGCGGTTCCTCGACCAGCTCGGCGCAGCGCTGGAGCCCTACTACGGCTTCCGCAGCCTCCATACCTTCAAAGCCAAGTTCCAGCCCCGGTATGAGCCCATGTACATGATCTACCGTGATCAGGGCGACCTGCCGCGCATCGGCTCCGCGCTGACACGGGCCTTCATGCCGCACAGCGGCCTGCGCGACTTCATACACCTCACCACCAAGAGCACGTGACGCCCGGCTTCCCCTGCCCTGGCGGCAGGGGCATTGCGCAAATGCTTGCCGGATCTGCCGCCCTGGGACGTGCCGTCGTGTCAGGGTCAATATCCGGTTCTTGGGCGAAAGGCAGCATAGCCAAGGCGGTCTCGTATTCGGCGGGACTGCGGTAGCCGAGGCGGTACCGAGCTCTCGATGCGCTCGAAGATGTCGGTGCGGGCGGCGGCCCTGCTGGCCAGGGGCGAGTGTCGCCGAGCCCGTTCTTGAGGGTGGAGAAGAACGATTCCGCGAGGGCGTTGTCCCGGCACTGGCCGGTGCGTCTGACGGACAGCTGGATGTTGAACTGCGCGGCGAGGGTGGCGAGTTCATGGCTGGTGTAGGGGCAGCTGCGGTCGGAGTGGAAGATCACCGGTCCGGGCGGGCGGCGGGTCCGGCAGGCGGCTGTGAGTGCGTCGGCGACGGGTTCGGTTCGCAGGTGGCCGGCGGTGGCCGGCCCGCGACGCGGCGGGAGGCGATGTCGATATCGGTGGCAAGGGGGTGGAGCCAGCCCTCGCCGGTGGCGATGTAGGTGATGTCGCCGCACCAGCGGGTTTCGACGGCGGCCGGGCCGGGCCGGAAGCCGCGAAGGACCAGGTCAGGCCGGGTGGCCGCGTGCGGGTCACACAAGCAGGCCGCCCTCGCCCTCGCCCGGCGTCGCCTCGACGTGTTGTGGGCCCTCATGCGCGACCAGCGGGCCTTCACTGTGGAGCCACCTCAACGTGGCCTCTCAGCGGCATAGCGCAGTCACCGTCCGCTACCGCGGCCCGTGACAAACCTGATGGGAATCACTGGTCTCCGGCCATCACCTGCCCGCCGAACCCCGACCCGGCGAAGACCGGAAAGGGAGGACGCTCAGCACAATCCCGGGCCCGTGGTGGAACCCGGCGCTACCGCAGCGTCACGCGATGGCCCGAACCCAACCAGGAGGACATCACGGGCAGACCGTCGGACCGGCTGCCCTCACGCGACCGGTGAAGAACCGAGGCCAAAAGGTGCCTCTATGGCTTTCGTCAAGCCGTAGTGGGTGTGGGTGCTTGGTAGAAGGTGCCGTCGCGGAGCATGGCGAAGAGGACGTCGATGCGGCGTCGGGCGAGTGCGATGAGGGCGGCGATGTGGTGCTTTCCCTCGCGGCGTTTGCGGTCGTAGTAGGCGCGTGACTCGGGTTGGGAGAGCGAGGCGAACGCGGCGAGGTAGAAGGCTTCCTAATGTTGTTGTCAAGCTGCGGTGGTTGCTGGGGGTGTGATCTCGTAGCACCGCCGGTCACGGATCAGGGCCCAGATGACGTTG
>NZ_JBIBHT010000022.1:13457-27953 GCF_042957155.1 Streptomyces sp. NPDC008121 | reverse complement strand
GATGAACGCCTTCCCCAGACCCATCCCCTGGCCCAGACCGTGCCGGTCCACCCCCGCCGCAGCCGCACCCTGGCCATACGACAGCGCCAGCTCCACCCCCGCACCACCACGCCCGGGCAGCGACACCAGCGGCAGCACCATGGCAAACGCACCCGTCTGCTCACTGACACTGCCGCTGGCACCCCCGCCCAACACCACCGCACCCGACACCCCCGCCGGACTGGACACGGCCGCCGGTACGGAAGCAGCAGCAGTGACAACCGGCACCGTGGTAACCGCCAACACCACCGCCGTCGCCAGCGACACCCGCCGCAGCCAGCCCCCACGGCGCCCCGCACCCCTGGCCGGCACACCGGTGAAGACACACAACACGGGACGGGAAGGCATACCGGCTCCAGACACAAGAGAAAACACAGGCACCCGAACCCAACACCGCCCACACCTCCCAGGGGACCCTGCCAACAGAGGCGCATGCGGGCTGCGCGGAATGGCTGATCGGCCGGCACGCCCACAGCCGATCAGCCATCCACCTGCGTGCGTGGCGCCCGGTCTGGGCAGGGCAGCTCTGGAGGGCCGCGCTCGAGCGGGAGGCAGCCACCGGGAAAAATGGGGGAGCGCCTGAAAAGCAGAACGGCACAGCGGCGAAAACGATCCAGGTCTTATGTTGCTGGGGGTCAACTCGGCGTGGTGGTGTCATGTTCAGTCCCAGTGGCCGGCGGTACTGGGACTGGCTGGCGGAGCCGCCTATGGCCTCACCCCGCCTCATATGGCGGACACCAGAGATGACCGAACATGCAGGTCGCTGGTGTTGAGGTTCGGGTAAATTATCCGGTTCTGGCGCTGGGGTCGACCGACTGCCGGTGTTAGAGCTGGGAGGCGAGGCCTTGGTCGGGTGCGACACCCTTTGGTGGTCCGGGTTCAGGCTCAGGTGCAACTCATCAAGGTCCGGCTCTTGGCCGAGCCGCTCGACGTGGGGCTGGGGGCGGAGCCTTCTTTGCGGCTTCGAGGGGCCGATCTCGTTGGCTGACGGACGGCCGGGGGGAACGGGGCGGCAGCCGACATCTCCCTGGGCCCGAGGCTCTGGCCAGCGAGCGCGATTGTTGCAGCGAAGGCCCGTTCAGGGTCGGCAGGCGTGCGGTTGTGCAAGCAGCGGCAGAGGCAGCCGAGGAGCTTCTCGAGCGGTTCCGCAGGGCGGTGGTGTGGCGTGCACCGGTGGAACGCCGGCTGTCGTAGTGCTCGCGGGGTTCGTACGAGCGCAGGGCTGCGTAGGCCTACTCCGCAGGGTGCCCCGCAGGCCGGCGACCAGCAGACCGCGCGGAGTCTCGATCGCCACCGGTATGGGCTCCTCCGGACTGTCGCCGTGGCGGACAGCAGCTTCAACAAGGTGTTGGAGCCGGCACTGTCGTCGCTGGCCCTCAGCTTCCCCAGCTGGCTGCCGTCCTGATCAACGACTGCGATGTCGTACTGGTTCTCGGCACGGTCGATGCTGCAATGGACCTTGATGAACCTCGTTCTCCCGTTCCCTCAGTGTTTCGTGGTGCTGGCCGGTATATGCGGAGCACGCGACGCTCTGGCAGAAGCGCTCGAAGCAAGCCATCTCATGGGCAGTTCGTGTCTCCAGCGGCCAGGCAGGGACCTCGGCCTGCTGGAGAGCTCCAGGCTCGCGAACTGCTGAAAGTCCGGCCCCTGCCGGCGGGGCGGGGACATGAAGTCCTGGCTGGATGCGATGCCGCCGGGCGGGGCGCGGTCTTGCTGAACGGATTGCATCCCCGGATCCACCTTTGGTCGCCGCCCGACGGCGTATGAGGGGGGAGCCGGTCTGACCTGAGGGGCCAGCCCGGAACGGCGGCAGGCGTCCGCCTCACACAGCAGGCCCTTGCACTTCTGTACTCTGGTCCGCTGCTGAGCTATTAGCAGAGGTCAGGTGACTGTCCACGGACCGTGCGGGATGTGGGTATCGGATTTCAGCAGGGCGTCCGGGTCGAATTGCGGGTTAAAGTATTCGATTCCGTTCCTGGATGTAGCCTTGTATACGAATTCGCGTCTTACTCCGTATGGGAAAGCGTACTCCTGCTGGTGGATAAAGTCCGGATGCCGGGTGGTTTTGTTCATTACAATTCCGCCGGGAGCTCCCATGATTTCGTATGTGTATTCGTAGTGCCAGCGGGTGGTGGCGAACTGCCTGTTCCGGCTGAACCCTACGAATTTTGACGCCGTATTCAGAGCCTGATACTCAAGAAGTGAAGTGGCGGGGCCTTCAGACCTCGGCGTGAATCCCTGTTCAAATATCTCGTGCGGCGGTCTGCTGTCGTTGCGGTAGAGAGGCTGGAGAGTCGAGCTCACGTGCACCCTCGAAGACACCCCGTGGCGAATCTTCTCAGGAACGCGATCGTAGTCGTGCGCTACAACGATTTCCTCGCTGGATGCGCGGCCGGGGTCGTTGGAGGCCGGGAACCTGCGGGCGTGCCGCTGTGCTTTGCTGGTGTAAGGGACGGGCAGGTTACGCAGGGAATGCTTGATGTATCCCGTTGCGTATTCTATGTGCTTGGAGGGGGCGAGAGCAGAGACACCTCCTAGCAGTATGCCGAGGGAACCGACCGCGAGGGCAGTTATGTTAAGGGGGTCGTCGAGCTGGCGGCGTCCGGTGGCGAGAGCCGCAGTCTCGAGGGCGGTTGAGGCCAGGTCGAGGGCGGCGCCGGCCAGGGAGATGCCCATAGCGGCGGCACTGGCGCCCCAGGTGGCGATGGCGCTGAGGACGGCGGCGCCGGCCGTGAGGCCCATGAGCAGATAGCTGGCCCAGTCGGGGATTTCGGTAGTGCCGTCGGGGTCGACGTTGGTGATGGGATTGGCGCCCATGGCCTGGTAGCGGTTGTGCCGGGGTTCGGGGTCGGGGGTGGTGAACCGTCCAGTGCCCGGGTCGTAGAGGCGCGTTTTGAGGTACTGGGTGCCGCCGGGGCCGGTGTATTCACCCGCGAAGGTGAAGGGCTGCCGGCCTGCTCCGGCCGGAGCAGGCGGCTGCTGGCCAGGGGTTCCGGCCACGCTAGGGGTGGCTCCTGGTCCGGCTGGCTGCCCGTAGTCGGTGTACTGCCAGGCCTGGGACACCTGGCCGCTGCTGGTGGTGAGGGCGGTGGTGTTCCCGTGCCGGTCTGTAATGAGGTAGCCGGCGCCGGTGGGGGCTGCTGCGTCTGCTCCGCCGCCGGTAAGGGTCCGGGCGTGGCGGGTGCCGGCTATCAGATAGGAGGCGGTGACTGCATCCTGAGCCTCTGCACCGTCAGCCGCATCTGCTGCTCCGGTGCTGCTGGTGTGGGTGTCGTTGAGGATGGCGCCGTCAGGAGTGTAATAGAAGCGGGTGGTCTGTTCCGGCGGGCTGCTGCCGTCTGTAACGCTTCTGTCTGCCCCGGCGGGGGTCTCGGTGGTGGTGGCGCGGGTGCCGTCGGCCCAGTATGTGTAGCGGACAGCGGAACCGTCGGGGCGGGTTTGGGCGACGGGCTGGCCGTGGAGGTTGTAGGTCCACACGGTGTTGTCGTGTGCGGTGGTGAGGTTGCCGTCTGTGTCGAAGGTCTGGGTGTATTCCTGGCCGTTGACGGTGCGGGTGGCAAGGCGGCCGGCGGCGTCGATGCCGTGCGTGATGACCGCCGTCTGCCCGGCCTGGTCGCCTGAGTGGCGTGTCGTCTCGGTCTTCACGACGTCCCCGGAGACGTTAAGGGTATAGCGGCTGCTGAGTTTCTCCCCGTCCGGGCTTGAGACTTCCGATCCGGTGAGGCGGTTGTAGGCGTCGTAGGTGTAGCCGGTGGTGGTGGTGGTGACCGGCCCGCCTGGGGTGCCGTCAGCGCTGGCTGCGGGGCCGGTGTCAGTCCGGGAGGTGAGGTTGTTGTGGCTGTCGTAGGTGTAGGCGGCCTCCGTGATGAGCTGGCCGTCGCTGGTGGTCTTCTGGTGCCGGATCTGGTGGGCGTCGGTGAACTCGGTTTCGGTGGTGACGCCGTTGCCGCGGTCGGTCTTGATGATGCGTCCGAGGCCATCGTAGGTATAGACGACGGACGCGGTGACGGGACTGGCGGTGTCGTCGTGTTCGCGCTGAACGGCCTTCGCGATAGTTCCGTCACGGTTGTAGGTGTAGTACGTAGTGAGCCCAGCCGTGTCGGTGGTCTTTTCCAGCTGGCCGTCATCGCCGTAGTCCTGCCGGACGGCCCTACCGTCGGGGTAGGTGACGGAAGTGACATGGCCATCGGCATCGTAGGTATAGGAGATGAGGCTATTGGACTTGTCGCCGGGGCTGAACACTTCAGTGACAGCGCCGGTATGAGGGTCGTAGCTGTAGCCGGTTCTCTCCACCGTTTTGCCGTCCGCGGAGGTGACCGCGGTCTCAAGGAGCTGACCGGTGTCCCTGTCGTAGCGGTAGGAAGTGCGGATCCCGGAGGGGGAGACGGTCTGCGCGATCTGGCCGCCGTCCGTCAAAGCGAACGTGGTCTTGCTTCCGTCAGGGCGGCGTTCCTCGGTGACCTGGCCCGCAGCGTTGCGCAGGCGGACAGTTCCCTGGCGCCCCTCGCCGTCCGATCCCGGGATGAGGGTCTTCACGACGGGCGCGCCGGTGAGGTCGGCGGGGGCGAAGGCGGTGATCTTCTGGCCGGGGAATGTTCCGGTGTTCTGCGGGGTAAGGGTGGCGGCCTCAGCGGCGCCACCGGTGCCGTAGGAGGGAGTGACAGCGACATCGCCGGAAACGGTCCGCTTCACCCGGCCGAGGCTGTCGTAGGCTGTGGTGCTTCCGGTTCTCGTGGTGCCGTCGGCGTACGACGATGCGGTGGTGACGGGCCGTTCGGCGTAGTCGCGGGTTACGGTGGTGGCGACGGTGGCTTTGGCGGGGTCGGTTTCCCCTGCTGGCAGGGTCAGCGTGGTGATTGAGGAAGTGTCCGCGGTGGCGGCATCCGCGTAGATGGTTAGCCGGGTGATGCCGCTGGGTGCGGTGGTCTTGACCGGTCGGCCGAGGTAGTCGCTGGTGGTGAGGGTAATGCGGCCGGCCTGGTCGGTGACCTTCGCTGTCCGCCCCCCGTCTTCAAAAGTGACGCCCTGCAGGGTACGGGCAGCCGGATCACCCGTGAGCCTTCCTTCGCGGACATTGTCGGTGCGCTTCACCACCCGCCCCAGCAGATCCCGGTGCTCCACCGTCACGTGCGGGCGGCCGTCCTGACCCGGGGCGGTGACGGTCGTCGTGGTGGGCGTGTAGGCAGTGGTGGTGAGCAGGCTTTCACCGTCCGGGCCGCTGGGGACCTTCCGGCTGACCGGACGGCCGGCCAGGTCGTAGCCGGTCTCCGCTGTCCGGCCGGCCGGGTCCGTGACCCGGATGACCTGCCCGGTGACAAGGTCCGTCACCTCGCTGCTGACACCTGCCCCGCTCTTCACCATGCCGGTGCGTGTCCGGGCGCCGGTATCGACCGTGCTCTCGTAGGTTTCCGCCAGCGCGTCCGGTCCGCCGGTGCCCTGTGGCTCCGCGCCCGGCGCCCAGGTGACCGTCCTGCCCGAAAGCTCACCGTGCCCATCTACCCGGAAACGCGTTACCGTACGTGCCGAAGGTTCCTGTTCCCCGGCATTCTTCACCGCTTCCGTTGTGCTGGCGACGCTTTTGCGGTCCGCCGACAGGGTGTGTTCGGTGATGGTCTGGGCGCCGTCGCTGCCGGTAACGGTCACCTTCACGGGCAGGCCGTACCCCGCGGGCTGCCCGTCGCCCCCGCCGCTGTCGGCCTCTGGCCCGGTGTCGCCCGTGTGCCGGGGCAGGGCGGTGGCGTCGTAGGCGGTGACCGTGACCGCGCCGGTGACGTCGGTGCGCTCGGTCTCGCGGCCGTGTTCGTCGAAGCGTGCGGTCTCGGTAGCCGTGCGGCTCATGCCGGTCGCCGGGTCGTGCACGGTGTCGGTCGCGCGGACGGGTTTGCCGTAGTTGGCGGGCAGGGCGGAAGCTGGCGGCGGCACCTGGCCGTTCTCACGCTCGCCCTCATAGGTGAGTTGCTGGCTGCGCACCGGCTTCAGCTCACCGTCCGCGTTCAGCGACACCGTGCGTTCTTTGAGGAGGTGCAGGCTGTTGTACACGGAGCGGACGGTGGAGTGTCCGTCCGACAGTTCGGTCACGTACCGGTAGTCCGTATCTGCGGAGTCAAACAGCGCATCCGCGGATGCGTACCGGCCGCGGCCGGTGAAATCATGCCCCGCATGCTCCCCTTCGGTGCCCAGGCGGAAGGTGCGCTCCGGGGCCAGGCTCCGGCCCTCTGTGTCGGTGACCTTAAGAGAAGAGACGGTGGGCGTGCCGTGCGGCTGGTCGTAGCCGATGCGGGTCACAGCACCGGTGGGTGCTTCGACGCGGGTCAGGAGCCGTCCGGGCATCCCGTCAGGGGCGTGGTCCCATGCCAGCTGAATCTTCTGGTCCTCCGGATAGGCCAGCGAGGCAAGCCGCCCGCCGTCCAGGTGCAGCACAATCCGCGGCTGTTTGCCGTCACTGCGCACCGGCGAGGTGATCGTCACCTCGCCCTCGGCGCTGTAGTCGAAGGCTACAGCCTGCCCGAAGGCATCTACCGCCTTCAGCAGCCGGTGCTGGCCTCCGTGAGTCTCCCACTCGTAGGCGGCCTCATTCCCGAACAGGTCCTGCTCGGCAACCAGGTCACCCTGGGGGGAGAAGAAGTGTTTCCGGCCGTCGTGATAGGTGAGGACCCAGCGGTACTCCCGTGGCCCATCCTCGAGGCCCTCGCGCGGGGGGAGCGTGCCCGGGGCGTCGCGGAGGGCGAGGTCTTTGAGCAGGTAGCGCCCCAGACCGGTGCCCTCGGTGTCGCTGGTCCTGATGGGGTAGCTGCCGGCGCCGGAGGCAGTGTGCAGGGTGCCGCCGTCGGCGGGGTCAATAAACGGCTGGCCCAGGCCCATTCCCTGTCCCAGCCCGTGACGGTCTGACCCGGCTGCGGCCGCGGTCTGGTCGTAGGCAAGGGCGATTTCGATGCCCGCTTCGCCGCGGCCGGGCAGGGAGACCAGCGGCAGCGCGGTCTGGAAAGCGCCGGTCCGTTCATGAATATTGCCGGTGGCGCCGCCGCCCATCGCGACCGTCCCGGACACCCCCGTCCCCGCCGCCGCGGCGGCTCCGGCCGTCCGGGTAGCGGTAGCGGTGCCAGGCGTGGTGATGCCGGGCACCATGGTGACGGTCATGACGACCGCTGTAGCCACGCTGGTCCGGCGCAGCCATCCCTCCCGCCGCGTGCCTGTATTGCCGGGGACTGCTGGGCGGGGGGTGCCGGCTGGCGGACGGAATGGCATAGCGGCTCCAGAAGACACAGGACGGGTGAGGGACCAGGTAACCGTCGGGCCGTGCGGGTCGGCATCGGACAACAAGATCCATTGAGGCCGGCGTGCCACCGCCGATTGGTCTGGTCAGCTTGGGGACACTGGGAAGGATCTTGGTTAGGGCCAGGTTCCCGCTGGGCCGTCACTGACCGGACAAACACAACTTGGTCCCGCTGAGCCGTTCACACATGAACCCGGCAGATCAGCAAGCGTTAACGGAAGTTGACCCTTCCGGATTCGGAAAAGATCCTGTCATGTGAGGAGATCGAGTGAACGGCGTCTTCTTCCCAGTGCCCGTTTGAGCTGCGCCGTCGTGCGGTGCGGATGGCCGCCGAGGTGCGCTACGGCACCGGGTGGGCCTTCCTGAACCTCACCCCAGCCCACCGAAGGCCGACTCGATCACCCACCGTATGGCAGTGGCTGGAAGCCTTCTTCTGCCGGTCGGTGCACGGTTGCCGCCAGCTCGGTCAACACGTGCTTACCGTCGGCGGACTGTTCGCTGCTCAGCCTCTTCCCCGCTGGTGGCAGTTCGAGTCGCTGTACCGCGCCAACGCCAAGTACCGGCCGCCCTGAGAGCGGCGCTCATGCTCTTCGGGAGGAGGGCCGGCCTGCTGCGCGTCGGCCTCGTCGCCGGCCGCGCCGGCGGCTGCCTGCGCCCGGGCCTCCCGGCGCGGATGCACCGCAGGCATCTGGAGGGCCGGCGGTGAGCCCCCGGCTGGCGGCGCTTCGCCCGTCACGAGCGGGGGCCGCTGGACACCACCGTACGGACCGGGCTCGATACCGGAGGGCAACCCTGAGGGCGCCGGCGCCGTCTGCCTCACTGCGCTTTTCCAGCTCGTGCAGCTTCGTACCGACGGTCGGCCTGCCGGCTTGGGGCGCGCTCGCCCAGCTGCTGCTCGTCTTCGGCACAACCTGGCGGACAGCGGGCACGTCGCGGCTGTGCTGGTGCTCAAGCCGGGCGAGTCCTGGCGGGGCACCGTCAGCCGCCGCCGTCGGACCCGTGGCCTGGCACCCGTTCCTGGAAGCCGCCGATCACCTCGTGAAGTCTGCGCCGCACCTTGTCCCAACGCCGGTCGTGTCGGTAGGTCCGCAGCCGGGAACGGGCCCGGGCCTTGGGGCGGCGCCGGTAGAGGCGCCGGGACCACCAGGAGCCGGGCCGGGCGAGGCGGACCGACCCGATGATCGCCACGAACGGCACCAGCGTCCCGAGCACCGCCAGCCGGAACTTCCCCTTCATCAGGGTGGTCAGGACGAAGAGGAAGTTGACGAGCAGCGTAAGGATGAAGACGCCCCGGTTCTGCCGTTGGTCCGCCGTCAGTGCGTCGACGCCCAACGGCGAGAAGCCGCCGAGAACCAACATCACCAGGGCCGCAGTCAGCACAACGACCTCGACGCTCTTGCGTCCCTGGTCGCTCCAGTAGACGTCGTCGAGGTGGAGGACCAGCGCGAACTCGTCCAGGACGAGTCCCGCGCCGATCCCGAAGACGGCAGCGAAGATGCAGGCAGTAACGCCTTCCCGGCCGGCGGCGACCGCCCCGAAGCCGCCCAGGACGGTGAGGACGACGCCGGGTACGACATGGTGGATGTGGAGTCCGCCGACGGATTTCACATTGCCGAACGGACCCTTTCCCGCCCGGATCATGCGCACGATCATCCGCGTGACCAGGAACGTCACCACGAACGAGAACAGGGCGATGAGCAGCGGGAGTTTTCCCGGCTCGACGAAGTTGCGGTAGAACCAGTGACCCATGCCACCTTCTTCGGACATGCACTGTATGAGTGATATGTGCAACTTACAGGGTGGCGGCCTGGCAAACCCTGCCCGGTGGGACGGCCTGCGTTTCACCTTCGGCCTCCTCACCGCGCTTCCCGCCCGCATCACTCGCTGAGACAAGGACGCGGCACTCGCCCGCATGCCTTGGGCCCGGTCACGGGCTTCGTGGTCAGGCTGCTCGCGGCCGCACCCGGCTGGGTGCTCCTTGTTGCGCACCGGCCTCGCCGCCGGACGCGCCGAGGGCTTCCTGGAGGCCCCCGGCACCCACCTGGAGGGCAAGCGGTGAGAGGGCGAGGTCCAGCATGCCCCGGTAGGCGGCCGGGGGTCCGCAATTGGAATAGGAGGCGGAGGATTTCCTGCCCCCGGCCGGAGATGACCGCGCCATCTGGAAAATATCTTTAGATAGTGCTGGGCGTCGGCACGAGCGGCCCGGATACCGATGTGACAACGCTGCCGATACCGAAGCGGAGGTTCACCAGCGGCGCAGGCAGCACGAAGGAAATGAGGTCTTCGGCCATGGCTATAGCGACGGCGTTGAGTACGCCGAAGAACCCGGGGCGGGGGTTCAGCTGCCCGCAGCGCCGCCAGTGAATGCCCCGATAAGGGACCAGCCAGCCAGCACGGCCATGCAGACCCCACCGGTCCGCCACGGCCGGCCGGGGGCCGGCGGGCCTGGACTCCGGTGGCGTCCAGTCGCAGCTCGGCCACCCCCGGCGTGGGCATAGACGGACACGTCAACCAGGATTCGAGGCCGCAGACCAGGACGGTCACGGACCGCGCATCCACGCTCGGCGAGAAGCCGGCGTACCTCACCGATCGCCCAAGTGATGGCGGAGCGGTCGCCACCGAACAGCAGCCCCAGCACCGCATGCGGAAGACCGTGCCGCAGACGGATCAGAGCGGCCACCCGCCGGTCGGAGAACACCAGGTGGTGCCGGGCGCCGGCTCCTGCCGCACGCTCCCTGGCAGCACACCATGCTTCGTGACACACCCCTCGGCCACTGCCTGCCGGGGATCGGCCAAGCCCGCGTGGTGTCGATGGTGCGCTGCCAATCAGCGTGTCCACCCGAGCGGCAGTCCACACCTGGACCTCCACGCAGCCGGTCGGCACCTCGTGATCAGGCAGCAGGGAGGGGGAAGCCGGGGTTGGCGGGGGTGACGGCGAACTGTGCGGCCTGGTCCTGTGTGCCGTGTCCGGACAGGGTGCCGGAGCCGGAGGCGTTCCAGATGTATGTGCCGGTGGAGGCGGACTTGATGGTGATTAGGCCGTCAGCCGTCGTGGCCAGCCTGAACCTTTCCCAGGGGCCGGCTGCGTCTGCGGCTGCTCTCAGATGGTAGGTGGGGCCGGCGGGGCCGTTGGTGCTCTGGTCCGCCATGAGGAACTTGCCGTTCAGCTTCGACTTGAGCGCGACCTCGTTCCTGTCCAGCGGGACGATGGTGAAGGTGCTGGAAGCGTCCGCTTCTTCCCGGTCCTGGGGGCTCAGGTAACCGCCCTGCGTCTCCCCGCCGAGCGTGGTGACGTACCTGCCACCCAGACGCAGCGTCATATCCGCCCCGGCCGACTCACCGGATCCAGCCCCTCCCCCCCGTCAACAGCTTGAGTACCTGTACTGGTCTTCAGGATGACCCTGGGCAGAGCTTCCATGCCGTACCCCAGCTTTGGGAACCCGGGCATCGCGGTCTGGGCGTGGATGTCCGCATGCTGCGGCTCCCCCGTGCACGGAGCCCCGGCCACCGACCCCACGGCGTAGGCGAAATAGGGGTAGCTGTCGGGGACATGAATGTCAGCCTTCCGGGAGGTGACGGTCTCACCGGCCGGGCAGGTGAAATCAACAGGCAGAATCAGGCCCCAATGAGGAGCCAGACGCACCTCGCCAGCCCGGACCTCAGCCGTCCCCCCGGGCGCAGACGCGGCAGAAGCGGCAGAAGCCTCCCCCGACATGCCGGCAGCCGCCACAGCCACGCCCACCGCCAGCACTGCGGCCCGGTTCCTCGTTGTTCTCAGCTTCACCAGAACTGCCTTCCAGCCTGAGGGGCACCGTGCCCGCGGCGTCTTCGCATCCCACAGTCCGCGGTGATCACCAGTACCGGTATCGGCCGGCCAGACACTCAGCCGCACGACAGACAACCCTGCAAAGGCGTACACAACCAGTCGGCGGCAGCGAATCCTGGGTCCTGGCAGGGGCAGAGGCCGGCGCCGGCCTGGATCGGGGCGCAACTGCCAGACCGGCTCGGCAGCCTGCCCGGGGGAGATACGGCAGCCCGGCGGTATTGCCCCCACGGCGTTGGGCGCCGAGCGTCACCTGCGCGCGCAATATCGGCATAGACTTCCGCGAAGGTGGGGCCCTGCTGGTCGCCTGGCCTGCCCCACCCGGCCTTTTGTATGCCCTCGTGGTGCGGGGTCACGGTGCTGACCGTTACCTGTGGGGTGACCGCGGTGCAGGCTGCCTGCGTCCCGGCGGGCCCTGATCGCCCCTCGTGTACCTGCGCAGGCAACGCCGGGCCGGGTCAGGAAGAGCAGCCGTGATCACGCGTCTGGCCGCCGTGCACTGCGGCAGGCCCGCCCTGAGTGCGCCCCTCGTCGACGGCACGACCGCCGGATGCACCGCGAGGGCGGGCAGCCAGGACGGCTGTTCAGACAGGCACCGCACGCACGGCGAGTACCAGATGAGCCACCGGCCTGGGCCGGTGGCTCATCTGGTACTCGCCGTCCCTGCCCGGACGGAGATCACCGCTGCCCGCACCCCGCCACACTGTCACCACATCTGTGGCGGCTGAAGACCGCGGCCTTCGCGGACAAGGCGTACCGGGGTGCCGGCGAAACGAAAGTTCACCCTCACTGCAGGCCCAGGACATCCCACGACCATGCAGGCGGCCTGGCGTTCCGCGCTGGAAACCAGCATGCCACCAGCCGCGGAAGCAGCGTGCCAAGGAGCGCAGAGCAGGAAAGGCCCTATGCGGGCGTAGCGCTGGTCGGCAGGCCACCGACATGCACCCACACCCGAAACGCCAGCTCTGCATCGCCACCCACTGCCAGACCCGGAAGCCCCGGCACCAGGGTCGCGCCCGCACTCAAGCACTGACACTCCCGCACCGACTCAGGATTCGTCCTGCCGCCCCGCCGACCGGTGGATGGTGGCCCCGCACATCCCGCAGGTTTCCTGGACAGGACAGGCTATCTGAAAGCGGCACAGCCGCAGTCGTAAAGGAAGCTCTATGCGAGCCACAATGTCACTACGGCGCGGTCTGCTGGCCGCCATAGCGGTGGCTGCAGCAGCCATTCCCCTGACAGCCGCAGTCAGCCCGGCCACCGCAGCAGACACCATCCCCACCGCGAGTGCCGAACGTGATGAGACGGCAGCGGCGGGTGTCCCGTCGAGGCTGGCGTTCACCTCTGAAGGCATTGCTGTCCCCGAGAGCCTGCAGGAGGGCGGGGTGAGCGCGATCGCTGTCTCGGACTCCCCGGGTTACGGGGTTCTGGCGGTCAAGGATGGCAACATCGTCAAGGTGAACGGGTCCGTCGGCGTTCCGCAGGACCTTCAGAGCGGCGGCGGCGTGTCGGCGCTTGCCCTTGGCGGTCCCGGCCTGGCAGTCAAGAACGGCAACGTCCAGCAGTTCGGGCCGAGAACCTGGTGTCCCGATGAGTACCTGACCAGCATGCCGGCGGTCCTGGCCAGCGGAGGCGGTGCCACAGTAGTGGAATCCAATCCCAGGCTGCAGGCGGCGTTCGCCGTCAAGGACGGCAAGCTCTACCAGTGGGGCTGCAGCAGCGACCTCATCGCCGTGCCCGCAGACCTGTCCACCGGTGGTGTCACCGAGGTCAAGAGCAGGGGGACCTCGGCCCTGGCAGTCAAGGACGGCAACGTCCACGCCTGGGGCCAGGCCCCCCGGGTACCGGCTGAGCTGGCCGAGGGAGGCGGGGTAACCTCCATCGCCCTGTCCAACAACGGCAGGACGGGGCTGGCCGTCAAGGACGGCAAGGTCCACAGATGGGGCGAATATATCGGTCTCCCCGCGGGCGTGGATGACGGCCGTGTCACCTCCGTTTCGGCCGACATCAACGGTGCCACCGTCGCAGCGGTCAAGGACGACGGCACCCTGATCAGCTCGCAGGACCCAGATGGGGTGTTCCACAACCGCGGGATCACTTCGGCGGCCGCCGTCACCGGCGGAGTCTTCGTCATCCAGAAGACCCAGACCGATGTGACTCTGAACAGCAAGGACGGCTACCTGATCACCCGGCCTGGAACCGCACGGGACTACCTCGGCTTCGGACATGCAGACACGCCCCAGGACGCAAAAACGTTCACCGCAGTCCTGCTCAAGAACAACGAGATAGCCCTGAAATCCAGGCTCAACGGCAAATATGTCATGGTGGACCAGAGCACCACTGGTACCGCGGACCCGACCTACCACCTGCGGGCTGCCTCCGATCAGGTCGGACCATGGGAAAAATTCACCCTGCACAAGACCGACAACGGATCCTCACTCCTGAAATCGGAATCCACTGGCAAGTACGTATACAACAGCAACGGAACCCTCACCGGCACTGGCACCGAAACCCAGGCCGCGGGCTTCGACATGCAGCCCTCCCCCGCGGAATAGCACGGCACGGCTCACGCCTTCCGCTTCGGCGCCAGACGGCTACACCACCCGGAGTGCGGTCGGCAGCGGCCTCCCGATGACCCGCAGGAACGGGTCCCCGCCGGGCCTCCGGCGGGCCCGTCTGGCGACCGGGGCTGACCGGTGGCAGCACGATCGGTCTGCACAGCGCCTGCGGGTGGATGGCGGCCCGGCACGCCTCCGGCTTCATACCCAAAGAATGCGGAAGTGCCGCAGCAGAAACGAGGCTCCGTATGCGAGCCACGGTGTCTGACAGGCCCCGAGCCTTTCGGACACGCGGTCAGATGAGATATCTGCAGGGTGGGGGTCTGACCGCGGGGAGTACGCCAGCGCCTCCTGGGCCGAGTGGTACAACAACCGCCTGCTGCACTCAGGCCTGGGCATGATCAGCTCCACCGAGTTCAAGGCAGCCCACTACGCTGACACATAGCCATGAGCAGACTGATCACCGGCCAGCAAAGGACCGGCAGGAATGTCGGAACGGTTCAGGGCGCTGCCCAGGACCTACCAGGCCGTCAAAGGCCGACCGATCAGCCGACCCCAACACCGGCCCGGGGAAGCCCTCCCTCCCGATACCCCCGCGCATCGGGAAGCGGTTGGGTGGGGTCCATGGCTCACCCCTGTACCGCTGCCTTCTCCCCCGCCCCTCGCCGCCCCCCCCCCCCCCGCGGGGGGGGGGGGGGGGGGGGGGGGGGGGGGGGGCGGCGGGGGGGGGGGGGCCCCCCCCCCCCGCCGCCCCCCCGCCTCCGCCCCGCCTCCGCGCCAGGTTCACAACCGCGGATCCACCG
>NZ_JBIBHT010000022.1:0-13447 GCF_042957155.1 Streptomyces sp. NPDC008121 | reverse complement strand
GGAAGCGGTTGGGTGGGGACAATGGCACACCCCTGAACCGCTGCCTACCCCCCCGCCCCTCGCCGCCCAGCACCCGGCGGTGCGGGTGCTGGGCGGCGAGGGGCGGGGTGGCTGCGCCGAATGGGGCTGGCCACCGCCGTCGTGATGGCCGTCACCGCCGTCCCCGTCACCGCCACCACCACAGCTGCTGCCGCCAGCGCTGTTGCCGCGGCGGGGGTGTCGGGGACGGTTGCGATGGGCGGCGGAGCCAGCGGCAGCATTCACGAACAGACCGGCGCCTTCACTACCGTCCTGCCGCTGCTCTCCCTGCCGGGGCGTGGCGGCACCGGGGTGGAACTGGCACTCGCCTACGATCAGAATGCCGCGGGCGCGGGCGCGGACCGGCACGGCCTCGGGGCCGGTATCGGCCTGGGCAAGCCGTTCATCGACCCCGACAGCGGCGGCACCCTGCACACCCCCTCAGGGGCCGGCAGCTACCCGATCCATCCCGGCGACACCACCGGCACCGGCCTGAAGCGTTACCTCCTCAAAGACCTCGCCCTGCGTGATGCACCTGGGGTCCTGCGCGAGCGCGAGGGCCTCGCTGACCTGCTGCGGAAGTACCGGTGGGTGCTGGCCTACGGCGACGGCCGCCAGCTCTTCTTCTCCGCGGAAGGTGATCTGATCGCGGAGCGGGATGAGTTTGGCAACGAGACCGCCTACCTGTGGGAGCACCACACCGGGCAGCACCGCCTGGTCAAAACGGTCGATGCCTGGGGGCAGACCGTCACCTTCGACTATCGCATCCACGGCGAGGTTACGGTCACCTCACCCGTCCGCAGCGACAGCAAACACCCCCGCACAGTGCTCCGCCTCAACGACGGCAGCCTTACCTCGATCACCTACCCCGGGGAGCAGGTCACCCGCCTCGCATGGGACCACACCCCCCAAAACCAGCCAGGGCGGCTCCTGACCCGCGTCGACACCCCCATGGGGGCGGTGACCCGCATCGGCTACGACGCCCCGCACGGCTTCCCCGTGGCCTCCTCGCTGAAGGTGACCGACCCGGAAGGGAACAACCTCACTCCCGAGCGCACCTTCCGCCTCAGTACTGAGGGCGAGCATGCCGGGCATGACTTCACCGGCCGCGGCCAGTACGAGAGTGCGGATGCGCTGTTTGACTCCGCCGATGCCGACTACCGGTACGTGACCGAGCTGTCCGACGGAGAGTCCACCGTCCGCTCCGTCTACAACAGCCTTCACCTGCTGAAAGAACGCACCGCATCGCTGGACATCAACGGTGAACCGGTTCCGGTCCGCAGTCAGCAGCTCACCTATGAAGGCGAGCGGGAGGGCGGGCAGGCTCCGCCGCCGGCGTCTGCGCTGCCCGCCAACTACGGCAAGCCGGTGAAAGCTGAGGTCACCGTCCACGACCCTGCCACGGGGAGGTCCCGTTCCACGACCGAGACGGCCAGGTTCGATGAACACGGCCGTGAGACGGAACGCACGGATGCTACCGGCGCGGTCACCGTCACCGCCTATGACCCCACCGCCCTCGGTACCCCCACCGGCGAGGGTGTGCCTGCCGGGTTCGGGTTGCCGGTGAAGGTCACCGTCACCGGCACGGACGGCAGCCGAACTGTCACCGAAAATGCCCTCGCCCCGGACCGGAAGAGCATCGCCCGTACCACTGAAGCGGTGCAGAACGCCGGGGAGGAGGAGCCCTCGGCCCGTACCGTCACCGCGTTCACCACCAACGGCCATGGTGAACTCACGGGCAAGAGCGTTACCTGGGCGGAGGGGGCGAAGCCGGACGGCATGGAGGGCCCAGACGAGCTCACGGAAACCTACGAGACCACCGCCGATACCGGGGCCCGGACCCGCACCACCACTGTCACTTCCGCGGCCGGGACGGCCAGCGAGGTGACCGACCTGGTCACCGGCCAGGTCATCCGCACTACCGGCACCGACGGCCGTACCACGCAAACCGGCTACGACGAGGCCGGGCGTGTTACCACGTACACGGAGCCGGGCGGACCGGACGGCAAGGGCCTGACCGTCACCACCGCCTACACCCCGCTCACGACCACTGTCACCACGCCGGGGCAGGGCGGGAAGCCGCACGTGACGGTACAGCACCGGGATCTGCTGGGTCGGGTAGTGAAAGAGACCGACAACGTATCCGGCGGCCAGCTCACCGATGATCCGGCCGCCCGGACCCTGCAGGCCGTCACGTTCACCGACGGGGGGCGGACCGCGGAGGTCACCGACACCGCCGGGCGGACCACCGTCACCACCAGCGACTCCCTCGGCCGGCCGGTGAAAGCCACCGCCCCGAACGGCATGACCCGGCTCACCGTCTATACGGATGCCGCCACCACGGTCACGTCCACGGTGACCACGCTGACCCTCCCAGCCGGGGAAACCGACCCGGCCAGAGCGGTGGTCACTGCCACCGAGACCCGCGATAACGCCGAGCGCCCGGTCGCCTCGGACTCGTCGTTCGCAGACGGCACGGAGCAAGCCGGCAACAGCACTGTGTATGACGGTCTGGGCCGTACCGCCCGGGCAGTGTCCGGCGACATCGCCCTCACCCCCTCCCGCAGCGCAGCCGGCACCCCTGCCGTCACCACCCTTACTCCCCAGAACACCGGCACGTTCCCTGGCCAGAGCGTCACGGCCAGCAGCTCCCGTGATCTGACTGGTGCACCAGTGGTGAAAACCCTCACCGCGGGACAGGGAGGTGAGGAGCGCTCTGGTACCAGCCACATCCGTGATGCCGCCGGCCGGACTGTTGAGGAACGCCGCCCCGACGGCAGCAAGACCGTCTTCGCGTACACCGGCGGCGGGCAGGTGAAGGAAGCCGTCTCTCCGTCCGGGATCCGCACCGCCTATACCTATAACAAGGACACCGGACAGGTCACAGAGACGGCAGTGACTTCGGCGGACGGGAAGACCACCGAGCGCACCGGCTACAGTTACGACCCGCACACCGGCGCCGTCACTGCCGTGTTCAGCCCCGATGACGCGGACGGTAGCCGGATCTCCTACGCCTATGACGCCGACGGCAACGTCACGTCCGTCACCTACCCCGACGGCAAATCAGTCCGGCAGGAATACGGGGGCGCGGGGCAGCTGCAGAAAGCGACGGACACCGCGGGGCTGGCGACCTTCTACACCTATAACCCCGATGGCACCCTCAACACAGCGGTGCAGCATGAACGGGACGATCAGGACAGCCCGGTGAAGGCGTCGGTCGCCTACACCTACGACGGCCTGGGACGCATCACGAAGACCGACCGCGGTAACGGCGTCACTACCCAAACCGAGTTCACCGATGCCCATCAGGTGAAGCGGGAGACGACCACTCGCGGCGGCGAGGTTATCTCGGAAGCTGCTTACACCTACGACAGCCACAGCAACGTCACCGCCCGCACTGACACCCGGCCTGCGGCCGGGGAGGGCGGCACGCCAGGCGGGCCGGTGACCACCACCACCCGCTACACCTACGACGCGTACAACCGTCTCACCGGCTCAGAGGTCACCGGCGCGGACGGCAAGCCGCTGACCTCCACCCGTTACACCCTGAACGTCTCCGGCGACGTCGTGAAAACTGAGATCACGCCTCATACCGGAGACCAGGCCGGGAAAACCACGGCCACCGAGAACAGCATCGACACCAGCGGCCGCCTTACCGCCCGCACCACCAGCGGTGATGGCAGCCCTGGGCTGGTGAAGCAGGTCTTCGATGCGGACGGCAATCTCAGCACTGCCCATGACGACACCCGCTGGGCGTACAACCTGCACGGCCAGCCCGCCGTCATGACCGCCCCGGACGGCACTACGGTCCGCTACACCTACTGGGCCGACGGCACCCGCGCCACCCTCACCCAGAGCCCCGCCCCCCGCAGCGCGGACTCTGAAAACAGTGCCGGTACCGGGGCACATCCAGGCGCCGGTACCGGGACGGGGAGCGGGGCTGGCGGCAGCGGTCTGGCCGGGCAGGAGCACACCACCGTCTTCCACTACACCCCCGACGGCACCCTCCTCAACGACACCCACACCACCAGCAGCAGTACCGGGGAAAGCGATCCCGCAGCCACCGCCTCCTACCTCCTGGCTGGCATCCGCCAGGCCCGCACCCTCACCGGTGACGGGGCAGAGCAGGCGGCCCCTACCGGCGCCGGCTACCTCCTCGCCGACCGGCACGGGAACACCACCGCCCTCACCACCGCTGACGGCGGACAGGTGTCCCAGGCCTGGCAGTACACCGACTACGGCCAGCCCGCCGCCCCTGAGGGCACACCCCATCCCGCCGCCCCGGCCAGCGCCGCCGGCCCGTCTGGGGCGGCCCGCCAGCCCTTCACCTACGCTGGCGAATACTCTGACCCCCACGGCACCCAGTACCTCAAAACCCGCCTCTACGATGCCGCCACCGGACGGTTCACTACCCCCGACCCCGCTCCCCAGCACAACCGCTACCAGGCCATGAGCGCCAACCCCGTTAACCGCATCGACCCCGAAGGCACCACCGCAATCTCTGACTCCGGCTGGGCTGTCATCGGGACCGCGGTCGCTTCCATGGTCATCGCACTCGCCCTCACCGCCGTTTTCGGCGGCCCGGCGGGCCTCCTGGGTGTCACCACGGCCATCGGCGGATTCCTCGAAACAGCGGGCACCGCACTCGAAATCGCCGCCATGAGTCTGGGCCGGAACCGCATCGACGACCCCATGACGATCGCTGCTATCACCCTCGCCGCCGCTGGCGCCGCCCTCTCTATCGGCAGCATCCTCGCCCCCCACGCCGCCAAACAAGTTTCCCGGGCAGTCTCCAAGGTGGGGGCCTGGATGAAAGACAGATCCGTCAGATACATCGAAAAGGGGGTCAAGCAACTTTCCGACTTGGAATGGGAAAACCTGAAATGGAGTGCAGAATCACGTGGCTTGAATACAGGGCAAAGTAAAACCCTGGCAGATCTGCCAGCCGTATCAGAAGGCGCCAGAAGGAGCGGAGGAAAGGCGATCTGCGGCCTCACTGCATATTCCTGCATTGAGAATCTGACTCAGGGGCGAAAAATCGCACCTACAGACAAACATCGCAACTGGACGCGCACAAAGAACCGGATAATTTATGGACCGGCTATATACAGCGGAAAATCGGCCTCCGAGATGAACGACGCAATCCTTTCGCGCCCGCGGGGGACAGTATTCTTGCTCTCCCTTTGGGGCACGAAGAAACTAGAAAAGACCAGCAGGAAAGCCGCTCATGCAGCACTAGCCTACCGCGGAAAGAACAGAGTTAAATACATAGAGCCCCAGCGAGCCGGCCAGATGGGAACCGACCAGTCTGCCCCTGACTTCATACGCGCATACCTCGACAACGATCTGACGTTTGACGACTTCAGCGTCTGGGAAGCCGGCACTGCTCTCGGCCGCGGCACGACCCCGTGACGACCGGGCCCACAGCGCGCTCACCTGACACCAACGCCACCACGGTGCAGCCGCGAAGCACTCGGAACGGTCAGAAGTGCGTCTCCAGACATAGGTACCGCCCCATGAGAGCCACCCCGCTGCAGAATCAGCAACGCCGCCCTTCCCGCACGCCCTAAAAGGGAAAAGACAAGACCCTTACCTGGCCTGCCGTCACTGACGGCCCACCCGCTGGCACCCGAACCGTCACATCGCACCTCTCGCTCCAATATCACAAAACCGAGAGAGTGCAGGTGCCCGTCAAAGCGGAACAAGCTCATACCAGGGCCAACCAAGCAGACACGGGCACCCCGCCCGCTCCACGCAAGTGGGGGCCGACGGTGATGAGAGATGGGGGCGAGTGGTGTGGGGTAAGGCCCCACCCGTCTCGCTGAGGACGCGGAATGACTATGGGGTGCAAAGGGCGCTGAGGCAGAACCCGACCCCGCCTCCCGGTGTTCTCCGGCGTGGCGGGCGAGCCAAGTCGATCAGCGAGGGCCTGGGCTCCCGGGCAGGGCGCGGGTATGACGGATGCCGCCGCCGGGAGAGGGATACCGTGGCGGCGGCATCCAGGACGGCCGGCGTGCTGCCGGCGCCTTTCGCCTTCCTTCCGGTTCCGCTGTCGTGCACGGGACCCGGCGGCCGCGAGGCCGCGCTTAACTGAACTGGAAGTTCAGGGTCCGGACGGTGCCGTCGTCGAGGGTGAGGGTACGGCAGGTGCCGGACCAGGCTTTCTGGGTTTTCCAGTTGTACTGGTATTCCTGGGTGGCGGGAAGGTAGGTCAGGCCGCTCTGGCTGGCGGTGGACTCGACGATCTCGACAGGTGCACTGGAGCTGCAGGCCACCCACCGGGAGGAAGGAGCGTGCGGGGCACGGATGTCCGGGCCCTCATCTCCGCTGAGGGAGAACTTGACCGGGACGGTACGTCCGGCGCTCACCTCGCTGCCCACCGGCCCGTGCCCGCTGCTGCCTGTCCAAGTCCTGCTTCCAGATATGGCATCTGGCTCGTCTCCCGGGATGCGGAGCAGGCTGCCCGGCCCGGGGCCGTGGAGGCCACCGCGAGGGAGAGGGAGAACCGGCAGCTGCGGGCGCGGGTGAAGGAGCTCCTCGGCTGAAGCAGGAGATCCTTCGGAGGACCGTGAAGTATCTGGCTGGCGAGACCAGCTGGTGAGCAGCCGCTTTCAGTTTTCGATGATCATCGCGTCTTCGGCGTCAAGCGGCTGTGGCGGATACTGCGGGTCTCACGGCCGGGTTTCTACCGGCATCTGGCCGGTGCGGGCGCGCGGGCCGGCCGGGCCCGGGCCGATGCCGAGCTCGCCGGACGCATCACGCGAATCCAACAGAATCGGATTGCCCGACGGGGTTCCGCGTGTCACTGCCGAGCTGAGGGACACCGGCCGGCGGGTCAGTCACAAGCGCGTAGAGCGCGTCATGGGCGCATTCGGCATCATCGGTCCGACCCGTTCTGACGAACTGGGCGAGGACGTCCTGCGTCTCCGGCTGGAGGCTGTTGTGGTGCGAGGCGAGGATTCGCACGATGTGACCGGGTGGGCCGTCAACGGTCATTTGCGCCGCCGGGCTGCTGGTCAGATGCACCGGCACGCGTTTGAGCGAACAGGTGCTGCGCTTGCTCCCGGGTCCCCCCGGCCTGCAGGAGCAGCCTCAGGAGTTCACAGCCCCACAGCCAGGGGTCGGCTCCGAAGCAGCTCGGAGGAGGTAGGAGGACGGACAGGGGCCGACTGATTCTGGCGCTTGCCAGCGACCGTGCGAGCGAGGTCCACCGATGGTGTCACCACGCCGGAAAGACAGAGTATTGACCTGGATGCTGAGGTGCGGCAGCACGTCGGGGCGTCGCTCGCGGGCCATGCGCGTGTAGTGGACCCACACGGTGTCGGGGCGGGAGGAGGCCTGGTGAGGTGGTGCTGAAATGAAGCCGAGGCGGTGCCGACCCACGCCAGGGCGACGTTGGCGAAAAGGCTGAACCGAGCGTCCAGGAGCGCGCATGTCTACCTCCAGCAACAGCCCCGAGACCTCGGCGGCCGCACCCGCATTTTCACGCAATGTGAAACACCCCGCGCCGGCTGCCATGACACTCCCCAACCGCCCCACGCCTGCTGGGCATTGTGGCGTCCACGGGCCACCGTCTCTTGAGGCGTCACACCAAACGTTCATGATCGCGTTGGCCGTCCTCATGCCCGCATGCCCCCCGCCAAGGCGCTGACCAGTACAGACACCGGAACACAGCTGCCGTCACTTGCAAGAGCCCTGACCTGACCACGCCCACCAACGACGAGCCGGTAGTGCCGTCAGCCGAGAGACCCACCGATCGACCGATGCATGACCCTGGAGGTATTGCCACCATGCTGAGGCGTCGCAGCCGCGATGGCTGTCAGGCGCACTGTGCAATTGCCTGGAAAGTGGTGGAGAAATTGGTACGTAACCGCTCTATGACAACGCTGGGCCGGGAACCGGCCGACGGGCCGGAACAGCGTCTCTGGCCGTCACGGCGGCTGAGGCGCGCGGGAATTCTTCCTGCCCTTGCCTCTGTTGCGCTGGTGGCAGGTGTGATCGGAGCCCCCACTGCAGGCGCCAGTCAAGCTCCTTTCCCGCAGCTCTCGGACGGGGCCCCGCATGCACAGTTCAGTTCAAATTTCAACGTAATCAACAACAGCAGCCACACGCTGACCCTCCAGTGGGTAAAGGGCGACCAGTTCCAGGACGGCCGCCCGGCCGACGGGTCGAGCATCGAGCCCGGCAAATCGGCCACTTTCCATCTCACCTGGTGGACCACCGGCCCAACGTACGCAACCGCTTACTACGGCATTGACGGAAGCTCGGATAACATCGAAGTAAGAATGAAGGTTGACAGTTGGGGATGGAACACGGGCGGGTGCACTGTCAATAATTTGCGGGACAACACGAATATCACATGTGAAGCTAAAGACAACTATTACGGCGCCGATATCACGATCCAGGACTAGCAATGTCCTGAGTCCGTAATTCGTGTGCAGTACGCGGCGAGAGCATGGAGGAAGCCGTCCAGGCGCGGATGTCCCGTCCGGGTACGACGACTCTGCGACGAGCCGAGCGGCGCATTTTGCGACAGGCCACTCTGCGGACCAGGGGTCGATGCGATTCAGCCGGGATGCCACGGCAGGGTGACGCAGCAACCCCTCTTAACCGGCTCGATCTGGTGGGTGGCCGCAGGTCAGCAAGGTCCTTGGGGACAGCGGCCGGGCATGGCGGGGGATGCGCCACTGCTTGATTCTCGCGATGGTGCGCTCGACCCGGGGCCCGGAGTGCCGCAGGGGCCTTGTTCAGTGCCTGGTGCTTGCTGCAAGAGGTCGCTGTTCGGCCTGCTTGACCAGCGTGGTAACAGTGCCGTCAGCTGCGATGTAGCCCTTGTCGGCCAGGACTCCAGGTCCAGCTGTGCGCAGATGGTCACGATGTGGTGCACCCGTGCGGCGTTACGTCATGGCTTGCGCCGGGCAGGGCCGGCGGGATCCGCAGAATTGCTCTCTCGTCCGCGGCGGCAACCTGCAGGTTCACACCTTCGCGGCGAGCCTTGCCGGAGTAGTGGACCTCGGCCTGGGCCCGGCCAGTCTCGGCGACGGTGCCGTCAAGAAGCACATTTCCGTCGCCGGGTGGCCGGCGAGCGCCTCCCTCAACGACGGCGCGGCCTCTGCGGGACACAGGGCCACGCCGGTCCAGCAGCCGACCTCGATCTGTTCGGGAGTGTTGTGCTTGCGAAGGCAGAGCGGTGCGCACCGGGCCCGTCGTACGGCGGCCGGGCTCGCAAGGCCAGTCCCCTCCGCCGCGACGAGAAACCATGGTCACCATTTCGAGGAATTCCAGCTCCAAGTCACACGCGGCAGGAATAGGCGAACACCGGGGCGTCTCCGCTGGCCGGGTGGGGACCCGCCCCACCACGCAGATGCCCCCATTCCTCCCGCGTCAACAACAAAGCACGCCATACCCGACAGAGCTGCAGCTGGAATGCGCTCCTGGAGCGTTTCGCTAGGCGGGGACATTAGTGCTGTTCAGCGGGGTGTGGCGGCCTCCACCGGCCGTTTTTGCCTTTGCGGGCGAGTCGCCTTGGCAGTGCGTGTGGAGGGCGAGGATCCCGGCTTTGGCCATGATCCCGGCGAGGATCGCCCGGCCAGCTCCGCGCCCACCAGCCGCTGACAGTCCGGTGCGAGCGCCTGAACCCTCAGGTCCAGTCTCGCTGGAACACCTTCAACTCGCCTGAGGCCCGATGTGCTGGACGACGAGATCCCGGTTCGTAAAGGGAAGCGGCCGAATGCCGGGGGGAGGAGACCCGGCCTGGTCTCAGCATGCCCCTGAAGCCGCGCAGCCTGGCGAGGGCAGAACTCGCCATCACGATCGACAGACCGATTCCTGGACCGCTGGCGGAGCCGGTCCATAGGGCCGCTGTCCGGAAACTTCGGGGCACCTCAGGTCCGTCAGGCAGGACACGCCACCCCATCCGTGGTCTGGCCTCCCGATCACCAGCTGGGGCACGGTCTGGTCGCCCATGCGCACAGTTTCAGCCACCCACCTCCTGGACCAGGTCGCCGTCGGCCATCCAGGCATCCGGCATGTTTGGGTCGAGGGCGGCTACCGACAGCACCTCCTCGAGCCCACCGCAACCCTCCCTCACTGGACGCTGCCCGTCACCTGGCCGTAGAGATGACCGGCGTGGGACCTGCGCTCCCGCCTGCCCTGCGGCTCGTCCACGGCCAGGAGAGCTTCGCAGTCCTGGCCGGCTGGCGAACCGGGCCTGGGACGGCTGCTCCGCGGGCAGAACAAGGCCGAGGCCCGTCACCTGCGTGCTTGCGGGCCAGGCCAGAAGGCGCCCACGGCTTGATCCTTTCTGTCCCGGCGCCAAGCCGCCAGGAACTCAAGCTGCTGAACACGCTCCCACCGTGCACCTCCGGCGCTGCCTGGACCCGCGCTGGCCGTCTGCGGCCGCAACGCCACAACCCCTCAACGGAACCGTGGACGAGACACCTAGCGTCAGGGATCCGACAACCTCGGCCAGACCTGTTCGGGACTGTCCGGTGGTCGCGGTGCGGTCATGTGGGCGCCGCCGGACCGGCCCACAGGGCGCCGCAGGGCGGATTCCGGAAGGGTCCCCAGTGAAACTACTGGGGCTCGGTGCGCTGCCGACCGCGCCTTGCCCATTCCCGGCAGACGGGCATTTGCGCGGGCCGCATCCGCCCGGTCTATTGTGGAGTATCCGGTTCCCAGTATGGGAATGGCGGTGGTCAGGGGTCTGTGGCGGAGCCGGCGGCGGTGTTGTTCGCCCGGAAGTCCGGGGGGTGCCAAAGGCGGGGTGCAAGTAGCCGGTCTACGGGCAATGCCGGTGCATCTGGATGAGGTGTTTCGTGCGGAGGCGGAATCGGTATTGCAAACCCAGGGAACCGGAACGTCGGAGTCCGGCCTCGGCACGGCGACCCGGAACGGAGAGACACGTGGTCATCTTGGCGGCAGACCTGATCGGTGCACCCTGCTGGCTGAGCCTGGCGGCGCGGAACCGCGAGGGGGCTGAGCGCTTTTACGAGGCGGTCCTGGGGTGGGAGTTCCGGCCGGGCCGCTTGGGCAGGGCCTACTCTGTTGCGGAGGTCGGCGGTGTGCCCGTGGCTGGTATCGGGGCGGTTGCCGCGGAGTTTGCCGTACCAGTTGCATGGACCGCGTATTTCGCCGTAGACGACGCCGACGCGGCGGTCGGCCGCGTTCGGGAAAGGGGCGGCACGGTCGGAGTCGGCCCGGTTTCGTACGTAGCGGGCGGCCGGGCCGCCCTGGTGGCTGACCGGGAAGGAGCTGTATTCGGTGTCTGGGACGGGGACATGCTCGCTGAGTGGAGTGTCGGCTCCGAGCGGTCGCCTGCCTGGCTGGAACTGCGCACACATAATGCGTTCGATGCAGCCCTCTTCTACGGGGAGGTGCTGGGGTGGGGGCAGGGCGGTGGTACCGTCGGCGACACGTCATACGAGGAAGACCAGGTTGTTCTGCGGCGGGGCGGTCGCGCCGTCGCCCGGCTGACCAGCGGCCCTGTGAAGCAGGCCGCCCCCCAACCGCAGCTACGGCCGCGCTGGCTAGTCCACTTCAGCGTCGCCGATCTGGATACGGCAGTATCCGCCGCTCTGGCCCATGGCGGCACTACTGTCGCCCACGACCCCTCCGGCATCGAAGACGCCCGGCACACCACCCTCCAAGACCCGGACGGCGGTCTCTTCACCATCGACGCAGACCACCCACGGCCGGGTGTACCGGACACCGGCCTTGGCACCGGCGGGACGTAAAGCTCCGCGGGCAGCAAGTCCCAACAGGGTCCTGGCACGGCGAAAGCCGCAGCCCGGAGAGCCACGGCCTGGCCTCGGCGCGCCCAGCAAACCCACCGCCTCCAAGCGGCCCCTCTGGCCTGGTCCTAGCCAGCCCGGCCCGTCACCCGTCGTGCCGGCCCATTCACCGGACAGCTGCGCGTGCAATCCGTAACCTGGAACTCCTCTACGGCTCGGCTGACGGCGTACCCGTGCCCGCGTTCCGGTGACGCCGCGAGGCTTCGAACAGCCTCGATCCTGGCGGAGGCGCTGCGTTGGACGTCGACGGTGGAGGGGTCGACCTCCGTAGATGCCGCCCCAGTGGTATCGGCCGTCGCGGCGTAGACCGTCTTGCCGTCCCCGGAGATGAGCAGCGCACCGAGCAGGCTGCCCCGGGGCCGGTCCTGGTCCACTACAAGGGCCAGGGGCCGCGGTCGAGCGCCGCTACCACGACTCCAAGGGGCCACTCGGGGTCACACCGGGCTTCCTCGAGCACAACCCCCGCGTCGCCGCTCCTATCCAGGTCATCTGCCTGGCCCTGCCGGTCTTCTGCGTCATCGAACGGCCGGCCATACGCGCGCAACGGCCGCCGCGCAGACGATGACCGGCCTCTACCCGGCAACTGCCGCCTCCGCCCCACCGGCCGCATGAGCCTGGTAGTGCGCGACATGGACAGCGAGCCGGGAGCCCGTGAACTGGCCACCGTCCTGCACGCCGCCCTCGCACATCTGACCCGCGCTGTTCCCGAAACGTCTTGAGGCACGATGAGGCGGCGTAACGGACGGGGTCGGCCCACTTCCAGCGTTTCTGCTTCACCGCGCCCGAGCTGGCCACGATGATCGACAATGACAGTGCGGCAGCATACAGAGATGCTCGGCCGCCGGTTCCCCAGGTGAAGGAGAAAGAGAGACCGGTGCACTGCCGTCTGTCGGCATGCCTCTGGCGGCGGCGTGCGTACCGGCCTGTAGAGACGGGTGCAAAGTCCGGACCGCCCGGCTCGCCTGGACGCCGCACGGCCCGCCCCTGGCAAAAAGGGACTGCGCCGTGTGTTACAGGCATCCGGCAGGCGCTGCGGTCAGGGCACGTGCGCTTGCGGTTGCGGCGTCCTGGAGCCGACCAAAGGCTCTCGCCTGAGGCGGGCGGATCCCGTTTCTGGCCTGGCCCTGGAAAGCCTTGCCGGCCGGCCGGTCGGCCTGTCGCCTGTCAGGCCGTTGAGGCGCCGGTTGCCTGATTCCGTCCGGTGAAGGAGGCCGGTTGGCTGGGCCGATACCTGTATGCCCTTCCTGGCTGGAGATGTCATGCTGCACCGTCTGCCCGTTGATTCTGCTGGGGTGGCCAGAGCCGAAAATACCGGCTGGCTGCGCCGTGTGGGGCTGGCCACCGCGGTAGTCGTGGCCGTCACCACCGTGCCAGTGGTCACGCCCGCTGCTGGGCCCGCTGGATCCGTGGCGGCTGCCGTCGGCGGGGTGTCGGGTGCGGTGGCGTTGGGCGGGGGGGCTTCGGGCAGTATCAGTGAGCAGACGGGTGCGTTCACGACGGTGCTGCCGCTGGTGTCGCTGCCGGGCCGCGGCGGGGCTCCGCTGGAGCTGGCGCTGTCGTATGGCCAGGGTGCGGCTGCGGCGGGGGTGGACCGGCACGGTCTGGGCCAGGGGATGGGTCTGGGGAAGGCGTTCATC
>NZ_JBIBHT010000021.1:0-34253 GCF_042957155.1 Streptomyces sp. NPDC008121 | reverse complement strand
CCCGCGGCGCGGGTACCACATCGCTGCGCGATGTGCAAGCGAACACCCTCGCTGCGCGAGGGTGTTGCGCTCCCGCTCCGCGGGAGCGCTGGCGTGGGGCTGCGCCCCACGTTCAACTCCACTGCTGCGCAGTGGAGTTGATGGCCCGTCCGCTGCGCTACCGGGCCGGCGGGACTTTGTCCCGCCCCGGGCTTGTGCTTCGCTTCAGCCCGGGGCGGGATCCGCTGCGCTCCTCCCGCTAGGCCCTTCCGGCTGCGCCTTCAGGGCCGGTGGGCCCGCTGTCGCGGGCCTGGCTGGCTGTAGGGGTGGGGTTGCTCGATCGTCTGGGTTTCGGCGTAGTGGTGCCTCACAACTGATGCACCATGTAGCGTTGGCGGAAACGGGGGCTGTGCCCGCCTGGCATCGTTTCATCTTAGGAGCCGTTTCGTGACCGATGATCTACTGCCTTCGGGTACTGCTCCGAACTTCCCCTATTCGGATGCCTCGGTCTATGTGGATGCGGACGGTTCGACGGTCATCGCCCGGCTCCGGGACTCCCTCCGCCTGGAGGGCGGGGATCAGCGGCTGCTCGTTGGGCCCGTGCACCTCTCTGCCGGGTACAACGACTACGCCACTGGCAGGCGGGCGCACCCCTACGACTTCCTTGAGTGGCCAACCGTACTGGAATGTGAGGCGCCGTCGGGCGCGCCGGCCGATGTGGTGGAGGCCGTCGCGGCTGTGCTCGAGTCGCTGTGGTCCTTGGGTGTCAAAGCGGTGGCCGCGTGTGACTTCGAGGACGAGCTACCCGAGTGCGGCGGGCGGGAGAAGTATCCCGTGCCGGCGCCTTCTGAGGAGCCGAGGGGCGCTGTGATCGGTCGGTGGAAGGGCTTGTTTTCTCGCCGGAATAGGAAGGGTTGAAACACTCGTGATCAGCCTGCGCGAGCATCAGGTGCGCCAGAAGTCAGCCTTTCGCTCCTGGGTGGGATTCCCGGCACGATCCTCTGTACCCGCTCAAGGGGCGCGGGGGATGATTATCTCGGCGACCGGGTCGGGGAAGACGATCACAGCGGCCGCATGCGCGCTGGAGAGCTTCCCCGGCGGCCGGATCCTGGTGACGGTGCCGACCCTGGACCTGCTCGTGCAGACCGCTCAGGCGTGGCGGGCGGTGGGTCACCGCGCGGCGATGGTGGCGGTGTGCTCGCTGGAGAGCGATCCAGTGCTCGACTCGCTGGGCGTGCGGACGACGACCAACCCGATCCAGCTTGCGTTGTGGGCGGGATCAGGGCCGGTGGTCGTGTTCGCCACGTACGCCTCCCTCGTGGACCGTGACGACTTCGACGACCCGACGGGCCGGGGGACGATGCGCGGGCCGCTGGAGGCTGCTCTGGCGGGCGGGGAGCGGCTGTATGGGCAACGGATGGCGCCGTTCGATCTCGCGGTCGTGGACGAAGCCCACTCGACTGCGGGTGATCTTGGTCGGTCGTGGGCGGCGATCCACGACAACACCCGCATCCCCGCCGACTTCCGGCTCTACCTGACCGCGACCCCGCGGATCCTCGCCTCCCCCAGGCCGCAGCGCGGGAAGGACGGGCGCGAGCTGGAGCTGGCGTCGATGGGCCAGGACTCGGCCACGTTCGGGCCGTGGCTGGCCGAGTTCGGACTCGCCGAGGCGGTCGAGCGGGGCGTCCTCGCCGGGTTCGAGATCGACGTCCTGGAGATCGAGGACCCCGACTACTCCGTGCGCCTGTCCGACGAGGCGCGGCGTGGCCGGCGGCTGGCGTTGCTGCAGGCCGCGCTCCTGGAGCACGCCAGTGCCCGCAACATCAAGACGATGATGACCTTCCACAGCCGGGTCGAGGAAGCCGAGGCCTTCGCCCTCAACCTGCCTCGGACGGCTGCGGACCTGTATGCGGACGAGGTCACCGCCCACGCCCTGGACGAGGCTGCCGACCGGCCGCGCTCTCCTCTCGGTGCCGTGCCCGGGGATGTCGAGGAGGCCGGGCGGCACGTTCCCGCGGACCGGGTGTGGTCGGCGTGGCTGTGCGGGGACCACCTCGTCACCGAACGCCGCGAAATCCTGCGCCAGTTCGCCAACGGTGTTGATGCCGCGGGCCGACGGGTGCACCGGGCGTTCCTCGCCAGCTGCCGCGTCCTCGGCGAAGGCGTCGACATTCGGGGCGAACGGGGAGTGGAGGCCGTCTGCTTCGCCGACACCCGCAGCTCCCAGGTCGAGATCGTGCAGAACATCGGCCGGGCACTACGACCCAACTTCGACGGCACCACCAAGACCGCGCGGATCCTCGTGCCCGTCTTCCTGGAACCGGACGAGGATCCGACCGACATGGTCGCCAGCGCCTCCTACGCCCCCCTCGTCGCCGTCCTCCAGGGCCTGCGCTCCCACTCCGAACACCTCACCGAACAGCTCGCCAGCCGGGCCCTGACCCGCGGGACGCGCAAGGTGCACGTACAGCGGGACGAGGACGGGCGCATCATCACCGGCGTCCCCACCGGCACCGGCCCGGAAGGGCCGGAGGCCGGGAGCGGCGTGGCGGAGTCGGAGCTGCTGCAGTTCTCCAGTCCCCGAGATCCGGCCACCATCGCCGCGTTTCTGCGCACCCGGGTCTACCGGCCGCAGTCACTGGTCTGGCTTGAGGGCTACCAGGCCCTCCTGCGGTGGCGGGCGGAGAACAACATCACCGGGCTGCACGCCGTCCCGTATGACGTCGAGACCCAGGTGGGAGTGACGAAAGCGTTCCCGCTGGGCAGGTGGGTCCATCAGCAGCGCAAAGCGCGGCGGGCCGGAGAACTCGACCCCCACCGCAAAGAACTGCTCGACGCCCCCGACGCCGGGATGGTGTGGGAACCGGGCGAAGAAGCCTGGGAGAACAAGCTCGCCACCCTACGGTCGTACAGGCGCGCCATGGGGCACCTCGCGCCGCGGCAGGACGCCGTCTGGGACGACCCCGACGGCCGGCCCGTCGCGATCGGACAATTGATCGCCAACCTCCGCCGCAACGGCGGCCTCGGCAAGGACCCCGTCCGGGCGGCGGAGCGCGCAGGGCAGCTGACCGCGATCGATGCGGACTGGAACTGCCCCTGGCCGCTGGACTGGCAGCGCCACCACCGCGTCCTCGCCGACCTCGCCGCCGACGAACCAGGCGGCCGGCTCCCCGACATCGCACCCGGCGTCCTCCACGACAACGACGACCTCGGACGATGGCTCCAACGACAACGCCGCAACTGGGCGGAGCTCTCCAGAGAGCAGCAGGAACGGCTGCCCCGGCTGGGCGTGACACCGGACGAGGCACCGGCTGCGGCACCAGCCGCTGAGGGCGCGACGAAGGGCCCGGGGGAGGCCGGGAGCAAGACACAGCAGGCATTCCAGAGGGGCCTGGCGGCCCTCACCCAGTGGGTCGAACAGGAAGGCACCCACCGGCCTGTACCCCGGAAGGCGGTGGTGACCTTGCCCGACGGGACGGAGGCCAAGCTCGGCATCTGGTACAGCAACACCAAACAACGACGCGACAAACTCACAGCGCAGCAGCTCGACGCCTTGCGGGAGCTAGGCGTGGAGTGGGCCTGACAGCCGTGGAGCATCAGCCACCCAGGCGCGTACAAGTCCATCAGGCGACGACGGTCGACCAGCCGTAGCAAGGTCAGCGACGAGTGGTCATGCTGGGCGTAGCAGGTTGGGGTTATCGCGTCCTCCTGGGACACGGATGATCACGACGTGGCAGGGTTCGCGTTCGTCGGCGCGTTGGACAGGCTCGATCCAGATGCTGTCGAAGAGGTTGGCGGCGCCTTCGGCGCCGACTGTCTTATCGAGGGCAAGGAGGATGGCAAAGGCGGCGTTGGTGTTCTGGTATTCGGCTGCTTGCGCGACGTACTGACGTAGGCCGGCCTCACTGGCGTCGTCTTCTTCGATCTTGCATTCGACGTTGAACTGGACGGATCCGAAGGAAACGATGATGTCGGCGCGGCCGCCGCCTTTGTCGATGACTTCTGCGCTGACGATGTTGAAGAGGGCGGAGAACGCGAGTACTTCCCGGTAGTGCTGATGGAAGAGAGCCTCGTCCACCTTCTGCTTCTTGCCGTCCTTGTCTCGTCTGCGGAGGTACTCGGTATAGGAGCCGCCCATCTTCCGGCCGATGTCGTAGCACTGGTAGGCGAAGCGGATCGTAGTGTCCAGAAGGGCGGTGAACTCGTCGGCGATGCCGGAAAGCCAGTCACGGGAGCTTTCCAGCTGTTTGAGTAGTTGCGCTTTGAGGCGACCGTACTTGGGGTCGGCGATGGCCGCGAGGACGTCTTCGTGGGTGCGGAGGCTGAGCTCCAGACGGTCGAGGACATGCTCGGGTGTCTGGTCAACGAACGCAGCGAAGTCGTCTTTCAGTTGGTGTGCCAGCTGTTGCCAGCGCCGTGCTTTTCCCTGATCACCCGCCTGCTGATCATGGGATCCTGCGCTAGTCGCGGTGCGGTGGAGGAGGGCAGCATGAAGTTGCTGGGCCGCGGGATCGTCGCGGATCTCTTCGTCGTGGGCCAGGGCGTGCTGGAGGAATCGTTGCCGGTGCTCGTGCTGGAGGAAGGCATCTTCGATGACGGGCGCCACCAAGGTTTCCACGGCGGCGGCCGCCGGGCTGTCTGTAAGGACGGCGACCGTGTTGTGCGCGGTGTACGCGCGGAGCAGCGCGGTGAGGATGCCGTGGCCGCCTTCGTACCAGGGGTCATCGTGGGCGAGGTGTGCGGCGGCACCGTCGAGTAGGACGGTGAGTTCCGACCAGGCGAGCACGTCGTTCTGGCGTGGTCGTGCCCAGGCCGGGGTGCGGGTGCGGTAGCGATAGCTCCGGTAGCGGTGGAGGACGTCGCGCAGGGTGGATGCGGCGGTGCGGACGCGTGCGGGGGCGTCAGGGGCGGACAGGCCGAGGACGGCTTCGATGGCGGCGTGGTAGAGCTGGGCGTCCAGGCGGTGGGGGTCGAGAGTGATCAGTTCGGCCAGCCGATCCTGGGTGTTGCGGAGTTGTTCGGTCATGGGCGCGTACTGGTCTTGTTCCAGAGCCTGGCGCAGGTCGCCCAGGGCGAGTTCGAAGGCTGCGTCCCGGCAGGTGTGGTCGAGCATCAGGCAGCGTTCGAGGGCCTCCCGAAGGCCGGCGCCTGGATGGTGGGCGTCGAGGACGCCGAGGAGGCGCGGCAGGCGGGTGGCCATGGCCTCGGGAAGTGCAGCCGGGTCCTCGGTTGCTTCGTCCATGGCGCCGAGGAGACGAGCGGCCTTGGTGACGCCGGCCAGGGTGAGCTGGACGAGACAGTCCGCGGCTTCCACCCCTATGAGGGCCGCGGCGAGGTCGTCGCTGGCGTCCTGGGCTTGTTGGAGACGGGCGAGCAGCGCGCGGGTCAGTGGAGTGCCGAGTTCACGTGCCAGGGCCGGGCGGCTGGCGAGGGCGTCGGTGGCGCTGGCGAAGGCCGCGTGGTTGTTGTTGGTCCCCAGGCCGTCGAGGACGGCGTCGTACAGCGGCTTGCAGGCTTCGGAACCGAAGGTGTCGAGGTGGTGCGCGGTCGCCTGGATGAGGTGGGCCAGGAAGGGGCCCTGAGCGAGGTGGTCCGCGGCGGTGAGAACGGCGTCGAGACCTCCGAGGTCCTCCACTGTCGGGCCGGCGCGCAGCTGGGGGCGGGAGGCGTGCGCGGCCCACTGGGCCAGGCGCTCGTCGATGACGTGCACGATGCCCTCCGCCTCCCCCGTCGTTGCTGGATAGTCCTGGTGGCCTGGCCTAGAAGAGATGGCGTTTGTCAGGACCGGTCACGGTACGGTCCTCGGGGTAGAACTCCCAAACCGCGTCGTCGATCGACGTGATCACGATCTGGATGCCCGGGTCGTCTTCAGCGGTCTCGTAGAGGGTCTTGATGCACTGGCGGGCGTTCTCGGGGGCGAGCTCCTCGGCTGTGGGTGCGTCGATGAGCAGCAGACCGGGGTGGGACATGATGCCCCGTTTGCGGCCGACTTTGATCATGCCGACGATGGCCGCGATGCGCATGCGCAGGCGATCGGTAGGGCTGAATGCTTTGAAGGGGTGCTTTTTGCCGGTCTTGCGGGCGTTGAGGTGTCCCGCCAGGTTGAGGTCGACGCTGGTCAGGTTGGCGACACCCAAGTCGTGGGCGATGGCGACGATCTCACGGTTCAGGTCGGCGAACAGGGCCTTGCTGTGGTCGGCGACCACAGTCGACAACACCTCGGCGGCCGCCTCCAAGACGGCGTCGCTGTCGTCGGAGTCGTCCTCGGTGTCCGACGGGCTCGTCGTTGCGGTGACGTAGTCACCGACCACCTCCGGCAGTCCGGTCCCGTTGCCGGTGGCGACTGCCAGAGCGCCGCGTAGCTGGTAGACGTCCTGCCGGGCGGATTCGAGGCGGGTGTACCAGTTGCCGGAACGTGCCGCAGTAAGGCGGGCGTTCACCAGGTCGTACGCCGCACGGCTGTTGTCGCAGGCGGCGACAGCCGCCTCGACAGCCAGCCGGGCTGTCTCTTCAGCCGTGCGGGAGGCATTCACCCGATCCTCCAGTCGGCTTAGCAGCGCTGCCCGCGCCTCTGGGTCGTCCTCCACCTCCGGCAGAGGGCTCGCGCACACCGAGCACCGGTGTTCACTCTCTTCCGCGGTACGCCGGGCGTCATCAATCTCGTGGTCGCAGCGCGGGCAGGCCTCCGGCTCGAGCGCTCCCAGAAGGGCTCGGGCCGCACGGCTTTGCTGGGCCCGGCGGACGGCTCGTTCGTCCTTGAGACGGGCTTTGCGCGTGAGGGCGTGGCTTTCTTCAGCCTCCTGGTGAGCCGCCTGGTCGTGGGCGAGTCGTCGTGCGGCGGCATCGACGTCGGCGAGCAAGCCAGTCAGGTCCGGCTGGCCCGCTTCCAAGGTCGCCACCTTCTCCTCGGCAGCCCTGAGTGCCTGGCGCAGCGGCTCGGTCTGCTGCTCGCGGGCCCTGGTGTCCTCGCGTGCCCGCCGCTGAACGCGGTTGTTCTCCTGGGTGTCCTTCTTGCGGGCCGTGTTGATCTGGGTCAGCTCGGACGCGTAGGGGACGTCGAGGAAGAGCTGCATCAGCTTCACGGGGAGCTGGTTGTACGACGTCGGGCCCAGCAGGATGCTGGAGTTCCCTGCGTTCAGCGCAATGGCATAGAAGTAGCTTGCCCAGCCGTGCACCTGTTCCGCGCTGTCGCGGTTGCCGTCGGCGTCCTTCGGCGCGCCTGCCTCGGCCGCCCACAGGGACAGTGGCCGAAGGCCCAAGCGGTCGAGCATGAAACGGTCGATGAGCTCCTTGACGCCGCCGGGCTCCGCAGTGGCCGCCACGCGTACGCCTGGACCGCTCTCCTGGGAGCCGTCGAGGGTTGTGAGGTGCTCAAGGGTGTCGGCGCTCAGGAGCCGGCAGCTGGGGCGCTCGGATTTGTCGAAGGTGAGGCGTATGGAGGCGGCGACGCCAGCGACCTCAATATCCGCGCGGATGTAGGAGAACCAGTCCACTGTCTCCGACCGGCGGAAGGCTTCGAAGCCATCCCCACGCAGGGCGTAGCTCAGCGCCCACAGAAGGCTCGACTTGCCGGCATTGTTCAGGGTGCTGGCGATCGCCCACGGCCCCGGCCCCAGCGTCATGTCGACGGTGAAGTCGCCGTCGTTGTCGTCCGTACCGGTCTTGGTGCCCTCGCAGTACAGCCGATGCACGACGAGCTGCCGGCGCGCGGGCAGCGGGCTGGTCAGCTGGATGCCGTGGGCAGACAGAGCGTGGCGGACCCTCTCCGCGTCAGCGGACGGCAGCCGAGCGGCGATCTGCTCGTACAGCTCACCCTCGGACGGCACGGGCAAAGGCTCTGTGGTCACGCGGCGTCCCCCTGCTGTGCTTCGGCGCGTAGCCGGGCCAGGCGCGCGCGGGCCCGGTCGGCAATCGACGGTATGAACTCGTTCAGCGGGGTCTGGGCGTAGTCGCGCTGCAGGTACTGCCGCTTGCGCAGCGCCAGTGCGGAATGCCCGGTGGCCTCGGCGAGCGCCCGGACGAGGCGGGCGCGCTCGGTGTACCAGGCCAGAACCGGGAACTGCTCCGTCGCCCGCTCGGCCACCTCGCGGCCCTGGGCCGTGAGGTAGTAGTTGTCCTGCAGCACCCGCGCGGCGGTGCGCCGCGGCACGACCACCACCAGCCGCGGGGCGGCCAGGACGCTCATCGCCTGATCGATGTACTCGAACGCCCCGAACAGGTAGCGCAGCATCGGGATGGCACAGATCTCCGGCTCGTCCGAATCCAGGATGCTGCCGGCCAACTCCAGGTTGATGGCTTCCTTCTCACGCTCACGCTCGTAGTCGTTGAGAAGCTCATCGGCCAGATAGTCCGGGTTCCGAAGCCAGAAGTCGAGCTTCTGCAGCCGGCCCTCAGCGCGCAGCACAGCGACCGCATCCTTCGGCGCTGCCTGCTGCTCCGTTTCGCGCAACGGATCGCACACTGCTGCAATGAGCAGCAGCAGCCGCATGGCGTCGGAGAAGCGATCCCCCTCGTCATCATCCACTCACATACCGTAAGGACCCGGGGTGTGGTTGATCAATGCCTCTGCACAGGCCGCTCAGTGTCTGTACACAGCGCTTCGGATGGCCTGGTCGACTCGCCGGTCTTCGGCAAGTTCACAGAGGAGTCGTGCTCCCGCCGGTTGAGCGCGAAGCGCGGAGGCAACGATGCTGGCGGCGTGACCAGTGAGTTCACGCATCCAGTCCTTGATGTCGTCTCGTGGACTCCACCGGTCGAAGCGGCCGTCCCAGTCGCACATGCCCTGAACGGCTATGTCGAGCAGCGCCCACTGCTTCTCGCATCCTGCCAGGCGGGCGACATCAAGCAGCCACCACAGGGCCCGGTCGGCCTCCTCCCTGCTGGGCCAGTCGTGGGCAGCCGCATGTTGGGTGAGGGCGTGGACCACGGTGGCCGTCTGAGTCGGGTTGTCGAGCAGCGCTCCCTTGACCGTCGGCACGTTCAGTCTGGTGATCACGTCCAGGTACAGCTCGGAGGAGCCGGGCTGATCGGCGGCGAGAGCGAGCAGCTGGGCGGCCGCAGCGGTGTCGTTCTGGTCGGCGTCCTCCAGCAGTCGCCGGGCGCGCACGATGGGCAGCTCGCTGCTGGCCCCTGTCTCGCGTTCGACCAGGCCGAGGAAAGCGGCCATGTCCTGAGGGCGGCGGGCGGGATCTAGCTGGGTGGCCTGGCGTACAACGCCGTACCACGGGCCCGGATCGGGAAGGAGGGGCACATTGGCTTGCGGCCAGATCCCGGTGAGAATCCAGCCGATGAGCTGCCCGAGGCTGTAGATGTCGCTGGCGGGGGACACGTCGTGACCGTCGAGGAACTGCTCCGGCGCGGCGAACCCCTCGGTGCCGATGGCGGTCGTGGTCAGCAGGCCGGCGGTGCTGGTCTGCCCGCGGGGGCGGCGCACAATGCCCCAGTCCGCGACCACCCAGCGGCCCTCTAGGAGCAGGATGTTGGCGGGTTTGATGTCCCGGTGGATCCAGTCCTCGCGGTGCGCGTCGGCGAGGCCTGCGGCAACGGCCTCAACCAGGGGCCGCAGCCTGTCCGGGGCCTGCAGTTCGGTCCGCTTGTCCTCTACGGTGGCCTCGGCCTTCGGCATGACGAACCACGCGTAGCCGGGGTGGAAGTCGAGGACCGGCATGACGTGCGGGTTGTCGCCGAACCGCTGGGCTGCCTCCACCTCGCGGCGCATGCGCCGCTGGCCACGCTCCCGCCAGCCCGAGCGGCGCTTGAAGGCCACGACCGTCCCCGAGGGCTTGTGCGTGGCCGGGAACACCTCGGCCTGCCCCCCGGGCGGGGCCAGGGGGCGAGGCTCCAGCGCGTAGTCCCCGCGCTCGCCGCGCGCCGTCTGGCTCACCACGTCATAGCGGTACGCCGTCGGTGCGGGTGCCGAGCGGGGAGCCGCAGGGCGGTTTCCGGTGAGCCGTAGCAGAACGGGGCGGATTTGCGTGTGGTCGTTGGAGGGCAGCGAGGCCAGCAGGTAGGCAGGGCTGCTGTCTGGGGCCTGGGCGAAGCCGAAGAGTTCGCCGAGCCGGGCTTCGACTATGGGTTCGCTGGTACGGCTAACGACGTCGGTGCGGTGCACGGCGATCCCGGTGCCGGTGCCGTCGGGTGAGGCGCTCAGGACGCTGGTGGCGTCGGCGCGCAGCACATGGGCCGGGAAGTGCACGGGGGTGCGGATCCAGTCCTCGCGCTGGCCCGCGTCCGTAGAGCGAGCCAGGTCCATGACCGTGCTGTGTCCCGAGGCGGCGAGGAAGAACCGACGCCGCTCCAGCCAGACCGCCGAGCGCACTGCGCCAGGGAAATGGATCGGATAGGGCATCTGGCCCCCGACCGTGTCCCCGGCGCGCACCAGCGCAAGGTCCCCTTCACCGACACCGAACGTGACACCAGAGCCCGACAGGACCCACGGCTCACCGTCCGGTCCGGCCAGCAGCACGGAGCTGTCGTCGAAGTCTCCGGCGACGGCGTGAAGACGGCCTTCATGCCAGCGGATGAGCGAGGAGCCGCGCAGCACCAGGACGCCGCCATCCCGGCACACCAACGCAGCGCCATGGCAACCGGGCAGCATGAGGTGCCAGTGGGCCTGGCCGCTGGCCGTGTCGACCTCGAGCAGCCCGTCAGCGCAGGTGATGAGGACACGGCCCTGGGGTAGGCACGCCAGCCCCGTGGGCCGGTCAGGGCGCGTTGGTCCGATCAGCAGCACCTCCGCCGTCGTCCCAGCCCACGTCCGCGTCTCCACGGCCACAGGAGACGTCAGGCGTGCCGGCACAACCATCGCCTCGGGCGTCGGCGCCGCCTTCCCCACGCCAAGCAGTTCGGCCAGCGGCAGGTAGAACTCCTGCCGGCGCACGGCGCGGCGGACCAGCTCGGTCAGTGCACACACCCCAGCCGCGGCCGCATCCAGGTGAGTCCGATCGAGGACGGCTCCCCCGAGCCCGGCTGCCTTGCGTACGAGTTCGTCGTCCGCCTGATCGGCCGGCCAGTAGAGCACCGCCCACTGTTCGCCGCGGACCATGCGGCCCTCGGCCGTGAGGATCGCCCAGCCCCAAGAAGACGACTCTTCATGCCCCGCCAGGAGAAGGAGGTAGTCCCGCCCCTCGAACTCGTACGCCAGCGCAGGGACGTCGCCGAGCTCATAGGTCTGTATGGAGTCCAACGACACGGACTGGACCAGCAGCGTCGCGACGATATCGATGAGCAGCTGCGCAGGATCCTCGTCCGACTCCCCCTTGCGCCACCGGCCGTACACCCCCAGCAGCCCACGCTCCCGCTCTTCCACCCGGCTGATTCCCCCCTCGTCCCCGAGCATGGTCCACGCATCCGCGCAAACCACCGGCACTAGCCCGTGAGCCTATGGCCCGGGACGGCTCAGCCGCCTGAAATTAGCTGACAATAGGCAGCAAGCCAGGCGGCCGTTCCGCGGGTTACGCGATCCAGGCCCTTCGATGTCGCCGCGCACCGTGATGGTCGCGGTCGTCCCGTTGAGGGTGGTGATGGCGTTCAGCTGGGGCGCCCCCTTCCGGGGGTTGTCGAGCACCCCGGACAAGAGGGTGGACGACGATGGAAGGGGGCCGGGTGCCCGGGATGGGGGCAACGCCCGACTCCCCTAAAAGACCAGCGCCCCGAGGTGCCGGTCGGTCTCGTTGTCTCCCCACCGTCGCACACCCGCGCGCCGCACCGCGAGGCCCCCTGCACGGAGAGACCGCTCACACGAGTCCGGCGCCCTCGGCCTCTGCCCGCCCACTGGCCCGGCCGAAGCGAACACTTTGCGTACCTGCAGCGTGCACGGCGCCAGCCTTCGCCGCTTCGCTGGATCCGGCGTCTTTGGCGCACGCCGTTCGGCGCTGGCTACCAGAGCCTGCGCGGCAAACTCACCGCGGAGCAGCTGGACGCACTCCGGTGCCGGTGTGCGTGGCAGCACCCGGGCACATGCTGAGGGGCCGACCACTGTGGTCGGCCCCTCAGCATGCTTCGGCGTGCGACGCAGCTGCAGCCGCGCTTTCTCATGCTCGACCAGCCCGCCCAGCCTCACTGCGACAGCCGCGCTGAGGGAGATTGATCCGCGGTGGAACATCCCCTGGTCGGTGCCCTTGGACTGGAGTGAGCAGCGGCGTAGTACCACGGGGTGGGCCTCATGACTTTCCTTTTTCGGCACACCCCGTGGTCATTTGTTGCGGTCTTACGCGGGAGGCAGGCCCGGAAGCACCGTCCCGGTGTATGCAGCGAGCACGCTCCCCAGGGCTCCACTGACCACGGGCGAGTTGAGGATGCCGATGATGGAACCGCCCCAACGCTGGAGCCTGCTGGGGTCGGGAGAGCCGTTGGCGGCCTCGGTTTCGAGACGCGTGGCGAGCTGGGTGAACTCGAGGGCGTCTTCTTCCGGCAGTTCCAAGGCAGGCGCGGCCTGACGTAGTGCGCGGGCGAGCATGACGACTGCCGCAGGGTCGATGCCGTCCTTGTTGGTCGTGGCGTTCATGGTGAAGTCACGGCTGTTCGCGGCGATGTTGCCCGTGTTCTCGCCGATGTTGAACGTCGTGTTGCCGGTGCTGTTTCGACGCTCGTACGCGCTCACGTCGCCGTCAAAGTGCTCCACGCAGTCCTGCCCTTCAGCCGTAATCTCAGCTCGTACGGGCCCTTCGGTTTGTCCCGTCTCGGTTCCTGTGATCAATGCCTTGGCGAGGAGGTAGGCGCTGGCACGATCGATCTCCTCCAGCGTCAGTCGACCTCCCTCGTGGAGCGAGTGCGGGGACTGAAGGGCTCCCTCCACAACGGGGTAGCCCGCGCCATCGTTCTTCTGCTCCCACAACCAGGTCAGCAGGCCTTTGCGTGCAGTGGCACTGCGCGCTCGGGGGTCAGCGCGCCGACGTAGGCGTTCCTGTACCCATTCCATTCCTCGTGGGGTCAGATTGGCCGCTGGATCACCCATCCCGGCGTAACGATCGCTCAGCAGCCCCCAGTCTTTGCACGTCAGCAGGAGTCGGTGGGACTGCTGCTCATCGAGACCGTGCTGTTCGCCGAAGGCAGTGATCGTCACGTACTCCGTCGAGTTCGCGACCGTCTGTTCGTGGACCCACTCCACAAGCGGCTCATGTAGGGCAACAAAGTCGATGGCCATGGGCCGGCTCCTTGCTCAGTGGTGCAGAGCTCTTAAGCGTAGAACTCACCACTGACACCAAGGTCCAGGGCGGGCGCTGCTCCGGTCAACGGTGGCCGCCCTGCCGTCCGCGCCCCTGGCGGGGTGCGGGGATGGTCTGCCGGTGGTGTGCGGGGGCGGCGGATTCGGCGGGGGCGGGCTGCCTGCCCGCGACGAGCAACCCAGCGCCTGGAACACGGCCGGCGGAGCGCATGACGGTCCAGTAGGGCGCGGCCTCCGACAGGGCCTCGCCCACAGCGCGGGGCTTCACCTCGGCAACGCGCTCGTGCACGTCTTCAGGATCTGGCTCGGTGTCTAGTTCCCGTCCAGGTACTCAGCCCGAGCGCGGCGGACAGCCTTGGCCGTTGGTTCTGCATTGCCAGCGAGGTACCGCAGGTGCCCTACTCTGGGGCCGCATGAGCACTGCAGTGGCGATATCTGAGGCGATAACCGACGCCCAACGGGCGGAGGCGCAGGCGCTGTTTGAGGGTTCGTTCCATGACATCGCCCCCACTGCGGTCCCGAAGGTGAAGCACGATCCCCTCTACGCGCCACTGGTGCTGTGCTACCGCGACCCCGGCACCGGCGAGCTCGCAGGGGCTGCCCTCACGTGCAGGTCACAGGTCGCAGTCTCCATGACGATGATGCGGCGACCGGAGTACGCGCCGGTCATGGACCTGCACAGCGAACTGGACCTCATGGCAGTCGTGCCCGCCTTTCGGGGACGGGGCATCGGGGGCATGCTGATCCGGGCAATGGAGGATCGGCTGAGGCTGCGAGGTGTCCGGAGCTGGTTCGGCAACGCCACGAGAGATCTGGAGACCACGAAGCTCCGCGAGTTCTACACCCGGCACGGCTTCACGGTGCTCCCCGACGGGCAGCCCCTGCCTGACCTGCTGGGCAGATCGTGGGCGCTTCCCACCGCCGAACAGCCCGCGTTCTTCTTCTACAAACAGATCAAGAGGGGCTGAGACCGTGGACTGCCTCTCCGCCGCATCCAGCCTCGTTGCCGCCCCGCTCAGAATCGAGCGGCTGTCCGCTGTGGCCGCACATTCCATGAACCCGTTACCGGTGTAGCCGGTGGTCGGATATTTGAGGATGCCACGCCCATCGGCGCTCCGAGTCGCTCTGGTCGCCGCGCAGACGACGTGGTCGTACCTGTCCCGAATCGCTGGCCGCTACGGCTTGGGCCGCGGCGCACTGCTGTCGCTGTGGACTTGGTCAGGTTTGCGGCCGCGGGACGAGGCCGGTCCGCGCGAGGATGCCGAGGTGATGCTGAACCCGGTCGGCCGGCAGTTGCTGGCCCGACTGGGCGGGGTCGGTGAGGCTGCGTGGCCGAACACAGCGGCAGGACGGTGGAAGGTCGCGTCGGCCGGAGAGTACGGGCCGGTGGCGTATGGCTGTCGGCTGTGCACGGCGGCGCGCACCGGTCACGACACCGTGGTGGTCCGGTACGTGGCACCGTGGCAGCGGGTCTGTGCCCGCCATCAGAGGTGGATGCAGACCTGCGGGGACGGGCACCGGCACCGCAACCTCGACCTGCGGGCGAGCCCGGAGGTTGCCGCGGCGCAGCGGGACTGGCCGAAGGTCGCCCGGACCGCGGCCGCGGCCGGCGCCGATCCGGGGCGGGTGTTCGCTCTCACCCACGCGGTGGTGTGTGCGTGGTGGGAGCAGGCCCTGGGGTGGGAGCGGGAGCGGATCTGGCCGGCCCGGCTGCATGCGGTCGCCGGAGGTGACGCGGGACCGCGGTTTTGGTGGTGGCGAGTGGTCACCCGCGACGCGGTGACGTTCCCCGAGACCGTCACCCTCGCCGCCGTGCTACTCGACCCCGGGGTTCAGGAACGGATCTGGGACGATCACGGGCGCGGCGGACCGGTACGCCCCTTCCGGCCGGACGAGGCGTTCTTCCGCAAACTCGCAGTACTGCTGGAGCGGCCCTGGCTGGCCAAGTGCGAACAGGCTGCGGAGCGTGGGCTGGTGCTGGAAGGCCCACTGCATGCCGGACCGCTGCTGGACTGCATGGGCGCGTTCACCCGCATCCGGCGCGGACAGCACAGCAGCACTCCAAAGGGTACGGGCTGGATCCGTGGTGGCTGCGCGCGGAGCACCGCCCCGCCTCGGCCCGGGTTCAACTGCGCGCCCTGGCCGAACGAGTTGCGGCCGCACGCCACGCCGGTGAGGACCGCGCTGCCCGGCCCGGTGGCGGTACGTTCGCGGCCCGTCGGCTGTTCCGCGACCGGGACGGGCGCGCCACCACTGCGTACTACCGCGCCCGGTGACCGTACTGGTCCCGGCGCGGCTGGCGGAGCGGGCCCTCACTCCCCCGTGGGCGGAGCCACAGCCGGCACAGCGACGGCCCGGGCCGCGGCATGGACCACGCGTTCATACTCCTCGTCGCCCAGGAGGATCGGCAGGCCGAGCATGGTGGCCCAGCAACTGCGACCTCTTCGGGCGCGTCGTCGCCGTGCCGCCGGTACAGCGCCCTTCCCCGGGTAATCGGGGTGAAGATCATGCGGCCGGATGCGCGCCCGGTCGGCAACGTCATCGGCGGAGCGAGGCGAGGCGCTGCGCGCTGTGGAGGTTGGCTGATTTCGGCGGTTCGCGCGCGTGGGCGCGCTTGAGTGGAGCGCATGATCGACGAGCATCACCCGCCGGCCGCTGGCAGCACTGCCTTGCCCGCATCGCCATGGCAGAGCGCGGGAGCGCAGGGTGGTGCGCGGGCCGCAGTGGAGACAGGTACTCAGGTATCCGGTCCGGCAGACGGAGGATGTGACCAGTCGCCGCTCGTGGCGGTCCGAAAGCCGGCTGGTGCATCCGGGGACTTCGCCGGGCTGCCGGGCGAACTGTCGGATGGTGAGACGACCGCGGATTTACCGGTCGGGATCGGCGACCGGCTGGAGGCTCGGTTCGTTGACCAGGCGGGAACCGAGCAGAGGACGTTGTGGCTGGAGGCCGCGCGTGGTGTCTGCTTGGAGGAGTGCGTCCCGGTGCGGAGGTTCCCGGTGCGGCACGGCAAGCGGATGGCGCCGGGGTGGTGGTGGTCGGCGACCAACGGACGACTGGTGCACTACGGGTCCGGGGTCATGCGGACCCAGGTGATGCTGCTGGACTGGGATCCTTCGGTCGTGGCCGTTGCGTGCCGCCCGGTGGAACTTGCCTGGTCTGAGCGTGACGGGGGCTGGGTGCGGCACTCACCGCATCTGATGGCCCGGCTCGTGGACGGCAGGGGTCTGCTTGCGGACTGCGCAGGGCACGGCGACATCTCTCCGCGCCTGTCCTGTCGGGCGGCGGTGATGGAGGCTGCCGCCGCGGCGGCGGGGTGGCAGTACCGGGTTCTGCGGCCCCCGGATCCGGTTCTGGCGGCCAATCTGCGCTGGCTGGCCGGGTACCGGCACCCCCGCTACAAGGGCGGAAAACTGGCCAGGCGCGCGGCCGAGGCATTCCGGCGGCCGCGGCCCCTGATCGAGGGGGTGCATGAACTCGGCGACCCGATCCAGGTCTTCCCGGTGGTCTTCCACGCACTGTGGCAGGGCGACTTGTCGGCTCCACTCGGCGTGCCCCTGCACGAGCGGGTGACCGTGACTGCGGTTGCCCGAGGGCGGGGGCAGGGATGAGCGGCATGGTACTGGAGCCCGGAGCTCAGGTGCGCTTCGCGAAGCGGACCTGGACGGTCGTCATGCTGGAAGGCCTGTCCGTAAAGCTTATCGACGCGGACAACTCCGTCGCCACGGTCCTGGTGAACTACCTCTTCGCCGACCCCGACTTCGAAGTGGTGGGCTCCCCGCGGCGCAGCGTGCCGCCGTTCGGGCTCCTGGAGGAACTGCCGGAGCACGTGCGCGAGCAAGCGTACGCCTGGGAGCGGCACGTGCGCGAGGTGGAGACCGGGTACCCCGTTCCGGGACAGGACCAGGTGCCGCGGGCCGAGTTCGATCCGGCCCTGCGCAGCATGACGGAGCGGGAGGAGGCCAAGGCCGCCGAGCTGACGGCGGCCGGGCAGCCGGCCAGTGCGGTGACGGTGCGGCGGATGCGGGCTCGCTACCGGGAGCAGGGCCTGTGGGGGTTGGTGGACGGCCGGGCTGCCCGGCGGCGCTCGCCGGTGGGGCGCGCGGACGAGCGAGTGGTCGCCGCGATCGAGCAGGCACTCCAGGCTCAGCGGGAGCGGTCGACCGGGACGCTGAGCAGGCTGCGGCGCACCGTCGGCTGGATCCTGGAGGACGCCCACGGCGCGGGGGCGGTGAAGGTACCGCCTGCCTCGACGTTCAACCGGCTGGTGCACGCCCTCGCAGACCGTCAGGGGCTGCTGGGAACCGCGGCGCAGCGGCGCCGTCATTCCTCACGGCCGGCTCCTCCGTTCACCCCGACGGTGGCGTTGCGGCCCGGTGAGCTGGTGATGCTGGACAGCACGCCTTTGGACGTGATGGTGGTCCTGACCGACGGGGTGGTGGGTAAGGCCGAATTGACCATCGCGCTGGATGTGGCGACGCGCAGTATCTGTGCGACCGTTCTGCGGCCGATGGGCACAGGGTCGGTGGACGCGGCGATTCTGCTGGCGCAGATGGTGACGCCCATGCGGATGCGCCCTGGGTGGGAAGAGGCGCTGGCGATATCGCGGTCGGTCATCCCCTACGAGCGGCTGGTGTCTCTGGACGCGCGGCTGGAGGGGGCGGCGGCCCGTCCGGTGATCATGCCGGAGACGGTGGTCGTCGACCAGGGCCGGGTGTTCGTCTCCGCCTCGTTCGTCGCGGCGTGCGACAGCTTGGGGGTGTCGGTGCAGCCGGCGCCTCCGGCCAACGGCCCGGCCAAGGGAAATGTCGAGCGGATGTTCCGCACCATCGGCGACCGGTTCTCCCAGTACGTGGCCGGTTACACCGGCTCCGACGTCACTCAGCGCGGCTCTCACGTCGAGGACGAGGCGTGCTGGACGCTGCCGCAGGTGCAGGATCTGCTGGAGGAGTGGCTGGTCGCGGACTGGCAGCACCGTCGGCACGCATCCCTGCGACATCCTCTGGCCCCGAAGCTCGCGGTGTCGCCGAACGAGATGTGGGCCGCGCTGGTCGGCGTGACCGGCTATGTGCCGGTGCTGCTCAGCGAAGACGACTATGTCGAGCTCATGCCGGTCAAGCGGGTGGGCATCAACGATTACGGCATCCGCTTCGACTATCGCACCTACGACCATGAGGTCCTCAACCCGCACCGCGGGTTCCAGTCGACGGCCCCGGACGGAATGTGGGAGGTGCACCACAACCCTTATGACCCCCAGCAGATTTGGGTGCGGCTGCCTGGCGGGTGGGAGGAGGTGCCCTGGATCCACAAGGAGCGAGTAAGCCTGCCCTTCACCGACTTCACCTGGCGGCACATCCGCGCGACCGTCGAGCGCCGCGGCGACCGCGACGAGCACGAGCAACAGCTCGCCCAGGCCTTGGACCGTCTCCTGCGGCGGGCCGGTAACGGGGAAGGCACCCGCCGCGAGCGGACCGTCGCGGCACGCGCCAGCGCTGCAGCCTCCCTCGCCGGGCCCGCCCCAAACCAGCAGGAGCCGCCCGCCCCCCTCATGGCCCCGACCCTCTCCTATGGCCTGGTCGGCGCCTTCACCCCAGCAAGCCTGGATGCGCCCGACGACGAAGAGTTCGAGGACGGCTGGGACGAGGACGAAGACCCGCTCGGCACATCAGACGATGCAGGCGATGACCCCGCCAGAGACGAACACCCATCCGGGCGGGCCGCAGTCCCCCGCCCGTCGCGGATCTACGATGCCCGCCAGGAGGCAACCCAGTGGTAGCAGTCCCCGAGGCCGGTCCCGTCCCGGACGAGGAGCAGCAGATGGCGGCCTATGCGCCGCCGACCACGCGGGAGGGCTGGCAGCAGTTCGTCGGCACTCCCCCGCTGAAGCCCCCGCCCACCGGGGACGAGGACTGGTCGCTTAAGGAACGCCTGGACTACCACTCCCGGTTCGTCGTCCTGACCACCCCGGCGATGGAGCGCATCTCGCTGGCGGTGCGGCGGCTTATGCTCCTCAACCGCCGCCAACAGGGCACCGCGCGCCGCGGGCTGATCGTGTCCGGGCCGCCCACCACCGGCAAGACCACCACCCTGCTGGAAATGGGCCGTACCTTCGAACTCGCCGAGCAGCGCCGCCACCCCGGCCGCACCGACCGCCTGCCCGTGGTGTTCCTGGCGGTGCCGCCCGCCTCCACTCCCAAGATGCTGGTATCGGAGTTCGCCCGGTTCCTCGGCATCCCCATCGCGGCCCGGATGAACCAGGCGCAGATCACCGACGCCGTCTGCCACCTGCTGTGCCAGCTGGGCACCGCGCTGGTCCTCGTCGACGACGTCCACCTGCTCGACACCCGCACCCGGGCCGGCGCGGAGACCTCCGACCAGATGAAGCACCTCGGCGAGAGGATCCCGGCGACGTTCGTCTACGCAGGCGTCGACGTCGAGGCATCCCCCCTGCTGAACGGGCCGCGCGGCGCACAGTTGGCAGGCCGCTTCGCCCTGGTCCGCAACACCGCACTGTCCTGCGGCAGCGCCGAACAGCGCGCGACCTGGCTGGACCTGGTCACCGACATGGAAAACGCCCTGCACCTGCGCCGCCACACTGGGGGCACTCTGGCCCGGCACGCCGACTACCTCCACCAGCGCACCGGCGGAGTCATGGGAAGCCTCTCCCACCTCATCCGTGAAGCCGCCCTCACCGCTCTCCTCGACGGCAGCGAAAAGATCACCAAACGGCTCCTGGCCGGCATCCAGCTCGACATCCGCGCGGAGCAGCAAGCCCGCCCGCCCCGAAAACGCCTCCCGCGCCCCCGCAACAACGGCACTGGTTCCTGACGAGGCGGACCAGCGGTGAAGAAGACCACCAGCCCTTTGATGGAACCTGCCGTCAGGGATTATTCGCAGCCACCACAGCGCGAGCAGAACAAACTACCCTTTCACAGAGCGTCTTTGGGAGCGGTGCGTGTCGCTCCGCTGAACGGTGAGACGACGCTGTCGTTCATGAGCAGAGTCGCCTCCCGGTACAGGATCACGGCCAAAGAGCTCATCGGCGCGCTCGTGGACGTGGGGCGGCGGCCCAATCTGTTCACGGTGCGGCCCGACGGCGAAGTGGTCTTCAACGCCGAGGCCCGGGCGGTGGTCGCCGCTTTCTGCCGCATGCCCGAAGAACACCTGCACCGTGCCCTGCCAGCCTGGGGCAGGGACGTCCCTTCGAGCAGGCTCGGCAGCGAGCCGGCCGCCTGGGTCCGCACCGCAGCCACGATCCCGCCGACCGGCCCCGGATGCCGGGCCTGCACCGCGACCGCCACATGAGGCCGGGAGGAAGCACGCCGCTACCTGCTGCCGCACGGCCGGGTATGCGTCAAGCACCAGTGCTGGATGCTGGAAGCACCCGTCGTCGACGGGGCAGCGGCCGTCCCCGGGCAGCTGGACCTGCGGTATGTGCCGCAGAACGGGGCGGCCCAGCGCCGTCATGTACGGCTGCTGCGGCGCTCTGCGCACGCCAGCGAAGCATTCACCGTGGCGCAGGCAATCATGGCTTCGTGGTGGGACGAGCCCTGGCCGGAAGAGATCCTCTGGCCCGATCGGCTGCGGCTGATGGCACCCGGCAACGACCTCGCTTGGCGTGCAGCGGCGCGGGATGCGGTGACCTACCCCGAAGCCGTCACGCTGGCCGCGGCCCTCGCCGACCCGAGCCTGCAGCAGCGGCTACTCGATGACGCGGGGCGGCATCAGCCGCACGCGCTCGCCGATGTCCCCAGCCTCGTGGACGAACTGGCTCGGCGCCTTGAGCGGCCATGGATCGCCGGTCGCCTCAGCGCCCTCACGACAGGCCCGCTGAACGCCTGGGTACGCGCCTGCGTACGCACCAGAGCCGGGCACAAGCCGAAAACACGCAGCATGTGGCACGTCTCCCCGCCCCACCGGCCCGCACCGATCACCCGGCTCCTGGCCGAAACCCGGCCCGTCGACGAAGCGCCCGGAAAAACGGAGTCGGCGGGGGCGCCGGCCCCAGACGTGGCTGAGACCGCCCAGGGGTTCGCGCGCGGCCTGCGCCACGCCCGCACCTACGCCACCGAACAAGGCCACCTCTGCATTCCTTACCGGTACGAAAAGGACGGGTTCCAACTCGGCCTGTGGCTGGCCAATCAGCGCGCCGCAGGCCCCCAGCTCTCCCCCGAGCGCAGCCAGGCCCTGGCCGCTCTTGACCCGTGGTGGAATCCTGCGTGGAGCACACTGTGGCAGCGCATCTACCTGCGCGCACGACGGCTGCTGGACTCAGGCACCGACATCAGCCCCAAGCAGGGCTTCCCCGGCACCAGCGAGAATCTCGGCACCTGGCTGTACCAGCAGTGCCAGGTCTACAGCAGTCTCCACCCCCAGCAGCGCAGACTACTGGCACAGATCGGCATCAGTGCCGAAGCCGCCCGTCACGCACTGCCGCGGCGTCGCAACCTCGCCGAGGCCCGTGACCAGGGCCTGACCAACGCACGCGCCTACTGGAAGGAGCACGGGCACCTTTGTGCGAGCTCTGCTGATACGTACGCCGGCTTCCCCATCGGCCAATGGCTGACCAACCTCCGCGTACGCGCCCGACGCGGCATTCTCGATCCCGCCCTCACACAGCAGCTGGACGCAATGGATCCGTGGTGGGCACCGCCCTGGCCCTCCGACTGGCAGCGAGCCTGCTACACGGTGACCGAACTCGTCCGCTCCGGCCACCCCCTCGACCCCGAAAGCGCCTTTGCAGCCTTCAACGACGAACTCGGTCAATGGCTATACACCCAATGTGTGTCCTACCCCGGCTTGGCAGTGGAACAGCGCCGACAGCTCGCGGCCGTCGGACTGACTGAGCAGACTGTCCAAACCGCCCGCCCCAACCCCGCCACCCACAGGCCGTCCCTGGAGACCGGTCTCTACTACGCCCGCTCCTACGCGGCACTGCACGGCGACCTCAACGCATCACCCTCCGACCGGCACGAGGGCTTCCCCGTCGGAGGCTGGCTGGCCCGCCAGCGGCGCCAGGCCGGCCTTCATACCGCCAAGTTCGCCGCGCCCTACCCGGCTGGCCCACTGCTGGCCGCCGTCGACCCATGGTGGAACCCACCGTGGAACGGGGACTGGCAGATCAACCACCGCGCCGCCCGCAAACTCGTCGAGAACGGGATCAAACTCCTCCCCGACCAAGGCTTCCCCGGCACCCCCGACTGGACTGGGCAATGGCTCTACACCCAGTGCGTCACCTACCAGAACCTCCACCCGGGGCAGCAACACAGGCTCACTCAACTCGGCATCACCGCCACCAATGCCCCCACCGCACGGCCCCGTCGCGTCACCCAGCAATCCTCATTCGACACCGGCCTGGGCCACGCCCGCTCCTACGCCGCCCAACACGGACACCTCGCCGTGCCCAGAAGCGCGAACCACCACGGCTACCGGCTGGGGACATGGCTCGCCCACCAACGCAAGCGGGCTGCCAACGGCCGACTACCCCACCACCGCGCCGAGGCCCTCGACGTCCTTGACTCCTCGTGGAACCCATCCTGGGGCCTACCATGGCAAATCACCTACCATGCCGTCAGAAACGAGATCCACGGCCACGCTCTGAACGCGGCCGCAGGCTTCCCCGGACTCCCTCCAGCCGCCACCAGATGGCTGCTCACCCAGTGCACCAACTATGACGACCTCCACCCGGGCCAGCAGGAACTCCTGACCGGACTCGGCATAACACCCCAGGACGCACACGCCGCCCGCCCCCAGCAGGAAACACGCACGCGCCGCAGAACCGGCGCCATCCGGTCGCGCCCCACAACCGTCTCCTCGTCCATCGACGGCGGCCTGCCCTACGCCCGCTCCTACGCACACACTCACGGCGGACTCGGCACCGCCCACTACACCACCGAACACGACGGATTCCCCCTGGGCTGGTGGCTGTACGAGCAGCGCAAACGCGCCGTCGCCCACCTACGCCGCACTGGCCTGCCCTGGCCCCACGACACACAGCTCACCGCACTCGACCCGTGGTGGAACCCACCCTGGCGGGTCTCCTGGAATCACAGCTACCACCAAGCCCACACCCACCACACCGCCGGCCGCCCATTCCCAGGCACCACGACCAAGTGGATCCGCACCCAGCAGCAAGCCTGGAACCAGCTCCACCCCCGCCAACAACACCTCCTGAGCACCCTCGGCATCCACGGACCTACCCCCCTGATCAGCTACAACAGCCGCCCAACGAAACTGACCGGCCCACCAATAGAACTGACCAACGGACCTACGGCCACCCCGAGGCAGGAAACCCACAGCTCACAGACCCCGCCCAGCCCCAGCCCGCAAGCAACGTCAAGCCCCTCGCCAACGCAGAGCACACCGCCAGCCCCAACCAGCCAACTGATCAGACCAGCTCAACACCCCGGACACTGATCAGATCGAACGAGCCGCGACACGCGACCCCTCGCCCGTTCTCGGGGAGTCGGAGGAAGCGCGGCGGGGCCGGCGCCTGGCGCTCCTGCAGGCCGCCCTCCTGGAACACGCCGCCGCGTACAACCTGCGTACAGTCATGACCTTCCACCAGAAGGTCGAGGAAGCACGCGCGTTCGCGGACAAGCTGTCGCAGACGGCGGCCGAGCTGTACATGAACGACGCCACTGACGCCGACCTGGCCGCCGCGGACAAGCTACCCACGTCGTCGATCGACGCGTCGTTCTACGAACTCGAAGCCGGCCGCCACGTACCCCCGGACCGGGTCTGGTCGGCCTGGCTGTGCGGCGACCACCTCGTGGCCGAGCGCCGGGAGGTGCTGCGCCAGTTCGCAGGCGGCATCGACGCGGCCGGGCGCCGCGTACACCGCGCCTACCTCGCCAGCTGCCGCGTCCTCGGCGAAGGCGTCGACATCACCGGCGAACGCGGAGTCGAAGCCATCTGCTTCGCCGACACCCGCGGCTCCCAGGTCGAGATCGTCCAGAACATCGGCCGCGCGCTCCGGCTCAACAAGGACGGCTCCACCAAGGTCGCGCGGATCATCGTGCCCGTCTTCCTGGAGCCCAACGAGGACCCGACCGACATGGTCGCCAGCGCCAGCTACCGCCCCCTTGTCGCTGTCCTCCAGGGCCTCCGCAGTCATGATGACCGCCTTGTTGAGCAGCTCGCTTCCCGTGCCCTCACGAGCGGGAAGCGCAAGGTGCACATCCGGCGTGACGAGGAGGGGCGGATCGTTGGGGCCGGCGGCGAGGGTGACGGCGAGGACCAGGAGGACGGCGCCGACGCGGCGGCCGAGTCGGCGCTGCTCCACTTCTCCTCGCCCCGGGGCGCGGCCACGATCGCCGCGTTCCTGCGCACCCGGGTCTACCGGCCCGAGTCCCTAGTGTGGTTAGAGGGCTACCAGGCCCTGATCCGCTGGCGGAAGGAGAACGAGATCACCGGCGTCCACGCCGTGCCCTACGACGTCGAGGTCGAGGTGGGGGTCACGAAGTCGTTTCCGCTTGGCCGCTGGGTGCATCAGCAGCGGAAGGCCCTGCGGGCGGGTGAGCTGGAGGAGCGGCGCAAGGTTCTTCTGGACGCGCCGGAGGCCGGGATGGTGTGGGAGCCGGGCGAGGAGGCATGGGAGAACAAGCTCGCCGCACTGCGGTCCTACCGGCGGGCCACCGGGCACCTCGCACCGCGTCAGGACGCGGTCTGGGGCGAGGGCGAGGAGATGGTGCCCATCGGGCAGCACATGGCCAACCTGCGCCGCAAGGGCGGACTCGGGAAGGACCCGAAGCGGGCAGAGGAGCGCGCGCAGCAGCTGGCCGCGGTCGACGAGGACTGGAACTGCCCGTGGCCGCTGGACTGGCAGCGCCACTACCGCGTCCTGGCCGACCTCGTCGACGCCGACGGCATCCTGCCGGCCATCGAACCCGGCGTCGTCTTCGACGGCGACGACATCGGGCGATGGCTTCAGCGGCAGAAGAGCCCGGGCACCTGGGCGCAGCTCCTCCCCGAGCAGCAGGAGCGGCTGGCGAAGCTGGGCGTGCAGCCCGCTGAGGCCACGGCACCCACCCCGGCAGCCGCGCGCACGACAAAGGGCCCGACTAGGGCCCAGGCGGCGTTCCAGCGCGGCCTGGCGGCCCTCACGCAGTGGGTCGAGCGGGAAGGCGCGGACCGGCCCGTGCCGCGCGGGCACAGCGAAGAGATCGCGGTCGACGGCGAGGCAGAGCCGGTGACCGTCAAGCTGGGCATTTGGATTTCGAACACCAAATCGAGGCGCGACAAGCTTACTGCGGAGCAGTTGAGCGCGCTGCGGGAGCTGGGCATGCGGTAGGCGTAGAGCCGGAGTTCAGCCGCAACTGCCTGCGGCTGACCCGCTCAGCGGGTGGCTCCGACAGCGCCGCGACACGACGTGGCGCCTGGAACTCGCGGCGTCTGTGTTGCTTCATGCCCCAGTGCGTGCCTGACGGTGACGTTGTTCGCGTGCTGCACGGTAGGCGGCGCGCTGTTCGGGCTGGACGTAGACGACGAATACGGCTTCTTGGATTAGTGAAGCCACATCGTCTACCTCCTCGTAGGAGAAGGCCAGTCCATCGTGCAGACTCCAGTTGCCGAGTGTCCGGGCCTCGTCGAGGTCGCGGACAACGTCGGCCGGTACGCCCTTGTTGGACAGGTCGGCGATCTTTTGCTTGAGGTTCGGGCCCGCGGCCCCGCGGTCCTTGCACAGCTCTTCAACAGCCGCTCGGTACATCGCTGCCGCTGCCCGCAGCGCGCCGGCTTCCTGGCACCTGGTGCCTTCGTCGAAGAGGTCGCGGACTTCATGCGGGGCCGCTTGGTCGAGTGTCTGCGTCGACCGCCGAGGATGCACCAGGACTAGGAACCGAGGCTTGGATGCCCTGTTCTTGAGAGCTGTGGCGATGGCCTCGTGATCGTCACCTGCGGGCAGGTCCGGACCCCAGTGCTGATGCACAACGGCAGTCTTCCTGCACCTCTGGCAGACCAGGATGTGCTCGACAACGCGGAAAACGTCGTCCTTGGGTCGCGGCTCCGGGATGGTGCTGGTGCCGTTGAAATCTGCACCTGAACAGGCGGCGCCGAAGGGCCTCTCCTTCAAGGCCGGCCAGACATCGCGTCGGCTGACATGGTCGAACGCCACGTTCAGCTTGCAGTTCGGACACTCACCGGTCGGCGTTCGGGTGTCTATGTCATCGATCGTGACACGGCTGCGCTCGCTCATTGCCCAAGCGTTTCATCTGATTGACCGGCCGCGCTCGTAATTTGCCTGGTCGCCTCGGCTGCCGCGGCAGACTCACGGGGAGAGTAGCCCCTGTCGAGTGCTGGATCCAAGCCGTCAGCACACCTCGCTGGCCAGCCGGGTTCAGCCGGCTTTCACATCGCGGGGTGTCCGACCCATGCCTGATGGTGGGACGCGACGTGCAGTCCCTCGCGCCGGCGACCTCGCAGGACGCCGACCTGAAGGCCTGTGTCCGCCGGGTGCAAGAGCCATCGTGCAATCAAGATCGGCGGGCGAAGCCACGTCCCGTGACGCTCCCAGTGCTGCCCGACCTCAGGAGGGCGGACTCTGACCCAGTGCACGGGGTTCTTGGCAAAGTTCTCAATACAGCCGGCATCGGACGCTCCGGTCGGCAGCTCCTCGAAGTCCTCAGCCGGGATCGTCTCCAGGCTCCATCTGATCTCGCACAGGTCGATGTCGCCGTAGTCATGGACGAAGGCGCTGTTGTCCCCGTGGTCGAAGAGGAACTGTTCAAGGATGTCGTCCGGCCAGTTCAGGGATGCCAGCGCAGGGTCAGCCCGGAAACGGCCGTGGCTGAGGCCGCCGTCTCGACGGCGCGCCATGAGCGGGCTGAGGTCTCGTAGCTTCACGCGCCAGGTGTACCGCAGATTCCCGGAGTGCTCCCCCGTCGTCCCTGTGACCTGACGGGCCGAACTGATGGACGGCTGCGTCCGGCGCCGTTGCCCTGCCCATCTGCAGCTCCAGCTCTCGTGCGGCGGTCAGCGTGTCGGAGGCGCGCGATGCAGAGCGGAGGGAGGAACCGTACAACCCGACGGCGGCCCTACTGGTCTGTCCTGTGCAGCCCAGGACGGGGCATCTTAGACAGACAGAAGTGAGGCGCAGTGTCCAAGGTCGTCTACCTGGATCAGAATCATTGGATCACGATGGCGCAGGCACGCTTTGCGCCCGAGAAGATCCAAAAAGCTGAGGAGCGCGAAGCCGCCGCGGCGTTGTGGGAGTTGACCGCGTCCGGGCAGGTCCGGTTGCCGCTGTCGATGGCCCACCTCGTCGAGACCGCTCACCGCGGCTTGAAGTCCAGCCGCCGTCGGCTCGCGCGAGCCATGCTGGACGGCTACGGCGGGTGGCACATGCTCAGTCCGCTGGTCGTCCGGCGATACGAGTTGGTGGGCGCATTCAGCGGGACGAAGCTGACGGCAACGGACGTCTTCACCACCGCCGCGAACTCACCCTTCTTCGACTACACGCCCTCGATCGGCGCTGCCGCGCCGACCGCCGCCCATCGCCCGGACGACCTCTCCTGGCAGACGGCCTGGGCAAGCGCCCTGCTGGAGGACACGCTTTCTCCAGAGGAGCTGGCCGCCAGCAACGCGGTCATCGAGCGATGGGCCGCTACCCTCTCCACACTCGCCCAGTACATGCGGGACCATCCAGGAGATCGCGACATACGTCTGGTGACGGCCGCACACATGCTGGGCGATCAGGGCAGGGACATCGCCCAGGCACTCCTGATCGCTGGTATCAGCAGCGAGAACACCTCCGCTCATCTGAACGAGGAAACGGTGGTTGACTTCTTTGCTCGCTTGCCCTTCAACGGCGGAGTACTGGAGATCACCCAGGCCCGCTTGCGCAACGCATCGGACGAGTGGGTGCGCAACGATCTGAATGACCTGTTCTACCTCGCCTGTGCCGCAGGCTATGCCGACCACGTCGTCGCCGAGAAGAAGACCGGTGTCTTCCTCCAGCAGGCGGCCCGCGCGCTCAACACCCCGCGCGCCTTGGTTCACGTCAATCTGCGCTCCCTCGTGCACGACCTCCAGACGCCGCAGGAGACGGGCCGTCACCCATAGCAGGGGCGCGTGTCCGCCCGCGAGGCCGACGCCAGCGTCCTCTCTGCCTCCGGACGCGGGATGAGTCGGCGCGCAAGACAGCCAGCCCGGACCACCTCGCGTGTAATCCCGGCCGGGACACGGGCTCTCACCACGTTCGGCGGTGCAATCCTTGAGCAGGCCCCGCCAACCCGGGCGCTCTGCCCTCTGTCCGTCACCGTCGCTGTCCCCCGTTCTGCGTCTATAGCCCAGGTTCGCCGATCGTTTGCCCTGTACGGCGGATCTCGATCGCGAGTGGCCACCTCTGTGAGAGGTATGGCAACTCAAATAGCCATAGGGGTCAAGCGCCAGGGAGACTCGTGGGAGAGATCAGCAACGGAATTGAGCGAGCGCTGCTGACGCGCCCGGCACCTACAGGCGCCTCGGCATTGCGTTTCCTCATGAGGTCCGAGAAGGGCTCCACGAGGAAGGTGGCACGCCTTCTGGGCGTTTCACAGCGCACCGTGCAGCGGTGGGTGACAAAGAAGTCCGGAGCACGTCGTCCGCCGGGTCCGCAGCATGCCCAGGCGATCGACAAGGCGGTCCTGGCTCGGTGGCAGCCCCGAATACGGGCCCGCCGGCGTGCCCAGGCCGAAGCGGAGGGCTTCGTCTTCCACACCAGGGCGCGATTCGGGTTCGCGGCTCCTGCAGGCTCCTCGGACGACCCTCGGGTGCGGTGGATCACCCAGGACCTGCCGGGAGAGGTTGCCCGGGAGCTGTTTGCCGCCCAAGATGCCGGCGCGGGCGAGCAGCAGCAGACGGTGATCCTCGCCCGCGCTCTCGGGCACGCCTCCTTCCGTGACGGGGGCCGCCGGGCCCACGGGCTGCACATCGCGTTCAGCGACGTCGAGTTCGCCGACTTCTCCATCGGCTGAGCCTGTCCCTCGAGCGACCGCGACAGGGTGTTGTTCAGCGTCGTGAGGGCGTGACGCCTGGTGGGCACCGTTTCGTACTGCTCGGCTTCCTGCCGCTCGCGCCAGTCCCACTCCACACGGCCGACCGGGCCTTTGCGGCGGGCTGCGGGCGGCTGGGGCGGGCGCAGCTTGGCCGTCTCCGCTACGCGCAGGAGGTGTGCACGGTCAGGTGGCGCGGCGAGCAGCTCTTGGCCCTCGACGGAGACGAGCGGAGTGAAGCAGGCTGCGGCCCGCAGGAAGACGCTGGCCCAGGGTGGTACGGGGTAGGCGGCGCAGCCGTCGGTGTAGCGGGCGCGGTCGTGCAAGGCGAGTGTGGCCGCGGCGTCGTCGTAGTCGCGGGGGCGGGCGGTGGCAAGTTGCTGGAGGGAGGCGCCGGTGAACAGTGCGGCGGCGACGGCCGCTGCCAGGCGGGGATGTGCGGTCGCCGCTTGGAGGCGGTGGGCGACTTTCTGGGCGGTGTGCGCGGTGAGAGGCACGGGCGGTGGGCGGTGCCGCCAGATGATGGAGGGCGGGGTGCACGGGTCGGTGCAGGGGCGGGGGCTGTCGTAGGAGATGAGGCGTTCCAGTGCGGGCAGGGTGAGCCACCGGCTGGCCGGCCCGGCGGGCTCGTCTGCGAGTGGGGGTTCGGTGACCGGTGTGCCGTAGTAGTAGTGGCGGCGGGCGGCCTCGAAGTCGGCGGTGACGGTGTAGTCGGCCGTCCGCAGGGCCTGATGCAGAGCGGCGGGAAGATGCGGCCGGTGACAGACCAGGATCAGGTGGATACCGGTGAGGGTTTGTAGCTGGAGGAGGCGCATCGTGCGGCGGGTGGTGAGGCGGTGGGCGCGCAGGACGGTCAGCCGGGTGACAGGAAGGGCAGTGATCCAGGCCGTGGCGGCTTCCCAGGCGGGCTGACGACCGCCTGGGAAGCGGCCTGGAAGCAGGGGTGGCTTGCCGAGTGCGGCGAGAAGGTCGTGGGCGAGGCCGGTTTCGCTGGTGGTGCCCGGGCCGGGGTGCAGGGTGATCCGGCCGGACGGCAGATGGTGGGCGGCCAGGGCGGTGTGGGTGTGGATCGCGTCGTCATGGTGGTCGATGACCACGGTGATGGGCGGCGGTGGCGCGGCAAGGGGCATGGATGGCGGTGTGGTGGTCAGGCGAGGCGGCTGAAGGCCCAGCGCAGCAGTTCCTGGTCGACGCGGGGACGGCCGGTGCGTGCCAGAGCGGTGCGGGTGTGGGCGGTCAGCTGGGCCCAGGCGCGGAAGTTGCCGTGCGCGGCATGCTGGTCGGCGAAGGTGATGTCCTCGGGATCGGCGTCGGCCCAGACCGGGTGGAACAGCGGGATGCTCTCGAGGACCTCGCTGGGGGTAAGGCGGGTGAAGTGCTGCCAGATGAAGATGCGGGAGGAGAGCATCGGTTCGCGGCGCAGCACGGTGTGGCAGCCCGCGCCACCGACGAAGATAATCGCCAGCTGAGTGGAAGGCTCATCCCACAGATAGCGGAAGTACTCGAACGCCTCCCCGTTGAGCCACTGAGCCTCATCGACGAGGAAGGTACGGGGGCGCTCGGCCAGAGCGGTCTTCAGCAGACGGTCGAACTCGCTGGGGTGGCGCGGTGGCTCGCCGGCCAGGTCGAGCGCGGTGAACAGCTCAAAGCGCACAGCACGGGCGGTGGGCCGGGCCCGGAAGGTGATCTTGCGGACGTCCTCACCGGCGGGTTCGAGTCCCCGCAGGCAGGTGTTGACGGCGAGGGTCTTGCCGAAGCCGGCACCGCCGTGGATGCACATCATCGCGCGAGCAGCGACCGTATCGCCGATGTTCTCCCGGGCAGTGAGCAGAGCCCGGGTGGTGACTACGGAGGCGTCGGTCAGGTCGACGTACTGGTAGGTGGCCGCGGTCACGAGGCATCCCCATCTTCTCTTGTGGTGGAACGTGCGGCCTGTCCGTCCGGGCTGTCCGGGGCTGTAGTGGTGGAGTCACGGCCGGACGGGGCCGGCGTGATCAGCGCAGCCAAGGAAGCTGGGGTGCGCCAGTCGGCCGGGGGCGCGGCAGGCGGGACGACATCGGGCAACGCGAGCTGCGACAGGCCGGCGTCGGCACTCTGGGCGAGTTCGGCGTCGGCCTGCGTGGCGGTCAGCGCGCCAAGCCGACGAGGGGGCTCGGCCTGCGTGGCGGCGGCGTAGCGCTCGCGCTGGGCAGCTTCGAGGTCCTTCTTCAGGCGGCGGGCGCGGGCGGCCCGTGCCCGCCGTACGGCGCTGATCTGTTCCTTGGTGGCCTGGTCGGCCAGGTCCGCGGGGCCGAGGTAGCGGCCGGTTGCGGCGTGGTAGACCTCGATACGGTGGTCGTGGTGGGGCATGAAGCGGATGCGGACCTGGAGCCCGGCCTGGCCGGTCATCCACGGGCCCACGTAGTCGCGTTTCTTGAAGCGGATACCGCGGGTGGTCAGCGTGCGGGTGCCGGCATCCTCCAGGGTGAACGTCCACAGATCCGCCGCGGCCACGTCCCGCAGCGGGGTGGGATCGTCCTGCCACGCCTGAAGCGGAGTCCTGCCCCGCAACGGCGCCGGACGGTGCTCGGTGTTCCACCACCGTGTCCAGGCGAGCAGACGGGCGGTGAAGTCCTCGAAGCCGAGCAGCACTTCGTCCTTCGGGCGGGAAGGGCGTTTGCCGGGGCGCGGCTGGCGGGCGTAGCCGGGCAACGCGGCCAGGAACATGCTCTCCACCGCCCGGTTCAGCCCCTCCACGGTGCCCTTGAGGTGAGGGGTGCAGGCGGGCAGGTCCTCCACGGTGACGTCGAGGAGATCGAACGCGGCGCTCACCGTCCTGGACAGGAAATCCTTACCGCGGTCCACCCGTATCTTCTCGGGCACGCCGCCGAACGGACCGTAGGGGTCCTCGCGCAGGACCGCGGAACGCAGCGCGGCCAGCACCGACTCCCGCGACGGATACACCGGTGTGACCGCGACACCGGTGATCGCGTTGGTGGCGCAGTCGGTGAACCACGTGATCCACGGCCTGCGGGCCCTGCCATCGACATCGACCAGCACCGGCGCCTGCATGTGGTCGGTCTCCCACACCTTGTTACGCCAGCCCCGCGGCCGGGCCAGAAACACATCATGCCTACGCGCCGCCCGCTCCCCACCCGCAAGCCCGGCCCGCTCCCCCGACGTCAGATCACGGCGGATCGCCCGGTGCAGCGTTGTCAGCGAGGGTGGGGCTTCAGGCGGGGACTGCCGAGCGGCACGCAGGACCAGCTCGCGATGAACTGCCCGCACGTTCCCTTTCCACAGTGCGAGCAGTCCACGGACTTCGGGCGTGATCGTGAACCTGGCGTCGGCTCGGGAGCGTGCGCCGGGGTAGGCGACCGCGGTCTCATCGCTCTGAGCGGCGGCCAGCCAGCGCCACACCGTGCGCTCCGATACCCCCAGCGCATCCGCAGCCACCCGCACATGACCTGCCGTCAGGTCTCCCCCGGCCCGCAGACCGAGCAGCCGCCGCACCGCAGGCCCGCGCAGTGCCGTCCTCGACGCAGCAGGCAGTCCGCCGTCTGCGCGGACCGCGTCACCGTCCTCCATGCCCACATCCCTGCCGCCCACCAAAACCGGTCACCGACCACGGTGCCGCCACGCGGCCCCCGAAGGATCAGAAGGGCCGTTCTCAAGACAGTGGACCGGAGTGGGGTGTACCAGCCCATGACAGTGACACCCGCTCCAGATACCGCTTCACGACAGTGCCCCCGCCCACTCCCCGCCCCCCAGCCAGCGGCAACACCCCGACCTGACATGCCGTCACTGACACCCACCCACCGACACCCACCCGGCACATCGCACCCGGCCTTCGGAGTTGGCATGACTTTCTCCCCCTGTCGAACGCATGGCCTGGGGGGTGGTGTCACCGGCTCCGGAGGCACCGACAGACCGCTGATTAGGGGCATGACCACCGGCCTTTCCGCAGGTCGGGAGGCTCTTCGTAATGTGGATGTGGCGATCGGTGTCATGGGACGGCCGGGCTGGAGTACGACCCGGAGGACGCGCGTGATCGACGTCAGTGAGATCGGAGCTTTCCTCGGCCTGGACGTCGGGAAGGGCGAACACCACTCCACCGCCGTCACCCCGGCCGGGAAGAAGGCGTTCGACAAGCGGCTGCCCAACAGCGAACCGAAGCTCCGCGAGGTCTTCGGCAAGCTGCAGGCCAAGCACGGAACGGTGCTCGTGGTGGTCGACCAGCCGGCCTCGATCGGGGCCCTGCCGCTGGCGGTCGCCCGGGACATGGGTTGCCCAGTCGCCTATCTGCCTGGACTGTCGATGCGGCGGATCGCGGACCTCTACCCAGGTGAAGCCAAGACCGACGCCCGCGACGCCTTCGTCATCGCGGACGCGGCCCGCGTCATGCCGCACACGCTCCGCTCGGTCGACCTCGAAGACGAGACCATCGCCGAGCTGGAGATGATCGTTGGCTTCGATGACGACCTGGCCGGCGAGGCAACGAGGATCAGCAACCGGCTTCGGGGCCTGCTCACGCAGATCCACCCGTCGCTGGAGCGGGTCTTGGGCCCGAGAGTGCAGCACCCGGCCGTGCTCAAACTCCTCGACCAATTCGGCTCTCCGGCCCAGATCCGCAAGGCCGGACGCCGCAGGCTGGTGACGCTGATACGTCCGAAGGCCCCGCGGATGGCCGAGCGGCTGGTCGAGGACATCTCCACCGCGCTGGACGAGCAGACCGTCGTCGTCCCGGGCACGGACGCAGCCGCGCTGATCGTTCCCAGTCTTGCCGGCTCGCTCCAGGCAGTGCTTGACCAGCGGAAACTGCTGGCCGCGAGGATCGAGGAACTGCTGGAGGCACACCCTCTTTCCAAGGTCCTGACGTCCATCCCGGGGATCGGCGTCAGGACCGGAGCCCGGATCCTCATCGACGTCGGTGACGGATCCAGTTTCCCGTCCGCCGCCCACCTCGCCGCCTATGCCGGCCTGGCCCCGGCGACCCGCAGCTCGGGCTCGTCGATCCGCGGCGAACAACCGTCCAGGAGAGGAAACAAGCAGCTCAAACGGGCTCTACCTTCTTGCTCGGGCTGGTCCTCCCATTCGTAGGGTGGGGACACCCAGGGACACCGGGTGTGGCTATCAAGCGGCTGCCACTGATGGCTTAC
>NZ_JBIBHT010000020.1:0-34466 GCF_042957155.1 Streptomyces sp. NPDC008121 | reverse complement strand
CGACCATGTCCTGGCGGACAAGGCTTACACGTCCCGGAAGAACCGGCGCTACCTGCGACGACGGGGAATCCGGCACACCATCCCCGAACGCCTCGACCAGCAAAAACACCGCAAGAACCGCGGCTCCCGAGGCGGCCGGCCCACCGGCTTCGACAGCGAGCGCTACAAAAACGCAACACCGTCGAACGCACCATCAACCGCCTCAAAGGCTTCCGTGCCGTCGCCACCCGCTACGAGAAACGCGCCTGCATCTACCTCGGCACCGTCACCCTCGCAGCCCTCATCATCTGGCTCCGAACGTGATCCAAGAAACAGTGCCTAGCGGCCGGCGGGCATTCGTGACGCCAGGTCCCCTTCTGGCGGCCGGGTGCCCAGGCTGCACGGCGCCGCTGTCACCGCGAAGCGTTCCGCGCCCGCAGCAGAGGGGGCGGTCCTGGCGCCGGACCGGGCGCCGCGCGGCTGGGAGGCGGGAAGACGGCCCCCGTCCCTTGCAGGAGCGTGCTCCCGGCCGTACGGGCCGCCAGCCGGTCGCCCTGCCCAGACGCCGGCTGATCAGGTGTCGTGCGTATGCCCCCGAAAAGGGGCCGGTCGTCGCATGTCTGCTGAATCGGATATCCGGCATAATTCAGCCTTGGCCGCCGCGTCCGGTCGCGGCCGGACGGCAAGCCCGCCCGGGACCGATAGCTCAGGTTTCCGCCACGGGTTTACTCCGGCAGAGAGCGCCCGGAGCGGATACAGGAATCACTGCAGGAAGAGAACTCAGATGCCCATCCTGACACGCGTTGCGGCAGGCAGCGCAGTCGCCTGCATGCTGGTTCCGGCTGGAATACTGGTATCTACGGGTGCCGCTCAGGCGGTATCCGGAGATTCGGCTCGCCGCGGCCAGCACGTCACCGGGACTTACGCAGTGAAATATTCTGGCGGTGACCTTCTTCAAATCGGTAATTATTCAAACAGTCCGGGACAGGAATGGGAGCAGAAGCCCAGTTCTGTGAATCCGGCGACTGGCTCCGCGGTGGTCATTTCGGCCTGGCAGGACGCCACGGCGGGCCCGGCCTCCTTCGATATGGCTGATTACCGGTACGGCGTTCAGTGCAAGGTGGCCCTGAAGGCTGACGATGTCACGACGGCAGACGTCCAGTGCGAGGGAGCAGTACCGGAGGTTACGCACGCAGACGGGATAACGACGATCAGGATCCGGTAGGTGCGAGATACCGCCCTCACGGCAGCGGGCAACGCCAGGACATGCCGCACGGTGCTAGCCAGCAAACGGACAGCACCACCCCGTGATACCCGTCGGCTACCGCCACAGGCCGGAGCCGCCGGGTCCGCCGCACCGCGAACGCGGCCGAGTCGGTGAAGGCGGGAATCCGGCGGGCCGTGAGGGCCTGGGCCGCTCCAGGACCGGGGTGCGTCTGCGCCGATGCAGGACTTTCCCGGGTATGCAGCCCGGGAAAGCCGGCTCTTTCCCGGGCTGTATGGGGGCGTTCACTCTCTCTGAGTGAGGCCGGACTGCCCGGCACGGGGGTCGATCGGCTGACCGGAGCATGGTCGGGAACGAGCGAGCATGGTGGGAGTCAATCTTCAGGCTGAAAGGAGCCACCGTGCGTTTCCGTCGCAGAGTAGCTGTTATCGCAGTGCTGGCTGGTATTGGGGCGGGCGCAGCGGCCGGCTCGGCTGCCGCTGCTGACCGGCCTCCCGTTCCGCAGGCAGCAGTGTCTGTCCTGCCGGATCGCGATCCGGTTTCCTCCCAGGCTGGCATCTACTCGACGTTCAAGATCAACAACTATACGGGGGAAGATCTCAGGATCACAAAGGTGGAAGCCAGGGGGCCGGGCGGTGGTGAATGGTTCCTGCCGGTAGACGATGCATTCACGCCAGAAGCACCGTGGAAGCCGCAGCCGGGTGATTCGCTGCATTCGGGCAGGACTTTTGGAGTCCTGTATTATATTCAGCCGCCCGAGGTCCGTATTACTGTCGCCGACAAATCTGGACGGACGCTTGAATTCGGAGTGAAAACCGAAGTCTGGGGTGCCCAATTGACTTTCCAGCACTCGGAAAGCTTCCGCGCGGAACATACCCGTGACCCGGGTGATCCCTACGCGGCGTCGATTGACATCCGTAATAGAACCGCATAAGCAGCCGCACCGATAGCACGCTATCGCTCGCTCCCTCGTCCCGAAGCAGCCGCAACGAATTCTGCGGAGCACCAGGTGCGGCCATCGCGGCCTTCTGAGCGCCGAAGCGCAGTCCGCTCCTGTGCCTTGCCGCGCCTTGTGTCCACTGATCGGCCCCCCGGGGAGTACCAGCAAAACGGCCGCCGGGTGGAAGCAGGGTGCGGGACGTCCACGCGAGAGTGGGGTGTCCTGTTTATGACGATTGTGCGATGTGCTGATGCGAGGATCTCGAATGATGAAGACGATGACGATGCGGCGAGGGCTGCTGGCCGCGATCGCTGTGGTTTCCGTGGCGGTGCCGGTTGCGGCGGCCAGTGGCTCGGCGATGGCGGCCGGTACGAAGGCGGCCGCTGTCTCAAGTCTCGACCCCGCTGTGCAGACGAGCAGTGCCTCGACCGCGGCATCCGAGATAAGCAAGGTTGCCGTCGGGGACGTCAAGGGGGCGGTCAGCGAGCAGACCGGGCGGTTCCACGCCACGGTGCCGTTCGTCCAGATGAAGGACCACACCGGTTTCGACGCGTCCGTCTCCCTGGTCTATGACGACGGTCTGGCTGCGGCCGGCGTCAGCCAGTCCGGCCTCCAGCCGGGCTGGAAGCTGGACCTTCCGTCCGTAAAGACGAGCGGCCCGTCAGCCCTGGTCATGGCCGACGGGAAGTCCTATGAGATCGACCCGGTCACCGGCCTGAAGCGGAACCTGGACCCGGACCTCGCTTTCAGCGAGGCCGTCGGCAGCCTCCCGGCCCGCGACGGTGTGGAATCCCGCCCGTACGTCTACACGGTGACGAACCACGGCCGCACCGAATACTTTGCCGTCGACGGGAACCTGCTCGCTCAGACCGACCCGGCAGGCAACCGTGCCGACTACCTCTGGAAGGACGGCCGGCTCAGCGAGGTGGTCAGTCCGTCGGGCGAACGCATCCAGGTAGAAAACCCCAACGGCCTGGAGACTCGTGCCGTGGACTCCTCAGGCGCCACCACCACCGCCATGTTCAGCAAGCCTGCAGGCTCCGCCTATGACCAGCTCAAGGTCACTGACCCGGATGACAAGGCCACTACCTTCCAGGCCCAGCCTGCCGGCGCAGACACCGCGTTCCTCACCAAGATCAGCGCACCGGACCACACGCAGCTCCAGCTCAATCACAACCCGATGCTGTCCGTCAGCAATGCCACGCTGACGACTCCCGCAGGCGACCGCACAGTTCTGGACGTAGACCTCGACCCCAATTCCGACGGCCACAACTTCCTCGGCGCTCCCATGTACTCAAGCCAGGACCAGCTGTTCGACATGGGCGACGCCTCGTACACCTACTCAACCAAGATCACCAAGGATGGCTCCGCCTCAGTCACCAGCACCTACAACCACAAGGGCGAGCTGATCTCCCAGCCCGGGAATTGAGTAAACGCATCTGCTCGGTATCACGTCAGTAACCATCGGCCGCCGAGCCGAAGCCCCGAAGCCCTGGAAAGGGTGTTAACCCCGGTCTTTCGTGACGGTCCGTCGGTTTCTCCGGCGGGCCGTTTCGGCTGTCCGGGCTGGTGGTGGCCGGGCTGATGGCCCGGCTGTCGCGCCGGGTGGGCGCCGGGTTCCGGCTCCGGCCGGCTGGTGCTGCTAGCAGGGACGGGAAAGTCCTGGTCAGCCGGGTTTCGGCAGAGCTTGGAGCCGGGCCAGGGCGTCGGTGATCATGTCGGTCCAGGGCCAGTGGCGTGGGAATTTCAGATGCCGGCGGCGGGTGGTCGTGACGGTCTGGGCGGCGGCGGAGAAGGGGCGGAGCCGGAGGCGGCGGGGTTTCCACCTGCGGGTTGGCCGGTCAGGGCGGGCATATGCATCCATGCGGGGAGGCCGGGGGCGATCTGGACGATCTCCAGGCAGATCTGGTTCTGCGCGGTGCCGTGCAGGGGCAGGTTGCGCAGGCCGGTGGCGCGGGCGGCGCGGATGCGGCCCTCGGCCCGGGCTCGATGGCGGTGCCGCAGTTCGAGTGCGGCGACCGGGGTGCCGTTGGTGTTGGTGGCGAACGCGGTGAGCCGCAGGCCGTCGGTATCGGTGAAGCGCAACTGCGCGCCGGGGTGCGGTCGTTCCTTGCGGACGATGAGCCGCATCCCCTTCGGCCGGCCTTCCAGGCACTCGCCGTCGAGCTCTGCGCCCAGGCACCGTCGCGGATCTCGCCGCCGGGCCCGGCGGCCACCGTCCACGCGGCGGGCGGGACCTGGGGGACGGCCTGGTGGATGGCGTCGGTGAGGGTCATGCTGACCGAGTACGACAGCCACCGGCCGCGCTGGGCGCACCAGGCGACGAACTCGTGGGTGCCGCCTGCGGAGTCGGTCCGGACCAGCGTCTGGCGTCCACGCCGGTACTCTCCGGCAGCCAGGGCCGGCCGGGCGGCTTCGGTGCGGCCGGCGGCGGCATCACTGCCCGCGTTGCCCGGCCTGCGCAGGCCGGGCTCCGGGGCCGCGTTCCATACACGCCCGCGGGCTTCGGCCCGAGCGGCCCGTCGCGGAGAGGGCCTTCGGCCCGGCCGGCGAGGGTGCCGACGAGGCGGGAGACCGTCGGGCCGGAGCGAACACGGCCGGCCCGGCCCGCAGCATCATCCGCGAGGCAGTCCCCGCCCAGCGCAACCGCGGGCGCCACGTCCGCGGCCGTCCGGGAGACGGGCACAGGTCTGGGTATTCCGCCGATCGGCCGGAGTGACTCGTCCGCCAGTGTGCCCGGGGAGCCGATACCTTTTTGCCTGCCTGGCCGGAACGATTACAGAAACACTGGGTGCGGCACTGCTTCCAGTCCGGCTATCTCCTTCGGAGAGTTTTATGCAGAAGCGAACCAGAATGCTGATGGGCGGCAGTATCGTTGCTGTTGCAGCCGCTGCTGGGCTGGTTTCCCCGGCTTACGCCGCCGGCCATACCTCTGCGGCAGCAGGGAATGAAGTAGCAGTTACTGTGGAAAACCGCACCGATGACGTGCTCACGCTCGGGGGCGTGTCTCACTCAGGGACCGCTGAATTTAGCAGGTCTCCGGGTGTGGTGGGACAGACTGAAATCAGCCCTTCCGGGCTCGCCGAGTGGTCCGTGAGAGCTCTTATGCCGAGAGATGCGATCGGTTGGGCAACTTACAAGGCGCCTAACGGTGATTCTATTCGGGTGACGGCGGACGCATCTTCCCAGGTCACCAATTGCTGGGTGTCGGGCCCGGAGGGCCGGCAGGATTCTCCTTCTCATGCCTGCAAGGTGGCGGGTACTCCAGAGAATCCTTACGTGATTATCGCAGACAAAGGCTGAGCCCCGGGCTTTCTTGTTCCTGGCCTGTGACGACGGGACCTGACCCAGAGTCCTTGATCATCCCTGCGGGACGCCGTCGCACAGAGATGACAGCTGCCGGCACATCCGCCGCTGCCGGTTCACGGCCGGTACCCGGCTTCCGGGGAGGGCGAGCTGAGGGTGTGCAACAGGCACGGCCCGGACCAGGCGAGCGGGGCTGAAGGCATCCGGCCCCGAGGCGCCGGGACGCGCGTCCGGGTATGTGAGCGGGGTCTTGGCGGAGTGCTGTCCGGTGCCGTTGTTTCCGCAAAGAGACAGCTTGATCTCTGCAGATTCCCAGGGCTGCAACGTGCAGGCGGCCGCCACCCTCGTCGGCGGCCTGCTTGCGGTGTCCGCGCCGGTGCCCGGCAGCCGGCACGACATGCACGAGGAAGAGGAGCGGCAGAAAGACGCCGGCTGCCGGATCCGCCTCCATGTATCACTCGTCACCGCACGCAACGCCCCCGCACACGAGCGTGCTGATGGGCCTGAAGAGCTGGGGAGTGACGGTCAACGACGCCTTCTTCCTCGGAGGCATAGACAAGGGCGAGATCATGAAGGTTCTCAAGGCGCACATCTTCTTCGACGACCAGGAAAGCCATCTGGCAAGCACCTCGCGGACCGCCCCTAGCGTTCATGTCCCCTTCGGCAAGCTCAACGAGCAGAGCCCTCCCGAAGACCAAACGAAGTCCTGATACCGCACGCACCGCCAGAACGCGGGCGCCTCCTCTGAACGACGCCTGGCAGCACCCGAATTGCTGCCCGCTGCCCACTCATGGAGCAGGCACGTCTGTCTGCCCAGCGACGTGGAGGATCTGACTGAGTTGGAGCGCACTGCCGCTACGTGGGCGGGTGGACCGCCACGAAGCTCCGCTGGGGCACGTCTGCCGGCCAGGCCGAGGCCGACGCCCTGAAGATGTATGCGGAGACGTGCGAGACGACCGTCGTCCGCTACACGCCCGCCCCGTAGGACTATCGGGCCGGCCCGTGCCGGCCGGCGTCCCGGGTCGTTGTCCACGTCGAAGCGCTTCGCACCGCTTCCTCCTGCGGGCCTCCCACTGGCAAGGTGGGAGGCCCGCCTCCGTGTAGGCGCGATCCGGTGCGAGGTCTGATGGGCCCCACCGGACTGATCGTCCCGTGCGCACCATTGAGTGGGACACGCTGTGTAACGCGCGCGTGGGTGCTCCGCTGCCGGGACACCCGCTCTCCGTCCTGGATCGGCTGCGCGCTCAGGGCAGTCCGCCGGTGCGCTTGCGGGCGGGCGGCAGCTCGTTGGCGCCGGGGCTGCCTGGCGCCGTGCAAACGTCGCATGCCTGCGCGGTGCCGGCCAGCGCGTCCCGGGCCCGCGCATGCAAGGCAACCGCGACGACAGGCGGCATCGTCATCGACACCCGCGCTCGCCTGGGCTACACCGCCCCGGTCGGCACCACCGACGACAGCCGCATCCGGCACCTGACGGTGGTCCTGCCCCGCGGTACGCCGGCCGCCTCTTCACCGCCCTCGAACGGGGCGCCGGTGAAGGCGAGCTCCAGGCCGTCGCCGCCGACGCACTCAAGGACGCGTACTTCCAGGACGGCGGACTCCGCGCCGGGTCCCTCGAGGAGGTCCGTCTCGCCGACGTGGGGCACGTCGCCTTCCGGCGCGGCGTCCCGGGCGGCCGGCGTCATCCCGTCTGGCTTGCTCCGTGGCTCAGCAGTCATGCCTGGGGCGGCTCCGGTTTCGTCCGTGCTGCCGGCCGTCCGGGGGACACCCGGCGGCAGCCAAGGGGGGAATTATCGGAAGAAATGTCCGTAAGGTTAGGGAATTGAATGCGTCTCGCGAAGAAGTATGTGCTTGTTGCTGCTCTTGCCGGCACTCTCACGGCTGGTCTGTCCGGTGCTGCTATGGCGGTTGCTGCTCCGGCAGCGCCGGCCAGCGCTGCGCAGTCTGCCGCTGACGGTGCTGAGACTCAGGGCCTCGTCTTCAACACGGTCAAGGTCACGAACAGTACGGGGTCGGATCTGACGGTTACGGATGTCCGTGTCATGGATTCTTCCCGGCCGTATGATGAATCCCTGGAACACCACATGTGGATGCCCAAGAAGGGTGACGTTCTCAAGAACGAGGAGTTCAGGGAATACGGTGTGACCGCGTGGATGGAAAACACCCCTGTGGTCGAGGTGACACTAACGGACGCAGCAGGAAATGTGGCGATCTACGCAACGTCAGCCAAGACCGACGGCGGCTCGGAAGTCTCCAGGCCGGGCAGTAATTACTATGCGGCTGGTGAGCCGGCAGGGGCCGGGCAGGTTACGAGCCTGGACCTCCGCAACCCCGCGTGGGTATCGGTGCACAACAACACGTCCCATGACGTGTGGCTGTGGGATGCCGACGCGAGAGAAGGCACCTATCTAAAGTCCCCGGGGACCCGGTTCGTTACGAAAATCGCACCCGGCGGCGAACTCGCCTACGGTGCGTCTACCCCGGCCAAGCCCGGTAAGGACGCCCTTGGCACCTCGACCTCTTTCAACCTGGAGATAGGCCGGGAGTCCTTCTTCTACACCATCGAGACTCCCGGCACTCCTGGTGATCCCGTGACCTGCAAGGCGTACGAAGGCGCTCCGGCCTGTACCGTGACCGGGACCAGCAGCCACCCCGTAGTCTCCTTCGGCGCCGCCTCCTGACCAGAAGCGCGTATCCGTGACGCGTTCAAGCGCTGGAACGCCGGCCTGGACGCCAAGGACGGCTGCAACACCTGCGCTGAGGTCCTGTTCGACGAAGCGGCCGAGGCTCCGGCTGGTGCGAGCCGTCCCCAGGGACGCCGGGCGGGGGAGCCGGCCGGGCCGCCCACGCCGCTGGAGGCGGAGGACGCTGCTCTGCGCAAGAAGGTCCGCGAGCTGGAGGAGGGACGCGAGATCCTTGCGGAAGGCGGCGAAGTATTTCGCCGGGGAGACGCGCTGGTGAACCGCTTCCAGTTCGCATAACCCGCTCCAGCTTCTGCTACTGGCGCCGGAGGGCTGCGGCTTGGGCCGCTCGGCAGGCGGCCGACGCCCGGCTCGCCGTCCGGATACGGGCCGTGCACCGGGAATCCGACGGCACATACGGTGTCCCGAGGATCACCGCCGAGCTCCGCGACGAGGGCGAGCGGGTCAACCACAAGCGGGTCGCCCGCGTGATGCGCCAGGCCGGCCTGGCGGGTCTGCGGCGCAGGCTGGGCTTGCTTCGCTTTGACGGACATCAGAGATCAGGGGCTTGGGCCCCGGAAGGATGATGTTCATCAGGGAGAGCATGGGGAAGAAGAAGGCGCGTCCCCGGTGCTCGTTCACGCCGGAGTCCAAGGCCGGGATTGTTGAGTTGTGCGGCGTGGTGACCGTTCGGCTGGTCAGGCCGCCAGGGACTCCGGCCTGGCCGGGACCGCGGTCCGCGACTGGGTCCGCCAGGCCCAGGTCGATGCCGGTGAACGTGACGGTCTGACCAGCAGCGAACGCGAGGAACTGGCGGCTCTGCGGCGGGAGAACCGCAGGCTGCGCGAGGACATCGGCATCCTCAGGCGTGCGACGGCTTTCTTCGCGACGGAGACCCGGTGAACGTGGACCCGTTCATCGAGGCAGAGAAAACCGCAGGTCACAACGTCAAACGGACGTGTGAACTCCTCAAGGTCTCCCGGACCGCCTAACTACACCCGCCGCAACGGTCTCCCCGGCCCCCGAGCAGTGCGGGACGCGGAGCTGACCGAACAGATCACCGTTGTTCACCAGCGCTCCCGCGGCACCTACGGTGCCCCGCGCGTCCACGCCGTCCTCCAGCGCCAAGGAGACGGCTGCGGGCGCCGCCGGGTGGCACTCCTGATGCGGCAGGACGGCCTGGCCGGCCGGCACCGCAGGCGCCGCCACCGCACCACCGTTCCCGACCCGCACCCGGTGACCCGGCCCGGCCTGGTGCTCCGCGACTTCCAGCCAGGCCCCGCCGCCATCGACACCGGCCTTGACCCTTGATCCTGGACACACGAGACACTGGATCCTTAAGGATCTGAGGACGGACATCACGTGGTCATGAAGAACTATCCGCCGGAGTTCAAGGCGGACGCGGCCGCGCTGTATCAGTCGCGGCCAGGGGCGACGATCAAGCAGATTGCCGCCGGTCCCGGGGTCAATCCCGAGACCTTGCGCAACTGGATCAGGGCGGCCGGCGCCGGCCCGGCCCGAGGACAGGGGGCGGACACGCCGGCCAGGCCGGCGGCGCCGCTGGAGGCGGAGAACGCCGCCTTGCGCAAGAAGGTGAAGGCGTACGACGACATCCTTACCGCCGCAGGGGTAGCCGAATGAGCAGGAAGAACCTGATCACCAAGGGACTGGAAGGCCTGAACGCCGAGACCGCGCAGCCCGCCAGCCGGGTTCCCCGCGCGGCCGACGCCGACAGAGACCCTGCTCTGCCCCAGCAGTTCCAGCCCGCCGCGGCCCCGGTATCCTCGCCGCAGCCCGTGCCGATATGGCGTGCGCGGGTGAGGCCCGGTGCCCAAAGCACTGGGGGCAGTACCGCCGGGCCGCCCCAACTTCACGCACGCGCGCTGTGCGAGGTGTCTGGCGAGCTGGTCGACCAGCTCCCCGGCCAGGCCACGGCGAAGATCCTCATCCGGGCCGACGGCGCGCGCCACCCATGTACTTCATGAACACCCACCTCCAAGCTCAGTCCCTGAACGCTTGGTCGGGGCTGGGGCGCTGGGGCTGGAAGGCGCCGGTGTGGGCTGCGTTCGGGTTCAGGTCCCGGTGCACGGCCTTGGCGACCGCCTCGATGGTGTCGATGCCGTAGTACCACCCGGTGGTGTCACCGATTGTCCGGTTCTGGTTGTCCTCGGTCAGGACTACCAGGCCGTAGTCGCGCCCTGCGCCCTGGAAGGCGCCCATGCTGTGGACCTTCCAGTCACCGCGGTCGGACGGGTCCTCGGGGCCGGTCAGGGAGCGCTGCAGCCAGCCGTTCTTGACGTAGACGCCGACTTCCGCCGGAGCACCAGCCGGGGTTCCCCACCGCTGGTCCGCCTGTACGTCGTGCATCAGTGACAGCGCATATGTCCGTTCACTGGCGGTCAGCGGGCTGTCTTCGTTGTCTTTCGTGGTGAGTGCCTGCAGCAGCCGGGCCTGGTCGGCAGAGGTGATCTGAGTCAGGCCCCACGAACCGTCTTTGGCGAGGACCGTTTCCTTCATGCCGGAGACTTCGAGGAACTTCTGGACCTGGACCGGTCTGGTCTTGTCCCCGTTCTGCGACAGCTGGGCCCACAGCGTGGTGGTAGCAGCATTGTCGGAGCTCACGATCATTGCCCGTGCCAGCTCCCTGTCCTGATCGGTCAGACCGCCGTGGTCTCTCGTGCTCAGCAGCAGTGCCCCCAGCACGATCGGCTTGACCACGCTGGCGGAGTCGTAGGCCTTGTGCGCGTCCAGGGAGCACGTGAGGTTCCGCTCCCGGTCATAGAGCGACGCGGAGACCGTATTATTTTTCTTCTTCAGGGCGCCTGATATGTCCTCGGAGAGTTTCGCAGCCAGCTTCCTGCCCTCAACTGTCGAAGAGGTGCACTCCACATTCTTCGTGCTGGGCGAGGAATGCGGAGCGGTGGCAGCGCTCGCCGGGACGGCTATTCCAAGGGTGGCGACGGTGACCACCACCGCGGGTATACCCCACCTGTGCTTCTTCGGGCGCACGCCTGTTCCTCCGGAGATGATTAGAAGATCTACTCCCACAGGCTGCCTTGGATACTTTCCCGTCCTCATCCCCCGGCAGGGCCCTCCGGCGGGCCGAACCCTGCCCACTCGATCGGCTGACGGCCCCTGCTCAGCCGGGATCTGACTCGTCGCTGTTGCAGGGCGTGCTGATCGCGCTCCGTGGAACGGGGGAGGCGCTTCAGCGCATCGCCGGCGCACGCCGCCCTCCGTGATCCGGTCCGCCCGCAGTACCAGCGGCGGTTCTGCTTCGAGGCTGTACAGGGATGGGTGCGCGAACCCAGAGGATCATCCGCTATGACGTGTACCAGCCGGGTGAGGGGAACCGCTCCCCCGGCTGGCCGTAGCGCAAGCCGGCCGCTCAGCCTGAATGGCCGGGCTGACCGTCCGCTGAGCCTCCTTCCGCCAGGTGTGGCTTCGTGTTCCGCGCTGTCGGTTTCCTGGTCCGGTGGTGGGCGTGCGGGGCTGTTCAGCCGCTGTGCATCTGGTGTGGGTGCTGTTCGTCTGCTGCGCCGGCCGGCTGGAGGACTGTCTGGTGCTGCTCATTTAAGGAAACCTCGAAAGGTGCCCCATTTGCCATCTTTTGAGTGGTGGTGCCGGGGTGAGGACCTGAACCCTGCTCTGAGGAGTGCTGTGAGCCGTATGTCCCGTATCGCTGCCGTCGTGGCGGTGACTGCTTCTGTTGCTGCTGTCCCTGTATCTGCGGTGTGGGCGGCGGACCTTCCTGCCGGTCCGGCAGTCCCCTCCCAGGACTCACCTCTGTACCCCGGTCTGGGGAACAAGGGATACACGGTGGACAGCTATGACCTGTCCATGCGCTACCAGCCGCAGGACGAGCAGGCGCCGGTGGCCGCTACTGCGGTCATCAGGGCCACGGCATCCGAGGCGCTGGACAGCTTCACGCTCGACGCTTCCGGCTTTGATGTCCGTTCGGTGTCCGTCGACGGCGCAGAAGCGTCCTTCTCGCTTGACGCCGCAAAAGAAAAGCTCGCTGTAACGCCAGCGGCGCCGCTTGCGGCCGGGCACGCGATGGAGATCCGGGTCGACTACACCGTCGACCCCCAGGCCGGAGGCCGCGGCTGGATCAAGACCGGCGACAGGACCGGCTTCGCCGTCGCCGCCCAGCCCGACGCTGCACACACCGTGTTCCCCTGCAACGATGTGCCCAGCGACAAGGCAGCCTTCAGTTTCAACGTCTCCGTGCCCAGCGGCAGCGGCGACATCGGTGTGGCCAGCGGTCTGAAGACCGGGCAGACGGCCGAGGACGGCTATACCACCTATCACTACAAGAGCGAGCACCCTATTGCGACGGAGCTCATCCAGATCGCTGCGGGCAAGTACAAGGTGACTGAGCAGGGCACGGTGGACGGGGTGCCGGTCCGGGATGTGGTGCCCCAGGACGCCGGCGGGAAGTTCAGCTACGCTCTGGGGCTGACTCCCGGCCAGATGAAGTGGATCACTGACCCCGGCCGGCTTGGCGCCTTCCCGCTGGAGTCCTACGGCATCCTCGCAGCCGACACCACGGCCGGGCAGCCTTTCGGCTTCACCGGCCTGGAAACCCAGACCCTCACGATCTACAACCCCTCCTACCTGGCCAATAGGACTGACGAGAAGCTCATCGGCTCGCACATGATGCATGAACTGGCCCATTCCTGGTTCGGCGGCAGCATCACCCCGGCCACCTGGTCCGACAACTGGCTCAGCGAGGGCCATGCCAACTACTACGGCCTGGACTACCGCTACGCCAAGGGCTGGCCTTCCCCTAACGGGGCCACCACCATGGAAGAAGCCATGAAGATCGCCTACCAGGCGGGCGACTCTTACCGGCAGATGTACGGGCCCGTCGCCAAACCCAAGGATGAGTCCGCCGTCTACAGCAACCAGGCCTATCTCGGCGGCCCCCTGGCGCTTTACGCACTGCAGCAGAAGGTCGGCCAGGACACGTTCCACCAGATCGAGGAAGCGTTCATCAAGGAGTACAAGGACAAGTCCGCCAGCACCGCCGACTACATCCGCATCGCCCAGGAAACCGCCGGCGCAGACACCGGAAAATTCCTCGAAGACTGGCTCTACGGGACCACCACCCCCGAGATGCCCGGCCACCCCGACTGGAAAGCCGGCACCATGACCGCCGCCCACGCCCAGGACCCCGCCGACATCCTGGCCCAGGACCCCGCCGTCAAACCGCTCCTGGAGCCCCACGGCACCCACTGACCAGCCGCCACCCTCACCCTGGACGAGCAGCGCATCCCCTACCGCCGCTGGAACGGCCCCGGCGAGATGCACCCGCATGAGGCGTTCATCGGCCTGGCCGCGCTCCTCCACGCTGCCACAACCACCGAACTGCGCCTCCTTCCAGGCCCTGCCGTTCGGGCAGGGTGCCGGGGGCATCGCGCAGGGCGAAGTCCTTCAGCAGGTAACGCTTGACACCGGTGCCGGTGGTGCCATCCGGGGCGAGCGGGTAGGAACCGCCGGACGCGGTGTGCAGGGTCCCGCCGCCGTCGGGGTCGATGAACGGCTTGCCCACGCCGATGCCCTGCCCCAGGCTGCACCGGTCCACCCCCGCCCCCGCCGCACCCTGGTCATAGGCCAGCGAAAGGCCGACTCCTGTACTGCCGCGGCCCGGCAGCGATACAAGCGGGAGGACGGTGGTGAAGGCGCCGGTCTGCTCATGGATGGTGCCGCTGGCCCCGCCGCCCATCGCGACCGTGCCTGATACCCCGCCGCCGCCGGCCGGCGCAGCAGCGGCGGCGGTGGTGACGCTGTCATCCACCGGTCGGCGGGGGTGCAGGCCGGATCACACCACCGATCACCCCAACCCGGTGTACTGGTGCTCCCGGGGGCGGTGATGAAGCGGATGGCGTCTGCGAGGCAGGCGGGCACGGGGAATCCCACTGCCGGACCGGCCAGCACATCGGCGAGTTCCTGGGCGAACCGGCCCTTCCGGAATCTCAGTGCCCTTCAGGATCTCCCCGGCCGCGCCGGTGACGGTCCGGCTGGTCTTCGCGATGAACGACTCCCCGAACGCCAGGGCGGGATCCGCCGCTGGCGATCTGCTCCCAGCCCTCCTGCGAGCGCGGCGCACAGGTGTACGGGGATCGCGTCGAAAGCGTTCTTCTTCCGAGCCTGGGCAGGGCGTACGTATAGCCGCACGGCGGTAGAGCCTGACGCTCAGCGGCCGGCCTCCTCGAGCTCCTGAGCGATGGCGCCGTTCGCGGCAAGCGGTGGCCGCGCCTGCCCGCAGGTTCTGCGAGGTGATCAGGTACCTGTCGCCCAGACCCGGTGCACGGCGTGGAAGATACCCCCTGCGGAATCCGATCGCGCGCCTGGTGAAGACGGCCCTGCCGCCCGCCCGCCGCGGAGGTCGCCTGGTTCACTGGGAGCTCAGGTCGATCGCGCGGACGACCGACTGCGGGTCCTCGCACACGCGGAGCCGGAAGCAAGGGAGCAACGCTTGTGCACTGGCTCTTCGGTGATCAGCTGGGCCCGCACTTCTTGACGACGGGTGCGGCAGGGCCCGCGGACGACGAACCGCTGCTGATGATCGAGGCACGGTCGGTGTTCCGGCGCCGGCGCTTCCACCGGGCCAAGGCGCACCTGGTGCTTTCCGCCATGCGTCACCGCGCGGCCGAGCTCGGTGACAGGGTCACCTACCTTCGCGCCGACACCTACCGTGAGGCACTGGCACTGGCACGGGTACAGGCCGGCCCGTCCCTGACCGTCCATCACCCGACCTCATACGCCGCCCTCAAACTCGTACGATCCCTGCCCCAGGTGGAGATCGGCCCCGCGCGGGGATTCCTCGTCCCGATGGAGGATTTCGCCGCGTGGGCGGACGGCCAGGGCGGCGATCACCTGCGACAGGAGACGTTCTACCGTTGGGTGAGGCGCGGACACGGCCTGCTGATGGACGGCGATGCCCCCGTCGGCGGCCACTGGAACTACGACCACGACAACCGCAGGCCCCCGCCGAGGAAGGAAACCGCTCTCCCGGTTCCCGCCCCCTACCGTCCGAGTGAGGACGAGATCGACGAACAGGTACGCCACGACCTGGACCAGTGGGAGAACAAGGGCGACGTGTCGTTCGTCGGCCGGGACGGTCCACGACTGTTTCCCGCGACCCGCACCGAGGCGCTGAGGGCCCTGCACCGCTTCATCGAGCACCGGCTCGCCGCCTTCGGGCCGTACGAGGACGCCATGCTCGCCGCCGACCCGGTCATGAGCCACAGCCTGCTCTCCTCCTCCCTCAACCTGGGTCTCCTGGACCCGGCCGAGTGTGTGGAGGCGGCGGAGGCCGCTTTGCGCGAAGGGACAGCGCCCCTGAACAGTGTCGAGGGCTTCATCCGGCAGATCGCGGGATGGCGCGAGTACGTGTGGCAGGTGTACTGGCACTTCGGGGAGGACTACAGGCAATCCAACGTGCTCCGGCACAGCGCGCCGCTGCCGGAGTGGTGGAACGCCCTCGACGCCGACGACATACGCGCGCGCTGCCTGCGAACCGTGATGACGCAGGTGCGAGACACCGGATGGACGCACCACATCCCGCGCCTGATGGTCCTGGGCAGCTATGCCCTGCAGCAGGGGTGGGACCCTGCCGCACTCACGGACTGGTTCCACCGTTGCTTCGTGGACGGCTACGACTGGGTCATGGTGCCCAACGTCGTCGGGATGTCCCAGTACGCCGACGGCGGTCGGATGACCACCAAGCCGTACACGTCCGGCGGCGCGTACGTGCATCGGATGAGTGATCTGTGCGGCCCCTGTGCCTATCGGCCGGGCGACAGAGTCGGAGAAACAGCCTGCCCTTACACACGTGGCTACTGGGCCTTCATCGACCGCCACCGCACCCTTCTGGAGCACAACCACCGCATGCGCCAGCCCGTACGGGGCCTCGACCGTCTGCCCGACCTCACGGAACTACGGCACGAGCAGCAGGCCGACGATGGCGGGCCTCCCTGACCGCATGACGACGGGCGCCGGCCGACATGGGGGTCGGTGGCTCGCCGGGCGCCCGGGGGTCTGTACTGACTTCAGCTCGTTGGGGTGAACCGTCGCGAAGTCGCCTCCGGGTGCGGGTGGGTGGCTGTATTCGTGGTGCGTGAGATACGCAGACGGGGGCGGGCGGGGGAGACAGCGCCCTCAGCCGGTGGCTCTGTCCGGACTGGGCGGTCAGACATTTCAGACCCGCCGACAGTCAACTTCCGCGCTTGTCTGGAATCCCAGGCCTGTGCAAGAGGGTCCGGCGGTGTACTGCCCCTATACCCGGAAGAAGGCGTCCTGCCTTGGCCGGGCACAGTAAGCACCAAGGCCGCGCTGCCCGGCTGCTATCCTCAGCCGGCCAGGCCGGCCTCGGCCGACTTCTGGACCTTTCGGTCGATTACATATCTTCCTCCGCGCAGGAGCCTGTGTTGGCATAGCTATCCGGCAAAGAGGGAGTGCGGCTCATGCACCTCGTTATCAAAACTGCTCTGGCTACCGCGATCTGCGCGTGCCTGACGGCTGGTACCCCAGCGACTTCCGCTCATGCCCTGACGGCAGGGCGGCACGCCGCGGGTATCGCCCAGGCGGGCGGGGAGCCTGACAAAGCCGGGACCGCCTGCGCTTTCTGCGTGTACAACACAGTCGACGTCACTAATAACACCGGCGAGAAACTGACCCTCACTTCTCTGGACATCGAGAGCAGCCACTCCGGCTACCACTACTCATACGATCAGGCCATCCTGCAGGACGGCGGCCTGTGGCTCCCGCGCGTCGGCGACACCCTTGAGCCCGGCGAGACCAGGTCGTACGGAGTCATTTTTTGGAGTCACTACACGCCCGAGGTCTACACAAATTTCGAGGACGAGAAAAAACGGAAAACTACCTTCGCCACCTATTCCTGGGCAGATGGAGGGTCCACGGTCTCCATGCGCATGGGGCAGGGACTGTGGCCCCTGGGCAGCAACGCAGCACCCGGCCAGCACACCAAAATAAGCATTGTCGCCACCGGCTGACCTGCGCGCACCCAACCGCCTGGTTCTACGGGCTCACGGCCCCGCCGCGTCCGCTGGGAAACGACGCGACGACGTCCGCGAAGCCTTCCCGGCTTCGCTACCTGCCGCATCACTCACCCGCACCTCCCAAAAGTGGCTGTTCGGACCACTCACGCCCGCAGGGGTTTCGCGGCGGCAGGGGCCGGCGCATCGTGCTCGCGGGCACCGTGCGCATCGGCCCCATGACCGCTCCGCTGACAGTCGGCCCCGGCAGGCACGGCAGCTGGACGGCCGATGTCCCCCACCTCTACCACGCACCGTCCACCGACGCCGAAGCCCTGCTGACAGTGCGCTACCCCAAATGACAGCCACAAGACCACCAGCGGCGGACAGTTCTCGAAGAGCACCTCGGCGGCAGCCGACGACCACCTCGAGCACTCCATGACCCCGCCCGCAGCCCGGAACAGCACGCTGCCGCTGCCGCGAAGGCCGGCGCCAGGGTGATGTGCTCCTCGCCGGAGATGAGCAGCACCGGGCTGATGCAGAAAATCGCCACCGCCGAGGAGACTGTTCCCGCAGCACTACCTCACCCGGCAAGGCGGCCTGACCGCCAGGGGACGGGCCAGAGGTGGAGCGCCTGGTGCGGGAGCTGTTCCGGACTGCGCCGCCGCGGGGTGTACAGGTCCGGCTGCGCGGCCCTGCCCGACACCGCGTGAAGTTCGGATCAGAGGGTTATACCGTGTTCACGCATATATGCGACAGGGTCTATGTCCGTCCCGGGCTCGGGGGCCGTGCGGATCTCGAAATGCACGGAGCGTGACTCTGGGTGGTATCCCAGGCCGGTAGTTCCGGACAGTCCCAGCTCACTGCCCGCGGCGACTTTCTGGCCGACGGAGACAGAGAAGGACGCCATGCGCCCGTACACGGAGTATTTGCCGTCAGGGTGCTGCACGACTGCTGTGTAGCCCAGGAGAGTTGATTCCCAGCCAGCGTGGACGACAGTTCCGGAGCTAATCGCATGCACAAAGGCCAGGGTGGGCGCGCCCCACTGCACTCCGGTCGCCGTATCCCCCGGCGCCCATGCCCCCAGCGGTTCGCCGTAGGCAGGCGTCCACATCTGCCTCCCGGGGCCGTCCAGGGGATGCTGGTACCGGGTGCTCCAGTCGGGGATGTCGAATGTGACGGCCTGGGACTCGGTCCCGGCGCCCAGAAGGGTGCCGGCGCTGTTCTGCACGTAGCGGCCGGTGGAGCTGGACCTGAGGACGGCGGACCCGTCGCCGGTGGTGTGGAGACTGAACTTCTCCCAGGGGCCGACGGTGGAGGAGGCCGCCCGCAGGTGATAGTTCGGGCCGGCGAGACCGATGGTGCTCTGGTCCACCATGACGTACTTGCCGTTCAGCTTCGACTTCAGCGCCACCTCGCCGTCCCCGAGCTCGACGAGGGTGAACCTGTCCGCTTCCTGCGGGGCGTCGGCCTGGCGGAAGGCGAGGTAGTCGCGCTGGTCAGCGGGAAGCGTCGTCAGGTATCCGCTATCGCTGTGCAGGGTGATGTCAGTCTGGACTGTTTGACCCGACTCAGCACCGCTGACGCCGTCCGGTGCGGACAGCAGCTGTGAACCCGGTCCCGCTGGGATCCCTGTGGCCGCGTAGCTGGGCACCGGCGCCATGAGGCCACCGGCAACAGCAGCCAGCAGGGCGGCAGGCAGAACGCGCCGCGCACGCAGGATGCCATGACTCGGTCTGGACACGCGCGCCGACGGCAGCCAGGCAGCGTACTTCCGCATCAGTCTTCTCCTTGAACAGGCAGTGCGCGCTCCGCTCCGGCGCGCGCTTCTCAGCAGACATGTCCGGTCACCCAGCAGCCATCGGCCAATCGACCCCGTGGCCGGCTGGAGTCTCCCCCCGGTGTGCGTGGGAATTCATTTTCCAGGCACCAGTGGGCCACGAAAGGGAAGGGTCGCCGCTGTATGTTCTGGTTGACCGGCAGACGGGCGAGGTCAGCGGTTCGGATGGCGGGGGAGGCCTGCATGTCGAAGTGCGCGGCCTGGGTTTCGGTGCCGACGGCTGTGAGGGTTCCGCTGACGGGAACCGCCTTCGCTGCAGAGGCCCCGCCCGCCGCAGCGTCCGCTGCCGACGGGGCTGCGAAGGCCCCGGCAGCACCACGGGAAGTCCGTGCACCGGTGCTCGGTCCGGGCGGCGAGCGGCCCGGCGGCCTCCTCGTAGCTGCCGGCGGCGCCAGCGACGTCGACCAGCGCCACGGTGAGGGACCGCTCGCCGATGTGCGGTCGCAGCAGGGTGAACGCCTCCTCGGCGCGGCCGTGCCAGGCCAGCAGACGCGTGTAAGACTCCAGCGCCATCGGGTGTCCGGCCCCCATGCGGACCCGAGTGATCTCGATCGCCTCGTCGATCCGGCCCCACCCCTCCAGCATCTCGGCGCCAGCTTCGACAGCCGTCCACCAGCCGGTCGCCAGATACGGGGCGACCACCTCCAACCCGTCGGCCGGCCGGCCCCGCTCACCCAGCAACCGCGCCCGCGCCAGCGCGCAGAACCACTCCCCGCGTCCGGCCTGCAGTTCCACCACATCGACGTGGCCGCGCTCGAGCAGCCGCGAGACCAGCTCCGGCGGGATGCAGCCGGACCGCGTCCGGGCCGGGTAGTCAAGATCAGTAGCGTCCACGGCCGCGAACGATAACGCTCGCCACCGACACCTTGCAGTCACACATCGTTCCAGACGCCCCGAATGCACACCCGACCAGCTTGACCAAAGACACAGGGGCGCCCCCCCCCGCACGGGAATCCGGGCCTTGGTCGTTCTGGGGCCTGATCAGATCGCAAACGCCGTGTGCGGAAGAGCAGGGCGCGGGCGCGTCTGCGGTCAGGCCTTGCGGTTGCGGGGGCGGCCGTTGGGCTCCAGCACGACACCGAGCTGCGAGGGCTGCATCGCGGCGGCGATGCCGATGGCCCGGCGGTTGGCGTGCGGGCTGGTGGCGTCGGCCGCCGCGATGTGACGCTCGCGGGACAGCGTCAGGTGAGTGATAAGCCGACTGAGCAGGCTAGTGGAGGCGAGGAACTCGTCGAAGTCCTCGGCCTTGGGGCCGGTGACGTCCGGGCTGTTCGTGAGGCCGTCGTACAGGGCGAGGACGACGTCCTCGGCGTACTGATCGTGCTCGCCGTCACGATCGCCCCATGACTCCTGCGCCTGGCCAGTCGCGAGCTTCTCCAGGACCTCATCAGCCGGAACGTGCCCGGTGCCGGGTCGGGTCGGGGGGGCGATGCCAGACCGGCCTCGTAGCGTCGAAGGCGAGGCTCCGGACCGGACGGGGCCCCGGAGGACCAAAGGAGCGGGCCATGGGCGAGATCAGCATCGAGCGGCAGCACCTTGACCCGGAATCCCGGTTCGCCAAGCCGGAGACCTGGCCCGAGCCCGCGATCACCACGGTCACCAGCACCAGCACCTACGGCAAGGCCGGGACGCAGGCATGGGACCGGGTCCACCCACGGCTCACACACCGCTCCTCATGGCTCAACCACGACGGTGAACTGCCATTGGCTGAGGGCACGTTGATGCGGCTGAAGGCCGAGCACCTACTCCGGAAATGACCACGCAGCGCCTCCCGTTCCCGGTGCCCGACGAACGCGCCCACTACTTCGTCCGCCAGTACGCCGACATGCACGACCTCGTGGAGGACCTGGTCGTGCCCGACGGCATTCCCGAGGCCCCGGCGACCGTCCTGCGCATGGCCCGGGAGCTGCTGCGCCAGTCGTACTACTGCTACGAGTTCTCCACCGTGGCGGTCATGCACTCCCTGATCGCGGTGGAGATCGTGCTGCGCGACCGTATCCGGGAGCGGGCAAGAAAACTCTGCAGAAGCTCATCAAGATGGGCGCCGAGACCGTCGTCCTGACCGCTCGGCAGGCGGAGTACCTCGACGGGGAACGGAAGACCGACGCGACGTTCTGGCGCTTGGGCACCCGCGTCCTGCCGAAGGCCGAAGGCAGGGTGTCCCGCTCCTCCTACCGGGCCGGGTGGAAGCGCCTGACCTTCCGTGTCAGTGCGTGTCTGAGATCCCTGGCCATGCGATCCGCCGGCCGGAATGCTGGGGTCATGGAGTCGGCCCGGAGGTATTGCCGGGAGTGTGGGGTGTTGCTGCCGTCGCCGAAGTCGGCGGCAGCACGTGGAGTTCCGTCGCTCGGCGGTGTTCTGTTCGGCGCGTTGCCGGACACGGGGTTCCGTCACGGTGACGGAATAGCCGAACGCCGCGGGTGTCCCTGCTGTTCCGCTTGTTCGGTACGGGGCCTTCCAGATCGCCTTCGAGGGCCGCCTCACCCCCCGCCAACCGCTGACCCACCTACACCCAAGATCAGCCGTGAAGTAGACACTCCGCACGCCACACTGGTACGGGCTTCCGCGAGGACAAGGGGCCGGGCCGTCTGCGCGGTACCGGCCTGGGGCGTTCAGGAAGCGGAGCTGTGCTCCGCTTCCTGCCGCCTGTGACAAAGGTTTCGCGCCTCTTCCGGCCCCCGGTAGTTACTTAACGTCGGACAGTTCGAACTTGAGCGCCTGGGACTTGTCCCCGGCTCCGGAGAGAGTGCCAGTGCTGTTCCAGACGTAACGGCCTGTAGAGCTGGACTTGAGAACATACGAGGTTTCGCTGACCCTCTGCAGGTCGAACTTCTCCCATGGGCCGATCTGCCCGGAGACAGCCCGCAGGTGGTAGGTCGGGCCGGCGGCCCCGTTGGTGCTCTGGTCCACCATGACGTACTTGCCGTTCAGCCTGGACTTCAGCGCTACTCCTCCCTCCTGCAGCTCAACGATGCTGTAGGTTTCGGCGTCTCCAGGGGTGTCTGTTTGGCGGAGGCCAAGGTAGTCGCGCTCAGCTGCGGTACGGGTCGTCAGATATCCGTCCTGGCTGTGGAGCGTGGCATCGCGCTGGATCGCCTGGACGGCTAGCACGTTCCCGGAATTGCCCCACGGAACGGCTGCGGTGATGCCGTGGTTCTGGAAGGTCAGGTCGGGGTCGGGCGCGCGCGTGGACACCAAGGTGCCGTTGTCCATGACAGTGGCGACTACCGGCTCCCAGCGATGCCATGCCGCGTTGGCGGAGACAGACGCTACGTGGCCGTGCTTCATCCCGTCTGGAAGATCAATCGGCTCCCCCCATGCGTGCAGTGTGCCGTTCTGGACTGCCAGGGCCGTCCGGCCGCCGTGGGCCAGGGCGATCGAGGTCACCTTGCCGCCCGTGGTCAGCTCCGCCGGGACGGTGGGAGTGCCCCCCCAGGCGTGAACGTTGCCGTCTTTGACCGCCAGCCGTGCAGCACCCTGGCTCTTGACAGCGGTGACACCCCGGTCGGTCAGATCCTCCGGGACGCTGTCGCCCTCGGCGGTGCAGCCCCACTGGTAGAGCTTGCCGTCCTTGACCGCGAAGGACATCTGGTCGCCGTACTCGTCGTCCTGGTACTGCGTGAACTCCACCACTGTGGCGCCCCCGCCGCTGGCCAGCGCCGCCGGCATGTCCGTCCATGTCTTCCCCTCCCCGTCGCAGTACCGGTAGTCTGACCAGCTCTGGACGTTGCCGTCCTTGACCGCAAGACCGGCTGCGGGGCCGACAGCGGCAGCCGTCACACCGCCCTCGCTGAGACTGGCCGGGAGATTGCTGCTGGCTCCGCCCACCCAGAGGGGTACACCTTCGCGCAGGGCGAGTGCCGAACCGCTGCCGGCCACGACCGCACTCACCCTGCCGCGGCCGTCCGTCAGGTAGTCCGGAAGATGGGGCACCGTCGTAGCCGTGAGCCGGGACTTAGCCGCGTCGGCGAAAGTATGGACGGGGGTCTCGCCGTCCGGGTCAGCTGCGGGGGTCCCGCCAGGTGTCTGTGCCGCGATAGCGGCGGCCGTGGCAGCCGTGGTGGTGGTGTCTGCTGCGGTGGCGGGGCCGGCTGCTGCGAGGGGTGCTGCAGCGGCGGCTGCTGCTATGGCGGCGAGCAGGCCGCGGCGTATCGTGGCTCGCACGGAGCCTCCCTTTCCGGTTGCGGCTGCGCCGCATTTTCGGTCGTTATGTCCCACATAACCCGTGCGGTGCGCGGACCCGGCATCCACCAGTCGGCGGGTGTGCAGGCCGGTCCTGCTTCCCCCGGATTCCGGCTCCGGGGCTGTCTGCGATCTCTCGGTTTGGTGACAGTGGTGTGAGACAGCGGGCCTTGGCGTGTTCCTGCTGGTCGGGGCTTTGCCAGGGCGTGGGCCCACTGTCGGGGAGGTGAAAGGCCGGCTCGAAATCGCTGTCGTCGAGTGGTACACCCAGAGTGGCGCACTGCCGTGGAAGTGAGAGATCGCAGTCAACGGCCCGGGTACTCGCCAGCGCCCGCTGGATCGCGCACGAGTGGCCGCGCATCAAAAAGGGGCCGTGAACACACGTGCCTGGATCGTGTTCCTCGACGAATCAGGCGTCTCCCTGGCGGTTGGGGTGTGTCCGAGGCGGGTCAGGACGAGCGCGTCGTACTGGAGCGGGGTCTGGGTGGTGATGTGGGGCAGGGGGTGGTGGCGGCTGCCGGTGCAGGCGACGAGCTGGTTCCAGGCGATCGCGTTCGGGTTGGGCTGTGCGAGGACGTAAATCCAGTCGGCGGCGAGCAGGCCGAAGGCGGTGCGGACGGCGGCCGCGGCGGCCTGGGGGCTGAGGTGGGCGTAGGCGTAGGCGTCGTACAGGGTGTGGTGGAGGGTGTGGAAGGCATCGAGGGCCGGGGGGGGCAGGAGGAGGCCGATCGGCTGGGCGCCGGGGGCTCGTCGGTTCATCAGGCGTAACCGTGGGCGGTCGGGCGCGGTTTGCGGGCCGGGGCGTGGGGGGGCATCCGAGGCTTCCGGCCGGGATCGTGGAGGACGCACACCCGTGGAGGTCGGCGGGGGGAGAGGCCGGGCGGGGGCTGCGCGTCCTGCCACAGGGGCAGGACGCTGTCCGGTTCGCCGCGCAGGGTGCTGACGGTGGCCAGTCGGCCGACTTCATGCCGTGCAGGAGGCCGGCGACCTGGTCCATGGCCAGCGAGTAACCGGTACGGGCGGAGACTTCCTCCGGGCGGAGGTTGCCGGCGGCGAGCTGCATGCCGCGCAGGGCGGCGTGGAGGCTGCCGGCGTGGGCGAGGCGGCAGCCGCGGGCCGCGTCCCACAGCGGCTGCAGCACGTCGGGGTCGGCGCCGCAGGCCTCGGCGAGCTTGCGGGTCACCTTCCAGGAGGGGGCACGCTCGCCGCTGAGGATCCGGGAGATGTAGGCGCGGGAGACGCCCGCGGTCTCGCCGAGGACGGCATCACCACCCGCCACGCGGTCAGCCTCAGGGGCTGGACCCCTGAAGGACGACGACGGCAACCGCTACCGCTTCGGCGACGTCCGTCTCGCCGGCCGCGCCACGGTCCGGATCCACACCGGCGAAGGCCGCGACACCCGTACCGACCTGTTCCAGGACCGCCGCACCTATGTCTGGGACAACCACCGCGACAAGGCCACTCTCCGCGACGACCGCGGCCGCACCATCGACACCAAGTCCTGGGGCAACCGCCACCACCGCTGACCAGACGGCCGGTAGCCCTGCCACCGCCCACTCGCACTACTACGTGTCGTCTGAGGTGTCCTCGTCGGCCAGCAAGCGCCCGTCGATGTCGGTGGCCCAGGCGAGAGCCCAGGCCCGCAGGTCTGAAACCTGACGAGGAGTGAGGCCATAGTCGGCGAAGTCTTGGTCGTCCCACCACTCGGCGCCCGCCAGACGGTCGCGCAGGTCGTGCAGACTGAACTCGAACCTGGCGTGGCGGCGGCCAAGCGCTTCGAGGTCGGCGTTGGTGCGGTGGCGGGAGGCCGCGTGGGCGTCGATCAGGTCGCGGACAGCGCCGCGGTCGGCGAGGGCACGGACCTTGGTGCCGATTACATCGTCGAAGGAGAGGACGGGGCCGTACTCGGTGACGGTCGGCCGGGCCCAGAAGGCTTCCTTGAGGACATCGACCTCGCACTCCTCTCCGGTGACGGAGTCGGTGACGACGAGCCGGCCCATGAGCGCATCGGTCTCGACCTGCTCTACCGACCAGCCACGCCTGGCCAGACCGTCGCCGACGGTGCGGATGATCTCTGGCATCGGGGCGGGGTTCTCGGTGGCCACGTCCAGGTCCTGACTGAGCCGGTTCACCAGGCCGTGGGCCTGGACGGCGTAGCCGCCGGTGATGACCAGGGGGTAGGGGGCGCCGATGGCGAGAATGTCGGCCAGCAGCCGGCGGTGCAGATCGCTCAGATTCACGCGGCGGAGATGCCCCGGCCTGGGACGAGCTGAGGAAAGGCCGTTTCCCACGCATCACGCAGAGGGCGGCTGATGAGAGTGCGAAGGACAGGCCACTGGCTGATCAGCAAGTCCCGGTTGAGGGCGGCTTCCAGGTCCTCACGCTGGCCCTCGGTGAGCACGGTCCGGTACAGGCTCATCCGCGAGCGGCTGCCCTCCAGCTTGTAGCTGCGTCGTCCCGACCAGACCACGTGTAGCGGCAGGTCGACGGTGCCTTGGGTAGGGCCGGTCAGGTCCTCCAGCCGGGCGGGGAGCCGTCGACTGTAGCGCGTGCGCAGCACGTCGAACGCCGTGGGCGCGGAAGCGGCGGAGGAAGGAGCCATAGCCCTGATTATGACGGGTGGGAATGGGCTGGGGCCACGCGACCGTCTTCACGGCTCCGCGCTCAGCTCGTGGGCTGGGTGTCGGCCCCGGTGCCTCGGTGCGGGAGCCGCTTCTTCTTGACTCAGTCGTGCATGGCTTCGATCAGGGCCTCCGAAGGCGTCCGGCCTTCGGCTGCGGCCAGCTGCTCGAACTCGTCACGCAGCGTCTTGGGTGGGCGGGAGCCATGCCGACCGGCGTGCCCCACAATCCGCGGCTGCCCGAGGACTGGTCCCTGGCAGTACGGCGCAACGCCGGACGCGCCGCCGCCCTCGCCGAACCGCTGCGCCGCATCGCCCAGCCACGGCATGAGGCGCCAGGCGTCGACTATCACCGGCTCAGAGCCGAGGAGCACCGGTGGATTTTCGACCACCTGATCGCGCCGGACCTGCTGGAACGCCTCACGCCGCAGGAACGGCCGGTCGCCGTGTACGTCGTGGGCCAGCCCGGTGCCGGAAAGACCCGCCGGAATGTGCTGTGGGAGGGCTGAGCGGGCCGGCGTCAGGGTGCGGCTTCCTTCGGCACCTCAAGCCCGCGAGAGGCGACGAGCTGGGCGCTGCCGTCGGCCAGCCGGTAGGACAGCCCCACCATGCCGAGGCGGCCTTCGGCCACCGCGTCGGCCAGGATGCGGGAGCGTTCCAGCAGCAGGTCTACCGTGTGCTCGATGTGCTCGGCCAGGATCTCCTCGGCACTCTCGCGTCCGGCGGCGCGGGCGGCCAGCACGCTGGGGGTCACCCGTTCGACCACGTCGCGGACGAAGCCGCCTGGGGTCTGCCCGTTCTCCAGGGCGGAGCAGGCTGAGGCAACGGCGCCGCACGAGTCGTGGCCGAGGACGACGACCAGCGGCGCGTCGAGGACGCTGACACCGAACTCGATCGAACCAAGGATTTCCGTGCCGGCAACGTGTCCGGCGGTGCGTACCACGAACAGGTCGCCCAGGCCCCGGTCGAAGATGATCTCGGCGGCCAGCCGGGAGTCGGAGCATCCGAACAGCACAGCGAAGGGCTGCTGGGACGGTGCCGTCTCCGTGCGGCGCGCGGCGTCCTGGTTCGGATGCTCAGGGGCGCCGGAGACGAAGCGCTCGTTACCGGCCATAAGCAGGTCGAAAGCGTCACGGGGCGTCGGCGTCAGAATCTTCTCGGGCATGGCGGCAGCCTACGAGGTGACACCGGCCGACCCCCGGTGCCGCCGGTGCGTCCCCCATGGGGCCTGCAGGGCAGGCACCCCTCGGCGGAGCAGCCCCCAGCGGCTATGTCGTCCCAGCCACGGACGACGTCAAGCTGTACTCCAACGACGCGGTCAAGCTGGACGCGGTGTACCTCTATGCGGACCTCTTGCAGTCAACGAAGCTGGCGCGGGAATTCCGTCCGGAGACTGCGGGAAAAGTGATCAGAGCTTCTCTTCGGACAGCTCCACGATCACCAGGCGGCGCGATGGAGAGTCCGCAGCTACGACGGCGACCGCGTCATGGCAATCTTCATCGGCGGCTCGGAGAACCCGAACGCTGCGTAGGCAGCGTTGCAGATCAACTATGCGATGCAGAAGATCGTGAAGCCCGGCTTGTACTCCAAACTGCCGCACCTGGAGCACGACGGCTTCGAAGCTCGGATGTGCGTCGGCATCGCATCCGGGGAAGCGTTCATCGCCCGCGCCGGCGGCCGCGACCAGGGCCGCCCACATCTGACCCCAGTTCAAGGGGTGCAATGGACTTCAGGATCCGGGAGAACCGGCAGGCTCGGGGGCCCAAGACCCTGGTCCGTGAGCGGGAGGAATACTTCCGGCTCATGGACCAGGGCTACAACAACACAGAGGCTTGCCGGATCGTCGGTATCAACCGGCGGACCGGCAAGCGGTGGCGGCATGGACGCCAGCCCACAGGGACAACACCTGGTGCTCCGCCGGTTCGACGGTCCGCCTCGGGCCCGTCGCGGTATCTGCGTGAGACCGACCGCATCCACATCGCCGATCGGCTGCGAGAGAAGGCGTCGATCCGGCAGATAGCCTCCGAGCTGGGCCGCAGCCCGTCCACCATCAGCCGGGAGATACGGCGCAACGGGGCCTTGTGGAGGGGCAAGGGCTGGGTCTATCGGCCGCACGCCGCCCAGTCCCGCGCCGACGCGCGCCCGAAGCCGGGAAAGATCAGCCAGAATCCGGAGCTGCGCGACTTCATCCAGCACCACCTCGAACGACGCTGGAGTCCTGAACAGATCTGTCAGGCTCTGCGGGCACGCTTCCCCGACCGGCCGGAGATGCACGTGACGCACGAGACCATCTACCAGGCCCTCTACGTCCAAGGCCGCGGAGAACTCCGCCGCGAGCTGGCCAAGGCCCTGCGCACTGGACGCACGATGCGCAGGCCGCACTGCCAGTCCTACCGGCGCCAGCCCCGCATGTCGAAGGACATGGTGATGATCAGCGAACGGCCGGCGGAAGTCACCGACCGGGCGATCCCAGGTCATTGGGAGGGCGATCTCATCATCGGCAAGGCCAACAAGTCCGCGATCGGCACGCTCGTCGAGCGCTCCAGCCGCTTCGTCACCCTGGTCCATCTGCCCGATGGCCGCCAGCCGTCCCAGGTCCGCGACGCTCTCATCCAGACCATCTCGGCCCTGCCGGTCCACCTCAGACGCTCGCTCACCTGGGACCAGGGCTCCGAGGTGGCCTTGCACGCACAGTTCAGCATCGCCACCGACATGCCGGTCTTCTTCTGTGACCCGGGCAGCCCCTGGCAGCGAGGATCGAACGAGAACACCAACGGCCTACTGCGGCAGTACTTCCCCAAGGGCACCGACCTGGCCCGCTACCCCCGCGAGGAGCTGGACGCCGTGGCCGCCGAGCTGAACAGCCGACCACGCAAGACGCTCGACTGGGAAACCCCAGCCGAGCGTCTCGCTAAGCTCCTGGCAACAACCAGTTGATCACTGTGTTGCGACGACCCCTGGAATTCGCCACAAGCCGGCGGGGCCGACGCCTTTTCCTGCCGGGAGCCCTTCTCTTGGCACATGCCTCGGGCACTCGCACGGGCGGGTGGATCTCGCCGGTTCCGCGGACGGGCGGCGCTGTCATGCCTCATCGTGGCGTCGGGTCAAGGCGCAGGAGAGGAGCGGTCCATGGGGTGGAAGAGGGACGGGTACGCTGCGCATGAGGGGGCGGTGGGTGTGCTCCTGCCGGACGGGAGCGAGCCGGGGCCGGTCTGCTTCGACACGGGCAGCGGCGGCGACGTCCACGAGTCGACCAACTGGTGGGTGTACGACGGCACCCTGGGCGCACCGCGGGCCGACCGGGTCAGGGCGCGGTGCGCGTGCGGCTGGCGCGGGCAAGACGCTTACCCGGTGGACTGGGAGGCCGTCGTACGCCGTGACCCGTACGCGTACGACACCTCCGGCCCCGAACGGGACTGGGACAGGCACGTCGACGACGTCCAGGCCCGGAGCGTGCCCCTGCCCGCCGAGGTGAGCGACCTCCTCCACCAGCTGCGGCAGCGCCTGGAACGGCTGATCGACGACGCCCCGCTCGCCGCGGTGAAAGCCGCGGGCGAGCTGGAGTCGATGGCCGCGGCGATCGGGCCGGTGGCGGCTTATCTCGCGGTACGTGAAGACGATCTGTCCTGGCCGCGCGTCGCCGAGGCCCTGGGCACCACCGAGCAGGAGGCCCGCTCCCGCCTCCTGCACTACGAGTACCGCCGCTGATCCGCGCCCGCGCTCGCGCACGCTCGCCCCTGCCCGCCTGACTGCGGACAGGGAGTTGCGCCCGGGGGCCGCCTTACGAGCGCTGGGCCGCTACCGTGGTCGCATGGCACGGGAGATCCGCATCGAGATCAGTGACGAGGCGTACGAGGCGCTTGAGCGTGCTGCCGCCGCGCGGCACGTGCCGGCTGAGGCGTACGCGGGCCAGGTGCTGGACGCCGATCTCACCCGCGCCCGCTTCCTCGAGGGCGCCCGGCTGTTCGTCGCCGAGCACGGGACCGCGTTCGCCGAGCGCTTCGGCCCTTCCGGCCGCGGCGCCGACGCGGCCTGAGGCGGAGATCGGACCTTGTTCCTGCAGATCGACCTGACCTGGCTGCTCGACATCGCGCAGCGGGAGATCCCCGGTGACCCGGAGATCGTGGACTTCGGCGCCCTCGAAGCAGCCCGGGCACGACACGCCTTCCGCGTGATGGACACCCCCGTCTACGACCAGCCGCACCACCGGGCCGCCGCGCTGCTTCAACAGCTCGCACGCGTACCGGCGCTGGAGCACTCCAACGAGCTCTACGCCCTGGCCGTGGCCGCGGGCTACCTCCACGCGTCGGGGTACCAGGTCAGGGTGCCGTCGAAGGAGGCCGGCGATCTGGTGGAGCAGGTCACCGTCGGACGGGCGGGGGTGCGGGAGATCGCGGCGGTGCTGAAGGAGTGGACGCGGCGGTAGCCGGGTGCGTATTCCGGCTCAGCATCGCGTAAAAGGCAGTTCTCGGAAGATTTGGACGCGGCGCGAGAGCGCCACGTTTCGGCGACGGATTAGCGCGTCCGCTCACGCCGCTATCCGGTCCCGGCGGTGTGGTCAGCGATGGGCCACCCGCCGGGGAACTGCCGCACGGCTCCGCCGGCGAGTGCAGGAACTGGGCACGCGTGGTGTGACTGGTGCCTAGGCAACTTCCCCACGGCGGACGTGGACGTGGATCACGTGCGGCCCCTCTCGATGGGAGGGACCGACACGGACGGCAACGTGCAAGCGCTGTGCCGAGGGTGCCACCGACTCAAGACGGGCGCGGAGTTTGGCAGTGCCCGTGCCACGTAGACGCCGACTGTATGGCTTCACTCGACCGTGGGAAAAGCGAGGGCACTTCTTCAAGTGGTGGACAGTACGTGGCTGTACCGGGTACCGCACCCCGTCGCTCCTGTCACCTTCCGCTATCGAATGGCTACTCCGCTCGGGCGGTGATGATCCTGCCCCGTAGACCCCGCCCCCCTTGCTCGATACCCGGGTGCCCCGAGCTGACTGCCCATGGGGGCCGCTGTGCCACACATGAGCGTGAGGCGAACCAAGACCGTGCGTCACGTGGCGGCGCCGTGTACACGACTCGGTGGCAGCGCATCCGTAAGGCGTACCTGTACGCGAACCCGTAGTGCGTGCTGTGTGGTCGTGTGGCGAACGTGGCGGACCATCATCCTTTGTCCCGACGCGAGTTGATCGCGAGGGGTGAGGCGAACCCGGATGCGGCGAAGCATCTGCGCCCGCTGTGCGTGACGTGCCACAACCGCGAGACCGCGCGGAACCAGCCCGGCGGGTTCGCTGCTGAGGCTCGGTCTCGGCGCGAATCACTGGAGCGTCCGCCGTACTGACCAGGGGGTGGCCCCGACCCCTCCCGCTAGCCGAGCGGCAGGGAGGCAAAAGACTCTCGCCGCAGCTAAACCCATTTGCGCGGGCCCGATGCCCTGCCCGTACATCGAAAGGACTCGACCTTGGCTGACCCACGGCGCAAGAAACCCGCGCTGCAAGTGATCCGGGAAGGCAACCCCGGGAAGCGCCCCGTACCGCAAAGCGCTGCCGTACCACCCTCGGAACTGACTGAGCCCGATTGGCGCGAGACCTTCCGCAGTGTGAACGATCCGAAACGGGAATTCGTGAACGCCCGTTGTCGAGCGGTCGCCTCGCGCGAATGGCAGCGCGTCGTCCCCGTGCTGAAACTCGCGGTCGGACTCGGCGAGGTAGATACCACGGTCCTCAAGGACTCCTGCATATCCGCCGCGCGGATCGATCAATGCGAGCGGGAGCTATCCGAAAACGGCTTGCTCGTTCGGGGCGAGCGAGGATGGCAGAAGAACGGCGCTACCACCATCGTAGGCCCAGTACCGGGCACAACTCGCACGATACGTACGGGAGTTGGGCCTTTCGCCGAGCGCCCGAACCGCCATCACGGTCCCCGGGCCCGACCATGACGACTCGGACGTCTGGGACTGACCCCGACGAGCCAGAAGAGCCCCGCGCTCGCCACGCATACCAGGTGGCGGGTGCGGGGCCTTCGTGCGTTCAGGGCCCTGGGCCGCGTCCTGAACTCCGCGTCCGTACTTGTCTTGACGCGCCCTTGACGCTGATCACGCGTCAGGGGTGAGGCTCGTGCACGTCTGTGCAACCGACTCGCTAGGAGAGTGCCTAATGGCCTTAAAGTTCCTGGGGATTTGGCCCAACACCCCCGATGACGGCTCGCCCACGATCTGGCTGGACGACACAACCGGTGACCTCATCATTCAGTCATGGAAGGCTGACGAGGAGACGATCCGGCAGGCGCAGGAAGTCGGCTCGGTGCCGGATCACTCGACGGACGTTCCGGAGCACGAGACCGTGATCCGGCTCCCTGCGAACATGCTCCAGTTCATTCCCCGTCCGGACAGTGAGGACAACGGTGGCAACAGCGGTACGTGAATGTCTCGCCAAGGCGCAGCGCTCGGCGATGCATCTTGAGATGCGGGACAGTTACATGCGGGACGACCCGGAGTTCATCCGTTGGCAGGAAGGGCACCGGTACGACCCAGCCGACCGTGAGTCGTGGTGGCGGTCGTGGCTGGACGTGGTGGCCGAGACGACCGGGCGTGGTGTCGTCATGCGCCGTCTGCGGGTGGTAGCGGAGCCGCTGAGCGACTACGTCCGGTACGAGTGCGACGGCACCTTTACGAACGTTGCAGCCGGCGAGGAAGTCCGTTGGCTGCCTCGCTCGCGGGCGCGTGATCTGCTGCTCCCCGCGCTGGACGGGTGGGTCATGGATGAGGAAACCGTGATTCTCCACCACTTCAGCGGCGAGGGTCAGTGGACCGGTCCGCGCATGGAAGTCGTGCAGGATCGGGCGTTGGCGGCGCAGTACGTCAGCGCGTATGAGGCAGCGTGGGAGCGTGCGATTCCTCACGCGGAGTACCGGCCCGCCTGATCACGCACCCATGGCTGTCTCTGCATCTTCCAGCGCCCAGCAGGCCCGGCAGGCTCTTGCGAAACGTCTCGCGGATCTCTGCCGGGATGCTGGGCTGACCGGTCTTGACCTGGCTGAGCGCTGCGGGTGGAGCCGGTCCAAGTCGTCCCGGATCATGAACGCCAAGACGCCCCCGTCCGCTGACGACATTCGGGCCTGGTGTCACGCGTGCGGTGCCGAGGACCAGACCGAGGACCTTTTTGCCTCGCTGCGGAACGCAGAGGGCATGTGGGTCACCTGGCGCCGTATGGAGAGGGCCGGGCTCAAGCAGGCGCAGGAAGCGCGCTTGCCGCTCTATCAGCGGACCCGCCGTTTCCGGTCCTACTCGTCGTGGCTCGTACCCGGCATGATTCAGACGCAGCCGTACACCACGGCAGCGCTCCACGCGATTCAGCGGCGGCGCGGCCTGGTGGACGATGTGGCCGACGCCGTAGCCGCTCGCATGGAACGTCAGCGGGTGCTGTACGAAGGTGACCGGCGGTTTGCGTTCCTCGTTGAAGAGTCCGTGTTGCGGGCCGGAATCGGCGGCGCTGAGGTCATGTCCGGGCAGCTTGGTCACCTGATCTCGATTGCCTCACTTCCCAATGTCAGCTTGGGAGTTGTGCCCATGCGGCCCGATCGGGAGCGCTGGCCGGCTGAGGGGTTCTGGATCTACGACACGGCCCAAGTCAACGTCGAATTGATCTCCGGCTACCTCACGATCACGCAGCCCAGCGAGGTGGCCATGTACGCCAAGACGTTCGCGGAACTGGCGGCGCTGGCTGTCTACGGGGCCGCCGCTCGTGCGCTGATCACATCGGCGCTGGACGCTCTCGGATAACTCGCGTGCAACCTCGTGCAATCACATGGGAGTTGGGGTTTCTCTCTCCCTAGCGTGGTCGTCGTCGGACCACGTGAGGGGACACCAGCGATGGCGAGTACGACCAGAGACACGGGCGCCCGCAGGGATGAGTACGCGACGTACGCGCCCGAGGGGGTGACCTGCCCCGAGTGCAGCGAGCCGATCGGGGTGCTTGAGCCCTGCCGCCGGGGATCGGTGGAACGACAGTCGGGACCTCCCGCCGTGGTCTACCGGCACAGCAAGTGCGCCAAGCCGTACCGGCGCGCCTGATGGCCCCTGCGCGGCTCCAGAGGCGTCCTGCGAGGCCACTCCCCGCCCCGGAGCTGGTAAGCCTGCTCGACTCTCCTGACAGTCCGTACAGGGGCTCTCCCGAGGGCTGGTGGACGGCGTACGGCGGGGCTCAAGATCCCCGATCCGGAGTCGTGTACCTCCCGCCAGGCACCACGCCGCCGAGATTTCCCGGGGGGGCCGAATAGCCCCGAAGGCTTCCCGAGCACACTTCGCGCGATGCAGACCGGTGCGCTCGGGTGCACCACACCCGTCCGGTGAGGCCCATGTGGGGACGTGAGACCACCGGGCGGGTTCCCAAGATTCGTACGTAACCAAGAGAGGGAACGCCATGGGATGGGGAACGGGTAATGGGGAGCCTGGTCACGTGATGCACGGCCCTCAGCGAACCCAAGGCGCGCCCGTCCTCGGCGCGCTTCCCGGACAGGACAGCGCCTTCGGCCGTCGGCCCGGACCGGACGGCGATGACCATCACGCCGGGCTGAGAACGCAGACCCTCCTGTGTCCGTACTGAGCTTGTTCCGTTTTGACGGACACTTTTGGTGTGGTGGTCAGGCCGCCGAGGCGGTCTCGTATTCGGCGGGACTGCGGTAGCCGGGGCTGCTG
>NZ_JBIBHT010000019.1:0-36508 GCF_042957155.1 Streptomyces sp. NPDC008121 | reverse complement strand
GCTTGGTGCCTGTGGCTTGGATTGGTGCCCCCTGCTTGGTGCTCGTTGCTTGCTGCCTTGTCCTCAGCGCGCTCACGGCGCCGGCGGACCGGCGGGGGCGGGGTGGCGGGCCGTCAGGCCCGGTACTACTCGCTCACGTACGAGAGCAAGGGGCTGGGGGACGTGTGCGGGCCGTCAGGCCCGGGGATGCGCCGGCCTGTTGCACACACGGTCAAGCGGGGCTGCGGCGGATACAGGTGCCATTCGCGTCCGCCGCAGGTCCGGCCCCACCGGGCCCCGGCGCGCGGGAGGCCCGGGGGCGTCCCTCTGTGTTGGGTCAAGGTCCAAGGCCAGTAGGTTCGTGCGGTCAAGGGCGGGCTGAGCCATAGGGGTGTGCATGAGTGATAGCCAGGTCACGATCAAGCTCACGAGTGACGAGGCGCTGGTGCTGTCGCACTGGCTGGAGAAGCTCCAGATGACCGACCTCGGCCGAGTTGTTGACGATCCGGCGGTCTGGGCACCGATTCATCGAATCGCAGGAACGCTCGACAAGAAGCTTCCTGCACTGTTCGCGCCTGACTATGACCAGCGGCTGGAGGCCGCTCGTCAGCGGCTTCGGCCGGAGGACTGACCGGGCGCTCTGGACTCCTCACCGTGGGGCATCGCGCGGGCAGCGTCCGCGATGATGAACGCGTCCTTCGCGTCCGTCTTTGCCTCGCCCGGGCAGAGGTCGGCGATCCGCCGCATCGTCAGGCCGGGCAGGTAGGCCACCGGACAGCCCATGTCTCTTGCAGCGGCAGGGCGCCGGTCGAGGCCGGCTGGTAGACCACGACCAGCACCGTTCCGTGCCTGGAGCTTGGCGAACAGATCGTGGAGCTTGGGGTTCGGTGTTGGGCAGGCGCTTGTCGAACACCTTCTTCCCGGCCGGGATGACGGCGGCGGCGGGGCGTTCGCCCTTACCGATGTCCAGGCCGAGGGAGACATCGTGTCGCCGGTATCGATCACGCGCAGGCCCCTCCATCACGCTTCTCGTCCGGCCTTGCCTCGGCACCGAGCTGCCACATCCACGTCACGGAGAGCCCTTCCGGCCCTGGGTGAAACCGGTGCCCAGGCCCCTCATCAGCGGTCCGTCGACGTCTCCGGACCCGGTGACACCACCCCCCGGGACCATCAACCGCAACAAGGGGGGAAGTCATGCCGGATCTGAAGGCCGGAGGCCCCCTAGCGGAGCCACGAAGAAGGTGACGGGCGGGCCGGCCGGCCCGCCGCCCTCGCGGGTGCGCATCCGGCTCACGGCCCCGGCGCGGAGGCGCGGTCTTCGTCTGCCCGGACACACACCAGGCGGGCGGCGCCGGAGCGGCAACGACGGCAGAGGGACACGGTGTTACGGGGGGGCGGCGGCGGGCCGCTGGCGAAGGCGTCGGCGGCGGCGCCGTGAAGCCCGCCGACCCCAGTCCCGGCCGGGCCGGGGCTGGGGCGGGCCGGGGTTAGGGCGGGCCGGTAGCTCAGGTGCCGAGACGCAGGCCGGAAACGGCGGTGTCGAAGACGGGCCGGCAGCGGCTCCCCTGCTCGTCCGGTGCGCGGAGGTAGACGACGTACTGTGTGCCGTCGGCGTCCGCAAACGCCACCACCGCGGCCCGGAACTTCCTCGCCTTGTCCTGGAAGACGAACTCCCCAGCCGCCGGGTCCTGCGCGCCCTGTCGTGGCCGCCCTGACGGATCCGCAGCCCGGGGTGTCGCGGCAAGTCTGCGCCTCCTCGGTCGTCTGCCAGTGCCGCAGGACATCGGAGCCCGCGAACCCTGCGCCGTTGAACCGCAGTCCCTCGAGTCCGGAGGGGTCGACGTGGAAACGCGGCGCGGCAGCCTCCGGTTCGGGAGCCTCGGGAGCGGCCGGACCGGTGAGCGTCTCGGGTACCTGCGGCTGCGGCACCACAGCCGGGGCCGGGGCGGCAGCGCGGGCTGGGTACTTCGCCGCCCACCCGTTCAGCAACCGCTGGTACGCCTCCAGACGCGGAGGCTTCGGCTCGGAACGGCCGTTCTCCCAGTTCTTGACGGTTTGAGTCGTGGACTTCAGCGCCTGCGCAAGGCGTGCCTGGGTGATACCTGCGGCCTCACGCAGCCGCGCACGCTCCGCCGGGGGCGGCAGCTGCGGCTCCTCTGCCAACAGAGCGTCGATGTTCGCGAACAGCTCTTCCTGGGATGCCATGTGGATCTCCTTCCACCCCCACCCCAGCAGCATTTACCCTAGCTTTTAGCCTGTTTCTTTAACCTCTGAAAGGTGAACCGCAGGCCGTCATCGGATTGCCCCGGCGACCCCGCGCATCCTCGCCGCTCCCCGGCCGCAGAAGGGCACCGGCGGCCAGAAACCTCCTACCTCGCCGTAATTTGTTCACTGGCGATCAGCTGCTGAAGATCATGAAGCGAATCGGTGATGCAGAGGAGGGTTCGAGGTGAGCCGCATGACACTGGACGGCTACCGCGAGGTCGCGGCTACGCTCACCCCTCCCGCCGTATCCCAGTTCCTTGCGGCTCACGACTGGAACTCGAGCAGCGACAGCCACACATTCGCGAGGTCTGGCGCTACACTTCCGGCCGCTCGGGCGATGCGGCACGCGTCATGATCCCCTTGGCGACCGACTTCGCAGACTTCGGAGCACGGTTCACGCACTGGAGTCTTTGGGGCACATCCACGACTGGGACGCCGCCGAACTACTCGAAAAGGCTGTCGCCACCCGGGCAGACCTCTTCTTCGTACGTCTCGACCAGGCAATGATCGACGGAACAATTCCCTTTCACCAGGCCGACAAGACGCTCCAGGCGATCTACAAACTGATGAAAGCGGCGGCGACCACCATAGCCGACCCTCGTCACTCGCACCGCGGGCGTCGGCCAGCCGCTGTCAGTGGCTTCCTGGAGGACGACGTACGGCTCGGGCACACCAAGCACGGCAGTTTCGTCTTCACCGTCGTCACCCGCCTCGGAGACCCAGTCGACGGCCCGGATGCCGAGGCGCAGCATCCCCCACTGGCCTTTCCTCGAAGGGTCATGGAGACCCTGGCCCGAGGGCTGGAGACCACGAAGCGTCTCACCAGGGCCTGCGACGTAAGTGCTCTGGAGCCGCCCAGCAGCCACGGGCTGAGCGCAGGGACGGTCGAGTCCCTCGAGGAGATGTCGCAGCCAGACCACCTCCGCTCGGTGGACTTGTCATTCGAATGGGCAGCCGGGGAACCGAAGCCGGATGTCGGCCTTGCGACCATCGTTCTCGACAGAGACGTGATCTTGGGGCTGCCGAGCGTAAGGGAGCGGCTCGTTCGGCAGGAAGAGCCCCTGCGGAGAGAGACCCTCATCGGCCTCGTGAAGTCCCTCACCAGAGAAGACGCCGCCACGTCCGACGAGGAGGCAGCCCTGGTGATCGTCGCAGCAGAGGTCAACGGCAAACCGTTGCGGGTCCACGTGCCACTCGCAGGAGACGATCACGGCTGGGCGATCATGGCATACCAACGTCAGCTGCCCGCCACTGTCACCGGCGACCTGTCCTACGAACGGCGAGCATGGCGACTCACCGGTGACATCACAGTCGACTCAACCTTCCTCCAGCACGTAAGCGGCACCTCCACGCCGGACACCGGCGCATAGCCGAGGGAGACCCCAGCCGCCGCAGGCAATGCCGCACAGGCCGGCGCAAAAGGCCAGCACCCGCACCGCACGTCGACCAGTTCCGCGTAGTCGTGACCCGGCCTCGGACCAGGCTCCGGATCATCCAGCTCCCACCCGCGTCCTGCCCGCCGTGCATGCCGCACTCGGTTCACCTCCGCTCCGCGCGGAGAGCATGTCCAGTCGACGCGGCTCGAACTCATGGGCAGCGGTTCACCTCCGCTCGCGCGGAGAGCACACTTCCTGACGTGCGGTTCTAGGTAGTTCGGACAGGGGGCTCGCGCCAATCGTTCCCGCCCGGCCTGAGGTAGAGGCCGGGCGGGACGAAAATGCCCCCCGTTTCGGGGACACGACCGTAGCGCAGCCTTCTGAGGCTGCCCCCTACCGTCATCGGATGCCTCAACGTCGCGATCCGGAGAAAGCCGCCCACGCACCCGAGGGCAAGAACGACGCAGAGCCCGCTGGGTGCCAGCCGACGTCCCGAGGCACGTGAGACGCTCGGCCGCCCCCCTGCTCGCCAACACGCGGCCGGCGAAGGAGCGGAGCGGCTCGTAGCCGCCCGCCGCCCAGATGCCATGCCGACTCCGGCCCGACGGCCTCTGCCCTCACATCAGAACACAAGGGCGGGGCCGACCGCAGTCGTCCCTCTCGCACGCACACGACTCCCCCAGGCCGGGTACGCAGCGTACGCAGCCCGTTACCCGGGCAGGAGGAGCGTCCCGGAAGGGATTCCCGTCGGCCACCGATGCAGGGCACCATTCCCGGCGGCTCTGCAGCCGAAGTGGATCAGATGCGCCAGGTCCGGATGCGGTCTGCGGCCCGGTAGACGTCGGTTTTCCCGGTCTGGATGTCGCGCACGAGGTCGACCATGGCACCGTACGGAGGGTCGATGCCCTCACCGGAAGCGTGCATGTAGGCGGCGGTGACCTGGCAGGCATACAGGCTGTTGCGGTGCGGCAGGGGCTGCAGACGGATCAGCGTGTGCAAGAGGGCCGCCGCGCGCCAGGCCGGATCGGGCGCGGCGGTTGTGGGGCGGGGGATGCGGGTTTTGTGGCGGGCGACGGCAGCGACGAGGGCGGAGTAGTCGGCGACGCTGACGTCTTCGGGGACGGCTTGTTCCTGGACGTCCAGGAGCCAGGGGACGTCGATGTGGAGGATCATCAGGCGGCGTCCGCCCCGCGCTCCCGGGTGGCGGGCGGGATCTCGTCGGGGAAGGCGTCGTCGAACTCCGCCCGGTGTGTCTCCCCCCAGGAGGCGGCGTAGCGGACGAACTGGCGGCGCTGACGCTCGCGCAGCGGCAGGTCGTGGACGTACTGCTTGAGGGACTTGCCTTCGGCGGCCGCGGCGGCGCGGACCTCCTCCAGCTCCTCGTCGGTGAAGGTGACGTTCAAAGACGGCATACCCCGATGGTACCTACTTGGTACCTGGCGGGCTATACCGGGAAGCGGGCGGGCAGGGGACGCGTCGGCCTCCCGGAAAGGAAGACGGCAGGGTTCTCGCTAGTCCAGTGACCGTCGAAGAGGACGACGACCTGTGCTCAGCGATTCCCCTACCCGACTCGGAGGTTCCCCACTGCTCACACTTCTCCCGCCCCACAGCGCGTGGACCTACGAATGGATGTCACTCAGGAGGAGCCGCTCGATACTCAGCCCAGCCCGATGCTACGGCTGCTGGGTTGCCACCGGCAGGTTGTGCCATGCATGTCCGCAGGCGCCTTTGCAGTACCTCTCCCGGCGGCGAGTGTCAGCAACGGCGAACACGGAAACGAGGACCCGGAACGCCTTAACGTGTTCGGCGGAGGGCAGGCCCGCGAACCCGTAGCGGGGCGGGGCCATGCAGATCATGACCGAGGGGTTGGCCGTGGGCTTCACACCGGACCACGCCACCCCCGCACGGCCGTTCGCAGCTGTAATGTGCGCCTGCATCGCGTAGCCAGCGACTTCCTGCAGAACCATCTGCCGGCGTGCCGGGGCAAGGTTGGAGAACCAGCTCACACCAGAGTCCAACGTGCGGAGCCCCTGAGCGATCTCGTTGACGACCCGCTCGGTCTCACGCCGGAGGTCCGGCCGTCGTCGCTGCTCGGTTCAGTCATCCCTGGATGATTTCACGACGCTGATTCCGGGCGAGAGCCGAATGCGCTCGGCTACCACGACAGGACAGCCATCCGCCTGGTCACCCAGGCTGGCGGAACGTGGAGCCGGTATGCCCCGGGTGACCACAGGCGCTGACCCGGCCGGACCGTGATCCTGAGAGCAGAAGGAAGGTGCAATCGCCGGATGGCTGAGACTGACATTGACCTGGGAGTCGTGATGGTGCCGTCGTGAGTCCTCGTGTTGGGGATGGCGTCGTGGATCGACTACTGGCCGCAGCTGGGCCGACCGCTGTCCGAGCGCGCCAGTGCCGCGGCATCGATCGGTGGCGGACACGTCCACGACTGGATGTGTGAGATGGCCGCAGTTCGCGCCGCCGGTGCCAGGCCGTTGACGGTGCGAGCCGGCACGGCGGCGTCGCCCTCCGACGGAGGACCGACCATCGCGGTCCTTGAAATCGATCTCGGTCTGCCACGGGCCGGCACCGCAGGGGACGAGCCGATCCTCCTTGGCGAGCTACCGGTCGACCGTTGCGGCATGGTGCTCGGCGACGCGCTTGCCCTGGACTCCTGGACGGGAGACGGCCACCCGTCAACCGACGGCCTTGCCGATGTGGCCTACTGGGGAGCCTACGCGGAGGCCGCCCATCGTCAGTTCGGCGGAGACCTGATCTTGCAACACGGCAGTCAAGTGCGAGGGCGGCTCGACCTCCCGCTCGATGCCGCCAAGAAACTCGGCGAAGCCCTCAACAACTGGGCGAGCGACAAACAGGGCCTGGGCGTCATGGTCGCAGTCGATGAGCACACCGACTTCCACCGCTTCAACCGCGCAAGCTGGACCCACCCGCTTCGGATCGGCGCCATCGAGGTCGCTGACTGGGGATCAACTGGTACAGCGGCGACCACTCGATGAGACATCGCGGCGAACGTACCCTCGGACAGGTCTATCCCGTGACTCTTCAGCCTGACCCCAGGGGCCAGACAACGATGCGCTGGACTATCCCGCGCTACGCGCCCGGGCACGACGGCTCACAATGATCAGTAGGAGCAACCGACCACGCAGGGTGAGCGAACTGCAAACCGCCAGAGGATACGCGACACTTTGACATGCGGGCCTACCAGTCTTACACCCGGAGGCGTAGGCAGGTACAGCCCGAGCCAGCAACCGCAAGGAGGCCGAGGACGACTCAAGGCGGCGGGGACCAGGTCTCGGTGTCTCATCGAGCGTCGTCGTGGAGATCGGAGCTGACCAGGAACCCCGCTGGAGTCCCGCCGCTTCCGCGACCGGCCGCCCGGTCAGGCCACCGTGACGCGCAGGACGTACGGCCCGCCCGTACTGATCGCCTGAGCCTGCTCCTGGAGGTCCGCGTCCGTGAAGCCGAGCAGCGCCTCGTCGGCGGCCCGGCGGAGCAGCGGGAGGATCTCGGCGACGGGCCGGCCGCGGCGCGCTGCGGCGAGTTCCGCAAAGGCCCGCTGGTAGGGGGCTCCCTACGTGCTCGTGCTGTCGGCCAGCAGCCGGTCAAGGTGCTGCCGCTCGATGCTGATCTCGCCCATGGCCCGGTCCTTCGGTCCTCCGGGGCCCCGTCCGGTCCGGGCCCTCGCTATCGACGCTACGAGGCCGGTCTGACATCGCCCCGACCCGGCACCGGGCACGTTCCGGCTGATGAGGTCCTGGAGAAGCTCGCGACTGGCCGCGCGCAGGAGTCATGCGGCGATCGCGACGGCGAGCACGATCAGTACGCCGAGGACAATCCCGCAGCAGAGCGCCTGCCACTGCCCATCGGTCACGACGGCTCAAGGCGCAGCGTCGCCAGCCGCACTTCGGCCGCCGGACGTCGGCGACGTCGAGTCACGCACTGAGCGGGGTCCGCGTGCCAGTACACCGGCGGGCTGGCGCCGCTGCAGGAGAAATCGGGGATCAGCTGCGCCTCATCGAGGATCGGCTGGTCACACCACGAGCACATCGTCACCAGTCCTCCTCGCTTTGTTCCAGCGGATTGCCCGCCGCGGGGTACGTGCGCAGGTTGGCGATCACGAGCTCGCGGTAGGCACGGTGGCCCGTCTCGCCCGTGTGCTTGAGTGCCCACCGGTCGGTTGGGGCTTGGCTGGTGCTGGGCTCGGACTGGGTCTCGCAGTCCCTGCACAGGATGAACCGTGCTGACGGTGCCGGATCCTCGCGGTCCGCGCCGATCGTCCACGCGGCATGTCTCAGGGTGCGGGTCATCGACCTGCACCCGCCGTCGGCTCCTCGATGAAGCTGTACATGGGGACCACACCGCGTGCCTTCGCGCAGGCGCGGTGGCCGTAGAGGTGTTGCCCGGGCCCCGAGTTGTCGGCCATGACGCGGACGCAGACGTCCGCGCCGGGCTCCGGGCAGTACGTGCAGTCACGCTGCGGCTGGGTCGGCATGCGCTCACCTTGCGCCTCGCTGACGAGTAGCCGCCATGCTCGCTGTGCGGTGAAAACGATCAGCCTTCACTGCCCCCCGATGAACCGGGGGTCCGGGATCGCGTCGGGGATATGAAAACGGCTCAAGGCCGCGGCCATGTGCCTCTACCGTGGCGTCAGGAGGTGCCCCTATGCCGCGCTGTGACGGGAAGCGGGCCGTGGCCCGATCGATTGCGGCCAGAGCCCAGACAGAGCGGTGGACGGCCTGGAGGACGGCGGCCGCCATCGCCGACGAGACCGGCTGCTCCCTGCTCCAGGCCCACCGGCTGGCCCACGACTGGACTCTCGCGGAGACGCGGCACCATCTGATCGCTGCCGGGGCCCGCGTCACGGTGCAGCAGCTCTCCAGCTGGGAGACGGGGAAGAGCCGCCCGGGCGACGACAATCTGGACGCGCTCTGCCGTATCTACGCGACCAGGCCCGACCGGCTCGGGTACGGCCGCGACTACACCCCGGCCGAGGACGGCGCCACCCTCCCCGTGCCCATACAGCCTCCGGTCGGCGACCCCCGGGACCAGGCGCCGCCGGCATCTCTCGCAGCGCTCCGGGCCGCCGCCACCGCGCTCCTCACCGGCAGCGTCGCCGAGACCACGCTCGACCAGCTGGAGCGGCGCGCCGCCGAGCATGGCCACGAGTACCAGATCCTCCCGCCTGCCGACCTCCTTGCCGGGTCCGTGGCGGACTTCCAGGCCGTCAGGGCCCTCCTCGTCGAGAGGCAGCCCACCGACGTTCGTGCGCGCCTTTGCCGGATCGGGGCCCAGCTTGCGGGTACTACCGGGATAGCACTGGTGGCCCTCGGTGACCATCGTGAGGCGCGCGCCTGGTACCACCTCGGGCAGCTGCTGGCCGAGGAGACCGGCGACCGGGCCCTGCGTGCCTGGCTCCTCGCGCGGGAGGCGGTGATCCCGTTCTACTTTGGCGCTCCTGCTGCGGCGCTCGCGCTGGCCGAGCGGGCCCGGCTCGTCGCCGGATCGACCGTGTGCCACGGCCGCATGGGCCCCGGCGCTGGAGGCCCGCGCGCTGGCGAGGATGGGGCGCCGCCAAGAGGCCGAGGATGCACTACGGCTCGCCACGGCCGCATGGGAGCGGCTCGGCGCGGCCGACACCTCCGACACCGCGTACGGCTACACCGAGCGCCAACTGGTGTGGCACAACGGCAGTATGTGGACCACCATCGGCGACACCCGCCGCGCCCAGGCCGCCCTCCACAAGGCCCGCGGCATGTACGCGCCGACCGAGTACCTCGACCGGGCGCTGATCGCGATGGACGAAGCGCTGAGCCTGGTCGCGGTCGGCGAGGTGCCGGTGGCGTGCCGGGCGACGGAGAGCCTGCTCCTCGGCCTGCCTGCCGAGCACTTGACCGGGATCGTGGTGTCCCGCGCGCGGGAGGTCCTTGCGGCGATTCCGGGACGGGCGGAGGGGACGGCGCCCGTTCGGGAGCTGCGGGAGCTGGTTACCGCGGGCGCCGCGCCAGCAGCTGCAGCAGGCCCGTGACTGCGACCCCGGCAACGATCTGCCGGGAGTCGATGAGGCCTTGGACCTGGTCGAGGGGCACCCACTCGATCCGGTCGGCCTCGTGGGTGTCGACCGGCTCGGCGACCTTCCGGGCGCCCCGAGCCAGGAAGACGTGGTGCTTCGCGTCGCACATGCCGCCGATCGGCTCGTTGTACGCGAGCGGGGACAGCTCGTCCGGGTTGATCTCGTAGCCGGTTTCCTCGAGGACCTCGCGTACGGCGGCGGCCTCGGGTGTCTCGCCGTATTCGGCGATGCCGCTGGGGATTTCCCACGACCAGGAGCCGGTGGCGAACCGGTGGCGCCACATCAGCAGCACCCGCTCGTTGTCGTCGAGCAGCACGACGGCCGACACGGGGGCCAGCTTGATCAAGTGGTGCTCGTAGCGGGAGTGCCCGGGCGGCTCCACGTCGACGAGGTCGAGCCCTACCCAGGGGCTCGTGTAGACCGGGCGGGAGCCGTGCACTGTCCATTCGCTCATGCGGGCCACCCTCGCACAGTGCATGATCACGGGGAAGCGCTCCCGGACATGACGAAAGCGCCCTCTCCCGCGCCGTAGCGCGAGAGAGGGCTGGTGTTCAGGCGATGCGGGTGAGACGGATCCACGACCCGGCCTTGACGGTCTTGGCAGTCGCGGAGGACACGGCCTGCGCCCAACGGAGCCGCAGAGTCCCCGCGGTCCCGGCGACCCTCAGGGACCCGGACGGGCGCACGACGGACCCCGGTTGCGACGATGCCGACGGACGAACGTGGCGGCCGCATCGAGGCGGCCTTGCTTGATGCTCCCGATGTTGCCCGTGTTGCCTGCGCTGATCCCGCCTTCCGTCCACGACAGAGCGGCGCCGGCCGGGGATGGCCAAGCCCAGGAGGAGGTCCGCTGCGGCGTCTGCCTCCACGTCGAGGTAGGCGTCGACGGCGTACACCCCGCCTGCAACTACGGAGACAGCGAGGTGATCGTCGTCCTGCGGTGTGATGGACGACGGAAGGGGCTCATCCGCGGGTTGGTACGCGGAGGCTGGTGGAGCGTAGGGCGGTCGTGGCCTGCTCCCTGCCCGCCGAGCCGCGGCTGAGGGCCGGTCGGGCCGGTGGCGCCCCGCGGGCCGGTCGCACCTTGAGGCCCCTGCGGGCCTACCTCGCCCTGCGGTCCTGCCGGACCAGTCAGTCCGGCCGGGCCCTGCGCGCCGGCCGCGCCCGCAGGCCCGGTTTCGCCCTCCGGTCCCTGTGTCCTGCCGGACCGGGCGGGCACGGCGACGGCGTGCGGGCGGGTGTGGGAGCCCAGTCGCTCCGCACGACGCACCGCGTGGACCCGGGCGGCCAGGGCGTCGGCGGCAAGGTGGGCCCGCTCATACGGCGGGGCGGACCCTTACGGGTCAGCAGGCGCAACATGGCCTGGTCCTCGGTGTCGCGCGGGTACAGGGCGCGCAGGTCGGCGGTCATCATCCGCCGGCTCGCCGGGCGGGTGTAGTCGTCGACGACCGTCCGCACGATCTGCTCGTCCAGGCCCGGTTGGTGGGGTCGGCCGCGCAGGACGTGGAGAGGTGGCGGCGGGCTTCGGCGAGCAGGTGGTGCTCTCGGAACTAGGCGTCGGCCCGGCTGTCACCGACCCGGTCGGGGCGGGGCAGCCTCGGGTCGCTGCTGTACCGGCGGGCGCTGGGCGAGGCCCTCGCCACGGCGCTGGCGGTACGCGATGGCGCGCCGTCGACCGGCTCCGCACCCACGTACGCGCAGGTGCAGGCCCTCGTCGACCGGCCTGGCGTCATGTGCCGGTGAGCTTGTCGAGGTCGGGGGCGTAGACGGTCATCCAGTGCGGGTTCAGCCGGTAGTAGACGACCTCGCGGTTCCAGTCGAAGGCGTCGTCGCCGTAAGAGTCCTTCAAGTAGGCGAGGAGTTCCTGCCAGTCGGCCGTGGTCTCGGCGCCCTCGGGGTTCAGCTCCTCCACCGTGCCGTGGGTGAACACGCCGAGGTCCTCGCCGCGCATGTGCGCGACGCTGGCGGCCGGACGGGCCGCGAGATGACGGGCCTTGGCAGCGTTGCGCGCCGTGCCGAAGTGCCACCGGCCGTGCAGGAAGTGCCCGTCGGCGCCGCTGATCCGCGGTTCGCCCTTTGCGGTCACCGTGGAGAGGGCGAGCGTGCACATGCCGGTGAGGACCCCGGTGAGCTGCGCCGCCGTGATGGTGCGGCCCTCGACGATCGAGCGGAGGTGTGCGGTCGAGCCGGAGAGGGAGGAGTCGAGGAGGGACTGGAGTGTGTCGAGTTCTTCTGGGGTTTCGCGCATACGTCCATCGTCGGCCGTAAACCCGACACCCTCTGTCGTCATTGATGAAGCAGCGGTGAGGTTGCTCCGCGCGGGTCTTGTCGGCCGCGACGCTATCGGGATTCTTGCGGGGCGTATCAAGTCCGTACCGGGGGACCCGGATCCCGTCGGAGTGCCGCCTGCGCTAAGTGGTGGGCCTGGCGGGCGCCGGCCGATGGCGGTGGGGTGGCCTGGAGCCGCCGAACCGGGTGACCGGCCTCCAGGCCGGGCTGAGCGGCGGGAGGGGTTCGTGGAACTGGCTGGTGCTGTCGCTGGACCGAGTGCGCGCCCGGATCGCCGAGATCGAAACTCACCAGGCCGCAATGCGCACAGTGCGTGTCCTGCCGTCCGGGCCCGGCTGGGTGCTGTCCTACTTGCGCGAGCGGGGGCGCCCTGTCGCGGACAGCGCCCACATCGGGGACTGCAAGCTGGCCGGCCCGCACCTGAAGCCGCTGAACCAGGACGAGGCCCGCCAGGCGATCACTGTCGGCGGGATCCGGGCGTGCGAGATATGGGCTGGTACAACTTGCACCGGCTCCACAGCGACCTCGGCTACCGCAGTCCCGCCGAATACGAGACCGCCTCGGCGGCCTGACCACCACACCAAAAGTGTCCGTCAAAACGGAACAAGCTCAAGTCCCCTTCGACCGCGGACGTGTCGTAGGCGTACGAATCCCGCTGTTCCACCGTCTCCCAGGCGATCGGGAACGCCCTCTGCCCGCGCCAGCCGCCCACGCACCGTGCCCGGTTCCGGTCTGCGCGGGGGGCCCAGGGTGCCGTCGTAGAGACAACGCTGGCCGCTCCGCGGTGAAGGTCACTGCGGCGGCCGCGCGGGCCAAGTCGACCACCCGTCACGCGACGACGACGGCGAAGGCTTCCCAGCCAGAGGGCAGCTCAGGGGACTTGTGCCGCCAGGCGCTGGCCACGAGGCCGGGCATCCGGTGCCCGACCTGATGCTCGCCTCAAAGGCCCCGGCCCGCTGTCCGGGGCAACTGCCGCACAGTTCGCGAGGGCGCCACCCCCTATCCCTCGCCCGAGGCCTGCCGCAACGCGCGGATGAGGATGTCCGTATCGTTGACGGCCAGAACAGCCCTGCTCAGGTTGACGCCGACCTTTCCGACGAGCGAGGTCGCGAACTCGAGGATCGCCCGCTCACTGGTGGAGCACTTCAGAGCCCAGGGCTGGGTCAGGAGGATGAGGCCGAGGGTGTCCCAGTTCACCGACGGGTACGCCTCGGAGCCGGTCCGCTCGATCATGCCGTCGTGAGGCTGGTTGACCTCGATCGGAGTGCCGTCCTCCTCGTCCAGGAGGCGACGCAGCCAGTACCCGTCCTGGTACGCACCAAGGAGGCGCGTCGCAGCGCGCATCCGCTCATTCCCTACGTTCTTCAGCAGGCTCTCGGCGAGCTCCTCGCCGGTCATCTCGTGGTTGAGAACTGGCATCAGCGTCTCCGTTCCTTGGCACCTCGGGTCAGGAACGACCCGTATCCACTCTGGTCGGCGCGCACGCCGTAAGAGCGGTGCACACGCCGGGCGCATTGCCTCCAGGGCAGGCATCGGTCGCTCAGCTATGCCCTAGCTGTTCTGTCCCAGGAGGTTGTGGACGGGTGATGCAGGTCTCGGCTGAAGGATCTTGAACGGGTGAGGGCCCTCCGGGTTCGGTGTGGATTGCGACGTCTACACCAACCAGCAGAAGGCCCTCATGCCCCACCGTAATGCACCCCTGACCGAGACCGGACGCCTGCGCCTGGCGCGCTGTGTGGTCGAGGACGGCTGGCCCCTGCGCCGGGCGGCCGAACGCTTCCAGGTCTCGCCCACCACCGCCCAGCGGTGAGCCGCCCGCTACCGGGCTCTGGGCGAGGCCGGCATGAGCGACCGGTCCTCCCGCCCGCACCACAGCCCCCGCCGGACCGCGACCCGCACCGAACGCCGGATCATCAAAGTCCGCCTCGCCCGCCGCTGGGGACCGGCCCGCATCGCCGCACTGCTGAACCTGCCCGCCTCCACCGTCCACCGCGTGCTGACCCGGTTCGGCATGGCCCGCCTCGCACACCTGGACCGGGCCACCGGGACCGTCATACGCCGCTACGAACGAGACCGGCCCGGCGAACTCGTCCACGTCGACATCAAGAAACTCGGAAATATCCCCGACGGCGGCGGCCACAAGGCCCTCGGCCGCAAGGCCGACCGCAAGAACCGCAAGAACGCCGACTACAGCTACATCCACACCGCGGTCGACGACCACTCCCGCCTCGCCTACTCAGAGATCCATCCCGACGAGAAGAAGGAGACCGCCACCGCCTTCTGGACCCGGGCCCACGCCTACCTCACCAGCGTCGGGATCACCGTCGAACGCGTGCTGACCGACAACGGCGCCTGCTACCGCTCCCGCGACTGGCGCGATGCGCTGGCAGCGGCCGGGATCGCCCACAAGCAAACCCGGCCCTACCGGCCCCAGACTAACGGCAAGGTCGAACGCCTCAACCGCACCCTGCTCGACGAATGGGCATACGCCCGCCCCTACCGGTCAGAACAGGAACGACGCGACGCGTTCCCGCAGTGGCTTCACTCCTACAATCACCACCGCGGACACACCGCACTCGCAGGCAAACCACCCGCCAGCCGCGTCCCAAACCTCACTGGGCAATACACCGATCTGACACCGATGTTCCTCAGACCCGAGCTCCTGCTCAGTCCGCCCCTACCGGGCTACTGCCGTACGAGGATGCAGCGTGCGGAGCAGCTGGGCCGTCTCTGCTTCCATGTCCACCCCCCGCCGAGGCCTTCGTTGATGCGGGCCAGCCGGGCTGCGGCTTCGCGGAGGGCGTCGGCATCTCCGCCCAGCGGCCCAAGGTCCTGACCACCGAGGCCGTCCACGCGTCGGACTACGTCATCACCATGGCTGCGGCGACGCCTGCCCGGTCTTCCCCGGCAGGACATACCTTGACTGGGCCCTGGAGGACCCGGCCGGTCAGGGCGTCGAGGCCGTCCGTCTCATCCGCGACGCAATCAAGGACCTGATCGAGGGCCTCGTCGCCGAGATCGACGCACGACCGCCGACGTGAGCCGCGCGCGTGCGCCCCGGCGCGGTGAGTGCGTCCGCCTGAACTCCGTACGTCACTGCTGTCCGCCCGAGCCCTGGCCCTCCTTGATCGCCTTGACGCGCTTCTCCTCCCAGCCGCCGGGCTCCCGCTGCCCGGGGGGACGCCCCTGCTGCTCCAGGTACCGGCGCCGGGCCTCGGCGGCCTCGCGGGTCTCCCGCAGGTCCTCGCGGAGCCGGGCCTGCACGTCGGGGTCGGAGGGGCGGTCGGGGATCAAGGCCTCACGAAAAGCCCGGACGTCACCGACCCCAGGGCCGTGGACTTCGACGAGCTCCTCGCCTCTACTAGCCTGCTGAGTCGGCTCATCACCCACCTGACGCTGTCCGCGAGCGTCACATCGCGGCGGCCGACGCCACCAGCCCGCACGCCAACCGCCGGGCCATCGGCATCGCCGCCGCGATGCAGCCCTCGCAGCTCGGTGTCGTGCTGGAGCGCAACGGCCGCCCCCGCAACCGCAAGGCCTGACCGCAGACTCCCGCCCCGCCCCCTCGAAGTCCTCACAGCCCGGAAGGAAGTCCCGTGGAACTCCACGTCATCGAGCGGTCCGCCAACGCCTTTCAGCAGGGCCTCACCGGCCTCCAGATCCAGGCGGTCGCCGAGCGCGCCTTCGGGCCCGGCACCGAGGTCCGTTCCGCGACGGAGCTGGGCGGCGGCATGTACAACACCACCTACCGCATCGACCTGGCCGGCCGCGCGGAGCCGGTCGTCCTTCGGGTGGCGCCCGAACCGGCCCGGCAGTTCCACTCCGAGCGGGAGCTGATGCGCGCGGAGTACGCGTCGGTGCCGTGGCTCGCGCCAATCGCCAACCTGATGCCGCACGTCCTGGCGGCCGACTTCACCCAGGCCGTCATCGGCCGGGACTGGATGATCCAGTCCTTCCTGCCCGGTACGCCGGCGCCGGAGCTGCTCGGCTCGTACCCGAAGGAGACGCACGGGGCGTTCTTCCGGCAGATGGGAGAGATCACGGCGGCCGTGCATGTGGTCGCCGGTCCCTGGTTCGGCCCGGTCACCGGCCCCGGGCACGCGCGTTGGAGCGAGGCCGTCGTCACGTCCCTGCACCTGATCGCCGAGGACGTGGAAAGCTGCGGCCTGGACGCGGCTGACCTGCGCAAGGCCGCCGATGCCGCCCAGGCCGGCGCGCAGGTCCTGGACGAGGTGACGGTGCCGCGGCTGCTGACCGGGGACCTGTGGACGGTGAACACCATGCTCGCGGCCGCCCCGGTCCCCACGATCTGCGGTGTCCTGGACATGGACCGCACCTGGTGGGGGGATCCGGAGGCGGACTGGACGATGCGGATGGCCCGGGCCAAGCAGGACGCCCGCACAGCGTTCTTTGACTCCTACGGCCGCCCGGCGGAGAGCGAGGCCGGCGTGTGGCGGCGGCACGTGTACGAGGTACGTCACCTCGGCGCGCTGCGCCTGGAGCGGCACCGTCTCGGTAACGAGGCCGGAGTCGAGGACTCCTACCGGGCGGTGGCCGAGGAGCTCGCCGCGCTGATCTGACCTCGGGCACACCGCAGGGGCGCCACCCATGGACCTGGGTGGCGCCTGCGTGTGTTCAGGCGAAATGCGGTTTGACCTCGATGTGGATGTCGTCGAGGAGTTGGGCTGCGCGGGCCTGGGTGGTGCGGGCGTCGGGGCTGACGACGATGAGGCTGCCGAGCCGTCCGGCGTTGGTGTGGGCGGGTCCGACCGTGTCGCCGGGGCGGGCGCGGAGCCGGACGAGGGGGGTGTCCGGGCCGGGTCGGGGCAGGCCGGTGACGGAGGTGAGGCGGCCGGCGGCCGGGCTGGTGAGGAAGCGGACGGTGGCGTGGTGGTGTCGGGCGGGGGTGAGTCGGGCGGGGTTGCCGAGGGCGATGTCGAGAAGGGCGGTCCAGGGGTTGATGCCGAGGGCGTGGTGGAGGAGGTCGCCGATGTGGCCGGCGCCGATGCGGGCCGCGGTCTCGATGACGTACGGGCGGCCGGTGGGGGTGACGATGACCTCGGTGTGGGAGGCGCCGTTGCGGATGCCGACGGCGCGCACAGCCTTCGTCGTCTCCTGGTGGATGGCCTGTTCCACCGCGGGCGGGAGCTGGGCCGGCAGGGTGTGGGCGAGTTCGGCCCGGTGGGTGCCGCGGGCGGTGGTCTTGGCGGTGATGGCCAGGTGGGTGGTCCGGCCGTGCTGTGTGAACGACTCGACGCTGTACTCGCGCCCCGGGATGTACTGCTGGAAAAGCACGGTCCGGCCCGGCGGCTCCGCGTAGATGCCGGGCGCGGTGTGGGCGTGCTGCCAGGCGGTGTCCGCGTCCTGGAGGCGGGCCAGGACGGTGACGCCCTGGGAGCCGGCGGCGTCGGCCGGCTTGATGACGACGGGGAGCCGCATGCCGGGACGCAGGAAGCGGGCCCGCAGGGCGGCTGGGGTGGCGATGGTGTGGGTGCGGGGCGCTGTGACGCCGGCGGCGGTGAAGGCGGTGGCCATGGCGGCCTTGTCGCGGGCTGCGTGCGCGGCGGTGGGGTCGTTGCCGGGAAGGTCCAGCAGGGCGCAGGTGTGGGCGGCCAGCGGGGTGAGGTACTCGTTCGTGGTCAGGACGGCGGCGGCGTTGATGCGGCGGGCGTAGGCGACGGTGTCGGCGAGGGCCTGTTGCGGGTTGGCCAGGTTGGTGGTGAGGGTGCCGGCCAGCAGGTTGTGGAGCGCCGGGCTGTAGCCGGTGAGGTCCTGGGTGGTGGTGACGGCGTGGACGGGGTGGCCGGAGGCGGCCGCGGTGCGGGCCAGGTGCCCGGACTCGGGGCCGGCGGCCTCCAGGAGCAGGACGGGACGGGTCACGTGAGGTAGTCCTCGCAGGCGCCGTCTCGGCGGGTGTCGAGGGTGAAGCAGTGGAAGCCGCCGCCGAAGAGCCTGCGGTGGCGGTGCCGGACGGGGACGACGGTGAAGTGCTCGGCTTCGAGGGTCTTGATCAGGCCGGTGCAGTCTTGGTTGACCAGGACGGTGTCGGGGTCGACGGATAGGACGTTGAGGTCGATGTAGGGGCTGGTCAGGACGAGGTCGGCGTCCCCGTACGCGGGGAAGGCGCCGGTGTCGGGCTGGGGCGGGACGATGAACTTCCAGCTCTGCAGGGGTTCGGGGAGCATGTCGCGGATGCCGTCGTGCCGGGCGAGGAACACGCCGGGGCGCAGGGCGAGGAGCATGGAGTCGATGTGGTTGTCGGCCATGCGGTAGACGCGGTGGATGCGGTAGTGATCCCCCAGGTGGCGCTCCAGCCAGTCCACGCCGCGGGCGTGGTTGGCCTGGGCGATGTTGACCACCAGGTCGCGGCCGAGGCGCAGGACTTGGGCGCCGTCGAGCATCATCTCGTAGCCGACGTCGTACGGGCCGGGCTGCGGGTCGTGGATCGGCTCGGTGGGTCCGCCGAGCGTGGTGGTGGCGTCGCGGGCGTAGGAGAGATCGAAGCTGGCGTCCGTGAGGGTGGGCCGCGGCATCGTGGTCCAGCGCGCGCCTGCCTGCCAGTAGCCGGTGAACACGCCCGCGAGGAGGCGTGTCTCCAGATAGCGGGCGCGGATGGCGGGCGGGGTCTCGATGATCTCGTCACCGAGGACCAAGGTGTTGTCGCGGATGTTCAGGGCGGGGACCGGCGGGGCGCTCCAGCCCAGGCCGGCGATCGGGGCCGGGTCGGCGGGCAGGGGGACCGGCCGGTGGACGGTGATGCCGAGGTCGGCCAGGACCTGGGCGAGGTCTTCGACGTCCTCGGCGAGCTCGGCGGCGTAGCGGCGGTTGATGGCCCACTGCTCCGGCCGCGCGTCGGCCCTGGTGGTGGAGACGAGGCGGGGGTAGGCCCAGTCGGAGCGGAAGCCGGTGAGGTTCTCGTGGTGGAACAGCTCGAAGCTGACGTCGCGGTCGTGGCCGGTGTAGTTGACGGCGGATCCGACGATGATCTCGCGCAGGCGGGTGAAGTCGTCGTGGCTGTTCAGGGGCATGGGTGAGGTTCCTTCGTCTCGCAGGTCAGGCGGCGGTGAGCGTGCGGCGCGTGTGGGCGCGGCCGTGGCGGGCGTGCAGGACGGTCCCGCCGTCCGGGGTGGGGGCCAGGGTGCGGGCCTCGCTCCAGGCGCTGAACCGCCACTCCCCCGGCCCGGCGGGCAGCAGCGCGAAGGTCTGCTCGGAGGTCGCAAGCGTGAGGTGGCCATCGGTGTGGTCGAGGCGGGCGGGCACGAGGTCGCCCTCCAGCGGCGCATCGTGCCCGAAGTCGGCGAACCCGGCCGGCAGATGAAGGGCGTGGGGAAGTCCCTCGGGGAGGTCCCTGTCCAGCGGGGTGAGGTGGTTGATCAGCGCGTCGGCGTCGGCCAGCTGCTCCTGCCAGGCCCGCGGGAACAGCGTTGCGAGCTCGCTGGTGAGCAGGACGTCGATGACGGCGTGGACGCGGGTGGTGGTGCCGAGGTTGCGGACGGCGTGCTCGCGGGAGAAGTCCCCGTACCAGAACTCTCCGGGCTGCCAGGTGTGCTCGGTGCCGTCGAGGTAGAGGACCGCGTCGGGGTTGGTGGTCAGGGGGATGTGGAGGCGGGCGCAGCCGCGGGCCAGGCTGTACTTGGGGTCGCAGTGCCGCTCGCCGGCCGCGTTCGGCCCGAGTGCCATGAGGCGGGCCGCGTTCAGCGGGGCCGGGATGCCGGCGAGGACCTGGGCGAGGTAGGGCATGCGGTCCAGCCAGCCGGTGGGGGCGTAGGTGTCGGGGCCCGGGCCGCCGGGGTCGGTGCGGGCGGGGTCGCCGTTCGGGGCGATCAGCGGCAGGACTCGCCAGTCGATGTCGGTGACGGCGCCGAGCAGGCCGCCCGGGGCGCGGCCCTGCTGGAGGTCCCAGGTGTGGGTGGTGACCTGTTTGAGGTCGGCGGCCAGGCGGGCGGCGTCCAGGGTCTGGTTCAGGCGGGCGGCGGCGGGCGGCAGGGGTGTGGTGGTCATCGGGGCGGGCTCCGTTCAGGAGGAGAAGGCGGTGACGAGGCCGACGTGGTGGGCGGGGTCGAAGGCGTCCTGCGGGCGGGTGGCGAAGCGGGCGTCGAGGCGGGTGAACGGCTCCTCGTGGCCGGTGGCGGGGTCGTAGGCGAGGCAGAAGACGAACTGCGCGCCGTTCGGGCCCGGGGCGATGGGCATGGAGACGATCACCCCGGTGCGGGTGTCGGGGTTCCAGGCCAGGTCGAGGTCGGCGAGGGCCTGGTGGAAGGCGGTGGCGTCGGGGACGTGCCAGGTCGGGGGGACGTGGTACTCGACGACCGCGCGGGCCGGGAGGGCGGAGGTGTCGACGATCCGGTGGGCGATGACCTGGTAGATGTGCAAGGAGCCGGAGACCTGGGCGTTGACCTCGGTGAAGTAGATGCGGCCGTCGGGGGTGGTGATGGCGTCGGCGGACAGGTGGCCGCGGTAGCCGAGCGCGCGGTAGGCCTCGGCGAGGCGGGTGCCGTCGTCGACCAGGCGGGCGTGCAGCAGCGGGTCCAGGCCCTGGAGCGGCACGGTCTGGTGGGACAGGCGGCGGCCGACGTAGTGCAGGCGGCCCTGTTCGGTCGGGCAGGTGCCGGAGTCGTCGGCGTAGTGCTCGGAGTAGATCGCCTCGGCGTTCGGGGCGAACGCGGCGACGACCACGGGGTGGCGGCCGTCGGCGGACGCCCATTCCCAGCGCTCCTGCCAGTAGGCGGCGAGACCGTCCGGGCCGGGGGCGAGGTGGTGGAGGTGCCGGGCGCCGACGTGGTCGGTGGCCAGCTGGCTGTCGGGGGCGAGGAGGATCTGGTTGCCGACGCCGGCGCCGTTGTGGGCCTGCTGGATGACCAGCGCTTCGGCCTGGTCCAGGAGCCGGTGTGTGGCGGTGACGGCCTCCGCGCGGGAGCGGCAGACCTCTCCGGGGACGGTGGGGACGCCTGCGGCGGCGGCGATGGCCCGGAAGTTGGCCTTGTTGTTGCCGATCTCGGCGCCGCCCTGCGCGAAGTACGCCGCGCCGGGCATCCGGTCGGCGAGGCCCAGGGCGGTGGCGAAGCGGGCGACGGAGGCCGAGGGCCATAAAGCGAAGAGCTCGCCGACTGCCTGCGGGCCGCCGGCCGGGCGCAGCGCGGCGCGGACCTGGTCGAGGAAGGCGGGGTCGGTCAGCGCTTCGGGGTCCAGGAGCATCCCGTTGTGGCGGCCGGGCGGGGCGGTCAGCACGGTGACCTCGCCGGGTCCGGTGCCGGTGAGCGCGAGGGCGTAGTCGAGGAACGCGGGGTCGGGTTCGGTGCACAGGATCAGGACGTCGCCGGGGCGGGCGAACCAGGCCAGGCGCTGGGTCCAGGCCCGCATGTCCGTACGGGCACGGATCGCGGGGTCGATGTGGTTGCCGATCAGGATGCGCAAGGGGTTCTCCGAGCAGAAGGGCGGCGCGAGGGCGCGGCTGTCAGGGGTGGAGGGTGGCGGGGAGGACGGCGAAGGTGCGCATGGTGGCCGACGGCTGCCTGCGGGCGGTGCCCGCCGGCCGGAGCGGCGTGGAGCGGGTGCGCAGGGCGTCGAGGGCGGCGCGCAGGCAGGCCTGGGCGGCGCGGGTGCCGATGCAGGAGTGGGTGCCCCAGCCGTAGCCGAGGTGCCGGTTGTCGCGGCGGTCCAGGAGCAGCTGGTCGGGGGTCGGGAAGCGGGCGGGGTCCCGGTTGGCGGCGGCGAAGAGCAGCACCACCGTGTCGCCGGCCGGGATCGGGACGCCGGCGATCGTGGTGGCGTGGGTGGCGGTGCGGCTGGTTCCTTGCACGGGCCCGTCGAACCGGACGAGTTCCTCGGCCGCCCAGGGCACGCCCCGCGGCTCCGAGCGCAGCCGGTGCTGGGCGTCTGGGTGGCGGGTGAGGGTGTGCAGGGCGTTGCCCAGGGCGGCGGTCATGGTGCTGTAGCCGCCCTGGAACATCACCCGCGCGGTGTTGCGGATGAACCGCTCCTCGGCCGGGTTGGCGCGGGTCGGCGTGTGGGCGCGGACGTGGGCGAGGAGGCCGCCGGGGCGACCGGTTTCGGTGAACCAGGAGTCGACGAGGCTGGTCAGTTCCTCACGTGCCCGCCGGCCCGGCTCGATGCGGGTGGGGTCGAGGCCGCCGTCCATGCTGCGCATGATCGCGTCGGAGGCGGCGGCGAACTCGGCCAGCGGCGGCTCGTCCACGCCGAGGAGGTCGCAGACCACGGACAGGGACAGCGGGGCGGCGAGCTCGGCCATGACGTCGAACGACGGCCGCTCGGCCGCCTCGCGCAGGAGGGCGGCGGCGCGGTCGCGGGCGCGGGCCTCCAGGGCGGGCAGTTCCTGGGCGCGCAGGGCGTTCATGAACAGGGAGCGCACGCCGGCCTGGTCGGGCGGGTCCAGGGACTGCACGCTCAGGCTCGCCTCGGGCACAGTAGCGCCGGTGCGGCGCCGGTCTCGGGCGAAGACGGTGTGCTCGCGCAGGACGGCCGTGCAGTCGGCGTACCGGGTGACCAGCCACGAGGACATGCCCTCGTGCCAGGACACCGGGGCCTGCTCCCGCAAAGCGGCCAAGGCCGGATAGGGGTTGTCAACGGTGGCGGGGTCGAGGGGGTCATAGGTCAGCACCGGCAGCACGAGCATCTCCAGGTGTCTCGGGGCGGGGTGACACAGGGGCCCGAGCCCGGCGTTGCGGCCAGGCCCGGACCCCTGTCACGGGGGACACGCGGCTGATCAGTGGTCGTAGGACATGACGGGGTCACCCCCCTTCGTCCTCGGGATTCGCTGCCCGGTCGGGCTCGCCTCACCAGAGTCAGCCCTCACCTGACCGGCCGTCATTGCCACCGGGATGAGGGGACATTGCGGGGTTCCCGCAATGCGCCGGACGGGCAGTGACGGAGTGGTGTCGCCCTGTCACAGGGGTGGGCTACGGTTGCTGTCCCGATATCCCGCTCCCGCCGGGGGTGCCCATGGCCACCGCCATCACCCGCTCACGCCGCGCCACCATCAAGAAAGAGGCAGCCGGCATCCGGATGCGCTGCCAGCGCGAACGCCTCGACACCGAACAGACCGCCGCCAAGATCCGCCACGCCCTGCCCGAGGTGCGGCAGCTGGAGGCATGGCGGCTCGCACTGGGCTGGTCCCGCTCCGAGACCATCACCCAGGTCAAGGCCCTGTACGTCGCCGACGGGCTGTTACCACGCAGCCTGTCCGACCCGATGCTGTGCCGATGGGAACACGACCCCCGCGAGCGCCCCGACCGCGAGTACACCGTCATGCTCTGCCGCGCCTACGGCGCCACCCCCGCCCAGCTCGGCCTGGGCTTGACCGAACAAGTCTTTCCGGAGCGCGAGTTGTCCACCGTGATCCGGTACGGTCGGCCCGAGACCGACACGTGCAGCGCTGGCGCACGGGAAATGGTGGTGCACATGACCACAGCCGCCGGCCTTCCGGCCGTCCGCGAATCCCTCCAGCTCGCCCTCCTCGCCGACCCCCACGGCAGCGCTGAGGTCACCGAGCTGGCGGAGGCGGCCGTCGAGCACTACGCCCTCACCTATCCCAAGCACCCCGCGTACCTCCTGTTCGAAGAGGTACGGGCCGCCCGCGGCCTGCTCACCGACTGCCTGGTCACCGGCCACGTCCACGAGCAGCTAGCGGGCGGACTGCACCGCAACGTCGGCTGGCTCTCAGCCCTGATGGGCAACCTGGCCTTCCACCTCGACGACCACACCGGCGCCCGAGCCCACCTGGCCACCGCCACCGCCTACGGCACCCGCACCGACGACGCACGGCTGACCGCCTGGGCCCTGGGCGCGCAGAGCATGGTCGCCCGCGCCGAGAACCGCTACGAGAACGCCCTGGCCTACGCCGAGCGGGCCGTCGCCCACGCCCCCGCAGGCCTGCCGAAAGCCCAGGCACACGCCTGGGCACAGCTGACCTCCCTCGCCGGACTCGGACGGGAGCAGGAGGCCGACACGGCCCTTGCCGCGGCCGCCCGCGAACTCGAAACCGATCCCGTGGGGTTCGCCCCGGGCCGGTTCGGGTTCGACGCCGCCGAGTACACCCTCCACCAGGCCGAGTCCGCCATCGCTCTCGGCCACCACAACCGCGCGCGCTCTGCCGCCGAAACGTCCATCGCGTCCACTGCCGTGGCCACCCCCGGCTGGGCCGCGGCCACCCTGGTCCTTGCGCAGGCCGAGGCGGCCACCCAGCCCACGGACGCGGCTCAGCGGGCCCTGGATGTCCTCGCCCGTGTCCCCGCTGCCCGGCTGCGCTCGACGTCGCGCGTCCGCCTAGCCAGCCTCGACCAGGTCCTGGCCGGCGTACCGGCTACGGGGGTCGGCGACCTGCACGAACGGGTCCGCGTACTCGTCCCCCTGATCGACAACCACGGCAACGCCAGCACCTGACGGCAAGGCCCTCGCCGCGCTCCAGCCGCCCACGGCTTGCGGTCTGATCAGGGCCCAGAACGGCCAAGGCCCGGATTCCCCCCGTAGCGGGGGTAACCCGGGCCTTTCCTGCCTGGTGATGCCCAGTCGGCCGAGGTCAGCGCCGGATGACCGGCTTCGGCAGCAGCGTGCTCAGCAGCTGGGCCGTCTCCGCCTCCATATCCACTCTCCCACCGAGGCCCTCGTTGATCCGGGCCAACCTCGCGGCAGCTTCACGGAGGGCGTCCACGTCCCCGGCAGCGTGGTGGGCCAGGAAGACCTGCCGGTGGAGGAGCTCGCTCTCCTCGGCGGCAAGAAGGCCCTGGTGCGCGGCCCAGAGCGCGCCGGCGTAGTCGGCGGCTTCGCGGCGGCGGGTGGACACCTCGTAGGCGACGTCGGCGATGGCCGAGACCATCTCCTGGACGGCCGGCTCGGCCCAGGCGTGGCGCTGGGGGTCAATCGCGGCGAAGGGCCGGCCGCGGACGAGCGCGAGGGCCGGGACTGTAAGAAAATCGGCTAACTCCGATCATGGAAGAGTGCACCTGTGACCAGCGAGAAAATAGCCGAGCCGTCTGCAGCAAGAGCCGCGTCAGCGTCGGCTGATAGCCAGTTCCTGAACGGGCCCGTGGCCTGGGCTCAAGCCGATGGCCTGGAGTTGACGGGTAAGGGCGGGCTGCTCCAGCAGCTGACGAAACGGCTGCTGGAGTCGGCTCTCGAGGGCGAGATGAGCGATCACCTCGGCTATGACCGGCACGGTCCTGCCGGGAAGAACGGCGGAAGCTCCCGCAACGGCAAGCGGTCCAAGATCGTCACAGCTGTCGGTCCAGTCCGGATCGAGGTGCCTCGGGACCGGGAAGGTGGCTTCGAGCCGCAGATCGTGAAGAAGCGTCAGCGCCGGCTGACGGGTGTCAACGAGATGGTGCTGTCTCTGTCGGCGAAGGGCCTCACCCACGGCGAGATCTCATCACACCTGGCCGAGGTGTATGGCGCCACCGTGTCGAAACAGGCGATTTCGACGATCACGCGCGCTCGCGCGGCTGGTGGCCGGGCGAGCTCGCCCGCTGGCGCCTGGCCGAGGAACTCGCCGCCCTCGAGTGGCCCCGCAACACGACGAAACCGCGCACGCTGCTTACCGAGCGGCCCTCTTCGAGCACGGCCAGACCCTATAGCCAATCGGCGGCTACGCGAGCGAGCCCGGACCAGTTGGTCCGGGCTCGCGGGCTGCGGGGTGCGGCTTGACCTCGACCTTCTACAGCGGTGACGGCTCATCTCCACCCCTGCGGGTGATGGCGCCCTGGTGGCGCGGACGCCGGCCAGTACGTTCCGCCTGACCGACTGGCAGGTGAAGGTCACGGGCCTTGCCCGGGCCGGGCTCGGCGCCGTCCGGTTTGGCGGGCGGCCGGGAGACGGGCACAGGTCTGGCTTCTCCGCCGATCGGCCGGAGTGATTCGTCCGCTATCTGTCCGGAGAGCCGATACCTTCTTGTCTGCCCGACCGGAAGGATTACAGAAACACTGAGTGCGACACTGCTTCCAGTCCGTTTATCTCCTTTGGAGATTTTCATGAAGAAGCGAACCAGGATACTGATGAGCGGCACCATTGTTGCTGTTGCATCCGCTGCGGGGCTGACTTCCCCGGCTTACGCCGCAGGCCATACCCCTGCAGCAACGGGAAATGAAGTATCAATTACTGTGGAAAACCGCGCCGATGACGTGCTCACGCTTGGGGGCGTGTCAGAGGGAACCGCTGAATTTGTCAAGTCTCCGGGTGTGGTGGGAGAGACTGAAATCAGCCCTTCTGGGCTCACCGAGTGGTCCGCGAGAACTCTTGTACCGAGAGATTCGATCGGTTCGGCAACTTACAAGGTGCCTAATGGTGATTCTATTCGCGCGACGGCGGACGCGTCTTCCCAGGTCACCTATTGCTGGGTGTCGGGCCGGGAAGACCGGCAGGATTCTCCTTCTCATGCCTGCAAGGTGGCGGGCACTCCGAGAGTCCTTACGTGATTATTGCAGACAAAGGCTGAGCCCTGGCTTTCATATTTTCGGGGCCTGTGACGACGGGACCTGTTCCAGAGTTCGTGATCATCCCTACGGGACGCACGACAGGAGGGCTGCCAGCCGGCCCCCGAGGACGGGCGGCGGTGGCGGTATCCGGCAGGATTGGCGAAGGTGAGGTGTCCGGTCCGTGCGTGAGCGCGGTCGCAGGGAGCTAGACGAAAAGCCGGTCACTGCATATTCGAAACAACTATTAACTGGGGCCGGGTATCACTTACCGCCGGAACGCGGGGGCCAGCCATGGAAGCCTGCTATAGACTCTGGAGATATAGATGAACAAGACCAATAGGATTAATCTGGTTGCCGCTGCGGTGAGCGCAGCTCTCATGGGAGTGACTTTCATGGGCACCCCAGCCTCTGCTGAACCACAGCAGGAATGCAACGTAACCAATTACGGTGGCGAGTGCCGCTGGGATTCTCCGGCCAGAGGGGCTGAAACCCACGGGGAATTCAACGTCCCGGATGGAGTGACCTCAGTCGAATTTGAGGTGCTCGGCGCCACAACCGGCTGCCGTTTTTATGAAAACGAACCGCTTCCCAGGTGCGCAGCCGGGGATAGCGTTAAAGGCTCGATGGAGGTCAAGCCTGGCGACCGCTTCGATGTGACGGCACGCACAGGTCTTCCATTCAATGACGGCAGCTCTGATCTGACCGTTTCTGGGGCAGCTCAGCCTTTGGTGCACGCGGCCGGAGGAGGCTCGCATTCTTCCAGCTACGGTCCTGAGGGCGCAGCCGTGGAGAAGCGTGACTCCCACAGTCCTGGATCCGGCACGGTGATCATCCGTTGGTAGCGTTTGCCCGCCGATCACTTCGCCGTACCGGCCTCATCGGATCCCACACCCGACTTATCCGCTAAGCCGTACTGGGCTTTGGAGGAGATATGGATCGGCGCTGGCAGGACGTTGGTCGGCGTTGGGGTCGCGTCTGTGCGGGCAAAGCGAGGGGGGTGCTCAGTGGCTGCGGGCATGTTCATTTGCTGCTGTGGCCCCCCGGGCTGCCGGCAAAACGACGGCCATCTGGTGGCTGCTTCATGCCCTGCGTGAGCGGGGGTTGACGTCAGGGGGTTCGACGCGGACGAGCCGAAGCAGCTCTATCGGTGGTGGCAGGCGTCGGACCAGAAGTTCGACGTGACCAGGCTGGCGGACACCCGGTTTCACGAGGAGGCTCCCGGCGAGCTGCCGGAGGGGCACATCGGGGCGGTCGACTGTGGTCACCTGAGAATCACGCAGGCATCAGGTATTCGGTGCTGCGCGTGGCAGACCTGGTCATCGTCGTGTGCGCGGCGACCAACGGCGACGTCGAGCGCATGGAAGAACTGCCGATGGACAGGTTCCTGCATCTGGCGCGGGCCAATAAGAAGGACCCGGATGCGCCCCGGCCCAAGGAGTGGGTGCTCCTGGTCCGCGGTGCAGCCCGGTACACGGACAGCACCGGAGGGCATCCGCAAGGGCCTGGTGGACGAGGGCTGGAACATCTTCACGACGATGATCCCGTCCGTGCAGCGGTATGCGAACACCGGCGGGGGCCTGCCGATCCACGCGGCCGGCGGCCACTTTGATGAGCTGGTGACGGAGATGGGGCAGCGGGGGCTGGACAAGGTGACCTTGTACGCCACGTACGCTAGCGTCGGACTCGGCACGCTGGAGCGGGCACACGCCGGGAGCCTCGCGGCTTGGGACCTGATCGTCGCGGACGAAGCCCACCGCGTTTCGGGCCGGATCGGGAAGCCATGGGCCAGCGCGCCGGCGCCACCGTCCGCACCCCCTGCCGCCATCACCGCGAACGGCCTGGGCACTGCCAGCAGTTCAACCGCCACGACCATGCCCGGCTGAGAGCTCCGGGAGAACGCGCCTTCGCGCAGCTATAGTTCTGGCGGACTACGGCGATCCAGACGGTCCGCCCGCCGCATCAGCACCATCGTCCACCCCGTCCACACGCTGCTGACCTGCAGTTATTCAGGACGAAAGAGGTTCAGTACCGATTGCAGCGGCAGGCAGCGGCAGTGAGCAGAGATCAACAAACACAAGACGGCTCGCCGAATTCTCCAACGAGCCGCCCTGAAACTACCCTACGGATAGATCACCGATTCCCGATCCGGATCGTCGCCTTATCGGGAAAGCGAGGATCATCCACCACGCCACTCACCTCGAAGTACTCCGAATGTATTCCGGTGAAGCCAGCGGAGCCCCAGAAATCTGCTACCTTTGTTCCGAATTCCAAGGCCCTGCCGGATATATCGGCAGCGGTAATTCTCACCTCAGGGGAATCCGGCCCCCAATTAGTCAGGCCGTAAGTCTTTCCAGAATCGAGCGTATCGCCCGGCTGGGGCATCCAGCCGCCGGGGACGAACGCATCACTGTCCAGCCCCGACCAACGGGGCCCCTTCACCTCAACTTTGGTGATCCTCAGCTCTGCGCCCGTATTGTTACTGATGGTGAAGGTAGCCATGAGGCTCCGAGCTGCCTCCCCGGCAGCTAGGCCGGGATCGGAAGATTCAGATACCACCGCACGCGGATCAGGCTGCCGCTCAGCGGCGCTAGCGGAACCCGCGATACAGCCCGCTGACACACTGGCGAGCAGGACGGCAACCGCCATTCGACGTCAGACACGCATAACGACACCCTTCGGCTGAAAAACTTCTTCCCCGACCAATGCTCCGTCGATCACACCGCCTGGACCACCGACCACCCGGACACCAGTGAGGGCCGCCCGTGTCCCCCCGGACCCCAGCCGAAAGACCGACGCCGCCCCATCGCCCATCGCCCCATACATGCCGCCATCACCGGCAGCGCCCCGTGACCATCCGCACCGGTCGGGGCACCACACCAGCGCCAGCCTCTACCAGCAGCGCGCCGCCTACGTGTGGAACAACGACCGTGACACCGCCACCCTGAAGCGGTCCAACGCCACGAAGGCCGACACCTGCTCCTACAACTCCACCCGGGTCGACTCCATCATGTGCTGAACGCCTCCTCGCCCGGCGCCCACACGCGCCGGGCGAGAACCGGCCGGCACAGCGGAAACCGCCCGCTGATCCAGCGCCGCACCAGCCACCCATGTTTGATCACCGGCCCGAAGCACGCAGCTGACTCCCTAGACCGGCGCCGTGACGCATGCGTCTGTGTGGGTTGGGGGGCACCGTCCGGCTGGTGGTTCAGCTCAGCTTCCATCTGTCAGACTCCGGTCGTGGACACCGAGGAGCCGCGCTCCGGCGCGGTCGGTCCCGCGGCGCCCCTGCTTCCCATCCGCCGAGGCCTTTTCCAGCCGTAGCCGCGCGGTACGTCCGCGCAGTGTCAGTGTCATCAGCTGGTTGCCGAACCAGGGCCCGCCGGTGCGCTCCCAGCGGACCTCCGGTCTTGCGACCCGTCCGTGGCGGGCGAGGAGATGCCCGATGATCTTCGCGAACCGGCTCCAGCCGAAGCGGAACCCGACCCGCATGGCTGCGGGCACCGAGTTGTGCAGCGGTGAGCAGGTGAACTGGAAGACGCGGGAGCGCGGCTGCTGTCCGGTGGCCCAGACGGGCTCGGCCACATACGCGTGGTGTACGTCTCCGGAGAGCACGCACACCGTCGCCGGAGCGGCCTCGGATCTGCCTACCTCGGCGACCGTCTCCGTGAGCTGTTCGAACGACGAGGTGAACGCCGCCCAGTGCTCCAGGTCCGCGCGTCGGCGCAGCCATTCACCGAAGCGTGCCCAGCGAGGTCCGCGTTCGCCCCGGCAGAGCGCCGCGTGCCAGCCTTCCGCGAAGTGGACCATCGGGGGCAGCAGCCAGGGGAGCGAGGTCCCGACCAGCAGGTGGTCGACGCCGCCGGGGTCGTCGAAGGCCTGCGTGCGAAGCCAGGCCGCCTCCTCGGCGTCCAGCATCGCCCGCTGCTGCTCCTCCAGCACCCGCGCGGCCCGGGTGTCGACCATGAGCAGCCGGGTGCGGCCGAAGTCCTTGCGGTAGCTCCAGCGCACGGTCGCAGGGTCGGCATCGGCGCGCTCGGCGAACGCGCGCAGTACCTCCGTACCGTCGTCTGCCGCCAGTACCGCCGCGTACAACGTGTCCTCGGCGAGCTCGGCGGGGGAGAGGTTCCCGAGGTGCTGGTAGACCCAGTACGACATCAGGCCGCTGGTGATCCGCTCGTGCCACCAGGGCGTTGCCCGCATGTCGGCTACCCAGGCGGCGCTGGTGTTCCAGTCGTCGATGACGTCGTGGTCGTCGAAGATCATGCAGCTGGGTACGGTCGAGAGCAGCCAGCGCAGTTCGGGGTCGCCCCAGGACTCGTCGTAGAGGTGGGTGTACTCCTCGTAGTCGGCGACCTGGTCGGGCGGGGCGGCGGAGCCGGTGCCGACGGCCCGCCGATGTCGGGCGATCCAGGCGCGGGTGTCGGCGGAGGTCTCGTCCGCGTACACCTGGTCGCCGAGGAGGAGGAGAACGTCCGGACGCTCGGCCTCCGGGTTGGCGGCGAGCCGGGCGGAGAGGGTGTCGAGGACATCGGGTCCCACCGGATCGGGTTCGCCCACGGCAGGCGCCGCCCAGCGGCACGAGCCGAAGGCGACCACCGCGCCCGTCGCCGGGACCGGCGGTGTGTGAATGGTGCTGGGCGGCTGGGTCGAGTGGGCGAGGGGCCACACGCGTTCGCCGTCGAGCAGCACATCGTACGTCGTGGCGGACCCGGGGGTGAGTCCGGTCACGACCACCAGTGCGTAGTGGTGGCCGAGGACCTGGAACGTGGGGGCCGAACCACCGGCGCCGCCCGGGCACCGGACCTCCGCCGTGCACGCCCGGTCAGCCTCGACCCACACCGTCGCGCTCGTGCCCGACTCCCAGTCCACATGCCGCAGGAGCGGGCCCAGCCTCAGACCGGCCATCGAATGCTCCCTTCCGCTGCTCCGCACCGAAGGGAGCGGCCGCTTCAACAGTACTGAGGGGACAGCGGAAACGGCGCCGTTGTGCTGCCAGGCCGCCCCGCGCGGCGGACACGGCAGCGGCGATCAGCGGCGACGGCGCGGCCCCGGCCCGTATCACCGCCTGCGGTGCGGCACGCGCCGTCGGCCGCTTCACCCCCATCCACGATGCCTGGAGGTTTCCTCGCGGTGATGCACTGCCGGCGCCGGTACTGCTGCTCCCGCACCTGCAGGGGCACACGGGCTGCGACGTCGTCGATAGGGCCGTGCATGCCGCGCGCGGCCGCGGTTGAGAACAGGGTGGTGAAGGCGGAGGACTGGTGGCGGGCGGGACGTGGCCCCAGCCGATGGGGTCCAGTCGTCCCGGACGACGACGCAGAGCGGGCCGTCGGTGTGGTCGTTACATGCCGGCGTAGGCGATGCCAGGACGCTCAGGGTGCGGGTGTGGTCACCCGTCGGCACCCGGGCTGAGGGACGGTGCGCAGTGATCGGCGCCGTGCTTGCTTTCCCGGAGTCTCCGCATCCCCCTCCGGGCGGACTGGTGCGGAGCCGAGAGCGGGTCTCACATCATGAAATGGCTCGCGGCCCGGGCTCGGTCCCACATGCCTGGGATTTGTTCGCCGGGACGCTGCTGCTCGCCGTGCAGGGCGTTGAGTACCACCAGGCATCCGGTGAGCGCCGGCACCACCCACTGGGCGCAGGTCAGCTGCCGCCGGGCCTTGTCGAGGTCGATGGGGTGCTGCCGCGCCATATCCGCGTCCTGCGGGTCAGAGGAGGAGGCCAGTTCGACCTTCTTGCCCAGGGCACGGGCGTAGGCGGTGGCGGCCAGGGCTGCGGCGGTGACGACGGTCTTGGCCGCGGTGGAGGCTGCCACGCCCTGCTGGGTGGCGACGCGGGGGGCGTTCACGGCCAGCAGACCACCGCCGCCGAACAGGTGCGCACCGATCGCGACGGCGTTGACGGGTGTCCACTTCGCCCAGCCGGCGGACGCAATCCGGTCCGTGGCCGCCGCCGTGCCGCCTTCGTCCTTGGCTGCGCCGTTGAGCCCGATCGCGCCCATCAGCGAGCCGCCGAACCAGACGGCCAGGCCCACATCGTGCAAGCTGCGAATGAAGGTATTGCGTTCGGACATGACAGTGCTCCTCGGAAGGGGGGTGGTTGTCACCGACAGACGTACTCACCCACCCTCGTCGGCCCCCGTCGCCACCGCCATCACAGTGATCCGAACGAGGGTCCTCGAGGTTCCCCACGCCTCAGGGCGGTACGTACGCGGGATGGGTTGTCCCGTGTAGGTGACCCGGCTCTTGTAGAGGTGGACGGAGCTGGCGCCTGGGCGGGTGCGGGTCCTCGCAGGCCGTTATGTACCGCCCAGCGCAAGATGCTTTGTAATGATTTGTGCAAGCTGGTCTGCTGGCAGGGCTTTGGCCCAGGGAACGTTGGGCGCCGCCTGCAGGTTGGTCAGGACGATGAGTACTGCCTTGCGGGCGGGGAGGAATTGCATGTGGGACTGGTAGCCCGGCAGGACACCGGTATGGCCGATTGCGCCGTTGGGGAAGATCCCGACTCCGAGTCCGTAGGGGCTGCCGTCGTGCTGCAGGCGCTCTGTCTGGGTAGCGGGCTTCAGCAGACTGCCCGTGGCCAGGGCCTCCGCCCAGATTCTGAGGTCTTTCGCCGTGGAGATGACTGCTCCCGCCGATGTGGCCCAGGAGGGGTTCCAGCCCGTGGTATCGGAGGGCTGGGCTCCTGCGGGGGCGGTGATTCCGGCGCTGGCGTCGCCTGCGACGGCCGCGTTGATGGCCCGGCCGATCTGCAGGGGGCCGGCGAAGTCGTAGCCGTGCGCGTACGGGGCGGGCAGGCTCGCGTCGGGAGGATCCGGGAATCTGCTGTCCCGCATCCCCAGGGGTTCGAACAGCCGTTCCCGGAAGAGTGCGGGCAGGCTTCGCCTGGTCAGTTTTTCCGCGATCATGCCGAGCAGCACATAGTTGGTGTTGGAGTAAGAGTACTCCTTGCCGGGGGCTGTGACGGGGTGACTGTATGCATATTTTAGGATTTCATCATACTTCCACACCCGCCGAGGACTCGCCTCAAGGGCACGGTTGAAATCGTCATCGTCATTATAGCTGTACAGTCCGCTCGTCATATTCAGGAGTTCCCGGATCGTGATTTTCGATCCGTTGGGGACGCCTGCAATGTACGCGGACACCGGGGCGTCAAGGCTGATTTTCCCTTCGTCAACCAGTTGCAGCGCGAGTGTGGCCGTCATGGTCTTCGTGATACTGCCGATTCTCACATGATCCGCGACCGCCATGGGGCCGCCGGTCTTGATGTCCCCCACGCCCAGAGCATCGAGCCATAGCCCCTGTCCCGGCACATCCACCAGTACAACGGCCCCTGGAACACGTAGCTCCTTCATCTTGGCGACAAGGAGCGGCCGCACCTCACGGGCGAACGAAGGCCCCGTCGGCGACGGCGGCACTGCAACCGCCGGCGACGACGACTGTGCCGGGTCTGTCGTACTCGGGCTGCAGGATGTCCCCAGAAGCGCCAGCAGTACCGCCCCGGCCCGCAGTGCAATTCCCGCCTTGCGCCGGTACATCATCGACATCGCAGCTCCCGACATTTCCTCAATAAGCCTGCATGGCAGATTACGTCCCGCCGGGCCCTCCCTGCCCGAGCTGACGGGTAACACGCCGCGGAATCACGGACCACAGCACCGGTGCCTATTTCCTCGTGACACCACACTCCTTGGCCGCAGCCGCCAGACGGGGATGCGGGTGGCTGCGTTGCCGGGAAAAGTAGCGAGCTGGTGCGTGATATTGATCAGAGACTCATGGGGTTCACTCGTCGATTCCGAGCGCCGAGGTATCCGCACACGATGTGGGAGTTGCCGGGGGATGGAAGAACGTACATATTCGGTGGCGAGTTCGGCCTGGTTCCTGGCCCGGTGGGTGTGGGGCAGGCTGCGTTTGAGGTCGGCGGTGACGAGCACGTCGGGGTTCAGCTCCGGTGAGTACGAGGGCAGAAGGTGCAGCTCGATCTGGTCCTCGTGATCGGCGAGCCAGGTCCGGACGGTCTTCGAGCGGTGGGCCGAGTGCCGGTCGACGATGAGGTGGACCTTGCGCTCGAAGTGGCCGACGAGCCGGGCGGGGAAGCGGCACATGGCCTTCGCGCCGAAGGTCTCTGTGAAGACCATGAAGTGCATCCGGCCTTTCGTGCTGATCGCGGACATCGCGTTTACGGAGAACCGGATCCCGGTGCGACGGACCGCCGGCGTTGCGCCTTGGCGCCCCAGACGCGGCCGGTGACCTGGTCCGAGCGGATCCCGACCTGGTCACGGAAGAGGACTCCGGCGCCCTCCGCCTTCGCCTGGCCCGGATCGCCGACCAAGTCTCCTCGCAGCAGATGCGGACGGCCCCCGGGTCCTGTCCGACAGCCCGCTTGTCCGGCCGCTGGAACGTCAGGCCCACCGCCTGAGGTACTTGCCCACGCGAGCCCGGGAACCGCTTCGTCACCGAAATCAGATGGCGCACCGGGCGCTGGAAGACCCACGAGAGTGCCGAACGGGATTAACTCGCCAAGGCCGCCAATTACACCGCCACCGGACCTTCACCCTGCCCCTTGTCGGCGACGCCAGCGGCCACTCCCCCGGATACGGCGACATCCAAGACAGCATCTGGATCATCAGGCCCGCCCGGAGCGCTACAGAAGTCCACGCCTGATCGTGACCGGCGTCCTCCCAACCACACGACCCACCCTGAGCGCACTGCGCGCAGGACGCTCGACCGGACCTGCCCCGAGCCGGACGGACACGGGGCGGCTGATGGCACTGTGGGCCGAAACCGGTCAGAGCCTGCTCCGAGTCGTCCCGCTCCTGAGCCCGGACGCGCCGCCGGCCGACAGCGCTCCGTGCCCCGGCTGCTACCGCCCGTCTACGAGAGCTCCTCTTCCGGCACGCTCACCGGCGCAGGACCGCTCCCGGTGACTGCCGCTGGACACGCACCAACCCGCCGTGTTGGAGAGCGTGTCCGCCGTCCTGGTGCAGCGGGGACAGCTCACCCGCCCTGAGTGACCGCAGTGTCGAGGCGGTCCAGGTGTTCGTAGAGGGCGCGGTTCTTGACGCAGCGCACAGTGCCCCTCGATCGTCGCGGACAGCTGGCCTTCCGCCTCGCGCAGGACGACATCGGCGAGCGCCTCGGGTCCGCTGTCCTTGGGCAGCTGGTCGGCGCGGCGGCGGACGTCGGCGGCAGCCCCGCGCGGGCGTGGCCGGTCAGCTGGAGGGCGATCTGCTCCCGGTCGCGGGCGGTGAGGGTGTCCTCGCCGGTCCACGCGAGGACGGCCTTGACGAGGCACTCGTACGGTTCGCGATCGAGCGGGAGGCGTGCTTCGGTCAGGCCGTCGGGGTCATACAGGATCGTGTGGGTGCTGGTGTGCATGGCGGCCTCGCTGCAGGGAGCGTCGTGTGCGGGTGGCCGGCGGTCACCGCGTGGGGTATTCGCCGCTGTCGTCGCCCTAGCCTCGTCGTGCTGGCCGAGGAAGGGGCGAAGCCGCGGTCTGCGCGGGCTAGCGGGGCCGGTGATAGAACGCAGTGGGCGGGCGACTGGAGGCCGCGGCACTCCGGCGCCGGGGCGGTGCAGTCGGTGTGCGCGCGTGGGGCCCCGCCTCTCCGGCTGGGTCCGCCGGTGTCGTTGACGTTACGCACCTTTGGTCCGCGCGCTCAACGAGGTTGCGGAGAATTGCGGGACTTCAATCCAGGGTGTGGATCGCGGTCTGGATGAGAGCGCTGGCGGCGTCGCCGTAGACGGCCTTCTCCGCGAGGCCGGCGAACGCCTTGGCGGAGTCGGCGAGCGCGCGCAGCTGCGTCACCTTGTCTTCAGTGTCTCCACCACGGCCATGGTGTCGTCATGGATGTGGAACGCTTCCAGCGGCCACACGGTGCGTTGCGCGGTGAACGGGATGGTCCCGAGCGAGACCGAGGCGAGCGAGAGGAAGAGCGTCGCTGTGCGACCATACGCATGCCTGTGCTTCGGGCTCTAGGTCCATGACCTCCTCCTTAGACGTCGTTTCCTTTGGCGGTTTGGCTCGTTGTGCTGGGCATGACGAGTCTTGCCGAGCGGCTGGTGCCGGATGAGTTGTGGGAGTTGTTCCGC
>NZ_JBIBHT010000018.1:0-37418 GCF_042957155.1 Streptomyces sp. NPDC008121 | reverse complement strand
CACCCATCACATCACGGAGGAACCCATGAGTCCCGCAGTGACGGCCGCCCTGGACCGTACCCGCGCCCTTCTTGACCAGCCCCCGCCCGACCCCATCCCCGGCCAACTCGACCTCCGGAGTCCCGATATGCCCGACCGCCCCGCCAACTTCCCCGCCCTTGCGGTTGCGTGCCCGACCTGCGGCAGCCAGCCCGGGGTGTTGTGCACCAGCCACGGCGGGACCCGGGTCCGCCGGCACGACGTGCACCGGGCCCGCAACACCCGGTGACCACCACCCACCACAGGAGCACCCCGATGCAGCACCCCGCCACCGGCCCCGCAGCCCTTACCGGGTACATCGGAGCCATCGCCGCCGCGAACTGGCTCACCGCCCGCCACGGCATGGTCCCCGTCGGCCTCGGTCTCACCACCACCGCCGGGACGTTCGCCGCCGGAGCCACGCTCCTCGCCCGCGACGCCGTACAGGACACCCTCGGCCGCCGGTGGGCTGTTACCGGGATCGGCATCGGTACCGCACTCACCGCGGCCACCAGCCCCGCCCTCGCGTTCGCCTCCGCCGCCGCGTTCCTCCTCGCCGAAGCCACCGACATGGGCGTCTACACCCCGCTCCGCACCCGCGGATGGGCGCGGGCCGCCCTCGCCTCCGGGGTCATCGGCGCCCTCGTCGACACCCTGCTGTTCCTGTACCTGGCCGGGTTCCCGGTTACGACCGCCACCGTCGGCGGCCAGCTCGTCGGCAAGATCCTGTGGGCCACGCTCCTGCCCGTCCTTCTCGTCATCACCGTGAGGAGGCGGCGGCATGCTCTACCTCGGCACACCGTCCGGGCCTGACGTGCGCGCCGCCATGTCCGCCGGACTCCTCGGCTGCATGACCACCCCCGCCCAAGGCAACCGCATCCCCGACCACGCCCTGTACGCCTGCGACAACGGGAAGTTCGGCAAGGGCTGGCCCGGCGCCGACCGGTGGTACACGTGGCTGGAGAACACCGCCACCCGGTACGGCCAGGACCGGTGCCTGTGGGCCGTCGCACCCGACGTCCCGTTCGACGCCGCCGGAACCCTGACCGAGTCCCTGCCCTGGCTGCCCCGCATCCGTGAGCTGGGCATCCCCGCAGCGTTTGCCGCACAGGACGGCTGCGACCAACTCGGCATCCCCTGGGCTGAGTTCGACGTGCTGTTCCTTGCCGGGTCCACCGAGTGGAAAACCGGGCCGGTCGCCGAGCGCCTCGCCCGGGAGGCCAGGGCCCGCGGCAAGGCCGTGCACATGGGCCGGGTCAACAGCCGGCAGAGGTTGCGTACCGCCGAGTGGTTCGGATGCGACACCGCCGACGGCACCTACCTGGCGTTCGGCCCGGACACCAACCTGCCGAAGCTCACCAGCTGGCTGGACGAGCTGCACCACACCCCGTCGCTGTTCGGCGACGCCGCATGACCAGCAGTGCGCCCGCCCCGGCGTGTATCCGGGGCGGGCGCCCCACCACCGTACCGACAGGAGCCCTGATGCCCACCACACCCACCCCCGCTGACCGCCCCGCCGACCAACTGCGCGCCGCCGCCGAGAAGCTGCGGGCCGCTGCTGCGACCGCCACCGAAGGAGCGTGGGCGATCTGGCGCGACCTTGACCACCAGGGCTACATCACCGTCGGCGACGCGGCCGGTGTGATCATGCCCCCTGCGCTTCAGTCGTCCGGGGAGTGCAACCCGGTCGCCCACGTGTACATCGAGGAAGACGCCGAGCACATCGCCCTGCTGCACCCCGGGGTCGGCCTTGCCCTGGCCGACTGGCTTGACCGTGCGGCCGCAGAGTACGACGCCACGGTGCGCGGCGCGGCTGGGGTGTGGTCTGAGCCCGGCGACGAGCGCGAGCGGGACGCGTGGGTGGGGCAGCAGACGAACCAGCACGCCCTGGTGGTGGCCCGGCAGCTCCTCGGCACCACGACGTGCCCCCAGTGCGGCACCAGCGGGGCGTGCAACGGCGGCCCGTGCCCGCTCCTCGGCACCACGAGCGAGGCGAAGCGCAACGAGATCCGCCAGTCGTACTCCGAGCTGGCCGCGCAGGCTCGCGAGGACCGAGACCACGAAGGCGCGGCGGACGTCGAACTCAAGCTGCGCGATCGCGAGGAGCAGTGGCGGCGCGAGGACGCTGCCGCCGTCGAGACCGCCGAGGAGCGGGAGCCGATCCAGCTTCGGTGGGGTCTCGACGACGTCATGTACGGCGACGACGACACCACCACCGTCCTGCTGTCCGGACCCGGCGGTGAGCCGTACTGGGTGGAGCTGGACCCGGAGCGCACGGCCGCGCTCCGGAACGCGCTCGCCGGACCCGAGAGCACTGCCCCGCCCGCGCCTGCCGACCGGGCCGCGACCCGGGACCGCATCCGCCGGGCGATCGGCGAGGCGTCCGGGTTCACCTGGCTGCCCGACGAGCTGATGGAGCCCGACGAGTACGGGGAGCACGCCGACGCAGTCCTCGCCGTACTGGACGCACCTGCCGACCGGGCAGCCATCCTCAACGAGCGGGCCGCCTTCCTGGAGGGCGTACTCCGCGACTCGGACCCGGCCAGCGACCCCCGCTACTGCCAGGCAGTCCACGACGTCGCCCTCGGGCTCCGCCGTCTGGCTGGTGAGGCTGCCGCCGGGGCACACCACCCCTCGCCCCGCATCCGGCTCGACGACCTCACCAGCGACGCCCTCGACCAGCTGTACGAGCGGGCCGAGCGGCTGCACCGGTCCCGCAACCGCTGGGCCGATCACGCCGGACGGCTACAGGACCGCGCCCTCACCGCCGAGGCCCGTGTCCGCGAGCTGGAGGCCGCCCTCAACAGGGTGCGAGCCCTCGCCGACATCGCCCCCACCGGAGCACAGGGCCCGACCTTCGCCGCGATCGACCTCGCCATCCAGAACAACCTCCCCACCACCTGACCCCGTCGGCCGCCCGGACCCCACCCGGGCGGCCACCCCGCACCCCGTCCCACCGCACGATCAGGAGCAACCGTGGACCTCTGCCAGCTCTGCGACCAGCCCGACCCCACCGGCGGCCAGCTCTGCCCCACCTGCACCCGAGCTACCCGCGTCCGCCTGGAATGCCTCCCCGCCCTCTACGACGGGCTGTTGCCCTTCCTCGCCCCGACCTCAGCCGTTGGCCAGGGACGGGCCAGCAGCCCCGTGTACGCCCCGCTGCCCGTCCGCGAGGACATCCTCGACCTCCGGGCCCCCGGCGGCATCGTCGGCGTCGCAGAGGGCTGGCTGGCCGCCGTCCGCAAGGAGCGGGGGATGCGCCCTCTGGCCCCTGTCGGGTCGGTCGAGGGCCGCCTGAACGCCGCCGTGGCCGGGCTGCTCGCCAACCTCCCCTGGATCGCCGTGTCGTGGTCGGAGGCCGGCCTCTTCGCCGGGGAGATCCGGGCCCTTGCCCGTGACGTCCAGTCGATCGTCGCCCCCGCCGTCGACCAGGTGCGCGGCACCCGGATCGGGACCTGCCCGGCGGTCCACGACGACGGCGGGGTCTGCGGTGCGGTGCTCCGGCTCGGCCACGGCGAGACCGTGGTGACGTGCTCGTGGTGCGGCATCACGTACCCGCCGGCCATGTGGGCAGGGCTCAAGACGCTCATCGACGCCGACGCCCGCGCCGCAGCCTGAACGCTGGACTATCACACCCCCCTGTGATAGCGTCAGCGGCATGAACAAGGACCCCTGGCGGGCCCGGTTCAGACGGGAAGACGAGCTGGTGGAACAGCTCCAAGCCCAACTACTGGAAGCCGCCGAACGGCGCGGCGCCGCACTCGCCGAAGGACTCGACGAGCTGGGCACCGTCTACAAGGTCGCGAAGGACGTCGGCAAGAGCTACACCGCCGTCTCCAACGCGATCAAGAAGTACCGGCCCCAGGGCCGCACAACCGAATAGAAACGGGGCCGGACGACAGCTCCCCGGGTGGTGGAACACCCAGGAGCGGCCGCGTCGCCCGACCCCTAACGCACCGAGGCGTATCAGCGCCCCGGCACTTGCCCAGAACGAGAGAGAGCCTCGTCATGGACCTTCGGCATCTTCGCATGCCCGCTGCCCAGAGCAGCACCCCGCCCGACCGGCGTCTCATCGCCGTCGGCATCATCGGCCGCGCCGCCAGCCGCACCGTGACCATCATCCGCACCGCGGACGGCGTCACCGGCACCGTCGCCAACGGCTGCCCCATCTGCCGCCGCGTGGTCGGCTGCACCTGCCTGACGCCCACGACCCCGGCCCCGGTCATGCAGCCGTTCGACGACGACAGCGACGACGCCTGCCCCCTCTGCGGCGACTGGACCTGCACCTGCGGCACCCCGACGTCGCACACCGACGCCGCGCGAGCCGTCCACGAGAAGCACTGCGACCGCTGCCGCACCCTCACCCAGGACACCGGCACCCGCGCCGCCGCGACCGGCGCCTTGATGCGGCGCCGCGACCGGCTGACGCTCGGCCTCCACCACACCCCCCGCCCGGCGGTGACCGCATGAACACCGACCCCACCACCTCGTACACCCCGCTGTACGCCCCGGAGACCGACGCCTCGTGCGCCCTCCCGCTGGACATGGCGATCGACGTTGCCCGCGAGCAGCTCGCCGAGAGCAGCACCGCGAACATCCACGACCACCAGGCCATGCTCCGCGCCGCCGTCCAGCTGGAGATGCGCCTCCGGCAGCTCGTCGCCGCCCTCGACAAGGAGGCCAGCCGATGAGCGGCGCCGCCTTCGCACTCGGCATCTGGTTCCTCCTCACCAAGCCGTCCCACGCGAACCAAATCCTCACCTGCCTCGCCAGCACCCTCCAGTCCGAGGACCCGCTCAAGCCCCTCACCCTCGACACCCTCAACGCGTGCTTCCTCGCAGCGTCTCTGGCCCTCACCGCCGGGCTCCCGGCAGTCGTCGCCGACGAAGCCACCGAGATCGCCGCCCAAGCCCTCCCGACCATCCACCCCGGCGAAACCCCCGACGCCTACGCCCTCCGCATTAACGACGCCGCGAGGAACATCTGATGGCCCGCCCCCGCGTCTTCTACGGCGCCGCCACTCTCGCCGGCCTCTCCCTCATCTGGTCCGGATACGCGATCACCGACCTCATGGAGTCCGGACCGTTCGGCCTGTCCGTCGCCGTCGCCGGTGACATCGGCTGGCTCACCGTCCTGTGGGCCGAGTACAAGCGCATCGGCCCCCGCTGGGCCGCGCCCCTCGCCGGGTGGGCCATCGCCCTTGGTGTCGCACTCCTCCTCGTCCTCCACGGCGCCCGAGCCGACAGCGCCGCCCAGGCCATCGCCGGACCGTTCGTCGTCATCGTCGGCAAGATCGTCTGGTCGTTCGCGCTCTCCGCGCTCCGCGACCCCGCCGCCTTGACGCCAGAGCAGGAGGCCGAAATTCACGGGGTGCTGCGCGACAGCGAGTACGCCGCACGCCTCCACGAAGCGACCCGCCGCAAGGAGCAGCGCGAGGCGGAAGCGACGATCGAGCGGATCCAGCAGCAGGCCCGGATCACCGCCGCCCGCGACCGCGCCGACTTCGAGATCACCCTGGAGCGGCTGGAGATGCGCGCCGAGATCGAGCGCCAGTCACCCTTCGCGCTCGCCATGAGCGACCAGCCGATCGCCCCGATCGCGAACACCGATCACGAGCCCGAGCAGATCGCGAACACCCCGATCACGCCCCCGATCACCCCGGCGAGCACCCCGCCCCCCGCGCTCGCCGAACACGCCGCGACCAGCGCGAACATCGATCGCGAACAGCCGAGCATCGCCGACCTCGCCCGCGAACACGTCGCGAACACCCCGAACAACACGGACGCCGTGGACGCCATCTGCGCCCGCCGCCCCGACGCTGATCGGCAGTCCGTCGCCGCCGCTGTTCGCCGTGCTCGCCGCAACGCCGACGGCATGAAGGGCGGCTACGGATGACTGCCCTCGGCTTCTTCGCGGGCGTCGCCCTCCTCGCCCTCACCGGACTCTGCGCGCTCGCCGCCGACGAGGTACCCCGCCTCCTCGGCACCCTCACCCTCGTGCTCACCCTCGCCGCACTCGCCGCGGCCATCCCACACTGAGGACCACACCGTGAACCTCGGCTCGACCGCCGTCAGCCTCGGCGGCATCACCTTCGGCACGATCATCGTCGTCCTCGTCACCCTCCGCTGGTGGAAGAAAGGCGGCGGAGGCAAGAAGAGCGACGACGGGGGAGGCCGCGACTGGAAGCAACTGATCCCCTTCGCCGTCGCCCTCGCTTTCGGCATCCTCGCCGTTCTCGCCGCCGGCCCCGTCAGCGCCCTCGGCCTCATCACCCGCCTCGGCCTCTGGGGCGGCGACGGCATCGGCTACGCCTACCTCGTCTGGGGCATCGGCGGGAACAGCCCCGACGTCACCCGCGCCAACCCGGTCGTCCTCACCGACGGCGGCTACATGATCTTCGCGATCTGGACTGCCGTCATGATCGGCCTGTACCTCTGGTCAAGGAAGCTCCCCCGCCTCCAGACCGCCCTCGGCATCCTCGCCGGAATCCTCCTCGGACTCTCCCAGGGCATCGCCGGGATGGCCGCCGTCCCCCTCGCCTCCGCCGTCAACGTCGCAGGCTCCTGGTACGCCGGAGTAGTCCAGTGAACCTTGCACCCCACGTCACCCGCATCGGCACAGGCACCGCCCGCGCCGCCCGCGCCTTCTGGGACGACGTCGAACCCAAGGAACGCCTCGCCCGCCTTGCCGCCCTCGCCGCCGTCTGCTGGGTCGTCGGGGGAGTAGCCCTCGCCGAACGCCGCGCCCTCTGGGCCCTCCTGACCGCCTGGTGCGTCACCGCCTGGTGGGCCGGGCGCCCCACCACCGCTGGCGAAGACGGCGAACAGAAGGAGGAGGGCGTCGAAGACGGCCCGGACGCGGCAGACATGGCCGACATCGTCCGCGAACTCGGCACCGGCACGGGCGTGCTCCTCACCCGCCTCCGCGACCAGCTCCTGGACGAGTACGAGGGCCGCGGCTGGACCACCAAGGACGTCCGTGCCCTGCTCGCTGAAGCAGGGGTCCGTGTCCGGGAGGGCGTGCGGGTGTCCGGTGTCGGTAACGGGCCGGGAGTCCACCGGGACGACGTTCCAGCCCCCCTCTCCCCGACCACTCCCCCGGGTCCTGTTGGTGTTGTTGCCGCAGGTCAGGGCGCCAACACCAACACCAACAACGTGGTGGTGACCCGCGACGCGAGCGGGGCTCAGATCACCGTCACCCCGATCCGCAAGGACGTGAACGCAGCATGATCCGAGACCTCCTTGCCGCCCTCGGCCTCGACTTCCCGCCGCTCCCGTACTGCCCGCAATGCGGCGGCCACTACCCCGCCCACACCCACTAGCCCCCACTGTCAGTCCCCGGGCGTAGCCTGACCGCATCAGGCACCACCCACCCGGATCGCGAGCTGGCTGCCGCGCTACGGACCGAGCCCCGCCAACACCCCGTCGGCGGGGCTCACCCATGCACACTGGACCCATGCGCCCCGTCCTCGTCGACCTCTACGCCGCCCACACCGCCACCGGCATCCGACCCGGCACCCTCCGCGTCTGGCTCCACCGAGGCAAACTCACCCACCACGGCCACGACCACGCAGGCCGCACCCTCATCAACCTCAACGAGCTGACCAGCACGCCCACCACCAACGCAGCTTGACCAGCAGTCACAGCGGGTGTAACACTCAACCCGTGTTCGGCATGCCCGAACAACCCCAGCCCCCGCCACCACGGGGGCTTCGTCATGTCACAGGACGATGACACCCCCATCACACCACCCCCACATATGGAAGCGTGGCGCCTTCACCACTGCTCAGGGGGCCACATGGGGTTCATGAACGACGCCAAGGCGCAGGAAGCCGGCAAGCGAGCACGCGAGGCCTACAACAAGGGCGACTACGTCCTCGTCTACAAGTTCATCGAGGCCACAACCAACAGCAAGGCCACCGCACCCATGACCGGCATCGCCGACCAGATCCAGGCCGTCGAGTCCGCCGGATGGATGCTCCAGAACATGGCCGCCGCCGAAGGCAAGGCGCTCACCGGCGAACGCATCGCCCTCGTCTGCCTCTTCCGCCGACGCAACCAGTAGCCGCATCCACCACGGCCCGGCCGTGCCCAGCGCACCGCCGGGCCTCGGCATGCTCGGAGGTGGCCATGGCCGGACGCACCGACCTCACCGCCTACGGCTACCGCAAGGCCCGCGCCGCCTTTCTCGCCGCCTCCGACATCTGCCACCTGTGCGGCCACCCCGCCGCCGACGTCGTGGACCACATCACCCCCGTCGCCGCCGGAGCCGACCCCCGCGACCAGGGCAACTGGGCACCCGCACACGGCATCAACCGCTGCCCCACCTGCGGCCGCAACTGCAACGGGGCCAAGGGCGCCAGCACCCAGGCGCCCCGGCTCAACACCTCACGCGACTGGTACGCCTGACACCAAGGCAACGCATCACCGCAGGTCAGAGCGCCACGCCGGTTGTGATTATTTGAGGCAGGCTCATCCCAGCCCCGCGCCCAGCTTTTATTTTTCTCCCCCCGGCCCTGACCAGCCCGTATGCGATCTCTGATACCCGGACGGCGGGAGGTATGCCATGGCAGCCAGGCCGCTGGAGATCGGCGAGGCCGGCGTGTACGCGGGCCTGGCGATTGCCCGGTTGCGGGAGGCCCGCGGGTGGGACCAGCAGGGTCTGGCCGAGCGGCTGTCGGTGGCCGGCCGCCAGGTGTCGCAGCCGATCGTCAGCCGCATGGAGGCCGGGACCCGGCGCATCGACATCGACGACCTGGTGACCGTGGCGGACGTCCTGGGGGTGTCGGTGGTGGCCTTGCTGCCGCTCGCCCCTGCCGCCCCAGCGCCCCTTGCTGCTGCGGTTCCTGCCCGGTCGGATGACGCGGGGCCGGTGGAGGCGGCGTTGGCCGACGACATCGAGGCCCTGGGCGATCTCCAGGACATGGAGCCGACTCACGCTGCGGTCGCGTTCCGGCTGGCCCGGCAGATGGACGGGATGCGGCCGGTGGCGTGCGAGGAGTGCGGGGCGACGGTGCAGGTGCCGAACGATCCGCGGATCCTGCCGCAGCTGGCGAGGGAGTTGCGGGCCACGGTGGCCGCGCTGGTGGAGGGGCGGGCCGTGGACGATGACGATGACGACGACCTCGCTGACCTCGGAGCCGTCTGAGACGTGGGCGCCGCCACCGGAGTTTGCCGCGCAGTGCCTGGACCTGTACGGGCTGACGTGCCCGCCGCGCTGGGGCACCCCGCGCCGGCCGGAGTTCCCGAGCCTGGGCCCGAAGGCGTGGGCGGTGATGACGCGGCTCGGGTTCCCTCCGATGCCGTGGCAGAAGTACGTGATGGACGTCGCGCTGGAGATCGACCCTGCCACGGGCCGGTTCGCTCACCGCGAGGTGGGCCTGAGCGTCAGCCGTCAGCAGGGCAAGACGCAGCAGATCCTCGGCGTGCAGGTCCACCGGATCGCGGCGTGGCCGCGACAGCGGGTGGTGTACGCGGCGCAGACCCGCGGCATGGCCCGCACCCGGTGGGAGGACGAGTTCGCCGAGACGATCCTGGCGTCTCCGCTGGCGAAGCGGATCCGGGTCCGCAAGTCGAACGGCAACGAGGCGATCATCTGGCGGGCGACGCGCTCCCTGATGGGCATCACCGCGAACACGGAGAAGGCCGGGCACGGGCCGCCGCTCGATCTCGGCGTCATCGACGAGGCGTTCGCCCACGAGGACGACCGGCTGGAGCAGGCGTTCAGCCCGGCGATGCTGACCCGGCCCATGGCGCAGTTGTGGTGGGCCTCGGCGGGTGGCACGGAGAAGTCCGTGTGGCTGAACAAGAAGCGGGCCGCGGGCCGGGAGCACATCGAGCGGTTGTGGGAGACCGGCGAGCGCCCGTCCGTGGCGTACTTCGAGTGGTACGCCCCGGACGACATGCCCCGGGACGACCCGGCGACGTGGCGGGCGACGCTCCCGGCGCTGGGGCACACGGTGACCGAGGACATCATCCGTGCGGAGCTGGAGAAGATGGACCCGGCCGAGTTCGACCGGGCCTATCTGAACCGGACTCGGAAGGCGACACCGCCCACCGACCCGAACGTTCCAAAGGGCTCGTGGCCCGGCCTGGCCGACGCGGGCAGCAAGGCGGGCGGGGATGTGGTGTTCACGGTCGACGTCTCCCAGGACCGGGCGCACGCCTCGATCGGTGTGGCGTCGGTCCGTGCCGACGGGCGGGTCCATGTGGAGCTGGTGGACCGCCGCGGCGGGACCGCGTGGGTGGTGCCCGCGCTGGTGCGGCTGAAGAAGGCTCGGGACCCGCTGCTGGTCGCCATCGCGTCGTCCGGGGCCCCGGCCGGGTCGCTGATCGACGACCTGGTGAAGGCCGGGATCACCGCCCCGGCGGACAAGGAGCATCCGCACCGCGGGCATCTGGCGGTGCTGCGAACGAACGACATCGTCGAGGCGTGCGGGCAGATGGCCGACGCCATGACCCAGGGCCTGCTGGCCCACGTTGAGCAGGCGCCCCTGACCGCCGCGGTGAACGGGGCACGGACGCGCCGGGTCGGAGACGCGTGGACGCTGGACCGCACGAAGTCCCTGGCCGATGTGTCGCCGTTCTTCGCGGTGACGATCGCCCGGTGGGCGCTGCTGGCCAAGGGGCCGGCCGTACTGGACGACTACGACACGAGCAGCTCGGTGCTGTGAGGAGGGATCTGTGGTGGGCCCAACTCTTGGCCCCGACGGGGTGTACTACGCCGGTGGTCCGCCGCCCGCGGTAAGCGGGTGGCGGCAGATGGGGCGTGTCCTGGCGCGGCCGTTCCGGTGGCTGGGCGGGGTCAGTAAGCGGGCCATCACGTCACTGCCGTGGGGCGGCGGCGGATCCGGGATGGGGTCGGTCTCGCCCGAGCGGGCGGTCGCCCTGATCCCCCTGTTCGCGTGCGTGCGGATCCTCGCCGACTCGATCGCGTCGCTGCCGGTGCAGACCTACCGACGCAACGGCGGGTCGCGGGAGATCCTCACGTTCGTCCCCTCGCTGCTGTTCGCGCCGGCGGCGCGGGACAACCTCTTCGAGTGGCTGCACAAGGCGGTCGTGTCTCTCGCGCTACGGGGCAACGCCTACGGGCTCATCACCGCCCGCGACGACTTCGGGTTTCCGACGTCGATCGAGTGGTTGAACCCGGACGACGTGTGGGTGGACGAGCTGCGCCCGACGCTGCCCGTCTTCTACTGGCAGGGCCAGATCGTTCCCGCTGAGCAGATCGTCCACATCCCGTGGGTGGCCCTGCCCGGCAGGGTCGTTGGCCTGTCGCCGGTGCAGGTGTTCGCCCGCACGATCGGGGTGGGGCTGTCCGCCACGGAGTACGGGCTGTCCTGGTTCGACAACGGGGGCACGCCTCCGGCGGTGATGAAGAACTCCGGGAAGACGATCAACCCGGATGAGGCCGAGGAGATCAGTGACCGGCTGGCCGCCCGCGTGCGTGCGCGGAAGCCGCTGGTCTACGGCAGCGACTGGGACTTCACCGCGTTGAAGGTCAACCCGGAAGAGTCGCAGTTCATCGAGACGATGCGGCTGAACGCCTCTCAGATCGCGGCGATCTACGGTGTGCCGCCGGAGATGGTGGGCGGCGACTCCGGCGGGTCGATGACCTACGCGAACGTGGAGCAGAACGCGATCAACTTCGTCGGGTTCACGTTGCGCCCGTGGCTCGCCCGGCTGGAGGCGAAGCTGTCCGCGCTGATGCCAGGCCGCGAGTTCGTGAAGTTCAACGTGGACGCGATGATCCGCGTCGACTTGATGACCCGGTACCAGGCGCATCACCAGGCGCTGGAGGACGGGTGGCGTAACCGGGACGACATCCGGGCGCTGGAAGACCTGCCGCCACTGCCGGACGGGCAGGGGCAGCCGTACCTGCCGGTGTCGATGCTCGGCGGACCTACAAGCGATCCGGCCCCCGGGCCGGACGACCCCAACCCCAATCCGTGAGGAGGCCTACCGTGGCCGACCTGGAGAGGCGCTACACAGCGGTGCCCGTCGAGCTGCGGGCCGCCCAGGAGCAGCGCACCATCAACGGCTATGCAGCCGTCTTCAACCGCGAGTCGTCGAACCTCGGCGGGTTCGTCGAGGTCGTCGACAGCCGCGCGTTCAACAAGAGCCGGGGTGACGGCTGGCCGGACGTCATCGCCCGCTACAACCACGACGACAACATGCTCCTCGGCACGGTGGCCGGCGGCACGCTGCGCCTCCTGCTGGACGACACCGGGCTGATGTATGACGTCGATCCGCCGCAGGCCCGAGCCGACATCCTGGAGCTCGTCTCCCGCGGCGATGTCCGCAAGTCGAGTTTCGCGTTCCGCACGGTGGAGGACGACTGGGGCATGACCGACCAGGGGTTCCCGAAGCGGACCCTGCTGGCCGCCCAGCTGGTCGACGTCGCCCCGGTCAACATCCCCGCCTACCCGGACAGTTCGGCCGGTCTCCGGTCGCTGGCCGCGCACGTCGGGGCCGACATCGAGGAGGTGCGGAGCCTCGCCCGGCAGGACGAGCTCCGCAAGTTCTTCGTCCGGACCGATGGGCCGCAGGCGCCGCGTAAGCAGACCCTCGGGGCAGCCGCCCGGATGGCGCTGCTGGCCCGCAAGCAGGACCCGTACACCTGACAGCCCTGGGGCAGGCCGACAGCCACCCCTTCCCTCAGCACCCCGCCCGCCTCTGCGCGGGCGTTCTGCATTTCGAGGCAGGCCGACAGCCACCTCGGGCACTCACCCCATCATCAGTAAGGAGTCGGACCATGTCCGAGGTTGCGAAGGCCCTGCGCGATCGGCGTATGAACGTGTGGGAGCAGGCCAAGGCGCTCGCCGACAAGGCGGCTGACGAGAACAGGAACTTCTCCGGCGAGGAGGAGTCCACCTGGACGTCGCTCAACGCGGAGCTCGACGCGCTCGACAAGCGGATCAAGGCCGTGGTCGACGGCGAGCAGCGGGCGAAGGACGCCGAGGACGCCATGGCCAAGCTGCGCGGCGAGCCGCGCGGCAAGGGCGGCGTCAGTGGAGACATCGGAGCCGACGAGCTCCGGAAGTTCCTGACCGGCGACGGCCCCCGGTTCTTCGACGTGCGCCCGCAGGGGCCGGTGAACTTCCGTGCCCTGTCCAAGGCCACGGGCGGCGCGGGCGGCAACACGGTGCCGACGTCGTTCTACGACCGGCTCGTCGCGCACCTGATCGAGACCAGCTCGATCCTCGACGCCGGGGCGACGATCCTCAACACCTCCTCCGGCGAGGCGCTGGAAATCCCGAAGACCACCGCGCACTCCTCGGCGGCGATCGTCGCCGAGTCCGGCACGATCGGCCCGTCCGACCCGGCGTTCGGGATGGTCACCCTCGGGGCGTACAAGTACGGCAACCTGATCAAGGTGTCGCGCGAGCTGGTCACCGACACCGGGGTCGACCTGGAGGGCTACCTCGCGATGCAGACCGGGCGCGCGCTCGGCAACGCGTTCGGTGCCCACGCCATCACCGGCAGCGGATCGGCGCAGCCCCGCGGCATCATCACCGACGCCACCGCCGGGGCGACCGGGCCGACCGGAGTCACCGGCGGCTTCGGATCCCAGGGCACCGTCGGGCAGGGCGCGGATCTGCTGATCGACCTGTTCCACTCGGTCATCAGCCCGTACCGCAAGAGCGCCGCCTGCCAGTGGATGATGGCCGACGCGACCGCGGGCACCATCCGGAAGATCAAGACCGATGAGGGCCAGTACATCTGGCAGCCCTCGGTGATCGTGGGCCAGCCCGACACGATCCTCGGCAAGCCGGTCCTCACCGACCCGAACGTCCCGGCCATCGGCCTGTCCGCAGAGTCCGTCATCTTCGGTGACTTCTCTCAGTACTTCGTCCGCATGGCCGGCGGCATCCGCTTCGAGCGGTCCGAGGACTTCGCGTTCGACTCCGACATGGTCACGTTCCGGGCGCTGATGCGCGCGGACGCGGCCCTCGTCGACCTGACCGGCGCGGTGAAGACCTTTACCGGCGGGGCCTCCTGACCACACCCACCCGACGGGGCCGGACTCACCGCGAGCCCGGCCCCGCCCTGGCACAGGAGGACCTGTGACCCTGTACGACAGAACCCTGACCAAGGTGTCGCTGGCCCCGGCCATCGCCACCAACGGAACGCTGAACGGCGCGGCGGTCGACCGGGGCGTGAACGGCGGCATGCAGAACGCCATGCTCGTCGTGTCCACCGGAGTCATCACGGACGGCTCCCACGCGGTGGCCATCCAGGACTCCGAGACCGGTTCATCCGGCTGGACCACCGTTGCTGCCGGACTGCTCCAGGGCACGGCACCCACTGTCGTCGCCGCGAACGACGACACCGTGTTCGAGGTCGGTATCGGTCTGACCCGCCGGTACCTGCGCGCGGTCGTCGTGACGTCCGGCGCGACGGACGGCGGCATCGTCGGCTGCCACTTCCTGCTGACCGCACCCCGGTTCGCGCCGGTCGCCCGCTCCTGAAGGGAACACCATGCGTATCCGCATGAAGATCGCCATGTCCGGCCTGCGTAACGGGCAGCCGTGGCCGCCTGTCGGGCAGATCGCCGACATCCCGACCGGCGAGGCACAGCACCTGTGTGCGTCCGGCATCGCCGAGGAAGTCTCGGACGGCCCGCCCGCCGAGGAGACCGCGACGCCCCCGGCGTCCGAGGACACCAAGGCCCCGGCCCCCGAGACTGCCACCGCGCCGGCCGAGACCAAGCGCGGCCGAGGGCGGCCCCGGAAGACGCCCACGGCCGAGGAGTAGGCCGTGGCCAACGAGTACGCCACCCGGGCGGCACTGAAACTGCGCCTCGCGATCGAGACGGACGACGACACCCGGGACACGCTGCTCGACGGTGCCCTGGCCGCCGCTTCCCGGGGCATCGACACGGCGACGGGGCGGCGCTTCTGGCTGGACGACGAGCCGTCGGCCCGCACGTTCACGCTCGCGGGGAACGTGGTGCGCGGAGACAGCGGGGCCCGCCTCCTGATCGACGACGCCGGGTCCACCCCCACCGTCGTGGAGACCGGCAGCGGGAACTCATGGACGGCACTCACCGGCTACGACACCGCCCCGGACAACGCGCTCGTCCGGGGCCGCCCCATCACCGCACTGGCCCTGGCCGCGGGCGGGTGGGGCGGCGGCCCGCGCGCCCGCGTCACCGCCCGGTGGGGGTGGCCTGCGATGCCGGACGAGATCACCGAGGCGACGCTCATCCAGGCCGCCCGCCTCTTCCGGCGCAAGGACAGCCCGGAGGGCGTGACCGGGTCCGCCGAGTGGGGCGTGGTCCGCCTGTCGCGGCGGGACCCGGACGTATGGGCGCTGATCGAGCACTTCATCCGACCAGGCTTCGGGTAGGGGGCGGCATGGAGGCATCAGCAATCCGCAACGCCATCGCGGACGCGGCCCGCGCGGTGAGCCTGCCCGAAGGAATCGGGAAGCTGACCTGCACCGGGTACGTGCCCGATGCCGTGGTGGCCCCGCACTTCTTCTGCGGGGAGTACACCGTCGACTACGACAAGGCCATGAGCAGGGGCCTGGACGTGGTGGAACTGACGTGCCGGGTCCTGGTCGGCCGCGCCGATGACCGCGCTTCCCAGCGGACGTTGGACAGTCTGCTGGCAGGCTCCGGCCCCGCCTCCCTGAAGCAGGCGATCGAGGCGGCGCGCGGCGCCCCCGGCGAGTACGCGCTCGGCGGCCTGGCCCACGACCTGCACGTGATGCGGATGCAGGGCTACCGCTGGTACGAGCACGCGGGCACCGACTACGTCGGCGCCGAACTCATCATCAAGATCATCGGAGAGGGGTAGCCGCCGTGGGCAAGTTCGTGCTGCTCGACGCCAGGCTGTTCGCACCGGGCGCGGATCTGTCCGGCGCCTCCAACAAGATCGAGCTGACCAGCGAGATCGAGGACAAGGACGCCACCAACTACCGCAGCAACGGGTGGAAGGAGGTCCTGGGCGGGCTCGGGTCGGCGGAGATCTCCGCCGAGGGCCAGTGGGAGGCCGGGGACCCGTCCCGGGTCGATGACGCGTCCTGGGCGGACCTCGGCGGCGTCGGCCCCTACACCGTGTGCCCCGCCGATTCCGTGGTCGGCGCCCTGGCCTACCTGGTGCAGGGCATGCGCGCCGACTACAAGGCGGGTGACGCCGTCGGGGAGATCGCCCCCTGGTCCGGGACCGTCAAGTCGTCGTGGCCGCTGGTGCGCGGGCAGATCGCCCATGCGCCCGGTCTGGCCCGTACTGCGGACGGCACCGGCACCGCCCTCACCCTCGGCGCTGTCCCCGCCGGGAAGCGGCTGTACGCCGCCCTGCACGTCCTGTCCGTGGCAGGCACGGCCACCCCGTCCCTCACCGTGACGGTCGAGTCCGACGCCGCCGCCGACTTCGCCGCCCCCGTCACCCGCGCCGCGTTCACCGCGGCCAGCACCCCGGGCGGCCAGGCCGTGCGCACCGACGGTCTCGCCATCACGGACACCCACTACCGGATCGCCTGGACGGTGACCGGCACCAGCCCCAGCTTCATGTTCGCTGTCTCTCTCGGAATCAGGTGATCCCCCATGCCCAAGATGGTGCTGCTGGCCGCTCACGTCAGCCTCGGCGGTAACGACCTCTCCGCCTACGCCCGCAAGTGCGAGGTGACGGTCGAGGTCGAGGACAAGGACGTCACCACCTACGCGTCCCTCGGCTGGAAGGAGGTCCTCGGCGGCCTCAAGAGCGGTGAGCTCGGGCTGGAGTTCCTCCAGGACGTCGCCGCGACGAAGATCGACAGCATCATGTGGCCGCTGCTCGGAACCGTCGTCCCGTTCGTGGTGCGGCTCGACGCCGCGCCCAAGTCCGTCTCCAACCCGGAGTGGACCGGGTCGGTCCTGATCAACGGGTGGAACCCCGTCGAGGGTTCCGTCGGCGACGAGGCCTCCGTGTCGGTCGGCTACCCGACGTCCGGAGCCGTGGTTCGCACGACCGCCTGATGGCGACCGGTCCGCCGTTCGACCTCACGGTCACGCACGAGGGGCTGGACGCCCTGGTCCGGGCGATCCGCCGCGAGGAAGACGGCAAGCTTCTGCGCAAGGAGCTCGCGAAGACCATGCGCGACGCGCTCCGGCCCGGGGCGGCGATGGCCAAGTCCGCGATCATGTCGATGCCCTCGGCCGGCACCGGCATGGGGCCTGGGCTCCGGTCCGGGATCGCGAAGAAGATCCGCCCCGAGGTGAAGCTCGGCGGCCGCTGGACCGGGGCCCGCGTGAAGGCCTTCAAGACACCTGGCCTGCGCGGATTTACTAACGCCCCGAAGCGCACCAACCGCCGCGACGGCGGGTGGCGCACCCTCAGCTACGGGCACGAGCCGTGGCGAACCCAGACCGGTAAGCGGCAGTGGTTCGACGAGGCATTCGAGAACGACTCCGCCCGCCACCTGGCTGCGGTGCACACCGCGATGGAAGACATGGCCCGGCGCCTGGCGGCGCGGGCCCGATAGGAAGGACACCCATGTACCTGGTGCTCAAGCGCGAGGGCGACGCCGAGCCGACCCGGTGGCGCTACAACCCGAAAAAGCTCATGTCCGTGGAGCGGGAGGACATCGAGCGGCGCACCGGCCGGAACTTCGCCCAGTTCACCCAGGACGTGTTGCAGGGCAACAGCCTGTGCCGCAGGGCGCTGCTGTTCACCTACCTGCGGCGCGACCACCCGAAGACCCGGTTCGAGGACGTCGACTTCGCCTGGGACGAGCTCACGCTGGAGTACTCGAAGCAGGAGTTCGAGTCGATGCGGGAGAACATGCTGGAGTCCCTCCACGGCGATGAGCTGGCCGCCTCCCTGGCCGCGATCGACCGGCACATCGAGGACGCCTTCGATGACACCGAGACCGAGGGAAAAGCCCAGCTGCCGATCGCCGAGTAGTCCACCTCGGCAACGCGGCCCACCTGCTCGGCATCAAGCCGTGGCAGTGGCGGCTGATGACGGTCGAGGAGACCGACGCGGTCCTGGGCTGGCTCGACCAGTACGAGAAGGCCACCGAAGAGGCCGCCAACAACTGAACACCTGAACAGAGAGGGGGTGCCCCCGTGGCCGACACCTCCCTCGTGTTCAACCTCGTTGCCCGGGACCGTGCGTCCGGTGTGGTCGAGCGGATGGGCGAGCGGATGGGGACCGCCGCGGCGACGATCGGCGCCGGCATCGGTACGGCGCTCGGTGTCGGTGTGGCCGGGGCCCTGTCCATGGAGGGCGCGAACGCGAAGCTCGCCAACCAGCTCGATCTGAACGAGGCCGAGGCTGCCCGGATCGGTGGTGTGACGGGGGCGGTGTTCGCGTCCGGGTTCACCGAGAACGTGGACGAGGCCGCTATCGCGCTGCGCGGGGTCGCCTCATCCATGGTCGACGTCGGCGACGTCAGCAGCGCCGAGCTCCAGAAGCTCACCACGCAGGCGCACGTGCTGTCCGACACGTTCGAGTTCGACCTGAACGAGGCCACGCAGGCCGCCGGCGCGCTGATGAAGTCGGGCCTGGCGAAGGACGGCACCGAGGCGTTCGACCTGATCACCGCCGCCGCGCAGAAGCTGCCCGCGGGCATGGCTGCGGAGGTGCCCGCCCTGGTCACCGAGTACTCCTCGTTCTTCCAGGAACTGGGTGTCACCGGGCCGCAGATGATGGGGGCGCTCACCGAAGCGGCCCGCAACCCCTTGTTCCAGATCGACCGGCTCGGCGACTCGATCAAGGAGTTCAACCTCCGCATCGCCGACACGGACGCGGTGAAGGAGCCCCTGAAGGAACTCGGCCTGGACGTCGAGGACATCCAGGCGAAGATCAACAAGGGTAAGGGCACCCAGGCGTTCGACCAGATCGCCATCGCCCTGTCCAAGGTGAAGAACCAGACCGACGCCACCCGGCTGTCCGCCGCGCTGATGGGCGGCCCCGGTGAGGACGCGAAGGCCTCGCTGATCGGTCTGGGCAAGGCGGGCGGGTTCGCCGCGCTCGGCCTGGAGGACGCGGCCGGGTCCACCCAGGACATGGTCGACCGGGTCGAGGGCACCGCCACCCAGAAGCTCACCAAGTTCAAGAACACCGCGATGACCAAGCTCGCCGAGGTCGGCGCCGGGTTTGTGGACTTCGGGATGGCCAACCAGGGGGCCGTCGTACCGCTGCTGGCCACCCTCGGGATCCTGGCCGGGGTCGTCATGACGGTCGGCGCCGCACAGAAGGTGTACGCCACCTACACGGCCCTCTCCACCGCCGCGACGAACGTCCAGAACTCGGCAACATATCGGGCTATTGCCGGGTGGACGCGGATGATGGCGGTCGGCCTGATGGCCTACCTCCGTATCGCCGCCGGTGCGGTGGCCTCCGCCGCGACGACCAGCGCGGCGTGGGTGGGCAGTGCCCTCGCCGGGATCGGTACGTGGATCGCCGCGGTGGTGCGGGCCGCGCTAACCACTGCCGCGCAGTTCCTGATGATGGCGGCCCGCGCGGTCGCGTGGGCCGCCGTGATGGCCGCACAGTGGCTGATCGCCATGGGCCCGATCGGCTGGGTCATCGCCGCGGTGATCGGCCTCGTGGTGCTGATCGTCGCGAACTGGGACCTGATCAAATCCGCGACGGCCGCAGCGTGGGACTGGGTCTGGGGCAAGATCGTCGCGATCGGAACGTCGATCGTCTCGACCGTCGCGAACTTCATCGCGGGCGCCCTCCAGCGGTGGGACCGGCTGCGCGCCGGCGTCTCGGCGAAGGTCACGGGCCTCGTCTCCTACGTGCGCGGGCTCCCAGGCCAGATCCGTGGCGCCCTCGGCGACATGGCGGCGCTCCTGGTCCAGAAGGGACGCGACGTCGTGTCCGGCCTGTGGCAAGGCATCCTCGGCATGGGCGGCTGGCTCAAGGGCAAGATCCTGGGCTGGGCCAAGTCGGTCGTGCCTGGGCCGATCGCGAAGGCCTTGGGCATCGCCAGCCCCTCGAAGGTCACGGCCGCGCAGGGTGCGTGGATCGGCCGGGGCCTGGCCGACGGGCTCATGGGGTCGGCGAAGCAGGTGCGGGCCGCCGCGACGAAGGTCGCCGGGATCGTCCGCGACAGCATGAACCCGGGCAAGAAGCGCACCGCCGCGCTCAAGCTGGTCGGCGCCCGCTCGAAGCAGCTGGTGGCGCTGGCCAACCAGGAAGTGAAGGTGGCCGCCCGGCTGAAGACGGCGACGAAGAGCCTGGCCGACCAGATCAAGGCCCGCGACAAGCTCGCCGCGGACGTGAAGAAGGGCGTCCTGGACTCGGCGAACATCACCGCGAACAACGCCAACGGGCCGGTCTCGGCGCAGACGATCCTGGCCAACCTCCAGCAGAAGATGCAGCAGGCCAAGACGTTCGCCGCCCAGCTCGCGACGCTCCGCAAGAAGGGAGTGCGCTCCGACCTGATCGCGCAGATCGCGCAGGCCGGGGTCGAGCAGGGATCCAGCGCGGCCGCCGCGCTGGCCATGGCGTCCAAGGGGCAGATCACCCAGATCAACAACACCCAGGCCGCCCTCGTCGGGGCCGCCGACCAGGCCGGGGCCACCGCCGGGACCGCCATGTACGGGGCGGGGATCCAGGCAGCCCAGGGCCTGGTGAAGGGCCTCAAGTCGCAGCAGAAGGCCATCGAGAAGCAGATGGCGTCCCTGGCGAAGGGCATGGCGTCCAGCATCAAGAAGGCGCTGGGCATCCACTCGCCCAGCCGCCTGATGGCGGACGAGGTCGGATCCATGGTCCCCGCCGGGATCATCGAGGGCATGGACGACGGCCGCACCAGGCTCGACCAGGCCATGGCCGACATCGTGCGGCCCGGCCCCGCCACCAACCAAGCCCAGGCGACCGGCCGCCAGATGGCACCCACACCCTCCGGGGCGCCGCTGCTCACGTCGGGCGGTACCCAGACGGTGCGGATCGAGATCTCCGGGCGCGACGAGGTCAAGAGGCTCATTCGCACGATCGTCCGGGAGGACGGCCGCGGCAGCGTGCAACGGGCGTTCGGCTACGGAAAGGAGGCCACGTGATGGCGTTTCCGCAGACACCTCTGGACGTGCGGACGGAGCTCCTGATCGGCGGGTGGACGGACGTCAGCACGGACGTCTACACCCGCGACCCGATTACCATCACCCGCGGGGCCGCCGACGAGTCGTCCTCGCTGGAGCCTTCGTCGTGCTCCCTGACCCTCAACAACCGGCACGGCCGCTACAGCCCACGGAACCCGCTGTCTCCGTACTACGGGCTGATCGGCCGCAACACCCCGATCAGGGTGTCCGTGAAGGGCCCGGAGTCCTACCTCCAACTGGCCGGGAGTACCGCCTCCTACGCCCGTACCCCGGACGCCGCGCCGCTCCGTATCACCGGCGACCTCGACCTCCGGGCCGAGGCGACCACCGACTGGACGTCGTCAACGTCCCAGGCGCTGCTCGGCCGGTGGAACTCCGCGACCAACCAGCGCAGCTACCTGCTGCGGATCCTCGACGGGTTCCTGATCCTCAACTGGTCAACAACCGGATCGGACTCCCTGTTCGCGCAGGTGGTGCTGCCCGCCCTGCCTCGCAGGGCCGCGGTCCGCGCGGTCCTCGACGTGAACAACGGCAGCGGGGGCTTCACCGCGACGTTCTACTGGGCGGCGTCCCTGGCCGGGCCGTGGACGCAGATCGGGGACCCGGTCGGCGCGGCCGGTGTCACGAGCGTCTACGCCGGGACGACCCCGCTGGAGGTCGCGCCGATCGCCGCGTCCGGGGTCACCCCGGTCGCCGGGCGGGTCCACCGGGCCGAGGTCCGGTCCGGGATCGGCGGCACGGTCGTGGCCGCCCCGGACGTGCGGACCCTGGCCGAGGGCACGGCCACCTGGACGGACAGCGCCGGCCGCGCCTGGACCCTCGGCGTGGGGGCCCGCGTCTCGGATCGGGAGTACCGGTTCCACGGGGAGGTCAGCTCCTGGCCGTCGCGGTGGGACGTGTCCGGCGCCGACGTGTGGGTGCCGATCGAGGCGTCCGGGGTGACCCGCCGCATGGGCCAGGGCAAGAAGGCGTTGGACAGCACGCTGCGGCGCCGGATCCCCTCCGACCCGCACCTGGTCGCGTACTGGCCGATGGAGGACGGCGACACCGCCACGGCCGCCTACTCCCCGCTGCCGGGGGTCGCACCGGCGCAGATGCCCGGCTTCGACTTCGCCGCGGACGACTCGCTCGGCGGCAGCAGCCCGCTGCCCAAGACGTCCAACCCGTGCTCGTTCCAGGCCACGGTCCCGCGCAGCACCGCCCAGGGCTGGCAGGTCGAGGCCGTCTACTACCTGCCGCAGATGCCTACCCTCCAGACGGAGGTCCTGTCCGTCGACGTGGCCGGGTCGGTGATGCGGACAGCGTCCGTCTACGCGTCACCGTCCGGAGTGCGGATCGAGGCGAGGGACTCGGCCGGCGAAGTCCTCGCGTTCTTCGTGTACTCCAACGCGGGCGCCTTGGCCGACTTCACCGGGAAGTGGAACCGCCTCGCCATCTACACCGCGGCGAGCGGGGGCTCGACGTACCTGTACGTCAGTTGGCGGGACATCGCGACGAACTCCCGCTGGATCTCCCGCACGGTGTTCACCGGGGCGCAGGGAGCGGTGGTGGGGGTGCGCGGCGCCTACGGCCAGGACCTCGCGGACATGGCCATAGGGCACTTGGCGGTGTTCGACGTTCCGGCCACGGGGGTACTGGTCACGTCGCCGCCCGGCAGTGAGATTTTCGCCGGGGCCGACGACGGTTTCCTCGGCGAAACCGCGTTGACCCGCCTGGCGCGGCTGGCCGCCGAGGAACCCGACCAGGTGGCCCTGACGTGGATCGACGGCGACACCACCCAACTGTCGGAGGCCATGGGCCCGCAGCGCCCGGACACCTACCTCGCTCTGCTGGAGGAGTGCGCGGAGACCGACGGCGGGATCCTGTACGAGCGGCGTGACGAGACGGCGCTGGTGTACCGGGACCGGGCCACGCTGTACAACCAGCGGGTGGCCCTGGCTCTCGACTACCGGGCGCGGGGGGAGGTGCCGCCGCCGCTGGAGCCGGTCGAGGACGACCAGCACCTCCGTAACGACGTCACCGTGACCCGACGGGGAGGCTCGGCCGCGCGGGCGGTACTGGAGACCGGCCCCTTGTCCGTCCTGCCGCCGCCGGACGGTGTCGGCCCCTACGACGAGTCCGTCACCCTGTCGCTCGCCACCGACGCCCAGCCGCCCGTGCACGCCCAGTGGCGCATGCACCTGGGCACCTGGGACGAGGCCCGCTACCCGACGATCAGCGTGTGGCTGCACGCCGCCCCGCACCTCATCCCCCAAGTCCTCGCGATGGACATCGGCGACCGGGTCCAGATTGCCAACCCTCCGCCGTGGCTGCCGCCCGGGAACATCGACCAGCACATGCTCGGCCACACCGAGATCCTCGGCCTGTACGAGTGGGCCCTGGCCATGAACTGCACACCGGCCGGCCCCTGGCAGGTCGGCATCAGGGGCGACCCGGCCCTGGGAAAACGGGACACGGCAGGAGCCCGGCTCAACACACCGATGACCGCGAGCGCCACCACCGCCAGCATCCTTACCACGCTGGGCCCCCGCTGGGCGGACTCCGCCACCTACCCCACCGCGTACCCCCTCGACATCACCGTCGGCGGTGAAGTCATGCGGGTCGCCAACTGCACCGGCACCACCACCACTCAGACGTTCACCGTGACCCGCGGGGTCAACGGCATCACCAAAGCGCACGCGGCCGGAACCGCCGTGAGGTTGGCCCGGCAGACCGTGCGCGCCCTATGAGAGGAGCAGGGCATGCCTGACCTGCTGGCAGGCACCACCGTGCTGGCCCAGGACACACCACCGGTGCAGTTCGTCACCGACGGAACCGACATCGTCGGGTTCACCGACATCGTGTTCACGGCCGGTACCCCCATCGTCGGCGTGGTCTTCACCGCCCCGACCACGGGCCGAGTCCGTGTCGACTGGCACTCCCGGTTCCAGCCCACCTCCGCCGTGGCCGCGCAGGTCGCGTTCGCGTTGCGCTCCGGCAGCACGCTCGGCGCCGGAGCGATGGTCCAGGACGGGCTGAACGAGCACTGCCTGGAAACACCGAACGTGTCCGGGTCTGGGAGCCGGGTCCAGGCGTCCATGTACAGCATCGTGTCCGGTCTGACGCCTGGCTCCGTGTACAACGCGGTGGTCTGCCACCGCATGGTGTCGGCCGGTTCCGGCACGATCTTCGCCCGCTCGATCGGGGTGTCACCGTGCTCGTAGCCCAGGCCGGGTGGCTCCTTGAACGATTCGTGTCAACCGAGGATCTTGTCCCTGCGACGCTGCCGGTGGCCACGTCGACGACCCGGCGTGTCCTGCTGCGGGTTCCGGTCCCGGTCTGTCCTGGTGATGTCCTGGATGTGACGGCCCGCGCGCAGATCACCAACGACACCGGCCGGGTGGTGGGGGTGGGGCACGCGCTGTGGGTGTACGACGTAGACCTCGTGCCCGCCGTGCCGGTGGCTGATCGGCCGTGGACGCAGATCGCCCCGCACCTCGCGGACAACTGCACCCCGGACCGCCACCACATGCCGCTGATCATGGGGGCCGCGTGGACGGTCCCTGACGACTGGCCGCCCGGCCACAGGGCCATGGTCCTGTTCCAGGCCGCTGCGTTCCGCTCGTCTCCGGCCGCCGGGGAGACCGTGCGAGTCGATGAGGGGTACGGGCAGCTCGTCGTCCGCCGCTTCGTACCCGCCTGACCCACCCCACCTACCGCCGCCCCGCGCCGTCTGGCCGGGGCATCTGCATGTCTGGAGACTCCATGGCCATTCCTCTGTCCGACGCCGCCGTTCTCGCTGCGTTGCGCGCCGAAGGCGTCACCGTTGTCGAGGTCGGGAACTGGCCCAAGCACAACCGGAGCTCGAAGGGGCTGTGGGGCCCGGTCAACGGCAGCATGGTCCACCACTCGGTGACCCGTGGCACCGCGTCCACGGTCGCCCTGTGCCGGGACGGGTACGCGGACCTGCCCGGACCCCTGTGCCACGGCGTCATCGCGAAGGACGGCCGGGTGCACCTCGTGGGTTGGGGTCGTGCCAACCATGCCGGGGGCGGCGACCCGGGTGTTCTCGCCCAGGTTGTCGCGGAGTCCTACGGCACCCGGCCCTCGCCCCCCACCAAGGGCAACAGCAACGGGGTCGACGGCAACGCGCGGTTCTACGGGTGGGAGTGCGAGAACCTCGGTGACGGCAAGGACCCCTGGCCCGCCGCCCAGTACGACGCGATCGTCCGCGTCCAGGCCGCCGTGTGCCGGGCGCACGGCTGGAACGCGAAGAGCGTGATCGGCCATCTGGAGTGGTCGAGCGACAAGATCGACCCCCGAGGTTTCGGCATGCCGACCCTCCGCGCCGACGTTGCCGAGCGGCTGAAGCACCCCGCCGGCTGGAACCCCAGCGGCGCACCCGCACCTACTACGCCCACCAAGGAGGTCGCTGTGGCCCTGACCACCGCCGACGTCAAGAAGATCTGGAAGACGGACGGCATCCTCGCCTCGCCGGCGACGGCCGCGAAGGGCAACGACTTCTGGACGCCCGACTCGTACATCCGCGACATCCACGTCAGGGTGCGGCAGGCCCAGACCGAGATCGCCGCAGTGACCGCGACGGTCCGCACGATGGCCGAGGCCCTGGCCGCCCGCGACGCCACGGTGGACGTGGACGCCCTGATCGCCCGCATCGAGACCGCCATCAAGGGCGTCACCGTGCGCCTGGAAACGGAGCACTGACCATGGCCAGCACTGCACCCGTCGAAGCGAAGGTGAAGGCGGCGTCGGCCGCTACGTTCCTCGCCGGTCTCGCGATCGCCGTACTGAACGCGATCGTCGCCGACAACAGCCTGCTCGGCCCGCTCCCTTCCTGGCTCCAGGCGCCGCTCCTCGCGCTCGTCCCGTCCGGGCTGACGTGGCTGGCGGGGTACCAGGCACGGCACACGCCGCGCAGTCGGTACGGGGACATCGAGTGACCCCGCAGGACCCGGGGGTGTACATCTCCCCGGCGCAGATGTACCAGGAGGTGCGGAGCTTGGCCCAGGCGGTCGGCCGGATCGAGTCGAAAATCGACGGCGTACTCGACGACACACGGGACATCCGGACCGACCTCGGTGACCACGAGCAGCGGCTCCGGACCCTGGAGCGCGCCCGGTGGCCGCTGCCCACGCTGGGCGCCCTGACCGGGGTGGCTGGCGCCGCCGCCGGGGTCCTCGCCCTCATCCGCTGAACGACCACGCAGCACCGCGAAGGTGAAAACGCTGATCACTTTACGGGTACCCGCAAAGTGATCACGCCCCCTGCCCTGGCCACGTGCCGGGGCAGGGGGCGCTTCGTCGTGCCGGGAAGGATCAACTGACAGTAACGCGGCTCACAGAAAGGGCCTTGCCCCATACCCTGGCAGTGACGAGCTGGACAGAGAGGGGCAAGGCCATGCCAGTTGATGCTACCCCGGACCCGTATGCCGACCCGATGGCATTCGGTCAACGCATGCAGATCCTCCGGACTCGACGCGGGCTCAGTCGTCCGGTCACCGCCGGCCTGCTCGGCAGGTCCCCCTCCTGGGTGAAGCAGGTGGAGCGAGGAGAGATCGGCATGCCGAAGCTGCCCGTGGTGCTGCGGATCGCCGAGCTGCTGCGCGTGCGCGACCTGGCCGACCTGACGGGGGACCAGTCGGCCCCGGTCGACCTCTTCATCGGGCCGGGCCACCCCCGCCTCCAGGCGGTGCGGGACGCGGTCAACACCCTGTCGCTCAGCAGCGACAGAGAAGCTCCACCGGCCGCTCACCTCTCCGCCCGGCTGGCGAAGGCGTGGGCCGCGCGGCACCAGGCGGCGAACCATCGAGAGGTCCTCGGTGAGCTTCTGCCTGGTCTGATCAGGGACGCCCAGCTTGCTGTACGGCAGGCTGACTCGGCGGCCGACCGGCGCGCGGCGCAGGCGGTCCTCTCCGAGACGTACAGCCTCGCGCAGTTCTTCCTCGCCTACCAGCCGGAAAGCGCCCTGCTGTGGCGAGTTGCCGAGCGCGGCATGGTTGCCGCACAGGAGTCCGAGGACCCCCACGCCATCGGGGTTGCCGCGTGGCTCGCCGCGCAGGCGCACCGCGACTCCGGGCCCACGCACTTCGACGCCGCGGACAGCATGACCATGGAGGCGCTGGCCTACCTTGAGCGGTTCCTCCCGGACGGTGATGACCGGGTGCGTGCGATCGCAGGGGCGCTCCAGTTCGAGGCCGGGTACACCGCCGCCCGGCGGGGGATGAAGGGCGCGGCGTGGGGGTGGTGGGACAAGGCGCAGACCACGGCGAAACGCCTGCCCACGACGTACTACCACCCGGTGACAAGCTTCTCGCAGGCCATCATGGGCGCGCACGCCGTCACGGTAGCGGTGGAGCTCCGGGCCGGCGGCGAGTCCGTGCGCCAGGCCAACACGGCGGACGCGCAGGCGATTCCGTCTCGCCCACGGCTGGCCCGCCACCGCATCGAGGAGGCTCGGGCGTACCAGCTGAACGGCCAGCAGGAGACAGCGCTGGCAACGTTGGAGCGGGCGCACGAGGCCGCGCCGGAGACGATCCGGTACAACGGTTACGCCAGGCGGATCGTGCTCGAAGAGACGGAGTCGAAGGTGCCGGAGCGCCGCCGGCGGGCGGCGGTCCTGGCGGAGCGGCTGGGGCTGCTCGCGGCCTGATGTCGAACGGATGAGCGGGGGGCAGGATTCCTGCCCCTCGTTCGCTGTCTGCGCTCCTACGGTCGAGGCACCAGCCTTTGACCTGGAGCCGACCATGACTGTGCCTGCATCTCCTCCGCGTTCCGAGTTACCGCTGCCCGACCCCGTGACCTTGTCCGACGCGCAGCAGCGTGGCGCGAACTGTGTCTGGTGCGCGGCCCCACTGGCCAACGCCGCGGCGCACGACCTGGGCGCCCGCCCACTCGACGCGCACGGGGTCTCGGTCCACTGGTTCCCCCGCTGCTGCCGCACCTGCCAGAAGGCACGGTCGTGACGGCGAAGACGGCGGCGGCCGCCGAAGCCGCGTACAAGATCTGGCTCGGGCACACCGTCCAGTGCGCCGCCTGCCGCACCGCTCCCTGCGTGACGGCCATACGGCTTGGCCGCGCCTGGCGGAAGGCCCGCCGATGAGGATCTGCGTGGACTGCGACCGTACGATCATCGGCCCTGCGGTGCTGGCCGCAGCGGGCCAGTCGATGTCCGGCGCCCGGCCGGACATGTGGGCCCACCCACCACGCAGCCCGGAGTGCCAGCCCCGGGTCCCCTCGAAGCAACTGCTACGCAAGGCCATGGCCGAGATCGCCAGCCAGCCGCGGCTGAAGTACTGAGACTCCCTGCTCGTACCCGGGGCCGGCGGCGGCCGGGGTGCGGGCAGGGTCTACTCCCGGACGAGGTCGGCGAGCGGGACACCGATCGCGTCGGCGATGCGCAGCAGGTTGTCGAGAAGGGGGCTGGACCGCCCGCGCTCGATGTCCTGGTAGGCGGACCGGTCCATACCGGTGCGGGTGATGACGTCCTGCTGGCTCAGGTTCGCGTGCAGGCGGGCGGCCCGGATCTGGGCAGCGATCCGCCGTCGTCTCTCCAGGAGGCGAGGGTCTGGCGGGATGACGCGCGGCACGGGTTCCACGCTGACCGGTCATGATCATTTTGCATGCAGGGTAGACCCGGCTTTCTTCGATCATGAATGCTGGGGGCCACTGCACGAACGGAGCCGACATGCCAACCCTGCTGTTCCTCCCCCAGGCCCCGGCGCTCACAGCCCCTCAGAGCGCCCCGCCTTCACCCACGACGCGGGAGTGGGTAGACGCTCGGTACGAGAGCCTTGTGGCGGCGTGGGAGGCGGTGAATCCACCGCCCGGAGTGGCCGGGTTCATCTACCCGTAGGCGTACCAACGGCGCCCTGACCGCAGAACGCGGTCAGGGCGCCGTTGTGCGTTCTCGCTGACCTTTCGGGCCAGCAGCGGGCCAGCAGCGCTCACGCATGCTGCCCGAAAGAGCGAGGACCCCAGCTCACACATGCTCTGAGCTGGGGTCCAGGGGTAGGCCGTGTGGGACTCGAACCCACAACCAACGGATTAAAAGTCTGCGGCGCGCTCATGAGGTCTCGTGCGACATCATGACGACCGAGGCGACACTATGTGCTCCAGTGCTGGTCAGCGGTAGTTTCCTTCCGCTGGGCTCGGCCGGTTCGCTCGGTCTCATGAGGTCTCATGCGGTGCTGTTACGGATCGTTCGGGCCAGCAGCGGGCCAGCAGAAAGGCCCCGTCACCTGCGGTGACGGAGCCTTGTTGTCCTACGTCCAGGGTACTACTCCGACGCATCCTGCGGCTGTCCCCCGGTGGCCTTCCTGGCCCTTGGCACGACGGCGGCTGCGCGCTCGGTCAGCTCGTCCTCGTAGTCCTCGAACAGCTCCATGTACGTGTCCGAGGTCAGCACGATCGTGGAGTGACGCAGCTTCACCTTTGCGTCGTGGAGGTCGCCGCCGCCGGCCTTCACAAGAGCGGCCGCGCCGTGACGCAGGTCCCGCAGGTTGATGGGCGGCAGGTCCGTTGTCGCCAGGATCTCGCGGAATGCGTCGCTGAACGTCTCAGGGTGGACCCATGAGCCGTCGGCCTGGGTGAAGACCTTGCCCGTGTTGGCCCATTTCTTCCCGTCCTTCAGTCGCCTCTCGCGCTGAGCCTCTTGGCGGGCCTTGTGCTCACGCAGCACCGCGACGGTACCCGCGTCGATCTTCACGGTGCCCGCTGAGCCGGACGTCTTGGGGTTGGTCTCGATCGGCGTCCAGCCGTCGACCACCAGTTCCTTCGCGACCGTCACGGTCCGCCGCTCGAAGCTGACGTTCTCCCAGTCCTGCCCCGCTCCCTCGCCTCGGCGGAACCCGTGATGAGCGACGAGGTGAAAGAAGGCGTACAGCTCGTGCCCCTCGGCAGCGTCCAGGAAGGCGCCGAGCTGTGCGGGGGTCCACACCATCACGGGACTCGGCTTGCGGCCGGTTTCCCGCCACCGGGCAACGCGCTCGTCCGTCCAGAGCAGGCCCTTCGGCCGGGCAGCGGGGACCAGTTCTACGTGCTGCGCCGCGTTGAAGGTCGTCACCTGCTTCTTGATGGCGTAGTTCAATGCAGCGCGCAGAGTGCGACGGACGGACTGCACGGTGGCGGGCCCGGTAACGCGCCGGTACGGGGGCATTGCCGCCAGCCGTGCGCGCTCCTCCTCCAGCCGCGGGCGCTCGGCCGCCGGCGGGCGGCCGCCCCGGGCCCACTTCGCCCGCTGCTCCTGCTCCCGGCGAGCGGCGTTCTCCGCACGGATCGTGTCGTTGCGGTCGGTGATGGCGTCGAAGAAAAACTGCGCCTGGCCAACGCCGAAGCGGTCGACTCGGTGGTGTCCGACCCCGGGGTCAAGGTGGACGCGGACGTGCGAGCGGTATCCGTTCGTGGTGGTCGGCCGCGTCTTCTTCGAGCCGAGCCAGGACTCAAAGAGCTGGCTCATGGTCATCTTGCCTTCGAGCTCAATGCCGACACCCAGCCGCCGTTTCACCTCGGTGGCATCCGGGATGGGCGCCCGGTCACGCATGACCGCCTGGAGCAGGTCACCGACGCGCCGAGCGGCGTCCTCGTCCTCGTCCGTGACCAGGTCCAGGATGGCCCGCAGCTTGTCCAGGTCCGCTTGGGCCTTCGTCACCGTCGCGTACCCTGTGCGGCGGAACGGGCGGCGCTTCCCGTCGGCATCGAGCGGGAGCTCCTGCCGCAGCAGGAGCTTGCCGTGGTTCTTCTTCGTGAGCTGTGGGCACGCCGTGCCGAGGAGGCGGCCCTCCGGGCTGCGGCACTCGCAGCGCTTGGTGATGCCGCCCGCGCGACGGGATGTGGCCACGGCTCACTCCTCCTGGTCACCCTCAAGGATGCCGGAGGCCTGGAGCGCGTCGTGCATCTCCACGATCTCTGCTACCAGATCCGGAGTTATCTTGCCCTCGCGTACAACCATCAGGGGGCCGCTGAGTGTCTGAATTATGACCACGCGGTGCCCCACTGGGAGCTCCCCGCTTGTGGCGTACTTCACAGCCGCCGCTTTGCTCGGCAGATTAGTCACGCTGGCCCCCGCTCGCTCAAGTGTTCGATCTATGGAGCGTACTGCTCCGATTCGTGTGCGCTGCGTCACATGCCAACATCATGTCACTCGCGAACGCTGCGGCCTACACCCTTTCGAGTGGTTTCACTTTGAGTAACGCAAAGGTCAAGGGTGCAGGTCAGCGCTCATCCCGACCCGGTGGTGCGAACGCGTCGATGAGTCGCAGGAGTTGCTGTCGCTGATCCTCCGTCAACTTCTCTGTCCGCCGCACAAGCGCACTCGCCTCGCCACTCTCCGCCCACACGCGTTCGATTCCGAAGAACTGGGCCGCCGCCGCATCTTGCAACTGATGCAGCGGCAGACCCGTAGCCTCTCGCAGTGCCCTGAGCTGTGCCGTGCGGGGAGGGATCACCGATTCTCCTGTCTCCAGGCGGTACACCCACCCCGACTTCACCTGCGCACCCGTAACCGGATCGATCGAACGCTTCTCGAACGCACTCAGGGAGAGCCCCAGGGCGGCCCGGCGCTCCCTGATGAGGTCGGCAAACTCGGTGGTTTCAGCTCCGGTCTCGGCGTCCGGCCTGTTCTCGGTCATGACGTTCATCCTGTCACTCCAGTGCGATGGCTGTTCAGGGTGATCACTCGCGCGCGGCCCTATCTCACCATGTCGCAGGGGTGGGGCGTCACGCGACCTGAACGGATTGTTCAGGCAATGGCACGGAAGCGCTAGAGCGTCACGGGGGCGCACAGGGCTCACGACACCGCCAATCTTCAACTGTCTGGACAATCCGTTCAGGCAATGGAATGCTGAGGGCGTTCAGAAAAATGAACGAACCATTTCGTGAGGTGAACATGCCCCAGCCACCCATGTGCCGGGTCTACGACCGGCAGCTGCTCGCGAAGGTGATGGAGCGCAGCGGGACGGGCGCCCGCCTGACCGCCCGCGACCTCGCCTCGCTCACCTCCCTCCCCCTCGGCACCGTCGGCGCGCTGCTCTCCGGAGAACAGCGGTTCCTGCCGCGCGAGAAGGCCGAGCGCATCGCGCAGGTCATAGGTGTCGACCTGCTCATCCTGTTCGTCCCGTGCGAGCGGGCCGGGCGGTCGTTCGTCGACGCCAGCGCGCCGGCCCCCGAGGCGGTGCCCGCATGAGCACTCCCACCGCACTCAGCGCCCAGGAGGTCCTCAACCTCCCGGCCATGGCCAAGGCGGAAGACGCTTTCGCCGCCCTCGGTATCGGCCGCGACCTCGGGTACCGGCTCATCCGCCAGGGCGAGTTCCCCGTTCCCGTCGTCCCGCTCGGCCGCATCGTCCGCGTCCGTCGCGCCGACCTCCTCGCCTTTCTCGGCCTGGCCGAGAGCGACGGAGGCACCCATGAATAGCCCGACCCCCCGGCGCATCGTCGGCGCGCTCTTCGTCGACTTCGGCGACCGGGACCGCCCCCCGCGCGCTCGGTACGAGTGCATCCCCTGCGACTACCGCAGCGACATCGTCACCGGCCCCGCCGCGGTCGCCGCGTTCACCGCCACCGCTTCCGACATCCACCGCACCGTCTGCCCCTCACGCCAGGAGAACCACCAGTGACCGACGCGCAGACGCCCGACATGCGGGCCGCAGCCCGCGAGTACGACGAGGCCGGACTGTGCGTACTCCCCATCAAGGCCGACGGCAGCAAGGCCGCCTCCGTCAAGTGGACGCCGTACAAGGTGACCCGCTCGATCCCGGCCGAGCACGACCGGTGGTTCCCGGCGGGCACGACCGCAGGTATCGCCGTGGTCTACGGAGCCGTGTCCGGCGGCGTGGAGCTCATCGAGTTCGAGGGAACCGCCATCGAGGACGGACTCCTCGACGAGGTCACCGAGGTCATGGAGGCATCCGGGCTCGGCGAGGAATGGAAAGCCATCCTCACCGGGTGGGCCAGCACGTCCCCGTCCGGCGGCCGGCACTTCCGGGTTCGCGTCGAAGGCGGCCCTGTTCGGCCCAACACGAAGCTGGCGTCCCGGTTGGCCCGCCCGGAGGAGTACACGCCGGAGGAGAAGCAGCGCTTGGCCGAGAAGCCCGGCAGCCAGGTCATCCGCGTGCAGATCGAAACGCGCGGCGAAGGCGGGTACGGGCTCGTTGAGCCGAGCGGGGGGACTGTCCACGAGACCGGCCGCCCTTACCTCCGCACCAGCGGCGCCCCCGCCACCATCCCCACCATCAGCGCCGAGCGTCTGGACGCCATCCACGAGGTCTGCCGGATGGTCGACACCCTCCCCAAGCCCGAGTCACCGAAGGCGGTCGGCAAGGCGTTGCCGCCGCTGCCCGACGGCGGCCTCCGCCCCGGCGACGACTTCGAGCGGCGTGCGGACTGGGAGACGATCCTGAACGGGACCTTCGTCCCGGTGACCACACGCGGCACCACCACCTACTGGGGGTGGGCCGACGGGAAGGGCGGGGTTAAGGCCACCACGGGCCGCGGAGACGCAGACCGGCTGTACGTCTTCACCACCAGTAGCGAGTTCACCGCCGAGACGCCCTACTCGAAGTTCGGAGCGTACGCGCAGCTGCACCACGGCGGGAACCACAAGGCGGCCGCCGCCGCCCTCCGGGAACAGGGGTACGGCAGCGCCCCCGTGCGCCGCCGCCTTTCCTCCGTACCTGCGCAGCAGCAGCACTTCGCCGACGGGTCCTCCGCGCTGGACCCGGACCACGCACCCGACCCGCAGGACGGGTTCGAGGGCGGCCCGCAGCTTCGCGCCGTCCCGGCCCGCCCCGAGCTGGACATCACAAACGAGGCCGACGGCATCGACGGTGTCCTCGCCCTCATGAAGGACGGCCAACTGCCCGACCTCTACAAGCGGTCCGGGGGGCCGTGCTGGGTGTACCGCGACGACAACGACGACCCCGTGGTACAGCAGCTCGCGTCCGACAACCTCCGCGCGTACCTCGCCGACCACGTCTCCAGCTACGTCGTGAAGCGCAACCCGGTCACCGAGCAGATGGAGGAGCACCGGGAGCTCCTCATGCCGAAGAGCTGCGCCACGGTCCTCGGGCGGAAGGACTGGCCTCTGCCGGCGCTGCGCGGGGTCGTCACATCTCCCGTGATCCGGCCCGACGGCAGCCTGCTGGAGTCTCCCGGGTACGACCGGGCCACCGGCCTCTACCTGGAGCCTCGGGTGCCGCTGCGCCGTCTTCAGCCGCAGGTGACCAGGGACAGCCTGGAGCGGGCAAAAAGCATCGTGCTCGGCGACGTCCTGCACGACTTCCCCTGGGTAAAGCCGAGCGACCGAGCGAACTTCCTAGGCGCGCTGCTCACCCCGATCCTGCGCGCGTACTTCCACGGACCGACTCAGATGGTGGCCATCACCGCGACGGCGGCCGGCAGCGGCAAGACCCTGCTGAAGGACATCTTCAAGTACTGCTTCGGCACGGCGGACACGGCCTGGCCCGAAAACGACACCGAGCTACGCAAGAGCATCACGACGCAGCTGTACGGCACCGGGTCCCCCGTCGTCGTCTTCGACAACCTGCCGAACGGGTTCGTCCTGAAGACGTCGGTCATCTCCTCTCTCCTCACCGGCGAGCACTGGGGCGACCGGATCCTCGGGGCCACCGGCAAGGTCACGATGCGGAACGACCGGCTGTGGGTGGTCACCGGCAACGCGCTGCGGACCGGCGGCGACAACAAGCGCCGCATCCTGTGGGTGCGGCTCGACCCCGACTGCCCCAACCCCGACCAGCGGGACGGGTTCCGCATCGGCGACCTGCGCCCCTGGCTGCGCGCCAACGCCTCCACCCTGGTCGCCGCGCTCGTCACCCTCGTCCGGGCCTGGCTGGCCGCAGGGGCCCCCGTGATCCGCGTCCGCAAGGGCGACTACAGCGAATGGGCGTCCATGGTGGCGGGCCTTCTCCACTACCTCGGCGTAGAAGGCTGGATGGCCGACACCGCCGACGCTGAGAACCAGGACGACGAGCAGCAGGAGTGGTCGCTCTTCCTGGAGATGTGGCGCGAGACCTACGGCAACGAGCCGCTGGCCACGGGCGCGGTCATCAAGGGCCTGCCCAACCACGTGCCCCGCAAGGGCGACGAGCCGCCCTCGGCGAACCAGCTCGGCATCTGGCTCAAGGCCCGGCAGGGCCGCTACTTCGGCGTCCACAAGGTCGTGATGGTCGTCGACAGCCACCGGAAGCAGAACCTGTGGCGGGTCGACGTCCACGCCGATCGCGGTACCGGACGGCACGAGTCGTGACGGGCCGTCCGGCGGGGAGTGCGGGGGCTCTGCGGGGACCTGTGCGGGGACCTGGAGAGACCCCCGCACAGCGGACCACCTGCGCTGATGCGGGGAGGCGGGGAGTTGCGGGGGCCCGTCCCGCTCCCCATATAGCGCGCGGGTCACACATGCATCGCACATCACATGCGCTGTGCGTCATCACCACACAGCTCTTCTTGGCTCTCGACATCAATGGACTTCCTAAGTCCCCGCAAGTCCCCGCGTCCCCGCAAAACCGCTGATCAGCACCACTCAAAGCCTTGCCAGGAGTCCCCGCAGAGCGACCGCCGAGTCCCCGCACTCCCCGCAAACACCCAGCAACCGAAACCGAGGTGACCCATGACCACAACCACGTTCCCCCCTCGCCCGTACCAACTCGACGCCATCGAGGCCCTGCGAACCGGCTGGGCAGCCGGAGCCACCCGGCTCGCCGTCGTCCTTCCGACCGGCGCCGGGAAGACCGTCGTCTTTTCCCACCTGGCCCACCAGATGCTCGACAGCCTCGGCGGCCGCCGCGTCCTGGTCATCGCGCACCGGGAGGAGCTCATCGAGCAGGCTGCGGCCAAGCTGCTCGCCGTCGACCCGATGCTGCGCGTCGGCATCGTCAAGGCCGAGCGCGACCAGCACCACGACGCCGACGTAATCGTGGCCAGCGTCCAGACCCTGGCGGTCGCCCGCCGGCGCGAGGCCATCCGAGACATCGGCCTCGTCATCGTCGACGAGTGCCACCATGCGGCCGCCCGCACCTACATGGACGTCCTGCGCCACTTCGGGGCCTGGGACGGAACGCCCGTCGCCGGGTTCACCGCGACAATGACCCGCACCGACGGCGGCCTGGCCGAGGTGTGGGAGGACGTCGTCTTCAGGCTGGACATCCTCGACATGATCAGTGACGGCTTCCTGTGCGACGTCCGCGGCAAGCGCATCACCGTGGACACCCTCGACCTCGACCAGGTCCGTACGCGCGGCGGCGACTTGGTCGACGGGCAGCTCGGCCAGGCCCTGGAGGACTCCGGCGCGCTGGACGCCATCGCGAAGGCGTACGTTGACCACGCCGCCGACCGGCCCGGCGTCGTCTTCACCCCGACCGTGGCGACCGCCCAGGCGGCGGCCGCCGCGCTGGAGGCCGCAGGGATCACCGCAGCGCCGGTGTGGGGCGACATGAGCCGCGACGACCGCCGCGCCACGCTCGCCCGCTACACGGCGGGCGACGTTCAGGTCCTCACCAACTGCATGGTCCTCACCGAGGGGTTCGACGCACCGCACACCAGCTGCGCCGTGATCGCCCGGCCCACCAAGTCGCCCGGCCTGTACGTGCAGATGGCCGGCCGCGCTCTCCGCCCGGCGCCGGGGAAGCGGGACGCGCTGCTGCTGGACGTCATGGGCGCCTCGACCCGGCACAAGCTGGCGTCCATGGTCGACCTCACCGCGCGGGAGGTTGGGGAGGCTACGGAGAACAAGACGCTGCGGGAGGTCGCCGAGGAGCACGCGGCCGCAGAGGAGCGCAGGGCGCTCGCGGCCCGCGTCGACGCAGAGGAGATCAACCTCTTCGGAAGCAGCCCGATCCGCTGGCTACGTACGGCTGACGGCACGTGGTTCATCCGCCTCACGTCCGCCATGGTCCTCTTCCTCGTACGCGACCCGGGGACCCGGCTGTACCGGATGCGCCGCTGGACCCAGGCGCACGGTGCGCACCCGCCGAGGGACGACGTCGCTCGGCCGCTGCCGGAGGCCCTGGCGTGGCTGGAGCAGCAGGCCCGTGTTCTCGCGCCGGGCGCGTTCGTGTCGAAGCATGCCCGGTGGAGGGCGGGGAAGCCCAGCCCGAAGCAGCTCGGCCTCTGCCGCCGTCTCGGCCTCTCCGTGCCGCGCGGCGCCTCTGCGGGCGACGTCGCCGACCTCATCGACCAGGACCGCGTCGGCCGCGTCCTCGGCGAGCTCATCCTTCCCGCCGCGTAGCGGTCCGGGCCTGTCGCTATCAGGCCCGGACCTCCACCCATCACATCACGGAGGAACCCATGAGTCCCGCAGTGACGGCCGCCCTGGACCGTACCCGCGCCCTTCTTGACCAGCCCCCGCCCGACCCCA
>NZ_JBIBHT010000017.1:0-44089 GCF_042957155.1 Streptomyces sp. NPDC008121 | reverse complement strand
AGCACCATGGCAAACGCACCCGTCTGCTCACTGACACTCCCCGAAGCACCCCCACCCAACACCACCGCACCCGACACCCCCGCCGGACTGGACACGGCCGCAGGCACGGAAGCAGCAGCAGTGACAACCGGCACCGTGGTCACCGCCAACACCAGCACCATCGCCAGAGCAATACGCCGCGGCCAGCCTGTATGGCGGCACGCCCCCTTAGCCCGGGGACGGTCAGCGGGCAGGAAGCCGGAGCCCGAACCGGGAAGAAGTGAACGCATTGCGGGTTCCAGTCGGCGGGGGACACTGTTGTGAGACCACTCAACCGTGCCCGGCTGCCGGGCAGTGTCCGGTGATCAGGCTGTTCCCGGCCGACGCGCCACTGGCCGGCCGGCCCGCACGCCGCCCGTACGCGGCGGGTGCCGGCTACGCGGCACCGCCTGCTCCCCGACAGCCGGCCGGGCCAGGGGCCAGGCCCTATGCAGACGGGACGGCAACCGGCCTGCCTTCCCAAATGTCCCAGAGAGACCAGCACGAGACCCCCAGACAGCCTGCTCCTGCACGCCCCCGCTCAGAACCATCCCGCCGCGCGCGGGTCCCGGTCTGCTGCGCGCGATGTCCTGGAACGTCTGCTAGCGCGTTCACGCCCGTCGGCCCGGCGCCCTGCAGAAGCCACCCTGTACCTCCAACCGGATAGGCGGCCTGCCCGCCAGCACCGGCAGCCCGCCGCTGTCACACAGCACCAACAGGATCCCGGACGCCATAACGGTGCTCGCGCGCCGTACCAGGACCGCCCCGGGGCTGCTATGTCGTGTCAAGCAGCTTGTGCAGGTTCCTCGATGCTTCCGGTCTTGGTTCGGTGAGTCCGTTCGGGGATCTTGAAGATCTGGCGGCAGGTGGTGCGCTTGAGGCATCGCTGTGCGTCGCGGGAGGTGTTGCCCTCGGTGATTCTGCGGGCGGTGCACGCCTTTGTGGCGGAGTGGAGCCGCATGGGAATCAGGGTGGTGGTGTGGATGGCCCGGTTGAGCTGCCGGTCTCCGCTGCGGTTGAGGGGGGTGCCGGTTGGTGAGTCCGGAGGAGGCGGGGACCGGGGAGGCTCCGGCGGAGGGCGCGAAGGCGGCTTCCGGGCGGAACCGGCCCTGGTGGGGCCGGCTGAGCAGGATCTGGGCTGCGGTGACCGGTCCGGTGCCGGGCAGGCCGGGAAGCTCTGGAGCGGCTCCCCTGGCCAGGGTGAGGATGTCCTTCTCAGGGTCTTTGGCCTCGGCCTGCAGGGCCTGGATGCTGTGGGCGGTGAAGCGCAGGGCCCGTGCTGTCATCCGGGGGTCCAGGTCCAGGGCGGGCCGGTCGCGGAGCTGGGCGCAGTAGGTGACCTGGGCCGGGCGTTTCAGTTGCGCAGTTCGGCGCGGAGGCCGTCTGGTGCGGAGAGGGTCGGGGCCTTGAGCTGGTTGATCGCCGCGGTCGGGGCAAGGACTGCGCCCTGGCGGGTGGCGAGACGGACGCGTAGTGCCTCGCGTTCGCCGCGGAGCCGGGGCTGGATCAGGTGCTCGGTGGCCAGGGCTTCCTTCGCGGCGCGCTTTGGCGTCGGGCATGCCGGATTTTCGTCCGCCGCGGCTGGCGGCCCGCTTGGGCCGGCAGACCTCGACGGCGTGCTCGCCGGCCTGGTCGAGGAATGGCGCGAGGCCGACCAGCGCCGGGCCCTGGAAGCCCAGATCAGCACCCTGCTGGAGGCCCACCCTCGTCACCCGGTCCTGACCTCGATGCCGTGCGTCGGAGTCAGGACCGCCGCCGTCCTCCTGGTCACCGCCGACGACGGGACCGGCTTCCCCACCGCCGCCCGCCTCGCCTCCTGCGCCGGCCTCGCCCCCACCACGAGGTCATCCGGGACCTCGGTCCACGGCGAACAGGCGCCCCGCGGCGGAAACCGGCAGTCAAACGCGCGATGTTCCTCTCCGCCTTCGCCTGCATGAACGCCGACTCCGCTTCACGGACCTGCTAGGACCGGCAAAGAGCACGCGGCAAAACCCACACCCAAGCGCTCCTCCGCCTCGCCCGCCAACGCATCAGCGTCCTCTTCGCCATGCTCCTCGACGGCACCTTCTACGAATCCCGCACCCCACCATCACCCTCGCAGCATGACCGCCCCAAACAACCAACCCCAAACCCGGCGCCACATCCTTGACGAAGGACAGAGAGACACCCCCCACCCTGACACGCCCTCACCACAACACCGTGCCCGCACCGGTCTGCCCCGCCACGGCGGGGCGCACCACCGCGCGCGTGCACCAGCGGCGGCTCCAGCCCGGGGGCCGCGGACGTCACCGAGGACGCTTGGTGCCGACTGCTGAAGCTCCGCTGGCTCCACGCGGCTTTCGGGGCCGCCCAGGCCCAGGGGAGCTCCTGAACTTCCAGGCACGGCCTGCCCAGCACATACACTTCCGCACCGCCTTTGCCCGGCGGCAGCCGGGTACCTGCCACCCGCGTGGCTGTATGCGGATACGGGGGCTGGCTCCAGCAGGACGTCAGGGCGCGGAACAGATTAGATGCAGGCGGCTGAGCAGTTCGGAACAACGGGTCTCAGCTGGTCCAGAAGTTCCACCAGCGGGTCAGGATCAGCATGCCGATGATCCCGATGTGCAGGACGGGCAGCACCCAGGTGAACTCGGCGAAGAAGGTCCGCAGGGCGCCCGGGGCCGGGATGACGCCCTGGCGGACGTTGTGCGAGGTCACGTACCAGAACATGACGATGGTGGCGACCCAGACCAGGCAGCACCACAGGCACAGGGAGTTGATCTCGTACAGCGACTGGTACATCAGCCAGGTGCAGAACCCGACGCCGAAGAGGGTGCCGGCGTTCAGGCCGAGCCAGTACCAGCGGCGGTAGCGGGCACCCGCGAGGAGGGCGAGGCCGATCGCGACGACCATGGCGTAGGTGACGAGGCCCAGCATGGGGTTGGGGAAGCCGAAGACCGACGCCTGGTCGCTCTCCATGATGTTGCCGCAGGAGACGATCGGGTTGAGGCTGCACCCCGGGGTGAAGTCCGGGTCCTCCAGCAGCTTGAACTTGTCGATCGTGATGACCCAGGCGGCGAGCACCCCGGCCGCGCCGGTGATCACCAGCATCCAGGCGAAGGCCCGGCTCGCGCCGAACGTGCCTGGCGGGCCTGTGCTCACTGCGCTTGGTGGAATGTGCTGATTCATCGCTCGCCGGTGACTGCGCGGTTCATGGCTGCTTGTGCTGCTTCCAGGAGGGTCCTGCTGGTGCCAAGGCCGCAGCCTTCCGTACCAGCATCACTATCCGCATCAGACTTCCTGAAACGGAGATACGGTGCATCTTGCCTGATTATATGGCCCCGCCGCATGGTGGGCGCCTCTCGCCCCGTCCGGACTCCAGTGTCGGCCACAGGGCCTTCTTTCCCGCCTGGTTCACGGCGGCGGCGTGGGCGGTCACCCCCTGGCGGACACCAGGGCCTGTATACACGCCGCTGGCCGTCTCATCCGTTACGCCTTCGCTCCAGCGCCTGCATTCTCCCCGGCCTCACCATGCGGCATCAGCGTGCCGGCATCCACGGTGCGACGAGAGTGCCCAGGGGAGGCTCGTGCCTCTGGCCAACGCTCTGCCCGGAGATCCAGCTGATCACCGGGCGGGCAGGTCTGGCCGTCTGTGCCGGGATGCCGGACCTGTATGACAGCCTGGCTGAGCCTGCGGGTCAGGGGCCATATCTGCCGGTCCCTTTCCGCCGCGGGCCCCGTCGGCGCACTCCTGGCCAGACCACGGCGGAACGGGACTCTTGCGCAGATGGCTGCGCGAATACGGCATCGCACACGCAAGGGGGGCCCAGTGGCCGCAGCGCCGGGGCCCTCGCCAGACCGTTGAACGGACCACGCCTGTGGCGCACCGGGCGCCGCCGGCTCCACCAGCGCTACGAGCGCAAGCCGGTCGCTCGCGTTCGCCAGGAAGCCTGCACCCTCGCAGAATCAGGCTCGTATGACCCACCGTCGCGCGGCTTCAGCGGCGCCGCTTCGGCCCCTGCTTAACAGTGGCCGGAAGCGGCGCCGCCGGGAACCGCTGGCCGGGGCATGCCAGTGCTAACCAGGCCAGCGTGTACACCTGAACGCATTTTCTACGAAACCATGAGCGCGCCCAGAACTCCAGCCGGGCGGTGCAGGGGCAGGCGGGACCTCTCTCACCGCAGATTTGCGCGGGTCAGTCCCCCGGGCGCCGCTGCCGGGGGGATGAACGCCTTGCTGGGGGCAGTACGGGGCTCGAAGCGTCCGGGGCCACAGGGGAATGTTTTTCCGTGAGGTGCCTCGAGGTTTCCGGACAGGGACCCAATAGGATCCTTGTGACGGGAAACGAGGTAACAGTGTCACCACCGAGCAAGTACTCGCCGGAGTTCCGCGAGGAAGCCGTCCAGATCGCGTTGAGGTCTGGCAAGACCGTCACCGAGGTAGCCCGGTAGCTCAACCTCGCTCCAGAAACCCTTCGTGGCTGGGTGAAGAAGCATAGGAGCCAGCAGAAACCGTCAGCCGATGCGGAACTGACGGTGACTGAGCGGGCACGCTTGGGGGAGCTTGAGCGGCGTAATCGCGAGCTGGAAATGGAGAACAGCTTCCCGAAGAAAGCCGCAGCGTACTTCGCGAAGGATCACCGATAAGCGAGAAGTTCGAGTTTATCGATCAGATGAGACTCGACACGGCGGAGTGCGCGTAGCCCATCGACTTCATGAGCATCAGACTCGGCGTCTCCCGCGCCGGATCTTGCGAGTGGCGCAGCAAACCGGATTCCGCGACGACCGCCCGCCGGGAAAAACTCAAGATTCTCGTTGCGGAAGCATTTGAGGATTACGACAGCACCTACGGCTACCGGCGCGTGCACGCACAGCTGTGCCGCTGGGGCGTTACGGGCCGGAGCTGGTCCGGCAGCTCATGCGGGAGCTCCGCCTCGTGCCCTGCCAGCCCAAGCCGAAGCGGTTCAGCCTGACCAAGGCCGGCCTGCCGATTCCCGTGCACGACCTGTCGGCCGCAACTTCACCGCAGATAATCCCGGAGAGAAGCTGGTCGGGGATATAACGTATATCCCTACCGGCCAAAGCTGGATTTTCCTGGCGACCGTTATCGACTGCCGCACCAGGGAAGTTGTCGGATACGCCATGGACGACCACTACCGGACAGCGCTGATATCCCGGGCGATCAACAATGCGGCCCGCAATCGCGAATTGGCCAAGAAGGCCATCGTCCACTCCGACCGGGGCGGTAATTATATGTCGGCCGAGTACGGCAAGACCCTCGACCGTTCCAGCCTTCGACGCTCCGCCGGCCGAACGGGTATCTGTTATGACAATGCCATTGGCCGAACCGTTCTTCGGTGCCCTGAAGAATGAGCGAGTAAGCCGCATCACCTACAGCACACGCGAGGAGGCCAAACAGGACATCACGAGGTACATCGAATTCTGGTACAACCGCAAACGGCTTCACTCGGCACTCGGAGACCTGACGCCGCATGAGGCATATCCTGAACGCTGCAGCATGCAGCTTGCGGCGTAATTTCAAGCGCATGGCAGCTGTCCGGAAACTTCGCAGCTCCTCATCCGTCAAGCCGGCCGTGATCTGCAGTTGTCCCTGGCCGGCGGGGATGTAAGCCTTCCGCACCGCCGCGGCGGCGGTGCGGGGCGCCGCTGCCCTATAGGGCCGGGGCGGGAATTGACGGGGCCCTGGCGCAAGGCACCCGCTGGAGACAGAATCCCGCCCCCGGGAAGCGGAGACTGGCATGCGGCCGGCGGCACACCGGGTTCGCCGAGGCGCTCGGCGGCCTGGCCGGGCAGGCCGGGGGCCGGACCGCCGACGGCGTCCTGGTCTGGCGTCCCGCCGCGCCCCTGGACTGGCGCCAGACCGTCAGGCACGCTGCCACGGCATGCCGGCCGCCTTGCGGGCGGCGGTCCGCACCGGAGGCCCGGGCGCTGTGGTCCTGGCCGGGCCGCTGCGCCCGGCCTGCTCATCCGCCGTGGCGTCCACGCATCGCCGCCGGGCATCCCTGAACGGACCGCGACCAGGACGCCGCGAACCTGTTCTTCCAGCTGATCGCGTCCCGCTACGAGCAGGGCTCGGTGATGGTGACCTCGAACCTGCCCTTCGGACGCTGGGGAGAGACCTTTTCCGACGACGTCGTCGGAGCCGCCATGATCGACCGCCTCGTCCACCACGCCGAGGTCTCACCCTCACCGGCGACTCCTACCGCACCCGCCAACGACGCGAACTCCTCGCCAGGGAAAACCGCACACACCGCGTCAATTCTGCGGGAGCAGAGCGTGCTCAATCGGGAGCATCGACAGCGACTCTTCGGCAAACTTCTTCTGCGCGCTCGGCCAGACCTCTCGCGCCGCCCGGTAGGCGGCCCTGAAAGCGGGGGGAGTGTCGCCCGGCAGGGGATCTGCCTTACCGGCCACCAGCACGGTGAGGGGGACAGGGGGCAGAGGGCCCAGGCGTGCGATCTGCTGCAGGCTCTGGTCCACGTCGTAACTCTCCCTGCCCGGCGCACTCGTGCGCACAGGGTCCTGCAGAAGCGTCTTCCAGTCTTTTGCTGACAGAAGGCTTTTGACGGCTGGCGCTGTGCCGTCGACCGACACCATCCCCCGTGCCTCGGCAGGGTAGGTACGGGCGTAGGCATAGTTGAAGAGTGAGCCCAGCGAGTGTCCCGCCAGCACATAAGGGCCCCGGACGCCGGCGCTGTGCAGCAGAGCATGCAGTTCCTGGACAACGTCCCTGGCCGTCCGGGGCATGTCCGTCAGGTCACAGCGCCCCGGCTTGAGCGGATTCCCCGTCAGAAGCGCGCCCGGGCGGTCGTAGATGCATACCCGGGTCGCCTTCGATACGGCAGCAACGACCGACTCAGGATGCTCTGCAGCATCCCAGATGTCGCCTGCATTGAGGAAACCGGACTGCAGGAGCACGGTAGGGCTGCCGTCGCTGCGCCCCTGGCAGCTGAGGAACACTCTGCGCCCCCCGCCGACATCGAACCGCCCGGAGGGGCTGCCAGTTGCCTGCGTTGGTGGCAGCGGTGTGGGGGTGCCGGCCGGGGCGGCCGCAGAGCCCGGCCCCGTGCCGCCGCTGCCCCCCGCCTGCCCGCCGACCGTTTCCGTACCTCGTGACCCCGTTTCCCCCGAACCCGCCGGGGCGGCGTGTCTGAGTGCCGCAGACGGCGGCGTCACCCTCCTGGCCCTGATTCTTTAGCTGCGTAAGCGCTAGTAGGGCTTGGTCAGGTCGGGGCTGGTGTGGGTATGCCGCGGTGGCAGGTGGGGCAGACGCCGGTCCATGTCGCGACGGAGACGAGGGTGACGTGGTGGTGCCATCCGTTGAAGGTGCGGCCCTCGAAGTGGGCGAGACCCAGGTCCTGTTTCATCTCCCGGCAGTCGTGTTCGATGCGCCAGCGGAGCTTTGCCAGGCGGACCAGGGTGGTCAGCGGGGTGTCGGCGGGCAGGTCGGAGAGCCAGAACTGAACGGGTTCGCTCTGTCCGGCGGGCCACTCGGCCAGGAGCCAGCACTCAGGCAGTTCCGGTCCGTCGACGGCCTGGCGGACCTCGCGTCCGGCAGGCCGGACCCGCGGGGCCACGAACCGCGAGTACATCCGCCTGAAGCCGCTGCGGCCCGTGCCGGGCCGGGAGCCCTCACACCATTGCACCGGCTTCGCCGCCTCCGGCCCGCCGCGATGACCAGCTGTTTCACCGGCCGGGGCTTGTCCGGGTACTTCGCCACAGGCCGGCGTCCGATGCCGGAATAGGGCTCAGTGGCCGGCACGGCTTCGCCGGGCTGGGCCGAGAGGGTGGCGGAGATTCCACGACGTAGTTGAGGCCGCGGGCCTGCAGTCCGTGCCGGAAGGCGGCCGCGTCTCCGTAACCGGCGTCAGCAATGGCCACCGGCACCTCGATGCCCCAGAAACGAGTCTCGTCGAGCATGTCGGGTGCGAGCTGCCATTTCTCCACGTGCCCGATGTCGTCGGGACTGCCGCAGGCGGTGCGGCGGGCGACCTTGTCGGGGTCCGCCTTCACAGACCCGGGCGCCCACGTCCGGGGCAGGAACAGCCTCCAGTTGACCGCAGCCGACGCGTGATCCGAGGCCAGGTGCAGTGACACGCCCACCTGGCAGTTCGTGACCTTGCCCGCGGTGCCGGTGTACTGCCGCGATACACACGCCGAGGCATTGCCGTCTTTGAGGAAGCCGGCGTCATCGAAGACCAGCACGGTGGGCCGGACCGCCTTTTCCATCTTCCAGGCCAGCCGGGCCCGCACATGCGCCGGATCCCAGGGGCTGGCCGTCACAAAGTGGGCCAGGGCCTGCCGGATTCCGTCCTCCCCCAGCCGGGCGGCCATGGGTTCGACCGACTTGCGCTGGCCGTCAGTGAGCAGGCCTCGCAGGTAGACCTGCCCCCACCGACGTTGGTCATTCCTGGCGAACGGCTCGAAAACCTCCGCCGCAAAGTCCTCCAACTCGCCACGCACAGCCGCAATCTCGTCCGGAGCCACGCTCTCTCAACGCAACACCGAACCACAAGGACACGCTCAACCACAACTGACCTGACCAAGCCCTACTAGGTATAGGGACAGGAGCAACGAGAATGCAGCACCCGATGCCCTGAAGGACGAAACACCGTGCGATGTGGGCGCTACGACTATCCCTCCGTGGCCTCGCAGGTCATCCACGAGCTGGGCGGCGTGCTGGTGCGCGAGTGCGGCATCCGCCAGGCAGACCGGGTCCTGGACGTCGTGGCCGGCTCGGGCACGCGGCCATCCCGGCCGCCCTCGCCGGCGCCGACGTCACCGCCTGCGACCTCACCCCCGAACTCCTGGAGGCCGGCCGCCGGTTCGCCGGGGCGCGCGGAGCCCGGCTCGACTGGCGGGAGGCGGACGCGGAAGCCCTCCCCTTCGCGGACGGCGAGTTCGACACGGCGATGTCCTGCGTGGGCGTCGTGTTCGCCCCGCACCGCCAGCGGGCGGCCTACGAACTGGTCCGGGTCTGCCGCCCCGGCGGAACGGTCGGCCTGATCAACTGGACCCCTGAGGGGTTCATCGGGAAGATGTTCGCCGCGATGCGCCCCTACGCTCCGCCGCCGCCGCCCGGTGCCCAGCCGCCACCGCTGTGGGGCGACCCCGAACACGTGCACTCGCTGCTTGGGGACCGCGTGAGCGACGTCCAGGCCCGCCGGCAGCAGCTGCGCGTGGACCGGTTCGCCCGGCCGGAAGAATTCTGGGAGTTCTTCAAGACCTGCTACGGGCCGGCCATCGCCACGTACCGCTTCATCGCAGACGATCCCGGCCGGGCGGCCGCCCTCGACACAGCCCTCGACGGCCTGGCCCGGCAGCACCTCGCCGACGGCGCGATGGACTGGGAATAACTTCTGGTCACGGCACACCGGACAGGCGCGTAGAAAAACAGGCCGGGGCGCGCCCAGGCGTGAGGCGGCCCGGGGGCACGTCTGCGGCAGCCACGAGCCGCGGGCATCTGCGGCCCTGTATGCGGCGCCGGGCTTGGGGCCGCATACAGGGGCCCGGCAGGCCGTCCGGAGCGGGAGCGCGGACAAGGACGCTACGGCTTCCCCGGCGGCCGTGTCCGTGGGCGCGGTATGCCGGGTCCCTCTGACGGGACCGCTCGGGATGCTGCCCGCGGTCCCCCAGCCTGCGTCCTGCGCCTGCGGGACGCGGACCCGCCGCCGGCGGTGGCGGCGGCGCCCGGGCATGACGCGGCCGGGCCGTAACCCTACAGTGCGCCCCGGGCCGTCACCGGGGTGCCGGGACCTGCGGTGCCGCGTCGCGGGACGGCCAGTGACAAGCACGAGCAGTGGCTGGTGCCGCACGGCCCGCGGGCCAGCACCGTCACCGATACGGGCGGCGCCCGGGACCTGACGCTCAGGCACGCTTGCGCAGCCTGCTGCGGAGCAGCCCCGGACGGCGGGATGACCCAGCTGCGGGCGTGCGGCGCCCTCCTCGGGACCCTGTGCTCCGGCTGCGGGCTGCCGTAGCACCACCCAGAGCGCCGCGTCCGGCCTCGGCATCGACCACGTCGTGGCGCTCTCCGAGGCCTGGCGCGACGAGCTCCATCTTTCAGCCGTCCATGTCCGCCCCCTGTGCCCGGCACACGCGGCCGGCCGGGGGTTTGCCGCTGCCTGGCGCACCCGGCCCGCTCGCTCCCGTGCCGCGCGTGCGTCAGCCCCGGCGGCGACGGCCAAAACGGCGGCATGCCGCCAAAGAAGCCCCGCCGGGACGCTCGGCCGCGTTGACGAGGCGCGCTGCCAGCCCGGCGGCCCGCTGCTCCCTCAGCGTGACCGCGGACGGAGCCCAGGGAGACCTGAGCGGGGGCCTGGGGGCGCGCGTGGAGTCGGTTCTCGTGGTGACGCCGGGCCAGCAACTGGACATTTACGTTGGCGGCGCCGCGAACGGCGCAGTCGGCGGGTTCTACGGCGGCGGGGCCAGCGATATCCGTCCCTCTGGCGGCGGTGCTGCGGACCGTCTGCTGGTTGTGGCCGGCGGCGGTGGCGGATCCGGCGCTCTGGCCGGCCCGATTCCCGACACCAGCCCCGGCAGAGCCGCCGGCGGAGCCGCCGACGGGGCCGGGGCCGGCGGTACTGACGTGCCGCCGTCTTTGACCGGCGGCCAGGGCGGTGTCCCACCCAAAGGAGGGCGAGCGGTGCCGCGGTGACGGGAGAGCCCGCATACGTGAGAGGGGGGCCTGCGTTCACACCGGTCAGCACGGCCAGGACCGGGCCGGGACCGGGCCAGGGCCTGCCGGGGCCACGAGCGGGAGCAGGGCGGGAACCGCGGGCAGGTTGCTGGCCAGGACGGCCCGCGGCGCCCGCGAACGTGAGGGCAGCCTGCCGCTGGGCCAGGAGGAGGCGGGCAGCCCGGCGCTGCCTGTCGTGACCGGTGCGTACGGCACCGCCCCGCGCCTGCCCTGCCAGGTCCCCCAGCAGCGCAGGCCGGGCAGGGGTCCGGGGTTCGGGGCGTGCAGCATCGTGACCGCCCGGTTGTTGCGGGCGGAGCCCGTCACGCCCGGGCCGCACACCGCCGCGATCCTCAGGTGGCCGCGGGCCGGGGCGCCAGCGGCGTGCCGCACCGGCTGCAGAACCGGGCGTCCGCCTCGATCGCATGCCGCTGGCACCGGCCGCACACCAGATGCACCGCGCACTGCTGCGCACCCGGTCCGGTCCTGGGCTGCCTTGCGATGCTCATGCCGGCCCGCCTGCGGTGCGCGGTGAGATAGACCAGCCCGTCCGGGCCGGCCTGCAGCCTGCGTGCGGCGCCCCGGGGAAGGAGCGTGAGAGCGCCGGGAACGAGGTCTGACGCGGCGCCGTCCACGGTGAGGGAACCTCCCCCCGCGACGGCCAGGAACAGCACGTCGACCTCGGCTTCCGTGTGGACGGCGACACCGGTGTCCGGCAGCAGCCGCACCAGGTTGGCGTCCAGCTGGCGCCCGGACGTGCCCAGCCGCCACAAGGCACCGCTCTGGCCGCCGGCGGCCTCCGCGATCAGCTCCGCGACCGTGACAGCCACGGCTTCCTCCTCGGCCACCCCGGTCCTCTCTTCGCACAGTGCCAGCACTGACGCCTGCCCCCGCCTGATCTTCGCAGGGAATCCCGGCCCTCGGGCGGGCGGGACTGCGGTCCCGGAAATGCACAGGCGCGCAGCGCCAGAATTGCCCTGCGCCTGCGTCATGACGCTCAGGCAGGCCGCTTGCGGTGTTCCGGTGCAGTCCTGGACGGTGCCCGGAGGCGCCCCGCCGCGAGGAGCGCACCACGCGGCGGGGAAGCCCCGAAGACGGATCCGGTGCCGGTCCGGTGGATGCGGCTGGTGTATCCGGCGCGCAGACAGCGGGAACCGGTGCCCTTCCAGACGCCGGCCGATTCTCCGGACGGGCGGTCCTGGACGGGCGGTGCACGGACAGGTGCTCCGGAGTTCTCGCATCCCTCCCCCATGGCCGCTTCGCGCCGGTTCAGCGCGGCGCCGAAGACCTCGCGCCGGCAGCCGGGGCAGGCCTTCCGGGGGGCAGGCTGCAGAGGGCGTGGATTTCCCGGTGCGCTGCGCGGTGAAGGGGGATGATCCCGGGGGGACGGAGGCGAGCGGTATCACGGCCAGGAGGTGGCGCAGCGGCCCGCGCACCGCCCCGGGGCCGGCCACTGGGAAGCGCAGGGACGGGCTCCTCCCTGAGGACGGCGTAGCGGTGGCCGCCTTCCTCGGCGGATATCCGGGTTCAGCGCGGAAGTGTCCGCCCGCAGCAGTATGTTGACCGCGCCGACGCGAAAAAGAAGGGGGCGGGCGGGGTGATCCGTACGTACAAATTCCTCATGGTGCGCCACGAGGCGCTGTTTCATCGAGTGGCGGTGAGAGACCGCCACCACTGAGTCGTCGCAGCGACTCGGCTGGGGGCAGTCTGAGCCGGGGAACGCCGGGGGTGGGGATGCCGGGCGGCTGGTCCGCCGCGCGGCGGCAGGGTCCCGGCTGTTCGCGGGGCGGAGCCAGTGCCCGCGCCCCTCCGGCGGCTGGCCGCCGCTGCCGCCCCTTGTATCCCCTGTCTATGGCCATGGCCTCCCTTCACGGGCACGAGGCGGTGCAGGCGGCGGACCGGCTAGTAGGGCTTGGTGGTGAAAGGAAGACCGGCCATGTCGGCGAGGGAGCCAAGGACACCTCCTCCAGGCCAGTGCCCGGCTGCTGCAGAGCGAGCCGTGCCCCCCCTTGCACCGGCGGACTGGCCGCGGCGGTGGCCGACAGGCGGCGCGGGGTCACCGCCGCGGCCAGCGGTTGCAGGGCCAGCGGTCAGGGCCGGGCGCGCGGGGGCGCCGTCCAGCTCACCGCCTGCACTGCAGCGGTGAGCCGGTTGCGGTGCGGGCGGACAGGCTTTGCTCCGCAGCCGGGGACATCCCGGGCACCCGGCCGGGCTGCTGCGGCCCGGCCGGTGGGGGGCTGCTGCGCGCCGGGCAGCCTGGGTTCCGGAAGCGGGATCAGCCCCCCGGTCTGCCGGCCGCCTTCGCGTGGGGAGGATGAAAGGGCGGGAGCGCCGGGCCGTGCGGGTGTTCAGCGCATGCCATTGATGATCTTGCGGTGGCCGTTGAAGATGCGGGCGGTCACCCTGGGGTCGGGGTCAGTGGTCGTCACCCCGGCCTCATGGCTGCCGCCGAGAACGATGCCGTCGCTGCGCGGGAACATGTAGAGAAACTCCTGGCCGTCGAGATAGCAGTAGTCGATGTCCTCCTGCGGCCGCAGGACCGTGAGCTGGCCCTTGACCGGCACAAGTTCCTCATCACCGAAAAGTGCCCTGGCGCCGAGCCCGGTGCAGTTGAACAGCAGCGGCTCTGCGAGCCCGGCCAGATCCTGCCGGGAGCTGAACGCCCGTACGGTGATCCTGCCGCCGCGGGCGGTGAATTCGCTGAGGAGGCGGGGAAGGAATACGTTCGTCTCGGCGATCATAGTGGGAAAGCTCGCCGCGTACCTTGCCGGGAAGGGGTGCTCGCCCGGCCCGTAGGAAGTCAGCGGGTAGATCTCCGGCGTCACAGCGAAGTCAGGCGGCTGCGTCTGCGGCTTCGGGCCGATCATCCAGAACGTCACCCACCGCACACCATAGGACTGGCCGACAAGGGGCTGGAAGTAGCGGTGCGCGAACCGCACAGCCTCCTGAAGCTGCGGCAGGAACGGGCCGCCCAGCTGGTCAGGGCCGGCGATCTCGGTGACAGCAAACACCCCGGCCGCAACATCCGACGTGGTTCCAGGAGGCAGCGCCGCGGCGTAGAGCGTCACGGTGAAACCGTGATCCTGCAGCATCCGCGCCGTGGTCAGCCCGATCACACCGCAGCCGATCACCGCCGCCTCGCGGTGAGGCGTTGCCAGACCGAGGCTGAGCGCCATACGGGCGGTGCCCCAGGAGAGCGTCACACCGCACCCGCCATGGCCATAGTTGTGGACCACGGTCTTCTCACCCAGGCTCTCGGCACGCACCACAAACCCGGACCGCCGGAAGGGACGCAGACCCGCCGCCTCCCGGATAACCCGCTCCGGCGCAATACCGACCCTCGGCAGCGACACCACCGGCACCACCGTCGGCGGCCAGCCCCCCACCCGGGCCGGCGAAGGCGGCACCAGCCCCACCAGTCCCGCAAGCGCGGCGCTCTTCAGCACCGACCGCCGGTCCCATCGCACTGCCATCAACCGACCCCGCAGAAAATAGCCCCGACCCCGATGATTTCCCTCAGTCATACCTGCTCCCCCGCCCCCAGCCGCCCCCGGCACGCCATCAGCCCCGCTCCCCTCCCGGCAGGAACCACCGCAGCTGCTGCCGGCCGGCCGGCTGCCCGCAGCAGACCTGCCCGGGCACCGGACCCGCCGGCGCCAACCGGTGAACAGCCCACCGGCCCCGGCATGTCCCCTCACCGGCAGCCTCCACGGCTGAGCACCGCTCTTCCTTCCGCCGCCCCCTGCACATCCAAGGCCCGGCTGGACCAATCAGCACCGACGGATCTGCACCGGCCTCCTGCCGGTCTGAACTGCACTTCTGCAGCACGCACCGTGTCCGGCAGGCAGCGGCGGGCATGCGGCAGCCCGGGCGGCGGGTGAGGCTGGTGACAGGCCATCCGGCCCCAGTCCCGGCGCCAGTGCCGACCCCCCGCGCCGACACACCGCTGCAGCCGGACCGTATTTTTCCACCCGTGTCAGGAGCCCCCATGCTGGAGCGCCAGCCGCGCGAGGACCGCACCGAAGTTACCTTCGTTCTGGCGCAGGAAACACCGCCAGGCCCCGTCAGCGTGGTGGGCGACTTCAACGGCTGGCAGCCCGGCACCCACACCCTGTCCCCCCGCACCGACGGTACCCGTGCCGTCACCGTGATCCTCCCCAGCGAAAGCGAACACTCCTTCCGCTACCTCGCAGCCGGCGACTACTGGTTCGACGAACCAGCCGCCGACCACCACGACGGCCTCAACAACCGCTTGCACACCTGACCCCAGCCCTTCCCGGCGCATCCGCCCCGCTCACCCCGAAGCAGGCACCGCTCCCCCCGGCCCGGCCCCCCGGCTGCTGCCAGAACACCGCCCCGGGCATCGCGCAGCCACTGCACAGCAGCCCCCTGGTCACTGCAGCTCTGCTGCCGGGACTGGGCGCGGTGCAGGTTCATCACGCCCCTGCGGTCGGCCGCTTTCTCCCCCGGCCCAGGACTGCTGCCGGGCCGAACCTGCCTCAGGGGATCCCCAGACCGAAAAGCAGGAATCCCGCATACCAGCCCGAGCTAACCGACAGGGAAACAAGCAGTACGGAGATACAGCGCACGCTGAGGCGGCGCAGGCCGGCAGCCGCAGGAATCACCAGCGGGAACAGCGGCAGCAGGAAGCGGTGGACTGTCCCGAACATCTGCATGCTGGACAGCATCAGCACAAGGGACGCACACGTATACACCATGAGGACTGCCGGAAGCCTGTACCTGAGCATTAGCACGAGCAGCACCGGCAGCAGGAAGAGAACAAGAAGAGCGGCCACGTCCTGGGCGGGAGACGGAAACAGGTAGTCCTGACGCCCCAGCAGGATGGCCCGGGCTGCGGCGAAAGCATTGCGGCCGAAATCGAAGGAGTGCGCCCACGCGCGGCGCTGCAGGATGAAGTACGCAGCCGGATCATCCAGGGACCAGCCCACCCACCCCACATAGAGGGCGGCCCCCGCAGGCGCCACGCAAATCGCCAGCAACGGCCCCCTCCAGTGGCCCTGCCGGGAGTACAGGGCTATCGAAGCAGCCGCACAGACCGCGATAATCAGGGCGACAGCCGAAGGGCGGGTCAGTCCCGCGAGGCAGGAAAGTAGCGCTGCCTCATGCCATGCGTGCCTCATGACCGCACAGCACGTCCAGGCAGCCAGCGCGGTGTAGAGGGACTCCGAGTAGACAGACCACTGCACCCCGGCCCCCGGCATCACCGCCCACAGGCACGCAGCAATCAGACCGGTCCGCGAGTCACCCGACAGCTCCCCGATACGGTAGATCCCGGCTGCGGCAGCGAACGACGCTGCAATGGAGACCGTCATTCCCGCGCCGTAGGGCCCGATACCGGCAGCCTGGACGGCCATGCCCATCAGCCCCGGATAGAGAGGGAAGAACGCCACCGAGTTCTGCTCTATCGTGAAAACCTGGCCGCCGGGAAGAGGCACCAGAGCCGGACTGTAGCCGTCCGTGGCGATCTGCATGTACCACCAGCCGTCCCAGGAACCCAGGACATCCCACGGACGCCGCCCTCCCCCGAACCGGCGGTCCGCAGCCAGATACCTCCCCGACCAGCCCAGCAGACCCAGAAAGACAAGCAGGCTGACACCCTTAACCCCAGCAAAAGCCAGCAGCGCGGGCCACACCCTCCCCCCGTCTGCCGCAAGACGGGAATCACACCGGTCAGCCATAGGCAGCATCATGGCGAACCCCGGCCGCCCGCAGCCGCTACACGCCGACCACCCCCCGCCCTTTCAGCAATCTGCCCCGCAGGGGTGCCAGCCGGCTGGCACCCCTGCGGGCGGCCAGGGCCCACACATCCAGGACCAGGACCTCCGGCGTGCGGGCAGCGCACTGTTTCCCCTGCAGCCCAGGAAAGACACCACACCGCATCCAGCCCGGCAGGCCCTGGGCGGGAGCCGGTCCAGGCGCGCCGCCACCGGCCGGAACACGGCAGCGGCCTGGCACGACGTACCGTCCTGCGGCGAACACCGGCACCCGCCTGCAGGCCATCCGGGCTGCTGGCCGCCGCCTGCGGCATGCCGGAACGGCCCCCTCAGCCCGCCCGGCCGGCCGGCGGGTGGCCGGTAACGGGCCGAGAGCCGTCAGCGCCTTCCGCACGGCCAGGGGAGTCAAGGCCGCACCGGCAGGCTTATAGGATCTTCACCGCCGTAGTCCGGCCGCCGCCCCACGAGTCGCTGCACTGCACCCGGTACACCTGCCACTCCCCCACGCGCTCGCACCGGCTCTCCCCCCACGGGCCGCTCCAGGCCCGGAAACTGACCGCATTGCCGGCACCGTCGACGAACGTGAAAACTGCAGAAACGTTCGCCTCATAGTAGAAAGCCACAGCAAACCGGACGCTCCCTGCCGGTTCAAGAACATAGGGGACGTATGGGTTCCACAAGCGGCCCTGGTCGTCCTCAAAGACCTGCCTCCCCTCTGCGCCGTCCGTCCTGATCTCAGCAAGGGGTGAGCCTCTTCCCGGTTTCATTCGACAGGTCAACGGTGGCATAGACCCTGGCTGGGGCAGCTGCCTGGCCGCCTGCCGCAGCCCGGGAGGGCTCCGGGACAGCGACAGCCGGCGAAACCCCGCACAGGCCCGCTACGGCAAGCACCGCCAGCAGCGCAGCACCGGCCCGCTTTTTCTTCATGACAGACACCTGGAACACACCTTCCGCATGCACAGCGACAGACGGCCTGACAGTACGGACCCGGCCCGCAAAGCGAAGCCGGCAGCACGGAGGAACAGCCCGCTGAATTCCCCCGGCCATCCGGCCGCCCACACCGCACCGACCGGCTGCCGCGCCGGGCTCCGGACCCAGACCCCGGGTGCACGAGGCATTCAGCCCCTTCACCCCCGGCAGCTGCCGGGGGTGAGCCTGCGGAGACTGCCCGGCCAGGCCGCCCTCCCGGGACCGCCCCGGCCGGGGACCCGGGCGGCGCACACTCGGCGGCCGGCAGCAATCCCGCTCCTGGCCGGCTGGCGGCTGGCGGCTGGCGGCTGGCGGGTGCCTGTACCGGGCAGAGCCGTCAGCGCACTGTGCACGGGCCGGGGGCGAGGCCGCACCGCCGGCCTACAGGTTGGTGATCTTCACCGTCGTATTCTGGCCGCCCCACGGGTAGCTGCACTGCACCCGGTACACCTGCCACTCCTCCACGCGCTCGCATATACCCTCCCCCCACGGGCCGCTCTTGGCCCGGAAACTGACCACGTTGCCGGCATCGTCGACGAATGTGAAGACGGCAGAAACGCTCGGAACGTCATAGTGGGCTATACCGAACCGGACTTTTCCTGCCGGCTCAAGGACGTACGGGGTGTGGGGATTCCACAAGCGGCCCTGGTCGTCCTCGAAGACCTGTCTCCCCTCTGCGCCGTCCGTCCTGATCTCAGCAAGAGTCAGCCTCTTCCCGGTTTCATTCGAAAGGTCGAAAGTGGCATAGACCCCGGCCTGGACGACCGCCTCCCCGCCGGCCGCAGCCACGGAGGACCCCGGGACAGCAGCAGCTGGCGAAGCCCCGCACAGTCCCGCTACAGCAAACACCGCCAGCAGCACAGCACCGGCCCGCTTGTCTTCATGACAGACACCCGCAACACACCTTCCTCATACGCAGTGATATACGGCCTGACAGTACGGACCCGGCCCGCAAAGCGAAGCCGGCAGCACGGAGGAACAGCCGGCTGGATTCCCCCGGCCGTCCGGCCGCACAGACGGCACCGACCGGCTGTCGCCCGGGGCTCCGGCCCCGGGGCACACGAGGCACCCAGGACGTCTCATCCGGGCTGTCCGGCAGCCTGGTGCCGCGGCAACAGTGGAGCGGCGGGCGCCGGATGAGTGCGGGGATGCTGTCCGGGCGGGGGGCGCCGCTGCTCCGTCACGGCAGCAGGGCAGCAGCCGCCGTCTACGAGGGCCGCAAGGTGCTGGCAGCAGTCACCTTCGCGGCCCAGACCAGGCGTGTACGCGGTGGCAGCTTCCGCCGCCCTCCGCGCCGTCAGAGGAGGCCTTTAAAACCCGGGAGATCCAGGCATCCGCTGCCAGGCGCAAGCGGCCCCGCATCCTTTGTCCAGGCCCGGGCCATCTGCATACGTACACACCGGATGAGGAGGCCCGACGGGTCCGGATCCCGCAGACGGGGAAAGAGCGGGCCGGAGATCCACTTGACCACCGGACGTTCCGCTCTGCCCCGTCCCGGACGGCACCCGGGCCCGGACCTGCACGACAGCCAGGCCCCCTGGGGTGGGCAGTGCGGGGCATCCCATCCGTCCGCTCACGCCGCCGTCCCCGCCGCCGGCGGCCGGCCAGACTCACCCCGGCAACGCCTGCGCCAGCCCTCCCCTTGCGCCAACGGCTCCGCTCCCGCGGCACCGCCCACCGGCCGCCCGCAAGGGGACCGGGTCCTTCGCCCGCCCGGGCCGCCACCGCTGGACCACCGGGCGCGATGGCACGGCCCGCCGGCTGCCGCCGTCCTCCACCGGCGCTGTCAATGCACAGCCGGCCGCTTCGCCGCCGTCACCAGCACCGCCTGCACCCTCATCTGCTGCCGCCGGCTCCCCGCACGAGACGGCTTCTCCAGCCCGGCAGTGCCCACTGCCAGATCCCGCCCGGGCCCCTGCCGTCCTGCAGAGCGGCATCATCCGTAGGGCCCGCGGAGCTGGGCGCCGAGGTTGGCCGGGAGCCAGACTTCCACTGCCCTCGGAAGGCCGATCTGGGCCTCGTCACCCGCCTCCCGCTTGAATTCTCCGACGGTTGCCATGTAACTCTCATGACCGAAAGCCAAAGAGTGCCGCCTCCCTACTGCATCCAAATAAATTTCTGAATTTTTGTAGTTCAGATATTCTGGCATGATTTCTTTAGCGAGTTCGCCGTAGTAGCCTCTGTACGAGACTCCGAGCGGAACTGCGGTCATCGCTGGTTAGGGACCTGTTGGCGGGGTGTTCTTCGGACCACGGAAGTGCTGGTCACTGTGGAACGGAGCTTCTCAGGTGGGTGCGCGACAGGCGCGGATATGGGTCGGTATCGATGCCGGCAAGGGACACCACTGGGCGGTGGCCCTCGACGCCGATGGCGGGACGGTGTTCTCGACGACGGTGATTAACGACGAGGCCCAGATCTTCACCCTCATCGGCACCGCAAAAGGGACGGGCCGATGAGTCCGGTGGGCGGTGGATATCTCCGGCCGCGCATCGACCCTGCTGCTGGCACTGCTGGCCGCGCATGACCAGCACGTGGTCTAAGTGACCGGGTCGCACGGTCAACCGGATGTCCGGCCTGCCGGGGCGAAGGTAAAACCGAAGCCAGGGATGCCCGGGTCATCGCCGACCAGGCCCGCATGCGACCGAAGGACTTCGTCCCGCTGGACACGCCGCCGGAGCTCGTCTCCGCGCTCCGGGTCCTGACGAACTCCCGGGCCGACCTCATCGCCGACCGCGTCCGGCTGATCAACCGGCTCCGTGACCTGCTGGTCGGCATCTGCCCCGCCCTGGAGCGGGCCTTCGACTACTCCGCGGCCAAGGGCCCGGTCGTCATGCTCACCGAATACCAGACCCCGGCCGCCCTGCGCATAATCGGGGCGAAGCGACTGACGACGTGGCTGGAACGCCGCAGGGTCCGTGGCGCAGACACCGTCGCGGCCAAGGCCGTCGAGGCCGCCCAGTCCCCAGCAGACCGCCCTGCCCGGCGAGAAGCGGACCGCCAGGCTCGTCTGCGAGCTGACCCACCAGCTGCTGGCCCTGGGGGAACGGATCAAGGACAACGATCGGGAGATCCGCGAGACGTTTCGCACCGACGAGCGGGCCGAGATCATCGAGTCCATGCCCGGCATGGGCCCCATCCTCGGGGCTGAGTTCGTCGCCATCGTCGGTGATCTGTCCGGTTACAAGGACGCGGATGTGCATGCTTCGCCGTTCTCGTCGGGGCACTCATCCCCGCTGTAAACCCTCTTGGTGTCTACCCCCACATTCCCGCCGGAGGGGAGGGGAGCCTGCTCGGCGGGCTTGCGATGCTGTTGCGGCCCGAGGAGAAGATCACCACCCTGGTCCTCACCGCAGGCCTCACCGGCGGGCTCGCTCTGCGGTCACCCCTTGCTCTGATCGCGCTGCCTAACCTTGCGGTACGCTTGGCCGGCGAAAACCCTCTGCACTGGGGAACGGGACTGCATTACAGCCTGGCAGTCATGCCCGTCCTCTTTGCTGCCGCGCTGGACGCCCGGCCCAAGTGGGCGCGCAGCACACGCGCCGCTGTCCGCGGCCTTGGCCAGCACACCGCTGCTGCCTTCCTCATCGCAGCGGCTCCCCTGTCCGCTGCGGGCCCCCTGCAGAGCTTCCTCCTCCACCCCGTAAAAGCATTTGGGACGAGCCCTCAGGCCCGCGCTGCCCACGACTTGCTGCGGGAAATTCCCGACGGCGCCACCGTGGAAGCCACCAACAGCCTCGCCCCCCATCTGGCCCACCGCACACGCGTCTACACCTGGCCGCTGACCCGGCACCAGCCCCAGTACGCCCTCATCAACCTCGACGACTCCTGGCCCGTCCCTCCCCCGGGCCAGCATGCGCGGGCAGAGGAACTCCTCCAGCACGGATACCAGCTCGTCACTGTCACGGAGAACATTGCCCTTCTGCGCAAACCCGGCTGACCGGTACAGGAAAGCCCCCGCAGTCTGCGAACGGCGATCCAGCACGGCAGCGACGGTGCCGCGGCTGCTGGAACAGCACGGCTGGGCCTGGAGCCCTGTTCACGGGACACTCCGGCAGCCGGCTCAGTCGGTGTCGCGGGTTCTCGAAGACCGACCCCCGACTCTTGGGTTCTAACGCTTGTCGCAACACTCTTTGAGAGTGATGGGTGTGCTGATGGCGAGGCGGGGCAAGAAGCGCAGGCTGGACCTTGTGGCCGAGTACTGGCGTCTGCTGGCGTCGGGTATGGGCACGGTCGAGGCGTGCAGGCAGCTTGGGATTGGCAGGAAGACCGGCTACCGGTGGAGGGAGGAGAGCGGCGGAGTCCCGCCGGCTCATCTTCCGGAGGCGCTCGGACCGCTATCTCTCGCTGCTGGAACGCAAGCGGATCGCCACACTGCGCGAACGCGGCCTGGGCGTCCGTGAGATAGCCGGGCGGCTCGGACGGGCACCGTCGACGGTCAGCCGCGAGGTGCGCCGCAACAGCCGTCGTCATGACAACGGCGTCTACGACGCCGACCTGGCCCACCAGCGGTCCCGGGAGCGGTTCCGACGGCCGCGGCGAGTGAAGCTGGCGGCCGATTTGGAGCTGAAGGCCGAGGTCCAGGACAAGCTCAATCTCGACTGGAGTCCCGAACAGATCGCCGCACACCTTCGTGTCCTCTAGCCCGGACAGCCGAGAGACACCTGTGCCACGAGACCACCTATCGCTCCCTCTACCAAGGCATCAGAGGTGGCCTGAGCAGGACTTTGACCAAGCGACTCCGCACCAGCCGGTCCCTGCGCAAACGACGCAGACGCTCCGATCAGCGGGCCGCCCGCTTCATTGCCCCACCCGTCCTGATCGACCGCCGGCCGCCGGCCGTCGAACTGCGGACACGCCTGGGCGACTGAGAGGGAGACCTCATCGTCGGTCCCCGCAGCCAGTCCGCGGTAACCACCCTCGTCGACCGCCGCACCCGCTACCTCCGCCTGATCGCCCTGCCCTACGGGCATTCGGCCGGACAGCTCCGCGACGCACTCATCACGGCCTTCACCAGCACCCTGCCCGAACACGCCCGCCAGACGCTCACCTGGGACCAGGGCTCAGAGATGGCCCGCCATCACGGACTCGCCCCGCACTTCACCGACGGCGTCTTCTTCGCTCACCCCGGCAGCCCCTGGCAGCGCAGCACGAACGAGAACACGAACGGACTCATCCGCCAGTACCTGCCCAAGCGCACGAACCTCTCCCTGCACACTCCCGAGGACCTCCGGATGATCGAGGACAGGCTCAATAACCGACCCCGCAAGACCCTCGGCTGGCAGACCCCGGCACAGGCATTCACCGCCGCCCTGACACCATGAACCCTGCAACGTTGCGACGATCACGCGAATCCGCCCGGTCCACAATGGGGTCAGCTCACGCAGCAGCCGTGACGGTGTTCCGCTTCGTCCTCTCCAGCACGAACGCACCGCGCCCCGGACGTCCCGCACACGGCCGGCGCACTGCACCCCCGAAGCGGCCGAGCGCACCCCCGGCCGCTTCTGCACTGGCGCAGGCGCAGACGTCAGGGGGGCGCGCGCATCCGCATGCCAGGGCGGCCGGGGACAGCGAAGCCGCCGACCGCGAGCAGGGATCCGGCCCCGCGGCCCGCACCGCAGACAGTGCAGCACACGCGCCCCGCAGCACCCGTTCAGGCCCTGCTACCCGCTTCGGCGCATCCCCCCAGCCAGCTCACCAGGCTGTCGGCGACAGAAGCCGGCCACAGTAGGCAGGACGGGCGCCGCCCGCGCGTCCCCTCACATCTCACGCCCCTGGCCCTAGTCCAGACCACTGCCACCAGGAGCGTCTACGAACGCACGAGCGGACAGCAAGCGGCACCCAAGCCCACCCCCGCGCCAGCAATTTCTGTACCTCCAGCACAACCACGACGCTGCCGACCGACTTGGCGAGGCCTTGATACGTCCCTGGGTCGAGTAGGAAATTGACTAATGTGCTCAAAAACGACACTCGAAGAGGTGCGCAACCTCCTACGGTAGCGAGATGGAGGGGAGGCTGGCAGGGTGCAACCGACTGAAAAGTGGATGATCAGGAGTGATGAGAGCGGAGATACGGGTACCGCTGCCTAGCCTGTTGCCATGACTTCGCAAGATGTGCCGTTCTCGCCTCGCCGCCGGACAATTGTTAAGGCGGCAGCCGCCACCAGCCTTTTCAGTACCGTCATTCAAGGTTCCCCCTCGTTTGCAGAAGAAGCGCCAGCATTCCTACATGGGGTTGCGTCTGGAGACCCGCTGCCAGACGGAGTTCTCCTGTGGACCCGGATTACACCGACCGCAGCGGCGAGCGCCGGGTCCGGCATCGGCCCAGAAGTAAATGTTGCGTGGGAAATATCACGCAATGCGGCATTCCAGCCGGTAGCGGCCACGGGTGTGGTCAAAGCCACTCCGGCCGCGGACCACACTGTCAAAGTCGACGTGCGGGGATTGCAGCACTCAACCACATACTTTTACCGCTTCGTAGTTGGCGCAGTACAGTCACCCGTCGGGCAGACCCGAACGGCACCGCTTTACGAGAGCAGCACACCTCTGCGGTTCGGCGTAGTGTCCTGCGCCAACTGGGAGGCCGGCTATTTCTCCGCATACCGGCATATAGCTGCCTGTAACGACCTCGATGCAGTTGTCCATCTCGGCGACTACATCTACGAATACGCATCCGGCGTTTACCCTGAGACTGCAGACGTCGTGCGAAAGCATGCTCCCGTTCATGAAATCACCACACTCGCCGACTACCGGGCCAGGCATGCCAAGTACAAAACAGACCCGGACCTGCAGGCACTGCACCGGGCCCATGCAGTGGTAGCGATATGGGATGACCATGAGTTTGCTGACGACGCCTGGTCGGGTGGCGCGATAGATCATACGCCCGAAGAAGCCGGGGACTGGGCAGCGCGCGTAAGTGCCGCGAAGCAGGCCTACTTCGAATGGATGCCTGTCCGGCCCTCTATTGCGGGGACCGTCTACCGTAAACTGCGATTCGGGAAGCTCGCCGACCTCAACCTGCTGGATCTGCGCTCATTCCGTTCACAGCAGGCGTCCACGGGGAGCGGAACAGTTGACCAGCCCGGGCGGACCATCACGGGGCGCGCCCAGCTCGACTGGCTGAAGAGCAGCCTTTCTGATTCTAAAGCGCTATGGAAGTTCGTAGGGACATCGGTAATGATATCCCCAGTTGCTTTTGGCTCCCTGCCCGCCAGGCTGCTTTCCCCCATTGTCGAGATGCTGGGGCTGCCGAAAGACGGACTCGCAGTCAACACTGACCAGTGGGACGGCTACACTAGTGACCGCAGGGAACTGCTTGCACATATTTCCGGGCAAGGTGTCAGCAATACTGTCTTCCTCACAGGCGACATCCACATGGCCTGGGCGAATGATGTCCCGCTGGACGCGGCAACGTATCCCGTTTCTCCGTCAGTTGCCACCGAATTCGTAGTGACATCGGTAACGGCTGACAACTTGGACGACACTCTCCATGTCCCGGCCCATTCTGTTTCACTGCTCGCCAACGCCGCGATCAGATCTTCCAATAGTCATGTCAAGTGGCTTGACATGGACTCCCATGGGTACGCCATTCTTGACGTTACTGAAGCGCATGCCCAAATGGACTACTATGCAATATCAGATAAAACTCGACGAGACGCTTCCGCCGAGTTGGTGGCATCCCACAGGACCCTGGCCGGCACCCACGCGGTGGCGCAGGTCGAAGCGCCCGCCGCCCGGTAGCGGTGACAGGGGGAGAAGCTCCTGTCGCTGACGGGCGCGGACATCCATGGGGCCGCCCGGCCAGCGGCTCCCCAGGCTGCCTCAGTCCCGGCCGGCGCAGCGCGCGGCGCTCCGGCAGATGGTCCGCAAAGCGGCTTCATTCGGCGCCAGGACAGGGCCGGTCGAGCCCTCACACGCGGTCCTGATCCAGGCAGCCGTCAGGGGACATGTCCTGGCCAGCGGGGTGGTGACAAGCCAGGCATCTCCTCGCCCACGCGGCGGTCTGCACTGCAGCAGGCGGGGTCCCGCGCAGACGGTACCCCCGCAGGCACGAGCGGCAGGGCAAGACGTCCAGGCGGAAGCCTGGTGTCCCTGCGCCCCTTGCCCGGCTGCCAGGCGCGGGCCCGGCTACGGGCTGCAGACCGCGTTCCGGCCCCGCCTGACGCCGATGGTGCTCTCCAGCGCTCCGGGTGCCCTCGATACAGAAAGGGGGGCGACCCAGGACACGGCCGGGCCGGACTGTAACGAAGCCAGTGCTCTCCGGCCGCACCCGCCATGCACCCCTGCACGAGGGGGCGGCAGCATGCCGCGTCCAGCTGCGAGCCCGCCAGGCAGCCGGGCATCGCGCTGCAGGGTGCCCGCGCAGCCCGTGGACCGGCGTCAGCCCTCACACTGCTGCCCGGCCCGTCTGCTCCGCGGCGGCCGGGGACAGCACCACCACCAGCGGGCACTCTCCCCGTGAGTGGCCGCTTCCCCTGCGCAGCCGGCCCGGGGGTTCACATCTCGAGCTGCGAAGAGAACACGTGAACAGTGCCACAGCAGGGCAGTACGCCCGTGCCAGCCTGCTGTCTGCGCAAATGTGACCAGTCCTGCAGTGAACAGAAAGGTGAGTCGATGACCGGTACCGGTATTAATACTGCCCGCGAGTACTTCCAGGCTGTCCAGAACGGCGATATGCAGACGGTGGGAAGGCTCCTCGATGAGGAGGTCATCTGGCACCAGCCGGGCTCCAACCGGTTCTCCGGCGATCACCTAGGCCGTGAGGCGGTCTTCGCCATGCTCCGCGGGATGATGGAGGCTAGCCAGGGCACCTTCGCTGTCGGCACGGCCGGTGCATTCATGACCAACGGTGACCTGGTCACCGCCGCCATCCGCTTCGCCGGCCGCCGCGGCGAGGTGACAATGGCCATGGACGGTGTCGACCTCCTCCGCATCAAAGACGGGAAGATTATTGAGGTATGGCTGTTCTCCACCGACCAGGCTCGCGAGGACGCCTTCTGGGGACCGTAGCCGCCCCCACCGTGCCAAGGGAGCCGTAGACCCGGACGCCGCCGCAACAGGCCGCGGCACACCAACACTGGTCCCCGAGCAGCAGGCACCCCGGCGTCCTCAGAAGAAGAGGACAACCGTCGGCCGCCGCCCCGGCCATGTGCGCACTGAAGGCGGCGTCGAAGAGCTGACTGCGCCATAGCGCGGCAAGACGGCCGAGCGTGGCGGGCCTTGGCAAGTTAGGAGAGGTATCTCGTCTCTGTCCTTGCAGCCGTGAGCTGGGAAGTTCGGGGCCCCTGTTGCGCAGCTGGCTCCGCCTCCGTAACAGGGGGGCGCGGCCCGTGTCCGGCAGGACAGCAGATGAACCGCAAGCCCTGCCCGTCCTTCTGTACGCGGTGCGGCAGGGCGGAAGCGGGTGCCCGCAGGGGGCCCCGCAGGTCCGCAGCCCATCACAGCGGACCTGGCCTGCGAGGTATCCGTGCTTCTCTGCCCTGCCCTGGCGCACGCCGAGGGCGGACGGGGGTCCCGGAAATGGCCGTGCGGGTGATCTGGTGACATGCGGGCGCGCCCTTGCGCCGGGCGGCCGACCCGGGCCGACGGACCGGCCGCCGTCCTGTGGTGCCGCAGCGAGGACGGCCTGAACCAGGCACAGGACCGGCAGATGACGGCACGCCGCAGCTCCGTGTAGCCGGCAGCCGCCCGGGAACCCTGCTCTGCCGGAGCCGGGCTGCTGCAGCCTGTACGGCGCGCCAGGAAAACGGCAGGAGACGCGACATCCCTGCCCGCCCAGCCCGGCCAGCGCGCCAGGGAGCGGCCTGCATCTATCTTCCGCCCGCGCAGGTGCCGCCGGGCGCGGTGCCCGTACTCCTCGGTGCCCGCGTGCACCGCCTGCAGGACTACGGCCGGATCCCCCAGCCGGCCCAGGAGGCGCAGACCAGTATGCGGACACAGATCACTAACGTTCCAGGCCGGACGGGGGATATCAGGCAGCACCGGAATTACGGAGTATAGAAGTGCATTCTTCCATGAACATGAAAGGGCCAGAAAGATGAATTTCGCGCGCAAGGCGGCTCTGGTAGCGGTTGTGTCCGGCTGTCTCACCGCAGGCGTTTCCGGAGGAGCCTTCGCTGCAGGAACGGCTTCAAAGGAAGAGTCCTCCTCCGCGACCGCCAGCCCTGCCCTGCCTGAGGCAGGACCGGAGGACGGGGCGGAAGCACAGAGCCTGGTTTCCAATACGGTAGAACTCACGAATAAGACGGGCCATAAGCTGACCCTCACCGATGTGAATGTCCGCCCCGAACACCGCATGATCGGCTGGCATTTCACTTACGACCAGGCCATTCAGAACAGGGACGGCCTGTGGCGCCCTGCCGCCGGGGACACCCTCGAGGCAGGCGAGAAGGGAACCTACGCGGTTACGGCTTTCGCTTGGAATACGCCTGAGGTAAGGCTCACCTTTGAGGACGAAGCGGGCCGCGAAATTACTTACGGGACGAGGGCGTGGACCGATGGCGGTTCAAGCATATGGCAGGACAGCCCTTATGACACCTTCAAGCTTGACGGTGAAAATGCGCGTCCCGGCAATCACACGATACTCAGCATCGTGAACCGCTAGTGATCTGTATTGAGTTCTGGGCTCGCCTCATGAGTCGTGTTCTGTTTCAGATCTTGGGCTTTGCCTGACGGAGCCGGATTCGGTCCGGTGTCCTGAAGAGATGGGTGATAACAGGCTGCGGCCGGCGGTGCTGTCGGAGGCTGAGCGGCTGACGTTGGAGAGCTGGGCCAGGCGTCGTTCTACTGCACAGGGCCTGGCCCAGCGAGCGCAGATCGTGCTGGCGTGCGCGCGAGGGTGGAACAACACCGTGGTGGCCGCGAGGCTGAACACAGAGCGCAAGACGGTGGCTCGATGGCGGACGAGGTTCCTCCGGGATCGTCTGAACGGTCTGTCGGACGAGCCGCGGTCCGGGGTGCCGCGGACCATCACTGACGCCCAGGTGGAAGAGGTCGTGGTCCGCACCCTGGAGGAGACACCGGCGGGCGGGACGCACTGGTCGAAGCGGGAGCTGGCCAAGGTCGTGGGGATCTCCCCGGCGAGCGTGCTGCGGATCTGGCATGCCTTCGGCCTGCAGCCGTGGCGGACCGAGACGTTCAAGATCTCCCCGGACCCGTTCCTGATCGACAAGGTCCGTGACGTCGTCGGTCTCTATCTCGCCCCGCCGGCGAACGCGGCGGTTTTCGCGGTGGACGAGAAACCGCAGATCCAGGCCCTGGAGCGCACCGCGCCGGTGCTGCCGATGCTGCCCGGGGTCCCTGAGCGGCGGAGTTTCGACTACGTCCGGCACGGCACCGTCGATCTGTTCGCCGCGCTGAACACCGCGACGGGAAAGGTGATCACAAAGCTGTCCACCCAGCACCGGGCCGTGGACTTCCGTGACTTCCTCGACGAGATCGACCGCCAGACCGACCCGGGCCTGGCGGTCCACGTGATCTGCGACAACCTCTCCGCCCACAAGGCACCGGTGGTGCACCAGTGGCTGCTCGCGCACCCCCGCTTCCACCTGCACTTCACACCCACGTACTCGTCATGGATCAACCAGGTCGAACGCTGGTTCGCCGAGCTGGAAAGACGCTGCCTCGAACGCGGAGTGTTCTGCTCCCTCGACGAACTCAAGGCCGCACTGGAGAACTGGATCAAGGTCTGGAACGACGACGCCCGGCCCTTCAAATGGACCAAGACCGCCGACCAGATCCTCGACCGCATCTGCCGCTACTGCGACAGGATCTCAAAACCAGATCACTAGGTGTATTGACCCGCAGCGTTGTTGACACGGCTGATCGGCGGGTGTCCGTCGAGTGCGGTGTGGCAGCGGTGGTGGTTGTAGGTGTGGAGGAAGTCTGCCAGGGGCCTCGGTCCGCTCGCGGTTCGAGGTGTAGGGCCGGATGTAGGCCCACTCGTCCAGGAGCGTGCGGTTGAAGCGTTCGACCTTGCCGTTCGTCTGCGGACGGTAGGGGCGGATCTTCTTGTGGGCGATGCCGGCCGTGACCAGGCCCTGGGTGAAGAGCTTGGACTTGTAGCAGGCGCCGTTGTCGGTCAGGACGCGTTGGACGGTGATGCCGGGAGCCTGGAAGAAGGCGTTTGCGCGTTGCCAGAAGGCAGCGACGGTGTGCTGGCGTTCGTCGGGCAGGACTTCGCTGTTGCCAGGCGGGAGTGGTCGTCGACGGCGGAGTGGATGTAGCTGTAGCCGATCACCGGCTTGCAGCTGCGGCGCTCGTGGGTGGTGGCCTGCCGGTTGTGATCGCCGGCCAGTGTGGTCGGCGGTTCGCCAGCCGCCGCCGTCGGGGATGTTGCCGAGTTCTTGATGTCGACGTGGACCAGGTCGCCGGGCCGGTCGCGCTCATAGCGGCGGATCGGTTCGCCGGTGAGCCGGTCGTGCCAGGCCAGACGGTGCAGGCCGTGCCGGAGAAGGATGCGGTGCACGGTTGAGGCGGGCAGGCCCAGGATCGGGCCGATCCGTGCCGGCCGAGTTTGCGGTCGGACGCAGGCGTCAAACCCGGGCCTCCAGTGCGGCCGGGGTGCGGTGTCATGCGGGGCCTGCTGGAGCGGTCGTGCAGGCCCGCAGCGACGGACCCATTTGCGGGCCGTGGGCCGAGATATCCCCTCTCCGCCGCCACATGCGCGACGGGACGGCCCGCCAGGACACGTTCGACCAGGATCCGCCTGCCGTGAACGGTCAGCCGGGCATTTCGGTGGGACACGAAGACCTCCGTGCGGTGTAGTCCTAGACACCTCCACCACACCGGAGGTCTTCGCCATGATCAAGACCGCCGAGTGTCAACAACGCCCGTCTGCAATACAGCTGGGGCGCGTATTTGGTCGTGACCAAGGGCTGGCCCGGGTGAGGTCTTTGATCCAGATCATCGAGGCGCGCAGGTGGTGGCCGGCGAGGTAGCTCTCAGGCGTTTTATCGTATCGAGTGGCGGTACCTCGCCAGGCTTTCAGCTTGTTGATCAGGCGCTCGACGGTGTTCCGCTCCTTGTAGAGGCCGACGTCGTGGGTGACTGGCCGGCCCCCCTGCGGCCTTTGTTCTTCCGGTTGGCGGCCTGGTCCATCTTCTCCGGGATGCCACACCCAAGCCCTCCTCCGCTCGCCCGCCAACGCATCAACGTCCTGTTCGCCACGCGCCGAGACGGCACCTTTTACGAGTCCAAAACCCGCACCGTCGCCCTCGCCGCATGACCAACCCAAACAGCCTCACACCCGGCACCACGTCCTTGCCGAAGGACGTAGAGACACCCCCCGCCTCCTGCGCACCGCCTGCGCAGCAGAGCCGGACAGGTACGGCTCTTCGGCGGCAGCTTCCCCGAGTCCCGTACTGCACAGCCGGACACTCCCCTGCTCCTGTGATGAGCAGGCTAATCACAGGAGCGTCCGGTTCCGGAAAACGTCCAGGCTGAGGGCTCTGCCGCCCACGGCAGAAATGACTTGTCGTCAGCCACGGAATCAAGGCTTCGACCTGCGGCGCTGCCGGACCGCCGACTGTCACACCCTGAACGGACATCCCGGCAGGCGCTTTGCACTCCGGGAGGGGCCCCCGGGCCGTCCCCCGCCGCCGGCACAGCTTCCAGGACCCCTGCCGCCTGCCTGCGCCAGTGCTCCCGCCACGCCAGCGCATTGCCGACCACGGAGCCGGTCGCGCGCAGCAGCTCCGGCGCGGACTGCTCGGCGGTCAGGACGACCAACCAGCGCATTCCTTCGCGCTTGACCGAGACGGTCCTGACCTTGCCCACCACCGGCCGGTGCTGGTGGACCCTGGCGTGCCCGACCCCTGGAAACGGACCCGGCTGACGGGGTCGTGCGGGGTGGCATCCCACCGGTCGCCGTCCCCGGGGAAGTCGACCGTGTCGAACCAGTACACACCCCGGAAGTGCGAATGTCTCGTACTGCCGCGGGACTTGACCCGACGGAGAAGCCCGGCAAGCGCCTTGTCCAGCCGACGAAGCGCCGCCTGCTGGGAGGAGAACGGCCAGCGGGCGTGACGCTCCGGATCGAACGCCCGGATTCCCCGCAGCTGCGCCGACTGCATCCCGAACCTGACGGACGTTCTGCGGTACGCACGAATCACCCGGCCCATCCCCTCCCCTACGTACGTTGCAGTGAACATAGTCCGGGGCCGGGCTGCGCGAGTTCAACGGCGAGGCCAACCACGTGCACTACCCGCCGAAGACCGCGCTGCCGAAACTGGTCAACAGCCTGGAAGGCGTCGCTCCCGCCACCTGCAAGGCAGGTACACCAGCCGCATCAACCAGACCGGGACAGGCTCGGTGTTCCGGGCACCTTCTACTTCGTGAGCTCCTGCGGCAGGGCACCATTCAGCACCGTCCGGAGACACAGGGCACTCCGGCGCTCCGCGCCTCCGCTTCCCGGGTCACATCCCCACCCGGCCTGGAGGCCGGGATTCCCTGCGAAGATCAAGGAATGGAGCGCTCCTGCACCTGCAAGGGCTGTTACACGCAGGGCAGGGGCAGTAGCCCGCACGCTCGCGCACCGGGGCGGCAGGGCGGCGGTAGCCGGGTCCGATCGTAGGGCCGTTGGGCGGAGCTGCTGCGGCGCAGCGACTGTGCACCATTGCCAGGTGCGGCGAAGCCATCCGGCGCTGCGTCACGCCCTGTATGCGAAGGAGTATGTAAGTTGGCCAGAAAATGGACTGTCCTAGCGGCCGCGTCCGCGGTAGCGGTTCTCCTCATGCCCGCCGGCCAGGCGGCCGCATCAGCGCCGCCCGCTGCGGCGCTGCCGACCGCTCCAGCGGGCACGCTGGAGCAACAGGCGGACTCCTATGTGTATTTCGGGCTGGTGCGCAACTCCAGCGGCACATGGGACGGTAGGCCTGTGTTCCTGCTTACGCCGGAAGCAGAACGCAGCGGTGAGGGTGTCTACTTCATGGTTTCTGCCGGTTCTGGCGAGGTGCTGCGCCGCAGCCTCGACCCCACCGGCACGGACCCCTCGGACTGGCGCCGCGTCCACTTCTCCCTGCCGCGCGGTGAACAGGCTGTCTGGATCAAGTTCGGAGACCCCGCTATCCCCGGTGCAGCACAGACGGTTGCGGGAGTCCTCGCCTGCGGCGGCTGACCGGGCGGGCAGTCCGCATTCGCGGTGACATGCGCGCTTCCGCCCCTAGTGTCCTGAGTCGGTAGTTGGCTTATAGTTCATGCATGACTCGTCCTGGTCCGAAGCTTGCGCCGCTGAACCTGACAGATGACGAACGGGTCGAGCTTGAACGCCGGGTGCGGCGGCGTAAGGGGGCCCAGGACATTGGACACAGGCGTGAGCGGTGCCCACGCTGATCCCCAGACCGGCGGCAATCTGTGTGAGCGTGTGGATATTGCGCAGGTACACCAGCGCGGCCAGGGCACGCTGGGACGGCGGTAGCTTGCACCGGCGGTCACCCTCGCGGGTGACGATCAGCATGGTGACCCACTCCACGAGCGCATGCGGGACGTCGAGTACGGCACGATAAGGAACCAGCGGAGCCCCAAGGCTGAAGAGTTGAGCTTAGACACCTTGCTCAACAGCCCTGGGGCTCCGCCCGTTCCACAGCCAGCCTCACGTCACCCGATCGGTGGCCACTCTGAAAATGCTCACTGCTCACGCTGGTCCACCTACGCAAGAACGAGACGTTTGCCCAGCTCGGCGCCGGGTTCGCGATATCGCAGGCCACCGCCTGGCGCTACGTGGACGAGGCCCTGGAGGTGCTGGCTTCCTGGGCACCAGGCCTCCACGAAGCCCTCACCGGCCTCGGTGAGGGCGACCACGTCATCGTTGACGGCACACGGATCCCCACCGACCGCGTCCGCGCCGATCAGCCGTACTACTCGCAGAAACACAAGAAGCACGGCATGAACGTGCAGGTCATCGCCCGCCCGGACGGCACACCCCTGTGGTTCTCCCGCGCGACACCCGGCCGCACACATGACCTGACCTCAGCCCGCGCCCACGGCATCGTTCAGGCCTGCCTGACCCGGCAGATCCTCGTCCCCGCGGACCGCGCCTACCAGGGCGCCGGCGCCACCTTCCGCACCCCGTACTACCACCACAGCGAACAGCCCGAGCGCTACCAGCAGTTCAACCGCGACCACGCTCGACTCCAAGCACCCGGCGAACGCGCCTTCGCCCGACTCAAGTCCTGGCACATCATGCGCAGAGCACGCTCCTCCCCCCGCCGAACCAGCCGCACCGTCCAAGCCATCCACGTACTACTGACCTGCGACTATTCAGGATGAAAGAGGCTCACTCAGGGGAAAGCGGCCCGCGCGTCGTCGACTTCCCGGCAGGCCGGGCATAGAAGAATGCCACGCCCTCTTCAGCTGCGGAGGTAGAGACAACCGACCGCTGAGGTGTTGGTGCTATAGAAGGCGCGGCTCACACCGGCGGCTAGAAGGGCTTGCTGACACCGCGCACAAGGGCGCGCCAGAGCAGACCCGCCGAAAGCGTTGAGACGGCCGATGTAAATGGACAGACCCGCCGCATCCCGCACTCTGCGCAGGGCGGCCTCTTCGGCATGAAATGTTGCATGCCGGAAATCGATAGTCGGGCGGTTCCTTGGAATATTAGGAGAGCAGGAAATAATCCGTCGTCCGCCCACCAAGATGGCCCCCACTCGATAACGGCATTGAGATCTTTTGGCTTCTCTCAATGCGCGTTGAATTAGTCGGCCGATTCCTCCGGTGTCGTGCAATATAGAGTCGCCTGCTGTAAGGCCGACTCCTCCTCCGCGGTGATATCGATCTGTGCCGGGCATGTTAGGTCAACCATCTCGAGGGGAACTGCTAAACGTCCACAGGACGCACCCATCATGGGTACGCCTGTTGCGACAGCTACTCCCCACCCTAGTAATCTGTTGGGGGTCAGTAGCCAGCATCTCTCATACGGTAGTTGCCTGCCATCCTGCAAGCGGACTCTCCTGGAGCCCGGAGAGTGTCCATCAAGAGGATGAAGAGGTGGGTCTACTCGGGCTAGTGCCCCCTCCGCCCAGCACCCAGCACCAAACCCGGAGATCGGTCGAGCCAACAGGAGCAAATGGCCTCCTCCATACGGGTCGCCCAGCTCGAGATCATAGTGCATCCTTTCGCACATGGATAAGGAGGACTTTCTCTGCTCAGATGGAGTGTCCACTGCTAGGTGCGATTATTATGAGGGAGGAAGACAGCGTGGCGCAGCTGCTTCTTATAGATCACGACGTCTCGGAGAGCTCTCGACTCGCCACATTCCTTGAAGGGCAGCGCCACGAAGTTCGAGTGGCACACACAGGATCTGAAGGGATCACGCTAGCCCTGACAGGAAACCCGCAAGTCATCCTCCTCGACCTCGCTTTGCAGGACTGCAGCTCTCTCGCCGTCTTGAAAATGCTGAAATCTGCTGGCCCTGTGCCAGTCATTGCGTGTGGAACTGAGCGGCAGGTGGTCGCAGGCCTCGGGGCGGGCGCAAATGGGTATATGCGAACGCCGTTCTCAGCAGACCTAGCGGCTGCTGTTATCAAGTCAACACTGTCAGCTTGCGAGCCGACAGGCGAACCGGCGGAACTCACAGTTGGTGATCTTCACATTGACATGCGCGCTCATTGCGCCACTCTCAATGGCCGACATCTCAATCTTCGCCCAAAGGAATTTAGCCTGCTATCCTACCTTGCCCGTCACGCCGGTCGGGTCGTGAGCAAGCAGGAGCTGATCAGCCATGTATGGGGAAATGCCTTTGGAAGCACCGCAAAGACAATCGATGTGCATCTCTCGTGGTTGCGCCGCAGGCTCGGAGAGTCTGCGGCTCGCCCTCGGTATCTCTACAGCGTTCGCGGGGTTGGAATAAAGTTTAGCGTGCCAGGCTGCACATACAGGCGCTCTGCAACCCACTCCAGCACGTTCTCTATTCCAGCATCCCACCACGCATAGCTACGGCAACCGCGGCCGCACGATCCGATACACCAAGCTTCTCGTAAAGACGCTGCACGTGGGTCTTGACCGTGCTAGTACTGATGAACAGGTCGCGCGCAATCTTAGGGACACTGTCACCCTGCGCGAAAGCACGCAAAACCTGCCTTTCACGCTCGGTTAGAATTGGCGTGTCACTCTTTGCTCGCATTCTTATCTCGCTTGCAAGATGGCCAGCTAGCTCCGGAGGGATCACGGTGTGACCTTTAGCTATCCTTAGTACCGCGTCCAGTATCTCGGCCCTCTGAGCATCCTTAGACAGGTAGCCGGCAGCGCCCTCTTGCATGGCCTTGAACACGACTGAACTGTCTGTCACAGCCGAGAGGAGCAAGACCCGCGTTCGCAGCTTGTCACGCGAAACAGCATGCACTATGTCCAGGCCATTGAGACGCGGCAGCCGATAGTCGATTACCGCAACGTCTGGATCCTCCTTGACGATCGCCTCGAGCGCAGCGGCGCCGTCCTCTGTCTCAGACATAATTTCAACCTGCCCGCTGAGGTTGAGGCTTCGCGCGATGCCTTCCCGGTAGATCGGGTGATCGTCCGCCACCACTACAGTGACCTTCTTCGGTTGTGTCACCTCGACTCAGTCCCCTCAAATCATCAACGAATAGTGTTATGTCAGGAGCGGAGGGGCCACATCATGCACAGTGGCCGTCGCTACCGAGATTTCTTCTTTCGCCCGGTCTCCGCTGCCGCCAGCAGCTCGACGACGAGCCTGGGCAGTCTGTTCTGCCGCCTGCCTTTCCCCGCGTCCGCATCCGCATCCAACAACGGTGACCACACCGATATGTAACCGCGGGGGTCCTCCAATCAGAGGACATCACCCGGTGCCAGAAGTCAAGCCAGGAGCCGATGCGCGACCACTCGTGAGCGCTCGACTCCACTGCGTGGAGGACCAAGAGTCAGTCTCGGAAGTTCAGGGAGCAGGGCGTCAGCGATGAAAGCAAGCACAGCTGGTCTTAGACTACGGAACTGTGTTGCATACCTGCGCTACACCCCTAGAGAGAGCGCCGTCCGCTGCAGCTCGGCAAGCTCGCGATGAATTGGAGCGAGCAACTCCGAGTGGGCCGCCGTGGCTGCAGTCGAAGCCTTCCGTATGGCGGAAAGAATCTCTTGGGAAAGAGCCGCATCGCTAACTGCCGCGCGATTGATCCGCAAATCGGTCAAGCCGATCAGGCCGTTAACTCTGGCCACCACGGCGCCTCCGGCTGAGGTTGCAACAAATTCTCGACACGACATCTGGTGCTGCACACTGCGCAACTCTACCTGCAGTCGCTGCATACCGCTTAATGCCTGCAAAAGGCGGCTGGGCGGACTATCGTATACGCTTGCCATTGTGTCTCCCTGTCTGATTGTAGCTTGCGGCCTGCCCCTGGCATCAATATCGCAACCACTCGGCAGCCCCCTTCTTCTTTGTATCTGAAACTGGACGGACGCGACATCCCTCCAATCGACCTACATCGCGGTGGAACTAGTGTTGCCTCCCCGTAGTTGTCGCCACGAATGTGTCCCCGATCGAGTCGGTGCTCACTGCGGCTCCGCCCCCGGCCCAAACCCCTGACCCGACAATGTGCCGCTCCGTGCCCGTCAGCCCCAAGTGGGAGCAGCCAAGGTCTGTTTCACTGGCGCCAAGAGACTGCGCCGCGTGTCCGTCAGCGCTCTCGCTCCTCGATGCATCATTGATCGGAGGAGCACAGACCCCCTATAGGGAGCCGACACAGCCCTCCTCCGATCGGGGTGCATCTGAGCAGCGATTGGCTACTCCTCTGGCCTTCAGGGCGGCTACTGACCTTGAAGTCGTCTTGTCGCAGGGGGCTGACGGTTGGTGATCGTCGCGGTATGCCAGGTGTATGAGGTATCCGCAGGGTGGGGGTCTGACCGCGGAGAGGCAAGCGTTCCGCGAGCGGATCCGGATGGAAGCGGTTGCACTGTTCGTCGATGGGCGGGGCAGTACGGAGATCGCCAGAGAGTTACGGGTCAGTGTCCGGTCGGTCCAGCGGTAGCGGCAGGCCTGGAAGGCAGCCGGTCAGGTCGGGGTCCGGTCCCGCGGCCCGGCGTCCCGTCCGAAGATGAGCGAGGCGTTGTTCGCCGTGCTCCACAGGAGTTGGCCAAGGGACCGGTTGGCACAGCTAGCCGGACCAGAGGTGGACGCTGGCCCGGATCAAGACGCTGATCGGACGGCGGTTCCATAACAGCATGACGCTGTCGGGCATCTCGCAGATGCTGCGCAGGCACGGCTGGAGCCACCAGGTGCCGGCCCGCCGTGCCGTCGAGCGTGACATGGAGGCCGTGGCCGACTGAGTGAAGGAGGTGTGGCCGCACCTGGAACCACCGCGGCGGCTCTCGGGCCTGGATCGTCTTCGAAGACGAGGCCGGCTTCTCGATGACGCCGCCGGCCCTCCCGCACCTGGAGCCAGCGCGGCACCACACCCGTCATCCGGGTCCGTGGCCGTTCCCAGCGCCGCTTCTCCATCGCGGCCCAGTGCTGCTGCAAACCGGGCGAACGCTCCCGCCTGATCTACCGGCCCAAACGGCAGACCGATCACAAGAGCGACGGCCGCAAGAGCTTCGCCTGGACCGAGTACCGCGACCTCCTCATCGCAGCCCACCAGCAGCCCGGCGGGCCGATCGTTCTCATCTGGGACTACTTGAACGTCCACAAAGACCGGCGGATGCGCGAGTTCATCGACGCCCATGAATAGGTCGTGGCCTACCACCTGCCGCCCTACGCACCCGACCTCAACCCCGTCGAGGGCATTTGGCCGGTACTCCGCCGGACCAGCCAGGCCAACACCGCCTTCGTCGACCCCGACGACCTCATCCGCCGACTACGACCCGGTCTTCGCCAGATCCAGTACCGAAGCGACGCTCGACGGCTGCCTCGGCGCGACCGGCCTCACCATCACGACATGACGCCTACAACCTCAGTAGCAGAGTGCCGACGGCGGGTGTTGTAGCGGGTCAGCCGGGCGAAGACGGTACTGCGACAGGCGTCGGCGTCGCCGTAGTCGTGGGCGCTCTGGAGGATCTCGCGTTTCAGGGACGCGTGGGAAACTCTCGCAGGCCGCGTTGTCGGCACTGGTGCCGACCGCGCCCGTCGACCAGGGCCACCCCGAGCTGGTCGCAGAGGCCGGCGAAGGCCCGGGATCCGTACTGGACACCATAGTCGGAGTGGAAGACTGCGCCGTCCAGGCCGCCTCGGGCCGAAGCGGCCATCCGCAGTGCGTTGGCGGCCAGAGCCTGAGCTGTGGCCGGCCGTGGACCAGCCGTCGACCATGCGGCTGAAGTAGTCCAGCACGGTCGCGAAATAGAGGAACGCCCCGTCCGTGAGCGGAAGATACGTGATGCTGCCCATGTACCTGCGCCCCGCCCAGGTGGCCGTGAAATCCCGCTGGCACAGGTCCGGGACCGGTGAGGTGGCCGGGTCCGGGACCGTGGTGCGCAGGCGCATGCCGGTGATGGAGAACGTCCGCCGTATTCAGGCGACCCGCTTCTCGTTGACCCGCCGCCCGAGCTCAGCCCGTCACGTGCGGGTAGCCGTAGCAGCCGCCGGGCTCGCCGTGGATCTCACGGATCTCCTGGGCCAGGACCCGGTCTTGTACTGCCGGGCGGCCCGCGCTTGGGCGTCGGCGAACCACTTGTGGGAGCTGGACCGATTCACGTCCAGGACCTGGCAGAGCCGCTTCACCTCGTAGGTGTCCCGGTGGCCGTCAGGGAACTGGAAGCGAATGGTCACCATTTCGTCCCTCCGGCGAGATACCTGGCCGCCTTGCGGTGGCGGGCTTGCGCTCACTTGCCTCAAGTGCGGCCACCTGCGCCTCCAGATGACGGACCCGCTCGCTGGGATCAGCGGACAGTGTCACCTTCCGGGCCTGGGCAGCCGGCTTCGCAGCCGCGGCGGTGAGGCCACGGCGGTCGCGGTCCCGCAGCCCCCCTCGCGCAGGGTTGGCCGGTTGATCCCCCAGGTCAGCGGCGATGCTCTTGTGCGTCGCCCCGGGTGTGGACTCGTACAGGGCCACCGCATCGGCCCTGATCTCCTCCGAGTGGTCCTACAACGCCATCGGCGGTCTTCTCGCTTCCTCCGGATCAAGCAGATCCAGTGTCAGCGTATCCACAACGCGAGGCCGCCCCAGGGACGCGGCCGCCCTGACATTGTCGTCGGAGAAGACGGTCACCGAGCCGCCACGGATCCGGGCGTGAGTGACGGCTGGTCAGCCCGTACGAGGAGCGACGCGAGACACCGGCGAAGGAGGCGAAGGAGGCTTCCGAGGGTGTTTCGATGACGTCATGCTGACCCGCTGCGAAGCGGTCAGGCGGGACGCCCGTGGCCGAGCTGCGCGAGTTCGGCCACGAGGGCGACCACGTGCACCTGCTCGTGCACTACCCGCCGAAGACCGCTCTGCCCAAACTGGTCAACAGCCTGAAAGGCGTCAGGTCCCGCTACTTGTAGCCGAATACACCAGCTGTATCCACCACACCGGGACGGGCTCGGTGGTCTGGGCGCCCCGTACTTCGCGGGCTCCTGCAGCGGGGCGCCGCTTCCGGGATCACTTCCCGCCCGGCCTGAAGGCCGGGACTCCTAGCGGCGAAGATCAGGGGATGGGGCCATGCGGGTGACCGCGCCCTTCTTAATGGGCGCAACTTCTGTGCGGCGCGCGTAGCCTGCCGCCACCGGCATCTCCGTCTTTGAGGAGCGCATTGTGACCTCTCGCCGTATCCAGGACATCGGCTCCTCTGGCGAGGCGAGTGAAACTTCTGAGGTATCCGCCGATGTTCTGGGCGGTTCCCGTGGCGTCTACAGCCTCCGCAGCTGGGATTTGGGGCGTCCCCCGAATATGCCGACGATTTCAGGGACGTTCTTGACTCTCCTGGGTGACCGCACCCAGCAAGCATGGAGCCGGATATCGGTAATCCGGCGCCCCACTCGATCGCCGACGCGCTGGCCACGCCGTCGGCCCACTCGCCAGGAGCGGTCGCAGGCCTGTCCTGCTCCGCTCGGGCCTTTTCGAAAGCGCGGATGGTTTTGCTCGCCGTCACAGTCATCGCCAGCATCCTGTTCGCCTGGTGCACCCTGGCACACCGACTCGCCCGATGGAGCATCACCGCGCCGATTTCCATGATAATCGCAGGAATCGCCCTCACCAGCGGCTCGAACCCGCCGCTCGCCTTCGACTTTGGGGACATGGCGGGCTTCGAGCACGCGGTAGAGGTTGTCCTCGCCCTCCTGCTATTCGTCGACGCGATTGAGGTGCCCGCAGGGGTCATCCGCCGGGAGCGGGCAGTCGCCGCCCGCCTCCTTGTCGTCGCGCTGCCCCTTACCCTGGGCGCCGCCTTCGCGATCGCGCTCGCACTCTTTCCGGGTCAGCCGGGATGGGTTCTCGCGACGCTGGCGACGGTCATTATCCCGCTTGACCTAGCCCCCACGGCGGCCGTCGTGCGGGACAAGCGCATTCCGGCCCGCTTGCGGCGGGTGCTCAACGTCGAAGGGGGACTAAACGACGGGGTAATTGCACCCGTATTCCTGCTCTGCGTCGCCGCCGCCGAGCCTCACACAGCCGAGATGAGCTACGCCGCTGTCGCCCTAGACGCCATGAAGTCAGTAGCGTGGGCCATCGCAGCCGGGTCACTTATCGGCGGTGTCGCTGGATGGCTGCTGTGGCGCTCCTGCGTGAAGGGCTGGATGCAGCGCCCTGCGACGGGACTCGCTGTGCTGAGCGTGCCCATCGCTGCGTACACGTTGTCCGCGGCTTTAAACGGCAACGGTTTCGTTGCCGCGTTTGTAGCCGGTGTCTGCATCGCGCCGGCGATGCGTCACCTCACTGAGAGTGCATACAACACGACCGATGATGTAGTCATCCTGCTGACTCTCGCGCTTTGGTTTCTTTTCGGTCAGATTATCAACGACCAATTCCGGAACGGCTTTAACTTGTCCGTCATTCTCTACGCTCTGCTAGCGGTCACCCTGGTTCGCTTGGTGCCAGTGGTGGTTGCACTGGCCGGCACCGACCTCGTGTGGAGCGACCGGCTGTTCCTCGGCTGGATGGGGCCGCGCGGAATTACATCTGTGGTCTTCGGGATCCTCGCTTCGATCGAACTGCGTGAGGCGGAAGGTGGTTTTGTCTTTCAGGTAATAGTGATCACTGTCATGACCAGCATCCTGCTGCATGGCCTAACGGCTGAACCCGTCAGCCGCCTCTACGCCCGCAGGCGCCCTCAGAGCGAACCGCACTGATGCCCACAAAGCCGCCTCGACATCGCGTGTGCCAGCACCTGCACTCCTCCGCAAGAGCACGGCAGAACCCGAAGCGGTGGCGTTTGCGGAGTGTCGTGAAGCACTGAGGTTTCCGGGTTGCCATCGGATGGTGCGGTTTAGATCCTTGCGGTTATGCCGGTGGGATGCGGTATCCGGAGGGTGGAGGCCTGACCGCTGAGCGCCGGGCGTTTCGTGAGGGTCTGGTTGCAGGCCGGGCAACGCTTCGCGGCGGGTGAGAAGACTGCGGGACCGGACCTGCGGGTGAGTGTGCGGTCGGTGGAACGCTGGCGCCGTGTCTGGTGCAAAGGCGGTATTGAAGCCCTGCGCTCGGCCGGCCAACTCCCCGATGGTCACTGAGGCCCGGTTCACCGTGCTGGAGGAGAACTCGGCCAGGATCCGTCGGCGCACGGCTTCGAGGACGAACAATGGACTCCGACCCGGGTCCACACGGTGCTCCGCCGCCGTCTGCGAGTGAGCCTGCCGGTGGCGGCGGTGTCCCGGCCGCTGAAAACGGCACGGCGCGTCCTGGCAGGCACCCCGCCCGCAGAGCACTCGAGCGTGATGAGCACGCGGTGGAGCTGTGGAAGAAGGAGGTGTGGCCCCGGGTAAAGACTCGCGGCGGCGTCCGGTGCCCGGATCGTCCTCGAGGACGCCGCCGGTCACCCGGACCTGTGGCCAGCGCGGGCACACTCCCGTGAGGCGCGTGCGTGGCAGGTCCCGCCGCCGGACCTCCATCGCCGCGCTGTGCTGCTACAGATCCGGCGAAAAGAGACGTCTCATCCCGCGGCCCCCTCACCACCTCCTCCTCAAGGGCCTACGCAAAGGCCTCTCCTGGAAGGACTAGACGGTCCGTCCTGGGAGGACAGGGTGCGGTTGAGGCGTTCGACCTTGCCGTTTGTCTGGGGCCGGTAGGACCGGGTTCGTTCGCGGGCGGTCCCGGCCGCTGCCAGGACGTCGCCCCCATCGCGGGAGCGGTAGCAGGAGTCGTTGCCGGTCAGGACGCCTTCGACGGTGATGCCTGCCGGAGGTGAAGAACGCCTGCGCCCGGGTCGAGAACGAGTGAGCGGTCTCTGTCTTTTCGTTGGCGAGGCTCTCCGAGCAGGGAAGGCGGAGTAGTAGTCGACGGCCGTGCGCATGCAGCTGTACGGCGTTGGCACGGTTCCTGCGGCCGGCCTGGCCGCCGAGGACCTTGTGGCCACCGCCGTGGGGGCCTTGACCCCGAATCCTGGACACGGGTTATGCGGCTTCGGCCAGCGCAGTTGATGTTGTGCGGAGTGCTGTCTCGTAGGCGATGGGGCTGCGGTGTCAGAGGCGGGAGTGACGTCGTCGGGTGTTGTAGCGGTTCAGCCACCGGAGGGCGTCGAGGCGGGCCTCGCGCTCGCTGGGCCAGACCTTTCTGCCCTGGAGAGTCTCGCGTTTGTAGGTCGCGTTGAAGGACTCCGCGAGCGCGTCGTCCGCGCTGGACCCGATCGCTCCCATGTCCTGGATCACCCCTGCTGACCTGCAGGTTCTGTAAGACGTCGTTTCACTTGGTGAGTCGTCGGTAGTTGATGAGGCTGGTGGCGATGGCTGTGAAGGCGAGGAAGTGTTCGGGCTTGCGTTCGTAGCGGCGGTGGAGCCGGCGGCAGCCGGAGAGCCGGGACATGGTCCGCTCGACGGCCCATCGGTGGCGTCCCAGACGCTGTGAGTTCTCCACACCACGCCGGGCGATCCGTGGTGTGATTCCCCGGCCGCGGAGCCATCGCCGCAGGTGGGGATAGTCGTAGCCCTTGTCACCGTGGAGCTTGTCCGGGCGTCTGCGGCGCGGTCCGCGGCGACTGCGGACCGGCGGTATGGAGGCGACGAGCGGCTGAAGAGCGAGGCTGTCGTGGGTGTTGGCCGCGGAGATGGCGACCGCGACCGGCAGGCCCGACCGGTCGGTGACGAGATGGATCTTCGATCCGTTCTTGCCACGGTCGGTCGGATTCGGTCCTGTCAGGAGCCCCCTTTGAGAGCCCGGACACTCACCGAGTCGATGGCGAAGCGGGACCAGTCCAGGCGTCCCTGGGCACCGAGTTCGTCCAGGATCACCCGGTGGAGGCGGGCCCAGACGCGGTCCGCGCTCCAGCGGGCGAAACGCCGGTAGACGGTCGACCAGGCCGGCCCGAACACCGGCGGAACCTGCCGCCACGTGCAGCCCGACGTCGCCACGAACACGATCGCCGCCAGACACTCACGGTCCCCCGACCGCCGACGCCCGCCCCCTTGCGGACGTATCACCACCGTCTCGGGCACCACCCGCCGGAACAACTCCCACAACTCATCAGGCACCAACCGCTCAGCAAGACTCGTCATGCCCAGCACAACGACCCACACCGCCAAAGGAAACGAGGTCTAAGAGGGCGTTTGAGGTAGGTGGATTGCCCTTTGATGCCCTAGTACGTCCCTCGCCAGGTGGGGGTGGTTTCGCCTGTTATGCGTTTGGTGAGGTT
>NZ_JBIBHT010000016.1:0-45958 GCF_042957155.1 Streptomyces sp. NPDC008121 | reverse complement strand
GCCGTTCCCGGCAGGTGCCGCGGTGGGTGCAGCCCCGCCGTCCGGGTCCAGGCTGGAGCCCCCGCCGCCACCACCGCCGGGGGTGCCGCCTGCGGAGGGGTCTCCGGCGACCTGCCGGGCGCCGCTTCCGCCTCCGCCGCCTCCGTAAAGCCCGCCTCCGCCTCCCCCGCCGGCGTTGCTGGCAGGTGCCAGTACCGCGGCAGCGCCTGCGTCGCCACCGGTGCCCAGCCCGCCTGATCTGCCGGAGCTACCGGCGCTTCCTCCGTCGGGGGCGATGCCCCCTGAGCCTCCGCTGCCGCCGCTGGCCGAGGTCCCGGCCTTCCCGCCGCCTCCTGCGCCTGCACTGTCCGTTCCGTCACTGCCTGCATTGCCCCCGGCGGCCGAGGGCGCCAACCGGCCGCTGCTTCCGCCGCCGCCGGCGGCCACCATAAGCCTCTCGTCTAGACCGGCGCCGGCCGGGCGGACGTCACTGCCTCCGCCTCCGCCCCCGCCGAAGCTGGCATAGCCCGGGCCACCGCCGTTGAAGCCGCCGCTGCCGAACCCGTTCCCGGCGCCGCCGGCATACACATCGAGAACGCTGCCCGGCTCCACCGCAAGGTCCGCCGTCACACGGGCGCCCAAGCCGCCCGGCGCCCCGTCGTTGCCCCCCTGGCCGCCATCGGCGACTACATGAATTGAGGTCACCCCGGCCGGCACGGTGAACTGCTGGACTGCGCCGGTGAAGGTGAAGGTCTCGGTCTGTTCGGCTGCGGAGGCGGGTCCTGCCGCGACGGTGGCAAGTCCCGCACACAGGACGGCAGCGCCGAGCACTGCTCCTGCCGCCCGCGCACGGTGACGCCGCCGCCCCGGCCCGCTGCCCGTTCCCGCTGCTTCCTGTCCAGGCCCTGCTTCCAGGTAAGGCATCTGGCTCATCTCCAGAGGAGTGCTCTGCCGGCGGCCGCTTCTCATGCCCGGCACCCAGCAGCAGAACCCCGGAGGGTCCCCCGCCTGACGCGGGGCTTCCTGCGCACAGCCTACGCCCCCAAATATGAATAAAAGGAACGAAAAGAACAAAGAACACAGGACGCCACGCCGATAACAGTGCGTAACCCGGAAGGCATCCCCCGCCCCAACGCCCGCCAGCCCGGCCAGGCTCCACGACTGCAGGTCAGAGGAAGCTCTTCGCTGTTTGTCTGAAGCGCAGGCTCAATGGTCTCCTGGCCCCTGCGGCGAGATCACCGCCGGCCCGGAGAGCGGCCTCGCCCGGCGCACCGGACCCTGGTAGGGGTTCGCCCCGGATGCCGGTCAGCACAAGGCTGCTGCCGTCCTCGGTGCGACGGCGGCGCAGGGCGCAGCAGGAGGTTCAGGCCGGCGGAGTCCAGGAAGGTCACACCGGACATGCCCAGGCGGAGCAGAGCGCCGCCGCCCGGCGTGGTGCGGTCGCCAGGATCATCCGGACCATCGGCTCCAGGCCTTGCCGCCGAGGATCCGGCAGACGACCGGCTCGGCCAGGTGTCCGGCTGGATTCCGGCTTCTCGCGGGGCCGGCTGGCCGGCCCCGCTGGCAGATACAGGGGGATTTACTGGTTGTGCGGCCAAAAGGCCGGAATTCTGCGGTGCTCTGCCACCCGGCCCGCCGTCTACTGTCAGGAGTCTTCTATGAAAGTCCGCTCGCTCTGGTCTGCCGCGGGAGCAGGAGTCCTTGCGGCCGTTTCTCTGGGTGTCATCGGTGCGGGTACGCCCGCGTCTGCAGCTGGCCCGGTGGCCCCTGCTGCGGTGATGGCACCCGCGGCCAGCACCGCTGCGTCATGGGAGGCTACGCAGATCCCGCTGGAGCAGTCCGCGGGTGATGTGACGCTGACACCCGACGGAAAGAAGGCATACGTCCCGGTCAACAAGGGGGTACGGGCGGATGGGGACGGCGAGGCGGGGGTAGCGGTGATCGACACCGCGACGGGCAAGACTGTCACCACGATCGCTAACGAGCGCGGGGGCTTTGATGACCGTGCGGTGATGTCCCCGGACGGCAAGAGTCTGTACACCGCCAGCTGGGATGGTGTCACGGTGATCGATACCGCGACGGACACCGTTCGCAGTTACATCCCGGCACCTGGTGCCCCCAACGGCGGGGGAATGCTGACCGATATCGCGGTGGATGCCGGGGGCCTCCTGTACATTCTCGAGGATGCCCAGGTCATGCCGGGCGGGCGGTGGGTCAGCGTTGTGGACCCTGCAACCGGGTCGGTGATCAGTTCCTACAGCGATCCGCGCGGCGGGTCAGTCTCTGCGGAGGCCCGTATGGCCGTGTCGCCGGACGGCAATCATGTTTACATCAACAATGCCGCGGGCCCCCTGGATTACGAGTCGTTCTTCTCCCTCGACACCACCAGCCGCCAGTGGCAGGTTCACTCGATAGGAGCGACGGCCCACCGCGGCTCGGCCGCAGGCAGCATTGCTCTCTCGCCAGACGGCAGCCGACTCTACCTGTGGGCTGCCTCCGGGGCGGGGACCGGCCTTCATGAGGTGGAGACCGCCACCATGACCCCGAAACTGATCAACAGCGCGTCCACAGGGGCGCTGCATATCTCCCGGGACGGCAAGACCTTGTACGCCGCGACGGCCGATGCCAATGGGGCGGGATTTATGGAAGTCGACACCTCCTCCTTCAGCATCCGCAGCACCGCCTCCGCGGAAATCGAGTTCGTGCGAAGCCTCACGGCATCACCCGAAGGCGGCCACGTATACGCCGTCAACAGAGCCGTAGAGGAGTTCCAGATAACGGATTTCACGCGCAGCTGACCGGGGCGTGGACGGCATGACAGGTGGCAGGCCGGCTGGCCGGGGCCACACCAGAGGGGCTCCTGGCAGAGGCGGCCCCTCCGCTGGCGGGTCTCGGGAGACCTCCCGCCCGGGGCTCTCGCGCCCCGCTGTCTGGCCCCTCCCGAGCCGGAGTAGCCGGAGGACACGTTGAGCCGATGGTCCGCAGTGTGATCACTGCCAGCCCACGACCAGGTGCGCCGAGAGCCCGTACGCAGCATCGTCAACCGTTCGGCTCCTGTTCCGCAGTGGCCGCAGGCACCTCAACCGCGCCGGACTGGTCACATCCGTATCCCGCCATGACCAGTCCGGCTCCGGCGATGTGTCACGACGAATGGCAGCAACCGTCGCGTGAGGCTGATCCCGAGGCGGATGCGAGGTCCGCGCTCACCTGCCAAGTCCTGCTCGACCTCGATGGACGCCGACCAGGTGTCCAGGAGGGCTGAGCGTGCCTCGTTCTCGGACTTTTCCTGCGACGGCAGTGCGTCAAGCCGCGTTCCGCTAAGCGTCAGTGTCCAAGTGCCGATCTCCTGCGACGCGGGGAAGGCGCCCTTCAGCCAGCTCACAGGGTGCTGATCAACCCAGTTGGCCGCATAGTGCAGCGCGCGAACCCGGCCAGCCTTCACAGGGCGGGTGTCTCACCGCCGCCGTGCCTGCGCAACCTGCGGGCCACGGTGAGGCTGACTCCGTCGGTAGTTATGAGCCCTCTCGACAACGTAGCGGCAGAGGCCCGGCGGGAGGGCGACCCTGACCGCTGGAAATACCCGCGCAGTTGAGCTGCCGGCCGCCAGCGTGCTGGACAAACCGCAGCCAGCAACCGTGACGGCGGGGGCCGCAGCGTCGCCGGACGGTGCGGCCCCCGAGCCGGGCCCTTGAGACGTCAACTGGCTGATTCCGGGGGTCCGAGGTGTGTCCGGACGAGGGTCAGGGCTGGGCTGGGTGGAGGGGGAAGCCGGGGTTGGCGGGGGCGATGGCGATGTGTGCGGCCTGGGTCTGCTCGCCGTATCCGGTCAGAGTGCCGGAGCCGAAGGCGTTCCAGACGTACTTGCCGGTGGAGCTGGATTTGAGGGCGGTCGAGCCGTCGCTGAGCTTGTCCAGGGTGAACTTCTCCCAGGGGCCGACCTCGCTGGCGCCTGCCCGGAGATGGTAATTCGGGCCGGCGTCGCCCATGGTGTCCTGGTCCACCATGAGAAACTTGCCGTTCAGCTTCGACTTGAGCGCCACTTCGCTGTTGTCCAGCGGGACGAGGGTGAAGATGCTGGAGTCGTCTGCCTGGTCACGGTGCTGCACGCTGAGGTAGCCGCCCTGCATCTCGCCACCGAGCGTGGTGACGTGGCTGCCGCCCAGCGCCAGGGTTACCTCACTGTCAGATGCGGAGCCGATAACGGCTCCTGAGGAGGTGATGACCGGATGTGTGCCTGAGCTGGTCGTCAGGGTGGCGTGGACGGTTGCGTACTTTCCGGCTACCAGTTCTCCGGGAGGGGGGAAGGCGATGGGGTCGGTGGTGTCCCGGATCTGGACGTCCGCATGCTGAGGGCTGCCCGTGCAGACAGCTCCCTGGACAGATCCACTCCCCGTAGCGCCCGGCGGCGGTCCGAAGGGTGAACCAGGGGTATGAGGGGGATCCAGCAATTTTTTCTGTCCGACTTTAACGGTGAGATCGGTGACAGTGTCGCCCGGGTTGCAGGTGAAGTCGACGGGCACGATGGCGCCGCCCTGCGGGGCCATCCGCGCGGTGCCTGCCTGGATGCTCGGTCCGCCGTCGGCGGGTGCGGCGCTGGCTGCTCCTGTTGCGCCCGCCACTGCGGCTACTGCGGCCGCTCCCAAGCCCAGGGCAGCCGCCCACTTGTTCGTCTTCAGCTTCATCAGCGCGCTTTCTGTTCCAGGACCCGCGCGGTCATAACGTTCCAGAATCAGTATCGGCGGGACGCGGGTGTCCAGGTGCCGGCCGATGGTACGGCCCTCCGGATGACGGATCCGCCGGTGACGGAGCCATCCGGATACGGGGGTACGGCTGCTGCGTTCCGGAACCATTCACGAGCTGGGCGGAGGCGTCGGCGGGCAGCGCGGCGGCGGCCTTCCTGGGGCGCTTTGCTGGACCGCGTGGGCAAGTGGAGACGGGCCACGCCGGCCGGGAGTTCGGCACGCAGCGCTCCGTGCCAGCGGATCCACAGCGCGGGGCGCCCGCGGAGGGCTTCGTCTCGGAGCTTGTCTACGGCGGTACTCTCGTCCGCACGGTCGATCTCTACGGCGACCGGTGGGCCGTCTTTGCGGATCACGCGCAGGTCCAGGTAGGCAGACCAGGACGGCGACCAGTAGGCGATGCAGCCTCCGTGCTTCAGGCGGGGCGGTTCGATGTAGCGCATCTGCGCCTCGGTCCTGCATCTCCACCCTGACGCTCCCACCCACTGCACCACCGCCCGGGTGCTGGACTGGGTCGCCTCCTTGCCGGTCAGGCCGGTGAAGGCAAAGCCGGCCTCGGACAGGTACGTGCGTAAGGAGACGGCGAGGATCTCGGACTCGCCGGCCTCCGCCGGTTCATGGGCCATCCGGTGATTGTCCGCTCGCCCACTGACAACGGGCCGAAGAGTGACGGCGATCGTCCTCATGGCGTTCGACCCCATCATCCGGCGGTGATTCGGGGCAGCTTGGTGACCTCGGCAAGGGCATGTCAGTGGCGCGCCCTACGGTGCGTGCTCATGACACGTCGCACTCGTTTCCTGGTCAACGAGCACCCAGCCATCGCCGCCCAGTGGCACCCGGAGCTGAACGCCGACCTGGACCTGGCGAAGATCGGTCCCGGCTCTCACAAGGCGGTGTTCTGGCGGTGCGACGACGGGCACGTCTGGCAGGCCCGGGTCCATTCACGTGTCGCCGGGACCGGCTGCCCGCCGTGCGCCGGGTACGTGCCCCGGGGCACGACCACGCTCAGCGAGCACTCGCCCGGCTTGGTAGCAGAGTGGCACCCGCGCAACGACGCTGCACCGGACCAGTTCGGGCCGGGTTCGCAGCGCAAGGTCTGGTGGCGCTGTCCGGTCGGGCACGAGTACCAGGCACGAATATCCAACCGCAGCCGCGGCACCGGCTGCCCAACCTGCGCCAGGACCGGCCGCGATGCACCGACCAGGCGCTTGGCCGACATGCCCGAGCTGTTCGCACAAGTGGACCCCGACACCGCACCGGCCGACGTGGCGGAACTTCTGGTCAACTCCCCCACACGGCTGGGATGGCGCTGTTCCCAGGGCCACCGCTGGGAGGCGAAAGTGCGCCACCGGACCATCGCCGGGTCGGGCTGCCCCGCCTGCGCCCACAGGAAGCATGCTCCCGCTCTCCCCGAGGCGCGACCGGACCTGGCGGCACAGTGGCACCCCGCGCGCAACGACGGGCTGACGGCCGAATCCGTCACCGCCGGCTCGCACCGCCTGGTCTGGTGGACGTGCACCGTGTGCGCCAGCGAGTTCCGGGCCAAGGTGTTCCACCGCGTACGCGGCGTGACCGCGTGCCCCTCCTGCTCCGGCCGGGTGCGCTACCAGGCACTGTCTCGTGAGAGCCCCGAGATCGCGGCGCTGTGGCACCCGTCCCTGAACGAGGCCCTCACCCCGGCGGAAGTGACCGCCGGGGCCAACGTGCCGGTCTGGTGGCTGTGCCCCGCCGGACACGAGCCGTGGTCCGCGCAGGTGGCGCAGGTGTTCATAGGCAGGCAGGGCTGCCCGGGCTGCCGGAAGCGGACAAGCGTCTCCCGGCAGGAGACGGAACTGTTCGCCGAACTCCAGCTCGTCCTCACGGGCGGGGAGCAGCAATACCCACTGCAGACACCGGACGGCCGCTACCGGCTCGACATGCTCTTCCCGGCGGACCACGACCAGGGCGTGGTGGTGGAGTTCGACGGCTCGTACTGGCATCGCGACGCCGAGGAACGGGACCGGCTCAAGGCGGAGGCTGTAGAACACCACCGGCCCGACTGGATCGTGGTGCGGGTACGTGAGGAACCGCTGGAGCCGACCCGGCATCGCGACGTGGTCGTGCCGTACCTGGCCGACCCGTTCACGGCCGCCAGCATCGTTGTCGAGCACCTGATGCTGCTGACGTCGTGGCCCGACAACACCCGTCAGCGTGCACGCGCCTACCTCAAGGGCGGGCGCCGTCTGGGAGCTGCGCTGGCCCAGCGTCTGATCAACGAGCGACAGCCCGCTGCTTCACCGGCCGACGACCGGTCCGCGCCTCAGCCCATCTTGGGGCGGATCGCGGGCGTGCAGTCTGCCTTGTGGTGAGGGCCGGGCTGCTCGGCTACTCGGCTACGTCGTGGGGGTCTGGCAGGTGGGGTGGGAAGTGCCGCTCCAGGATCTCTACCCATCGGTGCAGGACCACGAAGCCGGTGGTGTTGGCCTGCGCCTGGACCAGCTCGGTCAACGCGTCGACGAACGGCTGAGCAGCGGTGTCCGGAGGCATCGCGGCCGCGGCCTGCTTCAGGCGTTCATATGCGGCCGGGAAGACGTCCTTGGCCCATGCGTCCTGTTCCTTGATGCGCCGGGAGCCTGCCTCCCAGTGTCCGTCATAGAACTACCCGCTCTCGCTCCGGTCGATGGGACTCTGTCGGATCCTGCTTGCCCCCGCTCCGGGCGAGCCTCCCGTCCGGGCGGTTCGCCCGGAGCGCCTGGCGGGAGGCTCGCCCAGGAGTCACCTGCTGAAGCGGGAGAGCCAGGTTCCGCCGGCCTTCTGCTCGGGCGGAGCCTGCCCCTGGTGCCGGGGCCCGGCCGTCCAGCCCTGCTCGTCGAAGGACCGCTTGATTCCTTCCCTCTCCTTCCGGTCGCAGTCCCCGCACAGCGTCGGACGGGACTCCATGGGAACGGGGCCCCAGCCGGTGCGGTTCACCGCCTGCCACCGCTCGTCGGTGAACGCCGCTTTGCACTCGGTGCAGCGTGGACGGTGGGGGAAGCGCATGAACTCCTGGTGCGCCCATTCAGGGAGCGGCTCCTGGTGCTCTTCCTGCCTGCCGGGCGCGGGGACAGTGCTCGCGACGGCGACGGCCCCGTGCTTGCAGCCGTCGCACAGCTGCGGGTGGGTGTCGACGGGGTCTCCCCAGTGCGTCTTCTCGGCGGCCTCCCAGCGTTCGTCAGTGAACCGCGTCCCGCAGTGGGCGCAGGCAGGCCGGCGGGCCTCGCGCTGAGCGGCTTGCTGTGCTGCTTCGGCGGCCTTCTTCGCGTCGTGTTCCTGCGCCGCACGCCGTACCTGTGCCTGGTACTGCGCAGCACGGGCCTTGGCCTCCTCTTGCTCGCGAATGTCGGCGGCCTCGCGGCGCGGGGTGCCGATCGCCTCCAGCAGGGTCTGCGGGCCGCTGCGGCCGAAGCGGACGAACACCGGGCCGGCCGGACCGTGCTGGCGCAGCTGGTTCAGGCCGGTCGCGATGATGGGGATCTTCCGGTCGTAGAGGTGATGGCCGCCGGGCAGCCGCTCCCCCTGCCACAGGTGACGGGTGAGCTCCATCAGGCGCGGGACGGTGCGGTTGGGGTTGCGCTCGCCAATGCGGTTGAACACCAGCAGCACGGGTGGATGCGGCACATCGCCGTACCGGCCCTCGGGGACCGTCCAGCGCGTACGCCACATCGCGCGCTCCTTGCCATCGGTGTCCTTCACCTTCCGCCGGAAGAACCGCGCTTACTTCTCCAGTTTGTCGGCAAGGTCTTCGTCTCCGCCGCGTTCACCGCCGCCTGCGAGACCCTCGGCATCAGCGTTCAGCCCGCCCCGCCCCGCGCCCCCACCGCGAAGGGCATCGTCGAGCGGACCTTCGGCTCCATCAACGCCCTGTTCTGCCAGCACCTGCCCGGCTACACCGGCTCCGACGTCACCCGCCGCTGCCCCGACACCGCGAAAGACGCCCGCTACAGCGTCGCCCAGCTCCAGGACCTCCTCGATGAGTGGCTGGTGCACTACCACCGCCGCCCGCATGAGGGCCTGCGTCACCCGATGATGCCCAGGAAGGCCCTCACGCCGAACGAGATGTGGGCCGCGCTCGTCGCCGTCGCCGGACACGTCCCTGTCCCGTTGACCGGGCGCGACTACCTCGAACTGCTGCCCGTGCGCTGGCAGGCCATCACCCCCGCCGGCATCACCATCCACCACCGCACCTACGACCACGATCTCCTCGCCCCCTGCCGCGGCCAGGCCTCCCCCGTCGCCGGCCGCGGCGGGAAATGGGAGATCCACTACAACCCCCACGACGTCCGCCAGATCTGGGTCCGTCTACCCGACGGCGAACTCACCGAGATCCCGTGGATCCACCGCGACCACGTCCACCGGCCCTTCGACGAACGCACCTGGCAGCACATCCGCACCCAGGCCGTTGACGGCGACCACGGTGACGCCGAGCAGTACGAAGCCGGCCTCGCCGACGCCCTCGACCAGCTCATGCGCCGCGTCCACAGCGGCCACGCCACCAAAACGGAGCAGGCCCTCATGGCCCGCACCGCTCACATCCCGCTCCCCGAAGCCCACGACGGAAACCACGACACCGAAGCACCCACTGACAGCCCGGCGCAGCAAGGCGACGAAGGCGACGACGACACCATCGACGACCTCGACGACCTGCCCGACGGCGTCAGCCCCTCCCCGGCCGCCGGATTCGGGCTCTACAACGCGCACGAGGAAGCCGCCACATGGTGAACCCGAGCCAGACAAGCGCGAGCAGCGCACAAGGGGGCACCGACGAAAGCGGCGAGACCGAGCTGTCCTGGCCCCTGACCACCTGGCAGGGGTGGCACCGCTTCGCCACCACCGACCCGCCCGCCCCTCCCCGCCCTGGCGACCCGCCCCGCAGCACAGAGGAACGCCTCGCCTACCACTCCGCGTTCGTCACCATCCGCACCCCCGCCATCCACACCCTCGCCGCCCAGGTCCGCACCCTGATGATCCTCGGCCGCCACCAGCAGACCACCGCCCGGCCCTCGCTGATCGTCACCGGACCAGCCGCAGCAGGGAAAACGACCGCCCTGCTGAACGTCGGCCGCACCTGCCACCTCGCCCACATCCGGAAGAACCCCGCACCGCCCGGATCAGCCCACGCGGTGGTACCCGTCGCGTATGTCCTGGTCCCGCCCGGCGCGACCGCGAAAACCCTCGTCACCGAATTCGCCCGCTACCTCGGCATCCCCATCACCGCCCGCATGACCCAGACCCAGATCACCGACGCCGTCTGCCACACCTACACCCAAGCCGGCATCCAGTTCGTCCTCTTCGACGAGATCCACCGCCTCAACCCCCGCACCACCACCGGCGCCCGAACCGCCGACCTGATCAAAGACCTCAGCGAACGCCTCCCCGCCACGTTCGTCTACGCCGGCATCAACGTCACCGACACACGCCTCTTCAGCGGGACACGGGGTGCTCAACTCGCCGGACGCGCCACCCTCGTCCACTGCGGCCCCCTCCCCGCCCGCCACGGCAAGCGTGAACCCTTCCGCGACGTCATCACCGACATCGAGAACGCCCTCGACCTCGAACACCACACACCCTGCACCCTCCCCCGGCACGCCTCCTACCTCGACCAGCGCACCGCCGGCCGCATCGGATCCCTCACCCGGCTCATCCGCCAAGCCGCCATCACCGCCATCTACGACGGCACCGAACGCATCACCGAAGCCGCCCTCGACGCCGTACGACTCGACCACCTCGCCGAAACCCACCACCGCCCCCGCCGAAGCCGATAAACCCACCCGCCAACACGCAGAGCGTGAGACCTGCAATTTCTGCTTTCTCCAATTCCTGTAAGGATCATGATGCTGACCGCTTCCATTTGCCCGCCCTGTTCTGGCGGGTGCAGCGCTTGCCGCGTTCGCTTCGATTGCGGGTCCGTCCGTATACGCGCATGCGCAGCCAACCTCGGAACCGCAGGAGAGAGCCGCCTACGTCCAGAATGATACGAAGACCGGCCTCACTCTGAGCAAGGCTGAAGGCGGCCATGGCAGCTTCATCCGGCAGCCTGATCCGGTGGTGGCTCCCGGCGGGCAGGGAGAGTGGAAGTTCTGGGAATGGCAGTACGCTTACCCCGCTACCGTCGAGTACAGGATCGACGGAACTGGAATTACGCTGGCCACAAAGACGGGGTACCCAGGCGGCAACCCTATCGGAAACAAGCCGGCCGGTAAGTGCGAAATTCTCGACGAAAACAGGCAGCCGTCATCTGAATTCAAATGTTCAGCAGGCGGAGGAGAATCCGGGGGAGCCTGCACGTACACCCTCAGGAAAAATGCATAACTAATTCAGGGCGGCCCGGTCGTACTCACCACGGCGAAGCGGGCACCGGGCCTGACCTGCACACCCATATCGGCGCAGGCTGCCCCGACCCTATCCGCAGGCTGGGCGGCCGCTCACCCACGGGGTGGGCCTGGCGCCTGGACGTGGGCACTGCGGAGCACAATGCGGACGGCCCAGTCCGGCCCGGGGGCAGGCGGAAGGGCACACGGCCAGGCGTCAGGCGACAGGAGCGTTTCCCGGAGGCACGAGGAAGGACCTCCGGAACGGGCGTTCCCGCCCCGCCTAACGAGCCACCCCGCATACAGGTGCGCATGTCCGCGACGGCGCGCCCCGCCCCGGGACGCCTGAACGAGAAGGGCCATTGCCCTGTGATCCCCCACCCCGCATGAAAGGCGGAGCCGGCGCGGTCAGGCCCTGGGGGCAAGGGGAGCCGCCGGCCCCGGGATCAACACATGGCCCGGGGGCGGGGGCGCCGCGGTCACCGCCCTCCAGATCCGCGGAGTCATCGAGCGGCTCGTTGCGGCGGGCCAGTGGAAGCCGGGTCGCGTGATCCCGGGGCGCCGGAGAAGCTGGTCGACGGCCGCAGCAGGTTGGACGCCCCTGGCTCGGGCCGCTGGTCACGACACGGGGTGTCCCCGGACAACCTTGGCCTACCTGGCTGACGGTGGGCGGTAGCAGCGCTCCCGGTCCGCCGACAAGCCGGGCGTCGGCCACCGATCGGCTGGCTGCGCGCACCCTGCGCTGTCCGACAACCAGCGGATGCTGGGCGCCCGGAATGTCTGTTCTAATAAGGTTCGGACCCGCCAGGTTTCGCAAACCCTACACCATTGATAAAAGAAGGCTATCGTGCGCCGATATCTGACGAAGACGCCCCGAATCGCGCTGAGTGCGCTTGCCGTGATCGGTATCGGCATATCATCCGCGATTGCGGCTCCTGCTGCACAGGCTGAGCAGCATTCCTCTTCAGCAGGCACCCATATTTCACCTGCTCAAGCCGATCAGGTCACTGCCACTTCCACTCAGCAGTTCATCGGCGGGCCTACCGGGTGGCTTCTCGCGAAGCAGGACGCGCATGGGAAGATGAAGCAGTTCGAGCAAGCCAATGGCGTGACATGCGCCATTACCTCTGAACAGGCCATTGCGTACGGTAAGCCCGTCGAAGGCTTTCAGAAATACACCTGGATCATCGACGCGGATTGCGCATGAGGTGAAACCTTGAAAGCCCGCTGCATAGAGCGGTGAAAACCTCCCTGACCTGGACTGTGATCAACAGCCACAGCGTGGCGGCCAAACAGCCCACACAACCGCCTATTACGCCGAACGTGCATGTCACAGACCATCACACCAAGTGGAGCCCGATCTCACCGGAAATCCACTGGCGCCCAAACCAACCGGAAACGTGGCGCCCATACGAGGGTCTGGCCCAGGTTCTGTGGTGGTGACGCTGGGTGATGAACTCTCGGGGTTGGTGGGGCTGTGGGATCGTCTGGATCTCGTCGGTGAGGTGCCTCGGGTGGCTGACTGTCGGTGGCTGTGTCGCAATCATGGTCATGGCTCGGCGAGTTGCTGTTTCCGTCGCTGCCGCAGGTGGAGGTTATCCGCGTCGCGACGTCAGGTTCGGTGGTGCGGGTCGAGGCCCGGCTCACGGAGTCGGGTGCCGCGTGCCCGTCCTGCGGGGCGTGGTCCGAGCGCGTGCACGGCTCCTACGTGCGATATCCGTCAGATCTGCCCAGCAGTGGGCGGCTGGTGGTGTCGTTGCTGGTACGCCGATTCACCTGCGGGCAGGCATCGTGTCCGCAGCGGACCTTCGTCGAGCAGGCGAAGGGGCTGACCCGCCGGAACGGCCAGGTCACCGAGCGGCAGCGTGCGTCGGTCGCCGGCCTCGGCTTGGCCCTGGCAGGGCGGGCCGGCGCACGGATGGCCAGAATGCTGGGCATCCGCGCGAGCCGCAGCACCCTGCTCCGACGGGTGATGGACCTTCCCGACCCGGCTGTCGGCGCCCCGGTCGCGGTCGGTGTCGACGACTTCGCGCTGCGCCGCGGCCATGTCTACGCACCGTGATCACGGACGCGATCACGCACCGGGTGGTGGACCTGCTCCCGGACCGAGAGACGCGGCGACGCTCGCCCCCTGGCTGGCCGAACATCCTCAGATCGAGGTTCTGTGCCGTGACCGGGCCAGCGCCTACGCGGACGCCGCTACGACCGCCGCACCGCAGGCCATGCAGGTTGCTGACCGGTATCACCTATGGGCGAACCTTGTCAGCGCGGTCGAGAAGACCGTGGTCGACCACCGCCGCTGCCTGCACTCACTGTCTGCCGTCGAGCCGGAGCCCGAGCCGCAGTGGGAGACTCCGCTACCCGGGGAGCCTGCCACGGAGACGACAGCCGAGCCGGCGGAGCCGACCGGCAAGATGGCCGAGCGCCGCCGTCTCCACCACGCTCTGGTCCACGACCTCCTTGACCAGGGCCTGAGCGAGCGGGCAGTCGCCCGCCACCTGGGCTGGAGCCGTAACACCGTCCGCCGGTACGCACGGGCTGGACCTGCGGGTCTTGTCCGAGCCGTAGCAGGCGTCCAGGTCCACGGTGATGTCGTCGGGCAACAGACCCACGTCGTCCAGGCAGTCCAGGGTCGGGGCGAGCAATGGGGAGTCGTGGCGGTTGGCACCGACCAGGACACGGCCCAGTGAAATGCCGTATCCATCCGTCATGCCCGAGCGTTTCAAGTCCCTGTTTGCCGCGGTCGACCGGTGAGCGGCCGGCTACCTCGCCGCGGCCGGGAGCTTTCGTGATGGAGCCGTCGATAGCGATCTGGTCGAGGACGAGGCCGACGACCCGGTCGTAGGAATCGAGCGCGATCCTGCTTCAGCCAGGCGAAGACGCCCTGCCCTATATCCACTCGTCGCGGCGGTTTCGTAGCGCCGTGGCGCAACGGCGTCTACCAGATCAACCCGATGCTGGCCGGCTACAACTCCCCCGAGGACGCCCTGGACGCCGTCAAGGCGATGCCCAAGTAATCTCCGGTCCCCAGTCACGAACATCTCGCTGCCGCACCTCTTTAAGGACCGCCGCCACAGTGACGAAGTCATTGTCAACGTGTAGCACCGTGTGACTGTGGTGAATGGCGGTGGCGCACACAAGGAGATCGATGGCTCCGGCGGCTCGGTGCTGACTGCGCTGGGTGAGTTTGTACTGCGCGGTGTCGACCCAGCGCCACGCGGTTTTGGGGACCGGTGAGAGTCGGCAGAGATCATCCAACTCCTCGGCCAACTCGTCACGGTGCGCCGGGCTCATCGCTGAGTAGAGAAACTCCACTCTTGTGGGCTCGCAGACATGAAAGACGCCAGCAGCGATGTGCCCTTCCCAGGCCCGCAGCGCTCCCGGTGTTCGAAAAAGATGCCAGAGGGCAGACGCGTCGAGCAGATACGTGATCACTCGAAGGCAGCCCGCTGTGCGCGCTTAGCGGCTTCACGCGCCGAAGCCACGGCCTCGAACTCTCCCTGCTGTCCCCGCGCGGCCAGCTTCTCAGCGGCCTCCAACCGCCTCACACGCGCCACGAAATCCCGCAGCGCCCCGTTGACCGTATCCTTCTTCGTCGAGGCGCCCATCAACCGCATCGCCTCAGCCAGCGCCTCATCATCAAGATCAATCTGAGTCACAGACACCCCAGACACCCCCTCAACAGTCCGCTACATACATAGTCAATGTATATCACCAACATTGCCGCAAGCCCACCGCATCGGGTGCACAAGCCAAACGAGACTCCGCAAAAGAACATCGAGACGACCTCCTTGAGGCCCGTCTACCGGATCGATGCGAGGACTCGTGCGGGTACGGGCCCGCCCACCCACTCTGTGTGATGTGCTGCCTTCACTGAAAACGAGCCGCCTCAGGACGTACCGCACCACCTCAGTCGCCACAACGCGCTTGCTCGCGTGGTCAGCGCCGGGCCCTCGCTGAGGTGGTGAGTCACCCTCCCTTCCGTGGGTCGTTCGTGTTTCTCGTGGACGTCGGTGGGGAGGGCTGGGCGGCTCCTGGGGGTCGTGGGCTGGTCCCGTGTCCTGATTGTCAGGTGTGAACCGTTCCGGGTTCGGTAGAGACTCGATTCCGGGAAAGGATCGAGTCATGGCACGTCCTTCCTCCTACCCTCCTGAGCTGCGTAAACGAGCGGTCCGTACGGTCGCTGAGGTCCGTGGTGACTATCCGAACGAGTCGGCTGCGCTGCGGGCGGTTGCCCAGGAGCTGGGCATCGGTTCGGCTGAGACACTGCGGAACTGGGTGAAACGCGAGGAGATCGACTCCGGGCAGCGGCCGGGAACGACGTCGGAGGAGTCCGCGCAGATCAAGGCGATGAAGAAGGAGATCGCCGAGCTGAAGAGGGCGAACGAGATCTTGAAGGCTGCGGCAAGTTTCTTCGCGGCCGGGCCCGGCCGGCCACACACACGCTCGTAGCGTTCATCGACGAGCACCGGGCCCGCTTCGGCGGCGTCGGGCCGATCTGCCGCGTGCTCACCGAGCACGACTGCAGCATCGCCCCCTCCACCTACTACGCCCACCACAAACGCCAGGCCGCCCCGTCGCCCAGGACCGTGCGGGACACCGCGCTGAAATACCTGATCAGCGAGATCTTCGAGGCCAACTACCGTGTCTACGGGGCCCGCAAGATCTGGCGCGAACTGCGCCGCCAGGACCATCAGGTGGCCCGGCGCACGGTCGAGCGCCTCATGCGCGAACTCGGCATCACCGGCGCCGTCCGCGGCAGAAGGGTGATCACCACGATGTCCGACGCGAGCGCGGACCGGGCCCCCGGCCTGCTGGACCGCAACTTCGTCGCCGCGGCCCCCAACCGCTGCTGGGCCGCCGGCTTCACCCACGTGACGACCTGGTCAGGAGTGGTCTGCACCGCTTTCGTCGTGGACACCTTCTCCCGCCGCATCGTCGGCTGGTCCGCCGCGACGTCGAAGGAGACCAGGCTCGTCCTGGACGCCCTGGATATGGCCCTGTGGCAACGCGACCGCGACGAACACCCGCCCCTCCACGGCGAATTGATCCACCACTCGGACGCCGGATCGCAATACACGAGTTTCCGCCTTGCCGAGCACCTGGAGGCTGCCGGCATAGCGGCCTCGATCGGATCGGCCAGCGACGCCTACGACAACGCCCTCATGGAGTCCACGATCGGCCTGTCAAGACGGAACTGATCAAGCCCCGCCGGCCCTGGAAAACTCTCTCGCAGGCCGAACTCGCCACCGCCGAGTGGGCCGACTGGTACTGCCACCGCCGACTCCACGGTGGAATAGGACACATCCCACCCGTCGAATACGAGACCAACCACTACCTCACGGCCACGAAACCACAGGTCACCACCACAACCTGAAGTTTCTACCGAACCCGGAACGGTTCACCGGGACATGCTCCGCTTTCCGCGTCGGCACCACGGGTCAGGCCGGCCACACGCCCCTGGTCTGAAGTCATTCGGGATGGTGTCTCGCGGCCGGCCGGGGGACACCAAAAAGCCGCTGGGGTGCCAGTCGGCCGGCCGGCTACGGGCCGAGGGCCTGTAATGGTCGACTGGCGCCTGCGCGGCCGGATGTCCGTGCGGACGGAAGGAACCAGGGACCATGCCGAAGACCATTTCCGGGCACTCGCTGAGGCCGGCCCCGGGCGGGGGGCGGTGCCGCAGGCAGTGGCTGCGCGGGCTTCCGCTGCTGGCGGCCGCGGCCGGCGCCCTGCTGGCGCCGGCCGCGGCCCACGCCGACAGCAGTGATACGGCAGCGGCGGCGAGCGTCCCCTCGAGGCTGGCGTTCACCTCTGCAGACATCACTGTTCCCGAGAGTCTGCAGGAGGGCGGGGTGAGCGCGGTCGCCGTCTCGGGATCCGTGGTTCTGGCGGTCAAGGACGGCAACGTCGTCAAGGTGCGGGGGTGGGGGTCCGTCGACGTTCCGCAGGATCTCCAGTCGGGCGGCGGCGTGACGGCACTCGCCCTGGGGGGTCCTGGCCTTGCGGTCAAGGACGGCAACGTCCGGCAGTTCGGCCCAGCCCCGGAAGACTGGTGTCCCAAGGAGTACCGGGCCGATATGCCGGCGGTGCTGGCCAGCGGAGGCGGCACCACAGCAGTGGAATCCAACTCCAGCCTGCAAGCTGCCTTCGCGGTCAAGGACGGCAGGCTCTACCAGTGGGGCTGCAGCATCGATCTGATGGCCGTGCCCGCAGAGCTGTCCACCGGGGGTGTCACCGAGGTCAAGACCATGGGGGCATCGGCGCTGGCGGTCAAGGACGGCAACGTCCACGCCTGGGGCCACGCCCCCCGGGTACCGGCCGAGCTGTCCCAGGGCGGCGGTGTGACCTCCATCGCCCTGTCTAACAACGGCAGGACGGGTCTGGCGGTCAAGGACGGCAGCGTCCACAGCTGGGGCGAATACATCGGGCTTCCCCCCGGCCTGCGGGACGACGGCCACGTCACCTCCGTTTCGGCCGACTCCAACGGCCTCACCGTCGCCGCGGTCAAGGATGACGGCACCCTGATCAGCTCACAGGACCCCGGTGCAGAGTTCCACAACCGCGGGATCACCTCAGCAACCGCCGTCACCGGCGGGGCCTTCGTCATCCAAAAGACCCAGACCGACATGACCCTGAAAAGCAAAGACGGCTACCTGATCACCCGCCCCGCCACCGAGCGCGACTACCTCGGCTTCGGACAGAGCGACGCGCCCCAGGACGCGAAGACGTTCAGCGTCGTCCTGCTCAAGAACAACGAGGTAGCCCTGAAGTCGAAGCTGAACGGCAAATACGTCATGGTCGACCAGACCACCAACGGCCCCGCCGGCCCGAACTACCACCTGCGCGCAGCCGCCGACAGCATCGGCCCCTGGGAGAAGTTCACCCTGCACAAGACCGGCGGCGGCTCCGTCCTCCTCAAGTCCGTATCCACCGGCCGGTATGTACAGAACAGCTCCGGCACCCTGAACGGCCACGGAACCGAATCCCAGGCCGCGGCCTTTGACCTCGCCGCCACCCCGTAGAAGAGCAGACACGGCCCTCTCTGGCGTGAACAGCGCGCCCGGGCCAAAGGCCCAGGGCAGTAGAGGGCAGCGCCGGCAACGGGCGCACGCCCCTCACCTGCCGGGGGCATCGGGCCAGCCGGCGCAACCCCCTCAGGATCAGGGCACACGCGGCCTGGCCGCCCTCGCTCACGCCGTACAGGCCACGCCGGCCGCCTCGCCCGTCCGCTCAGAGTGACGCCGCATGCGGCCCTGCGGGGTTCAGGGCCGGATGCGGCCGGACACCAACCTGTCCCGGGTGCCAGCTGTGCCGGGCACAAGGCTTCCGGGCGGGGGTACGGGTCCGAGGAGGACGAACCCCGTTCCGGCAAGCCGTGGGTGGCTGTGTACGGGCGTGACGGGCGGCCTCGGCAAGGACACGGAGCGGGCCCGCACCCGCGCCGAACAGCTCACCGCCACCGACCCCGACTGGAACTGCCCCTGGCCACTGGCAACGCCACCACCGGATCCTCACCCAGCTCGCCGAAACCGAGCCCGGCGGCCGGCTCCCCGCGATCAAACCCGGCGTCCACTTCAACGGCGACGACCTCGGACGATGGCTCACACCCAGAAGAAACCGGCGTCAACTCGCTGCGGTTCGAGAACGCGGCCGTGGCAGCGCGGCAACACCTGCACCGCAACTACACCCCCACGAAACGACACATGATGGCCGGAGGCGCCTGGGGCATCCAATCCGTTTCGCCCGGCCAATCGGCTGATGGGCCGTGGTCCAGTACTTGGCCGCTCAGCGCTTTCCCAGCCAAGGGAATCATGTTTTAGTTGGCGTGATCATCTTGTCTCGCATCACAGAAATCAAGGACCTTCGCGTGCTCCAGAAGATCAAATCCCTGTGGATGGCCTCGGCCGTTGCTGCCGCCACGATTCTTGGAGTCGCAACGGCCGGGCCGTCCATGGCACAGACCGGCCAGTCACACACCCAGGCTTCCCCCGCGCAGGCCAGCACCCCCGAAGAGGCCAGGGCTCTGGCGAAGGAAATCGTTCCCGCAGGCAACGAGCTCGCGTGCTTCAACATGCTGGTCACCGCGGTCACAAATGGCACATGGGATGTGCAATACAAGGGCTACACCAACCCGGGCGGTTACGGGCTCGGTCAGCTTCAAGAGCGCCAGTACGCGCCCTTCGGCTCTGACTGGGAGGACAACGCCGCGCCCCAGATCCACGGAACAGTTGACTACGCGGAAGACAGATATGGCTCGGTATGCGGAGCGCTGGGGTTCTACCAGGCGAACCTGTGGTACTGAGTGGGCTGTCTGCCCAGCCCGTGCGCATACCAGCACCGCTGCGGCGAAGGCGGTAGATACAGCCTCTGAGTCTGAGCCCGCGGGCCTGTGCTGCGCCGGTATCAAGCTCGCGGAGGGGTGCGGCCCGGTTTGTTCTGGGCGCCCCCCTCCACGGACCCCCCCCGGGTTCAGAGGCCGACTGAGAGCAGGAGCCCGCCGGTGAGCCGGAGGAGTTCCTGGGCGGTGGTGGGAAAAACGGTGTGCGGAGTTCCCGCGGCGGCCCAGAGGCGGGGGTATGCGGTGAGGGCTGTGTCGACCACAGCGGGGAGTTTGTGCGGGTGGCCGACGGGTGAGACGCCTCCGATCGCCTGTCCGGTTGCCTGCCGTACCTGCTCAGGGGTGGCGCGCCGGAGTTTGCCACGGCCCCATCGTGCAGCGAGTGCAGCGGTGTCGACTTTGTGGCGGCCGCTGGCCAGTACCAGGACCGGCTCACCGTCGGAGATGAAGATCAGGCTGTTGGCGATCGCGCCCGCGTCGCATCCAAGGGCGGCGGCGGCTTCGGCTGCTGTGCGCGTTGATTCGCTCAGTTGCTGCACCTGTCCCGGGACTCCGGCTGCAGCCAGTGCCCGGGCGACTTCCATGGTGCGGGCAGGCAGGGGCATAGTCTGATCTGAGGGCATGCGGTACTCCTTCGTCGCGTTCCGCTGGGCGATATTCCCAGCGTTCCACATACGGAACGTTCTTCATATGGAACGATCGGCCCTGGGCAGGGATGAATCCGCGGCCGGAGGACGAGGAGAGTCATGGAACTTGCCGCTCACGTCGGCTCGCGGCTGAGAGAGCTGCGCAAAGTCCGGGGATGGTCGCTCTCTGAACTTGCCCGCCGGTCAGGGATCGGCAAGGGAACACTCTCCGAGCTGGAGAGCGGCGGGCGGAACCCCACGCTGGAAACGCTCTACGCCCTCACGACAGCGCTGGGAACGCCCCTCAGCACAGTGCTTCAGGGTTTCGCACCCACAACAGCTGGTATCTCCGGCCAGGCCGTGGACGCCGTCCTCACCGAACGGCTCGAAGACGACGCCGCAGTGACTGAGACGTACCGGATCCGGATACGCGCCGGAATAATCCAGGAGTCAGCCGCCCACACACCTGGCACCACCGAGCACATCATCGTGCTCGCCGGCACCGCGCGCGTCGGCCCCAGGACCGCTCCGGTAACAGTCGGCCCCGGCAGGCACAGCGGCTGGGCGGCCGATGTCCCCCATCTCTACCACGCACCCTCAACCGACGCCGAAGCCCTGCTGACAGTGCGCTACCCCCACTGAGCCTCTTTCATCCTGAATAGTCGCAGGTCAGGAGTGTGTGGACGGCCTGGACGATCGTGCTGATGCGGCGGGTGGAGCATCTGGCTCGCCGGAGCAGGGGTGTGTCATCGAGCAGTACGGCTCGTCCGCGCGGATCCGGTCGATGGGGATCAGGGTGCCGTCGACGATGACGTGGTCGCCTGCACCGAGGCCGGTGAGGGCTTCATGAAGGCCGGGTGCCCAGCCGGCCAGGACGTCAACGGTCTCGTCGACCTACTGGTGACTCGCCAGCGGGTGTTGCGGGCCATTAGGTGTCGCCGGCGCGGACAGGCTTGCCCAGCAGGGCTGACCAGGAACAACAAACACTGTCCGTTTTGGCGGGCTCCCATTCCCGGTCACACCTTCGGTCCCCCGCCGCGAGCAACCCTCCGGTCAACTGTGCAGCCCCCTTCCGGTGCAACCCTTGCGCGGCCGCCACCGGCCGGGGCAAGCACGGCGTGGGCCAGGCCAGTTCCCACCGCCAGGACGCTCACCGTTCCGCCTGCGCGAAAACGCCGGAGCGTCCGGTGAGCATCGCCAGGACCCCGCCGCGGGCGGCGTCGGCGGCACGGTGCTCGGCGTCGGAGACGATGCCGAGGCGTCGCACGTGCGCGTACTCGTCCTTCCCCTGCCACCGGGTGAGACCGGGCGCGACGACCAGGTCCACGGTGAGGTCGAAAATGTCCGGCACCGCGCCCTCTTCCGGTCCGGGCCGTGCTGTTGCCTCGGCTTGCCCACCTCAGCCCATCCCGGCCGGGGTGGGCAAGCCGCCGCCCGGGGGCGGCCTGCCCAGGGCGGCGGCGGCAAGGCGGGCCCGCTCGTACGCGGGGCGGTCCGCTTGCGGGTCAGCGGGCGCAGCACGGCCTGGTCCTCGGTGTCCGCCGTCTTCGGCTCGAGCCAGGTGAACGGGCTCTCCTGCAGGTTGGAGCGGCTGGTCGGCGAAGGGCGCTGTCGCGGTCGTCACCGTTCCTCCGGATCACTGCGGGGTTGACGTAAAGGGCAACCCCCTTGACTCCCAGAACGTCAACGGCCGCATTCTGTTACATCTCTACGCGTCAGAAAGGCCCGCTCGTCGGCCATCAGGCGTAGGAGCGGGCCCTTAACCGGGGGGTTACCAAGCGAGAGTCTGGCCCTGTGAGGTGACCGTGACGGTGGCCTTTTCGGGGGCGGGCTTCCCGGCTGCGTGCCAGCGGCCGAACTGTTCCTCCACGGCGTCCCACAGGAGGTCCGGCCCGTCCTGGCGGGCGATCCACCGGCCGGAGTCTTCGTAGATGGCGGCCCACGATCCGGAGACGACGTCGATCAGGACGTCCTCGGTGTGCCCGTTCCGGCTGAGGGTGAGGCGCTGGGCGTTCGGGGCGGCGAACTGAGCGATGAAGCGTAAGGTCCAGTCGTTCAGTACGTCGGCGCCGATGTCGGTCTGCCGCTCCGTGCCCGCCTCCAGGTCGGGGAGGAGGCCGAGCGCCGGCGGTGACTGCGGCCGGGCAAGCATGAAGCTCACCTGCCCGCCCAGCAGCGGGCCGGACGTCGTGCCGTCTTCGCGGACGGTCAGGCGGGCGAGTTCCGAGGCGTGGAGCCAGCCGCCGATGGTGACGAGGATCAGGCCTCCTGGCCGGGTCTGCTCGATCCAGGCGGCGGGCACGGTCTTGATGCCGCAGGTCGCGATGATCCTGTCATACGGGCCGCCGTCCGCGTGTCCGAGGAGCCCGTCGCCGGTGACCAGCGCCGGGTGGATGCCCTGTTCGCGCAGGGCTGTTTCAGCCCGGCCGGCGACGTCAGCGTCGTATTCGACGGACGTGACGAGGTTCTCGCCGAGACGGGCGGCGAGGACGGCGGTGGAGTAGCCGGTGCCGGTGCCGATCTCCAGGACATGCATTCCGGGTTCGACCTGGAGGTCCTCGAGCATGCGCAGGACGAGGGACGGCAGCGTGCTGGAACTGGTCGGCTCCCGGAGGATCTGGCCGCGGACGTCCTGCGGGAGGATCGTGCCCGCGATCTGCGTGACCAGGGATTCATCCTGGTAGCAGGCCTCGAGCCATCCCGGATCGTCCTGCAGCACCGGCTCCCAGGCCGATCCGCCTGCCTGCCGGAAGAACCCGCCGCGTAGAAAGTCGTGCCGGGCCACGGTGCCGGCCGCTGCCTTCCACTCATCGGTGCGCAGGCTGCCGCCGGCCGTGAGCGCGTTCAGGAGTTGCGCGCGAAGTTGCTGAGCCTGGTCGGTCACGGCTTCCTCTCCAGCAGGTCGGCCAGCGCTGCGCGCATGGGCAGGCCGGTCTCGGTCTCCAGCCAGTACCACTGGCCGGACGGATTGCACTCCAGGAACCACCATCCCCCGTCCTCGCCGACGCAGAAGTCGAAAGCGCCGAAGACGAGCCCGAAGTGGTCCATGTACCGGCGCAGCGCGCGCCGGATGCCCGACGGGGCCTCCACGACTGTGTAGGTCAGGCTGCTGTAGTCGGTGCGCCAGTCCAGGAGGTCGCAGTCGATGCGGACGCTGAACACCTGGTCGCCGATGACGGTGACGCGCACATCGCCGGTCTTGGGTACGCGCTTCTGGAAGAGGTGGGCGGTTCCAGACACGCTGTCGTCGATGTCGTCGGCCGTCACCTCGGCGATTTTCACGACGTTGGAGATGCCGTCGACGAGGTACACCGGGTTGTGGAGCGGCTTGTAGACCACGGCGTCGTGTCGTTTCACGAAGGCTCGCGCCGCGTCGGCATTGGAGGTGATGAGGGTGGGCGGGACGAGGAAGCCGACGTCGACGGCGGCCGCGAGCCCGGAGGGCTTGAACTCGGCGTCGCCGATCCGGTGGGGGTGGTTGACGTACAGGCTGGGGCAGCGAGGCGAGCACTCCGCCCAGTCCGTACCGGGCCTGTGTGAGGGCGAACCTGGCGTCCTGTTCGGTCAGGTGAGGGAAGGCGAACCCAGTGGGTCGCCGGTAGTAGAGGGAGCGTACGGCCGCCAGGTCGGCGGCGCGGGACGGGGTGACGAGCTGTCCCCTGATCCCGTCTTCGGTGATCTCTGCCTCCACCGACAGTGATGCCGGGAAGTCCCCGGAGTCGAGCCGCACGACCGGGACGTCCCGGTCGTGCAGCTCGTTGATCACCACGTCGGCGGTGGGGTCGTGCAGGCTGGTGACGACCAACACCGGACGTGTGTCAGTCACTGGTCGCTGTCGCTCCCCGAGTCGGAGTCCTGGGTGGAGCCGTTTCCGTCCGGGCTGGTGCCCGTGGAGGGGGAGGTGCCGGTGGAGGTGCCGTGGCCGGGCATCTCCATGACGTGACCGCTGTGGTCGAAGAAGACGGCGGTCTGGGTGGCCGGGTCGAGCCGGACCGTGCTGTGGCCGGGGGCCATCGTGGGGTAGGGCTCCATCCGGCTGATGCCCCACGGGGCGGGGGGGACGGCCCCCTGCGGGATGGGGGAGCTGGTCGGGAGGCGGTCGGAATGAGCGAACATGCTTCTCCTCTGTCGAAGGTGCCTTGCACGTGCCGCAGGGTGGGCCGTTGAGCGGCCTTGCCCCTGCCGCCGGTTACTGCTCCTTGGTGGGCAGGCCGACGAGTCTTCGGTGTGGGGGAGTGCTGAGGGCGCCGGTGATCACTGTGGTGCGGCGCAGCTCTCGGACGAGCTGGCGGGCGACGACGAACGGCAGGTCTGGAGAGTCGTAGAGCACCAGGGCGTCAGGCTCAGGGGCGTGGTGCTGGCCGGGGCGGGGGTAGAGGGTGCCGCGGACGCCGATGGGCTCGGCCTCGCGGACGCGGAGCTCGGCATGCCCGTCCCTGAGCCGGGGGCACACCTGGGGAGAAAGAGCCGCGCACGCCTCGCACATGGGTGGGATCGCGGTCTGCACGCCTTCCCAGATCGTGTCTGTGGCGTCGTCGAGGAGCGGCAGGATCCAGGTCATGCCCCGCTCGTCGCGGGCGGCCGGCTGCCTGCAGCAGGCGCACAGGAGGTTCTCCATCGCGATGCGCTGCCGGCCGGGATGGAGCTCCTTGGCGTAGTCGGGCGCACCGGTTGGGGAGCCCGTGCAGACGGCCCACAGCACACCGTCGACGTCGCGGTGGAGGGTGTCCTGCTCCAGGTCGGCGTACGCGACACTGCGCGCTGTAGTCAGGAGATCTGGGGCGGCTGTCGTCTCGCCCTTCGTCGGCAGCACGAACGGCGCTCTCATGCCCGCCTCGCAAGGGCCGGGGGAACAAACCCGAGGAAGGCGCTGTGGCGGCCGAGGAGCCACAGAAGCCGCTCGTAGGTGTCGTCGCCGGCGGGCAGCATGCGGCGGTCGACGGTGAGGATGCCGTCGACGACTGGAGACTCGGCCGCGTCGCAGGCCATAGCGAGCCCTCTGCCGCTGCCGGGCCGGTCGGAGAACTCGTCCTCCATGACTTTCCAGGCACGCAAGTGGGCGTAGTGCGCCAGGACTCGCCGGGCCGCCATGCTCGTCGTGTAGAGGACGACGGCCGGCTGGCGTCCGGCCATGTGCGCGCTGGCGGTGGCGTCGATGAGCAGACTGCGCCGTAGGGCGGCAAGACGGCCGGCCTTGGTAGGCCGTGGCCGGGGCAGGAGAAGCATCTCGGTCTCTGTCCTTGCAACCGTGGACTGGGAAGTTGAGAGCCCCTGTTGCCGGAGCCGGATCCGCTCCGGCAACAGGGGGGGTGAGGCCCGTGTCCGGCAGGGGGGACGGTCACTGCCGGACACGGGGGTTCAGGGGGTGAGGCCCAGGCGGTCCGCGAACGCGGCGTGCGGGGTCGGCTCAGGCCTGCACTGGGTCAGGGCTCTCCGGAGTGGGGCGGCCGGGACCAGGCGGTCGCTCGCCGATGGCCGGAACCAGTACAGGCCCGGCGTACCCGGCGGCGCCGTGCGGTTCAGGGACGGAAGCACAATCTTGAACGGCGCGCCCAGACACACGGCGTGCGTGTGCGGCTCCCACCGGCCGGTCGTCCCGGGCGGGACCAGCCAGTAGAAGAGGCCGTCCCTCGTGTCCCCGACGACGGGGCCGCATCCGCCCTGGACCTTGTCCATGAGTGCGGCCGCCGCACGGGCCTGGACGCCGGAGCTGGTGACGACGACGTCGAACAGGTTGCCGCCCAGACGGACGCGGGTGTCCTCACGGGCGGCGACCCCGAGGAGTGTGCGGAGGAGTTCCGCCAGGTCCGCCATGTCGGGGGCGGGCCTACCGGGCGCGCCGGCGGCGTCGACCAGAGTCTGCATCATGTGCGCGGAGTCAGGCGCCGCGGTGGCGAGGGCGGTCACAGGTCCACCGGGCCCGGCTGCAGGGTGGCGCGCACGGTCTTGCCCTGCTCGCCCGGGAACCAGGAGAGGGTGGCGCCGAGGCGCTGGGCGCCCCACAGGCCGCGTCCCAGCTCGCCGCGGGCCGCCTTGTCGAAGCTGGGGAAGTCGGGGACGTCCTGGACGTCGATGAGGAGCTCGTGCTGCTCGGTGACCCGAAGCCAGGCTTCCAGTCTCCGACTGGGGCTCTCTTCGGTGAGCCCGTGCTCGACGGCGTTGCGGACGAGGACGTACAGCACGTCCACGGCCACGTTGTGGAGCCGGGCCAGGCCAGGATAGTGAGAAGATCCCGCCCCCGGATGCGAGCCGTGCGGCCCGCGCTGGAGTTCGTCGGCAGCGGCAGGGCCGTCTCGTGCACAACCTTCTCGGTGGGCGCGGCGGAGGCCATCTCGGAGGTTCCTTCGGTCAGGGGGAGGGTGCACCAGACCGTCGTGCGGTCCTCGCTGACGCCCCATTCCTCAGCCAGGGCGTCCACAATCAGGAGTCCGCGGCCATGCTCGGCGTACGGTCCGGCAGGGCGCGGCAGACAGCCGCCGGGGGCGAAGTCGTTCACCTCGATGTTGAGGCGAGCGTCCTGGACAGTGACGCGGACGCCGATGGCGGGTCCGTCCGTGTGGACCAGGGCGTTGGTCACCAGCTCACTGAGGAGCAGCTCCGCGTCGTCCACCAGATCGGAATGGCCCCCGCGGGAGAGGCCGGCCCGGAGACTGCGGCGGAGTCGCTGCGGCAGGGCGGCATCCGCTTCAGAGAGCGCGCCGCTCCCCTCACGGTCGGGTCGGCGTGCGATGGAGATGTCGAACGCGGTGCTTTCGCACCCGCTCCGTTCTGCGGCGGTGGCAGGGGCGCGTCGACGGGTGCGCTCCTGATCCGCGGGGTGTGTCGTCATGGTCGGCTCCATGTCGCTTCGGCAGTAACGACATGGTGGGGGAACGAACAGGCCCCAACTACCATCAATAAATGGTAGTTGGGGCCAAAGGTTGACGGGCGGTCACCTCTGCGAGGTCAGCCAGCTCCCGTACGAGAGGAACGTGTCGGGGAGGCGGCGGTGCGCGGCTTCAAGGCTGGCGTACGTGTCTCGCACCAAGGGGTGGTACTTCGCCTGCTGGGGGGCGGCCTTCCGGGCCTTCAAGAGACTGGCGAACGACGCCTCCAGGCGCCCCGTCCACATCTGCGAGCGGGCCACCTCTGCCCAGTGGTGGCTCACCCGGGATTTCGGCCAGTCGGCGGGGATCGTGAGCTGGTCGGCCGTCTCCACGGCCTTGTCGTACTTGTCCAGTTCGGCCAGGACGGAGACCCGGTGCACCTCGACATTGGTGCTGCCGAAGGCCATCCACAACACCTTCGGGGTCTCCCCGGTGCGGGCCGCGATCCTTTTGGCTTCCGCGAGGTGCCCCATGGCTTGGACCTCGTCGTGCGCGCGGCCGGCCATGACCGAGCCGCCGAGGTGAAGCTGCCCAGTGACGACGTCACGCTCCTGGGACGCCTCCGCCTGCCCGATGGTCCTCAGCCCGAGGTCGATGAGCCGCTGCCCAGTACGGAACTTCCCCTCTCGCATGTACGCGAGGGCCCGGAAGTACTGGTAGGCGCCGCCGAACACGGCGTCGCTCGCCCGCTGCGCGGTCCAGTCCATGCGCGCGAGCGCAAGCTGCGCCAGGTCGGCGTACCCCAACTTCGTTGCCACGTCGTACGCCGTGCGGTAGAGCGACGCGAGGATCAGCCATCCATCGCTGGTGCCGTGTGTGTGCGCGGCCGTGGTGGTCTCCTCGATGAGGCCGGCGACCTCGCTGGCCACCCGCTTAATCTCGCCGCCACGAACCGCGGCACACAGCCCCTCGGAATCCAACCGCAGCTCCAGGAGCGAGCGCGGAGAGATTTCGGGGTCTGCTCCGAGGTCGTAGACGTCCAGGGCCGCGCGGATCGGAGCTATCAACACGTCGAGCTGGTCCGCACGCAGATCATCCTGGTAGGGCTGGCCTTGGATGGTGGCCACGTCTACTCGTAGGGCGCGGGCGCAGGCGGCCACCACATACGGCGAGGCTTCCAGCACGCCCTGCTCGACCTTGGTCAGCGCGCTGTAGGAGATGCCGGAGAGGTCGACCAGGTCCTTTTGCGTGAGGTGGCGCTCTCGTCGGAGGCGCGCGATGCGTACGCCGGTGTGGTCTTGCGGCAGAGAGTGCATACTTACTCCTGTTCTGCTTCGACAACAGAACGGTACCCCGCGATCGGCTTCGTGGGACACGACGAACCCCGCTCCCCTGGAGCGGGGTTCGTCGTTTTCACGCCTGCACAGCCCGTTGTCACGCCGGGCGAAGAGTCGGCCGCGGGTGCTGCTGCAGGTAGCACGGCGTGGGTGTGGAGGGTTCCGCTCTTCGACGGATCGTGTACGGGGATTTGTCGAAGGCGTTCTTCTTCTGGGCCTGGGCAGGGCGTACGTCCAGCCGTAGGCGGTAGAGCCTGACGCCCAGCGGCCGGCCTCCTCGAGCTCTTGGGCTGTGGGGTCGTTCGCGGCAAGGTCAGTGGCGGCGCCCGCCCGCAGGCCGTGCGAAGTAATCGGGCGCCCGTCGCCCACCAGGCCCGCCGTCGCGAACCAGTGCTTTACCCGCTCGTTGACGACATGGGGGCGGAGGCGCAGGCCTCGCACCATAGCTGTTTTGGCACGCGTTTCTTCGGTCGCGGGCACGCCGCTCTTCAGGAGATGCCGGAAGACGGGGCCCTTGGTGATGCCGTGGCTGGGGAGGTAGTCCCAGCCAACTGCTCATTCGGCGGATGAGCTGCACGTCGTCGGGTCGGTCACGCAGGAGGAGAGTCTGGTCGCTGGCTACCCGTTGCGGTGGTGCCGGAGCTCGCGACTGGCCCAGGCCCGCAGCTCCGGCCCCTTGCCGAGGGCCACCCGCGGGCCGGTCAGTGTTCTGCGTGCAGCTCGGAAGCCGACCTGCACGGCGAGTACTTGATCCTGCCGTCGGTCGAATCCGCCGGGGCCTACAGCAGCGTGTCGCGGTCAGGCAGAGGGGCGCCGCCTGGTGCCGCCGCCGCTGCCGCTGCCGTTCAACGGGATCAGACTCTCCAGGTGAGCACCCTTGGCCCAGGAACCCAGGTAGTGACGAACAAGGCGACGTCCGCCCCGTGCTCGAGCCGGGCGGTCCCGACGAACTTCTGCATGTCCTGCGAGGACACACTCCGATGCGCCGCGTACTTCTTGCACTGGATGACCAGCTTGCGGCCGTCGGCCAGGTAGCCGACCACGTCCGCGCCCAGGTCCCCGCTCTTGCCGCTGACGACGACGTCTCTGCAGCCGTCCCGCCGGCACAGCTCCGCGATGTAGGTCTCGAACTCCCGCCACATCAGGGCGGCGACCTGGGCCTTGGACAGCTCACGGGCCCTGGCTTCCTCCTGCGCCCGCCATGCCCGGTCCTGCCCGACCGCGCGGCGGTGCGCCCGCAGCAGCGCCCAGCCGGCCCCGCCCAGCGGCACAGGTCGCCCGGCAAGTCCCGCGCGGTCTCTTCCCTGCTGCGTCTCATGATCCCTGTCTAGGGCCGGCGAACAGCCGGGTTCGGCTGCGTCTTCCCGTACGGCGGCGCCAAGACTTCACGGCCCGTCCCGCCGGGCGGGGCGGCCACGCCCGGTGGGGCGAAGGTGGCTTGCCCAAGTCAGGTCCGTCGGCGGAACCAGCCGCGGCCCCGGTCCGGCTCGGGGCCGTCCTCCGGCTCCGGCGGCGTGGCGGCCTGGAGGCGGGCGGCTTCGGCGGCGGCCTCCACGCGGGCGATGTCGTTGGCGCGGCATGGGCCGCACACGGACTTGTTCCCGGCCCGGACGGCGGTCCGGTGCACGGTGATCTCCTCCCAGCGATCGTCGGTGAACTTCCTTCCGCACCGCGTGCACACCGGGCGCTGCGCCTCGCGCTGTGCGGCCCGGCGCTGCTGGTCCTGTGCGTCGGCGCGGGCCTCCTGATCGCGGTAGAGGGCGTGGCCGTCGGGGTTGTCGAGCGCGGCCCTCAGCGTCTGCTCCTCCTTGCGTCCCAGCCGCCGCCACACCGCCACACCGGCGCCGTGCTCCTGGAGCTGCTCCAGGAGTGGTAACGACGACGGGCACCGCCTGGCAGCAGTCCTTCGCGGTGACCGCCTTCTCGTAGAGGGAGTCGTACCGGCGCGGCGCCCAGTAGCGGCGGCCGGCCTCCTCCAGCACGGCGACCGTGTTCGAACGCCACCGGCACCAGGCCCTCCCGGCCGGTCGGCGGGTAGAACCTGCGCCACAGCCGCTGCTCGTGATCGACCGTCTCGATCGCGTCCGGCCGGGAGCGGACCAGGTCCACGGTGTGCTTGACCGCGTCCTTCGGCAGCAGCCGGCCCCACTCCCAGTACCGGCGCAGCTTGACGACCAGGTCGTGCGCGTCCTCGCTGCGGCGGTCGATCTCCAGCAGCAGCACCGGCACCCCGGCCTCCGGCGCCCGCACCACCAGGTCAGCCACCACCCCGCACACCAACAAGCCCCACCTACAGCGTCCCGTTTCACGGGGAGGGAGTCCGGGATGACGACCACGCAGGATGGGCCGTCGAGGCCGTCCGTCGGCTGGCGGAGCAAGGTGTCGGGGGCCGGTCCGTGGCGCTGGGCGGTGCGTTGGAGCTGAATTTTACGCGGCGGGCCGAGGCGATCCGGGCGGGGATCGAGGAGGGCTGGACCGAGAGGGTCGGCAGTGGTTCTCTGCGGCTTCTGCCGCCCGGCTGGTACTACAGCCGTCTAAACAGCGGCAGTCCTCCTTCCCGGATACCTTCGCGGAACGGGAAGGTATCCGGGAGTCTTGCGCCGGCGATTGGCTCCGGAAGCTGGCCCGGGCGATGGCTGGTAGGGGGACAGCCGGAGGATCTCCCGTCCGCAACACTGCCGTGCTGGGTCTCGCGCCAGTCGGCGGAGACGATCCGGTTCACACGAGGTGGAATGCAATGAGGATGGTTCTCTTCTCCCGGGACCTGGCCGCGCTTGCCCTGTCTGCGGTCATTGTCCCGGCAGGCGTTGCGCATGCGGCGCCGTCAAAGCCTGCAGAGGATGTCTACTGCCAGGAGGATCCGCGTTCTTCCCCCGCGGCAAACGCCGTTGTGAAGTGGGCCTGCGCTCAGGTCGAGGCGCAGGTCAGTTCCTGTGAGTTCAGCTGGGATTCCAATATTACGCACGAGCAGCAATCGGGCTGTTCGTTTGTTGACAGAGGGTTCGTGTACAGGGCGTGGCAGCAGGGAGGCGCGGAGCTCAGACATTTCAGGACCAGTGATATGTGGAATGCCATGCCGGAAAAGTTCGGCCCCAGCAGCAGGCTCCCGGGGGATGTGGTGTTCACGACGAATCTCACGAACGGGCCGGTGACTATCTACCTGGGCGGCGACACGGTGGTGCAGGCCAGTGTCGGGGGGCCCCTGAAGGCCGTCCCCTTTGGCGACTTTGTCGGCCATTACGTGGGCCGGCCTGGGTAAAGACGGTATGCCCCGGCTGGGCATTCGGCTGCTGTCCCCTGCTCATACCAGTGAGGTGCCCCGAAGTTTGTGGACAAGGACCCAATAGGGTTGTCCTGTCAAGGAAACGAGGAGCACTAAGTGGCGCCACCCAGTAAGTACACCCCGGAGTTCCGTGAGGAAGCCGTCCAGATCGCACTCCGCTCTAGTAAGACCATCTCGGAGACGGCTCGCGAGCTCGAACTGAATCCGGAGACGCTCCGGGGCTGGGTAAAGAAGTACCGGAAGCAGAAGGAGCCGGCGGCCGGCACGCCGTTGACGCTCGATGAGCGGGCACGTCTGAAGGAACAGGACCGGCGTATCCGTGAACTGGAGATGGAGAACTCCTTCCTGAAAGAATGCGCGGCGTACTTCGCGAAGGATCCCCGGTAGCGGGCAAGGTACGAGTTCATCGAAACGATGCGGCTCGACACTACGCCAGTGGCGGAAGTCGTCGTACTCCGGCGGGGGAGAGCCAGTGCGTCGAGATCGCCGACGTGCCGCCCTGGGGCGGTGTCGCCGTTCGCGATTCGAAGAACCCGAGGGGCCCCGCCATTGCCTTCGAAATGGCGGCGTTCGCCGTCCTCATCACCACCATCCAGGACGCCCGCTTCGCCGGCTGAAGATCCAGCACAGCGGCCCGGCTCTCCCAGCACCAGCGGGAGTACCGGGCCGTTCTCATTCGATGGGTCCAGAGGGCGCTATGGCGCCGTACCTGCTGCTCTCGGAGCCGCGGGGTCCGTCCCAAGGCCAGGGTGGCGGGCCGGGCTAGCTCAGCGTGATCTCCAGGGTCCAGCGGGCCCGCCCCTGCTGCCAGCAGGCTAATTCCGGTCTCTGGCGGCAGGCTCTGGGGCGCCGGCCAGCCGGCCTGCCGCTGGTCATGCGGTGCGGGGACCGGTCGCCCCCTTCTGCCCGGGACGGGAGGCCGGTTGGCTGGTCCGGTACCTGTATGCCTGTCCCGGCTGGAGATGTCATGCCGCACCCTCTGCACGCTGATTCCCCTGGCGTGGCCAGAGCGGCCGGGAGCGGGCGGCGGCGCGCGGGCTGGCTGCGGCGGGTGGGTCTGGCTACCGCGGTGGTGATGGCCGTCACCACCGTGCCCGTGGTCACCGCCAGCGCCGGCACCGCCGCTGCTGCGGCGGTGACCGGCGGCGGGGTGTCCGGCACGGTCGCGATGGGCGGCGGGGCAAGCGGCACTATCCATGAGCAGACGGGTGCGTTCGCCATGGTGCTGCCGCTGGTGTCGCTGCCGGGGCGCGGGGGTGCGGGGGTGGAACTCGCCCTGGCGTATGACCAGAATGCGGCCGCGGCGGGGGTGGACCGTTCGGGGCTGGGGCAGGGCATCGGCCTGGGCAAGCCGTTCATCGACCCCGACGGCGGCGGGACGCTGCACACCGCGTCCGGGGGGAGTTATCCGCTCGCCCCGGGCGATACCACCGGCACCGGTGTCCGGCGTTATCTGCTGAAGGACTTTGCCCTGCGTGATACCCCCGGCACCCTCCCCGGCCGCGACGGGCTGGAGGATGTGCCGCGGGCCTACCGGTGGGCCCTCACCTACAGCAGCGGGCAGCAGAGTTTCTTTTCCGCCGAAGGCGACCTGATAGCCGAGCAGGACCCCCACGGCAACCAGACCGCCTATGCGTGGGAGGTCCGTGAGGGCCGGCACCGGCTTGTGCGGGCGGTGGACGCCTACGGGCAGGCCGTTACTTTCGACTACAGCCGCGAGGACCAGGTGACCGTCACCTCACCGGTCCGCAGCGACGAAAAGCGGCCGGAGACCGTCCTGCACCTGGCGGACGGGCGGCTCACCTCGGTCACCTACCCAGAGGACCAGAAAACCTCCCTGGCCTGGGACTACACCCCCGACGGCATGCCCGGACGGCTCCTGACCCGGGTAGAAGCACCCACCGGCGCAGTCACCCGCATCAGCTACAGCCAGCCGCACTGGTTTCCCGTGGTCTCTTCGCTGAAGGTCACCGACCCGCAGGGGAAGAACCTCACCCCCGAGCGCACCTTCCGCCTCGGCACCGAGGGCGAGCATGCCGGGCATGACTTCACCGGCCGCGGCCAGTACCCCTCCGCGGATGCGCTGTTCGACAGTGCGGATGCGGACTACCGGTATGTGACGGAACTGTCCGACGGGCATTCCACGGTCCGCTCCGTCTACAACAGCCTCCACCTCCTCAAGGAACGCACCGCCACCCTCAACACCGGCGGTGAACCGGTCTCCGTGCGTACCCAGGAACTCGCCTACGAGGGCGAGCGCGACAACGGGCAGACCCCGCCCCCGGCTTCCGTGCTGCCGGCGAACTACGGCAAACCCGTCCGCGCCACGGTCACCGTGCATGACCCGGCGACGGGGAAGTCCCGCACCACCTCCGAGACGGCCCGTTTCGACGAGCACGGCCGGGAGACGGAGCGCACGGATGTGACCGGCACGAAAACGGTCACCGCGTACGATCCCACCGCCCTCGACAGCCCGGGCGGCAGCGGTGACGGCCCGCAGGAGGAGCCGGCCGGTTTCGGTCTGCCGGTGCGGGTCACCGTCACCGGCCATGACGGCGCCGAAACCGTCACCGAGAACACCCTCACCAGCGACCGGAAAAGCATCGCTTCCACCCGGCAGCTGGTGAAGAACAAGGACGAGAAGGACCCGGCCGCCCGCACCATCACCACATACAGCGTGGACGGGCACGGCGAGATAACCGGCAAGACCGTCACCTGGGCCGGCGGGGCGAAGCCGGTGGGTGTCGAGGGCCCGGATGAGGTCACCGAAACCTACAAGACCGCCGTCGACTTCCGCGCACACACCCGCACCGACACCGTGACGACTGCGGCCGGGACCAGCAGCACGGTCACCGACCTCGTCACCGGACAGGCCGTCCGGACCACCGGCACCGACGGGCGCACCACCGAAACCGGCTACGACCACGCCGCACGCCCGGTCACCCACAAGATCCCGGGCGGCCCCGAAGACGACGGCCTCATCACCACCACCGCCTACACCCCCCTCACCACCACCGTCACCACCCCCGGCCAGGACGGCAAACCGCATGTAACCGTGGAAGAGCGGGATCTGCTGGGACGGACCGTGAAGCAGACCGACAACATCCGCGGAGGCCAGCTCACCGGTGATCCGGCCGCCCGGACGCTTCAGGCGGTGGTGTTCGAGGACGGCGGCCGGACCGCGAAGATCAGCGACACCGCCGGGCGGACCACCGTCACCAGCAGTGATGCACTGGGCCGACCGGTGAAAACCACCGCCCCCAGCGGCATCACCGAACTCACCGTCTACGCCGACGCCGCCACCGCTGACACCTCCACCGTCACCACCCTCACCCTCCCCGCAGGCGAAACCGACCCCGCCAAAGCGGTCCTCACCGCCACCCAAACCCACGACCAGGCCGAACGGCCCATCGCCTCCAGCACGTCGTACGCGGACGGCACCCGGCAACCCGGCAGCACCATGGCGTACGACGGTCTGGGCCGCACCGCCCGGGCGGTGTCCGGCGATGTCGCCGTCACCCCCTCCCACAGCAAAGCCGGCACCCCCCAGACCACCACGCTCACCCCGCAGAACACCGACGCCTTCCCCGGCCAGCCGGTCACCGCCACGGTGCCCCAGGACCTCACCGGCGCGCCCGTCGTCAAAACCCTCACCGCCGGCCCCGGCGGAAACCCCGACGGTGAAGGCAGGTCCGGCACCACCCTCATCCGTGACGCCGCCGGACAGGTCACCGAGGAACGCCGCCCCGACGGCACGAAAACTTCCTTCGCCTACACCCCCGGCGGACAGGTCAAGGAAACCGTCGCCCCCTCCGGGATCCGCACCCACTACACCTACGACAAGGACACCGGACAGGTCACCGGAACCGCGGTCACCTCCGCCGACGGGAAAACCAGCGAGAAGACCGGGTACGACTACGAACCGCACACCGGAAAGGTGACCGCCGTTTGGGACCCGGACGATGCTGAGGGCACCCGCATCTCCTACACCTACGACGCCGACGGGCGTACCACGTCCGCGACGTACCCGGACGGCAAAACCGTCCGGCAGGCCTACAACGACGCAGGGGAGCTGGAAAAATCCACTGACACCGCCGGGCTGACGACCTTTTACACCTACAACCCCGACGGCACCCTCAAGGCAGCGGTGCAGTACGAACGCGACGACGAGAACAGCCCGGTGAAGGCGTCGGTCGCCTACACCTACGACAGCCTCGGCCGGATCACCAAGACTGACCGCGGCAACGGCGTGGTCACCGAAACCGAGTTCACCGGCGCCCACCAGATCAGACACGAGAAGACCACTTGTAACGGTGAGGTCATCACCGAGGCCGCCTACACCTACGACAGCCACAACAACCTCACCCAGCGCACCGACACCCGCCCCGCCGCCGGTACGGACGGCACCAACGCCCCCGGGCAGCCGGTCTCCACCACCACCCGCTACACCTACGACGCGTACAACCGCCTCACCGGATCCGAAGTCTCTGCTACAGGCGGCCAGAAACTCACCACCACCGCCTACACCCTCAACGTCTCCGGCGATGTCAAAAGCACCCGGACTACCTCCCACACCGGAGACCAGGCGGGGAAGACAGAAGTCACCGAGAACGGCATCGACAGCGCAGGCCGCCTCACCACCCTCACCACCAGCGGCAGCGGGGATGAGGGCAGCGGGACTGTCCGGAAGCAGGTTTTCGACACGGACGGCAACCTGACCGCCGGCCATGACGGCACCCGGTGGACGTACAACCTCCGCGGCCAGCCCGCCACCCACACCGCCCCCGACGGAACCACCGTCCGCTACACCTACTGGGCCGACGGCACCCGCGCCACCACCACCCAAACCCCCGCCGGAGCAGACAGCGGCAGCGGCGCAGACGGCAACGGGGAGCGGACCGCCCGCTTCTACTACAGCCCCGACGGCACCATCACCAACGACACCCACACCACCACCAGCCACGACGGCAGCGCACAGGCAGCGCAGGACACGACAGCCGGGCATGACTCCGCAGTCACCGCCTCCTACCTCCTGGCCGGCACCCGGCACGCCCGCACCCTCACCGGCACCGGCGCAGACCAGGCGGCCGCTACAGGCGCCGGCTACCTCATCGCCGACCGGCACGGGAACACCACCGCCCTCACGACCAGCAGCGGTGAAGTCTCCCAGGCCTGGCAGTACACCGACTACGGCCAGCACGCCCACCCCGGCGGCACCCCCGCCCAGGCGGAAGGCGCTCCTGGCGGGCCGACGGGGGCGGGGCGGCAGCCGTTCACCTTCGCCGGCGAATACACCGACCCGGGCGGCACCCAATACCTGAAACGGCGGCTGTACGACACGGGCACCGGACGGTTCACCACCCCCGACCCCGCACCCCGGCACAACCGCTACCAGGCCATGGGCGCCAACCCCGTCACCAACATCGACCCTGAAGGCACCACCGAAATCCCCGACTGGGGCAGCTGGCTCCTCATCGGCGTCACCCTCGCCGCAGCCGCCATTACCTTCGTCATCACCGCTGCCGCGACCATCACTGCCACCGGCCCCCTCGGCATCGGCAGCGCCATAGCCCTCGCCGGCGCCGCACTCGACGGCGCGAGCGCTCTCCTGGAAACCATCGCCCAGGCCACCGGACGCACCCAGCTCGACGACCCCCTCAACATCGCCGCCATCACCCTCGGCGCCGCAGGCCTCACCCTCGGCATCGGCGCAGAACCCCTCAACATCTTCACCCAAGTCATGAAAGCGAAATCCGCCTTCAAACGCGCTGAGGAGACCCATTCCGCTTTTGGTGATACCATACGCCAAGTTGTGGCAGCCATTTATAAAGAGCGCGCACATATCGCCGCCACCGAAAATGTGAATGTATTCGATCTCTCGACTACGAAGTATGAGACGGTCAAGGATGGCGTGACAGTAAGCCAAACGCCACGGGACGTTCAGGCCAAGTACCGGAGCGAGCTTTATGAATGGCGAGCAGAACTTTTGCAGGCACTCGACGAAGTCATGCAGAAAAACCGGGCGGCACTGGTGGACCTTCGCGCCGTGAAGGCCTGGGCAGAATCACACGGTCCCGTCAAAAACAGTTCCCTCGCCCAAAAGCTCGAGTACAAATACGGCGAGGCAAAATGGCACCGCAACGCCGCCATACAGCTCCAGGAATACAAGACGCTTGGCATCAGGGAGATTTCACCCCAAGGCAACCTGTCCCTACTTGGCTGGATTCGGAGGGATCTGGGATTCAGCAAGTGGGCGATGGACTGGCTTTACGGCGACGTTGTAGGTGTCGACCAAACGTGGTGGAGTGGAGTCAGGGTGGGTGATCATGGATAGTAGTGCTCCTCGACGCCGCTGAGTTTAGCTGTGAAGGGCTGGAGGTCGGAGATTCTGATCCGGAGCGCAGCCGCGGTGCCGTACCAGATCAGGCAGCAGACACCGCTGAGGCGGCAGTGGCCCCCTCGCAAAAAAGATGGGCCTGGAGCGCTTCGGGGCCATGACCCTCGAAAAGGGTGAGAGAAATCCTTACTACAGGTTCGGGGGCTCTGGTATGCATGCCTGGCATCCCTCGATAAAGGTTGACGCGGCCGACAGCAGTGCCGAGGCCGTGATGCGGGCAGGCAGCGGCCTTGCCGCGGTGCAGGCAGTCGGGGTTGCGCCAGGTGCTCGGGCCCGCGTCCATGTTCCAGAAGAGTTCCTCCAGGGGCACGGCTGGCCCCTCGGTCACCGCCGCAGGGTCCTCACACCAGGGCAGGACATTGCGCAGCCACCACATGATCCGGCTGTTCCACAGCCGCCGGCCCAGTCGCTTCACCGCCGCCCCTCCGCCCGTGGCCTGCACCCCCACGGTACCGGGAGTCGCCCTACGGCCATGACCCGTTTCGTACCAGGACCCTGCGCGGGCGCAGTCTTGGGGGCGGGGCGGGTGAAGGCCTTCTGCACGGCCAGGTCGAGGCCGTCGCCGACTGCCGTCATGGTGTCCTCCGTGCTGTTCCGGCCGGGGCCGGGCGATCGTCTGAGCGGCCGCCTGCGGGCCTAACGGGCGGTCATGCGGCCCGAGAGAGGCGCGGCGGGTGGGGATCGGCGCTCTACGGGCCGCACTGGGGGCCTGTGGGTCGGCAGGGGGTTTATGGGGTGATGGTGGTCTGGAGTCCGCCAACCGTCGCGGCGCGGCGCCGGGCCGGTAGGCGCTTCACGGCGTGGTCCACCCCGCACAGCAGATCCGGCACCGGAATGCTGTAGTGCGCCGACAGCCGGTCGAGGTCGGCCAGCGTCCACGGCGAACCCCCGGCCGCTGAGGTCTGCTTGCGGGACACCTGCCCCTGGCTGAGCCGCAGACCGCGGCCCAGATCGGCTTGGGTCTCGCCCGTGGCGTACATCAGAGCGGCAACGGTGAGCCGTAATAGAGCCTCTGTGCTGGGCATATGGGTATCTCCCATCAGGTATGCACTGGTTGCATGCGGCCGTGCCGGCCGCGGGTGCCCGTCCTGCCCGCACCCGGGGGTGCGGGCAGGACGGCGGGGGCCTAGCGGCCGGTGAGCGCGCCGAGCCTTTCGGCGGTCCGCCGTTCCCGTGCCGCGGCCTGCTCCGCCTTCCACGCCTGCCACTCCGCGCTGCGCAGCGCGGCGTTCCACGCGGCGGGGTCCCCGGCCGGCTCCCCCTCGGCAGGGCCGTCGTCGTCGGGCTCTTCATCGGCCGGGCCGCAGCCGGACCCCGGCGGTGTCTCGGTCTTCGGCGGTGCCGCAATCCGGACGCCGGTGGTGGAGAGCACCGCCGGTCCGAAGGGCTCCGGGCTACGGTCCTGCCAGCGGATCAGGTGCTCGGTCACCTGGTGGTCGAGCATCGAGCCGTACACGCCGCGGGCGCTCAGGAGCAGGCGGAACCGCAGCTCCTCGGCCTCCGCGGCCCGCAACCAGCCCTCCGCGGTGGCCATCGCGGCCGCCCGCGCCGCCTCGTCCTGCGGGACCTGGTCCCGCAGGAAGCAGTTGGCGGCGGCCTCCGCGGCGGCTTCTTCGTCGCGGCGTCGGTCCCCGGCGCGCTTGATGCAGGCCCGGCCAACACCGCCTTCGACACCACCGACGACCTCGACCGCACACTCCGCCGCGAGTTACGCAGAATCCAGCTCCGACCCCGCCTCATCGACGGCTGCCTCAGTGCCTCCGGCCTGACTATCAACCCACCGACCCCGCCCTGAAATCCTCAGTAACTAGACAGACCCCCCTCCGTCCCCCAGGCCTGCACCGCGAACCGTTGCAGGTTCGCTCAGCTTGCAGTTGTGACCTGGGGTTACTGGTGCAGGATCAGGTGCTGCGAGGCTCACCCGGATGCTCTGGCGGGCCTGGTCTCTGATGGCCTGGTGCCAGGCTACGTGCGAGGCTGAGCCCGTCCGGCGCTGCTGGATGCCGGGAACTGTGAGTCTGGGAGGCAGGATGGCCAGCGTTCGTGCAGTCGGCTGGTGGCGGATAGGTCTGCCGCTGCTCGCGCTGGCTCTGGCCGCGCCGCTGCTGGCGGTACCGGCGCGGGCCGGCGGGGATGCCGGGGGCAGCGGGGACGGCAGCGGGATCGGATGGGGGAAGTGCGGGGGCGGGGCCGCTAACGTACCGGGAATGCAGTGTGCGCAGGTCGAGGTGCCGCTTGACTGGACGCTGCAGAACGGGCGGAACGTGACGGTGGGCCTGACAAGGCTGCCTGCCCGCCGTCCGGGCGCGCGTCTCGGCAGCCTCGTGTTCAATCCCGGCGGGCCTGGTGCCGCCGCGTCCGCCTGGCTTGCGTTCGAGGCGGGGGAAGGGGGCGTGTTCAGCAAAGGGGTGAGGGACCGGTACGACATCATCGGCTTCGATCCGCGCGGGGTGGGGATGAGCACACCGGCGGTGCGGTGTGATCCCGGGCTGTGGAACAAGCCGGTCTCTCTGTTCCCCTCCTCTCCGGCCGCCTATGCACGGCTGGAGGCTAAGTACGCTGCGTTCGGCGAGAGCTGCCTTCGGATGACGGGACCGCTGCTGGCCCATCTTGACACGGTCAGTGTGGCGCGTGACCTGGAAGTGGTGCGCGAGCGGCTGGGGGAGGGAAAGCTCAGCTTCCTGGGCCTGTCGTACGGCAGCGAGATCGGTGAGGAGTACGCGCGGCTGTTTCCGCGCCATGTGAGCCGGCTGGCTCTGGACGGGGCGCTGGTGCACTCCCTCCCGGCAGTCGTCCTGCACGAGAACGAGTCGGTGGCGTACGAGCGGAGCCTCGAAAGGTTCGCGCAATGGTGCCGGAAGGCTGCAGAGTGCGCCCTGCGTGGCAGGGACCCACTGGCTGTCTTCTCCAACCTGGTCGCACGGGCTGACAAGGCTCCCCTGCCGGCCCCGGACTGCAGGAGCAGCGGCGGATGCCGGGCTGAGGTGACGGGGGAGGACATCCGGCTGAGGGCGCAGGAGTACCTGCTGGCGAGAGACGGGCTGCCCGTGCTTTCTCTTCCCGGGTGGAAGGACCTCGGGCAGGCCTTGGCGAAGGCGGAGAAGGGTGACGCCAGCGGCCTGTCAGTGCGTGTGATCAAGACCGCGGATGACCCGGAGTTCTCCGGGCTCGCCGTTGGCTGCGCTGACTTCCGTTCCAGCGTCCGTGGTTATGCAGCGCTGAAGACGCAGATGGCGATGGCCAAGGTGGTGGCGCCGCGGACGCAAGGCGCGTCGCAGTCCTACGGGTACATCACGCGATGCATGCGGTGGCCAACGGCGTTCGTGAACCCGCACCGTTCTGCGGCAGTGGCAACGCCCGGTGCCACGCCGCTCATCATCAACTCTCTGTACGACCCTTCCACCGCCTACGTGTGGGCACAGCAGATGCTGACCGAGATGAAGGGCTCCGTGCTGCTCACCCGTGAAGGAGACGGTCACACCTCCTACTTGCTGCCGGGGCAGGCCCGGGACGCGATCGACCGGTATCTGGTGAGCGGGCAGACCCCGCCCCCCGGCACGTTCGTGCGGTCATAACGCGAGCCCAGTGCACGCGCTGCAGAAACACATCATCTGCTGTTCGAAACGGTTCGTCGCCCCCGAGGTCTGCAAGACGATGATGTTGCCGCCGAAGGTGAGGCCGTCGATTGACAGACCCCGGGAGCTGGGCGGGCAGTGGGCATGAACGTACGTCGGCTGGCGGGGCACCTGATCCCGCTGGACAGGACCAGTAGTCAGGCCCAGAAGGCGTCGGTGACGATGATCTGTGGTTCGGCGTGACGGCGGATGAAGGTGTAGATGAGCCAGCCGGCCGCGACCGCCGGCGAGGTCGGCGATGTGCTCGCCGCCCGGGCTGGTGGGAGTGAGGGGGCGTACGTTGATCCAGTGCGGCAGGTGGGCGTCGGCGTCGATTCCTCGGTAGTCCGGGTCGACAGCGGTGATCAGTTCCGCGCGGACGGCCAGGACGAGCTGGCGGCCGTCGGCGGGCATGTTGCCGAAGGTGTGACGGGCCCCGGCAGTCCAGTCCATCTGCCACGGCGGGCATGTGGGTGGGGCTCTTCGGTCACCGGCCGGGCTCCACTGCGGCCGCGATTGCCCGCAGGCGCTGTACTCGGCAAGGAGCCGCCCGGACTCCTCCGGGTCCGTCTCTTTGGCGGTTCGGGCCTCGAGGTCGGCGAGAGCGGGCCAACCCGAGAACCCGGTATAACCGCTTCACGCCGTAACGGCGCTGATGATCGGCGACGAACTGGAAGCGGTTCACCAGCGCGTCTCCCCGGCGAAATACTTCGCCGCCCGGCGCAGGATCTCCCGCTCCTGCCTGAGCTCGGCGTTCTCCAGGCGCAGGGCGGCGTTCTCCGCCTCCAGCGACGCGCTGCCCGCAGCCGGAGCTGCCGACGTCGAGGCCCGGGGCGTGCGTCGGCCGGCCGCCCGGATCCAGTTGCGCAGCGTCTCCGGGCTGACCCCGAGATCCTCGGCAACCTGCTGGATAGCCGATCCCGGCCGCGACTCGTACAGCGCGACCGCGTCCGCCTTGAACTCCGGCGGGTAGTGCTTCCCTACGTTGTTCTGCGGGACAGGGCGAGCCCTTCGTATGGTTCTCCCACCCAGGGGCGACGGGTGTGGCTTGTAGTGCTTTGCCTTCGATGGCTATGGATGATTGGCCGCCCGTCGCCCCACGACGACTCGGCTGCCAATTAGGAATTGCGAATGATCGCACCGTAGGGAATCGACAGCGAGGTCGTCCGTCGGGAGGTACCAGCACCCACCGCACGGAGGTACTACATGGCCGCGATCTGGGCCGGCATCGACGCAGCAAAGACTCATCACCATTGCGTCGCGACCAAACCCCCGACGGCATCCGGCGGCTCGGCGCCAGGCGCATGACCACCTGGCTCCGCAACCGCAGCGTCCGCAACCCCGACCAGCTTGCCGAGGCCGCCTTCCAGGCCGCCGAACGCCAGCACACCAGCCTGCCCGGGGAGAATCTGACCGCTCGGATGGCACAAACGCTGGCGAAGGACGCGTTGAGCCTCAACCTGCGCATCGCCGAGCTCGACAAGCTCATCGAGGCCCGATTTCGCGACCACCGACACTTCGATGTGATCACCAGCATGCCCGGAGTGGGTGTCACCCTCGGCGCTGAATTCGTGGCCGCCACCGGCGGCGACATGAGCGTCTTCGGTACTCCGGACCGGCTCGCCGGCTTCGGCGGAGTTGCCCCGGCGCCACGGGACTCAGGGAAGATCAGCGGCAACTTGCGTCGGCCCCAGCGATACAACCGCAGACTTCAACGTGTCGTCTGCACCTCCGCGTTACTCAGCATCCAGCGCAGCGAAGAATCCCGCCGGTTCTACGATCGCAAACGCGCCGAGGGCAAGCGCCACACCCAGGCCGTCCTCGCGCTCGGCCGCCGCCGTGTCAACGTCCTCTGGGCCCTTTTGAGGGATGAACGGCGCTACGAACCAGTGCCGCCCGTGCGCCTGGAGGCTTGACAAACGGTATTAGGAATCATCCCCACCGGTGCAGGACTCCTGTCCACCCGGACCATCAAGGTCCGAGTGTCTCTGGTGTCCAACATCCAGGGTCAAGCCCCCTTGGCGTACTCCTCGATGCAGCCGTCGTCGGAGGCTCCGGTCGGCATCCCATGGAAGTCCGCGGCCGGGATCGTCTCGAGCCACCAGGTGATCTCGCGCAGGTCGATGCTGCCGTAGTCGGTCACGAAGTGGTCGTCGTCACCGAAGTCGTAGAGGAACTGCTCCACGTCGTCCGGCCACTGAAGCGAGGCCGGGGCCGGGTCGATGCGGGCGGCTGGGGGCCGGGGCCTTCCAGTTCGGGGCCAGCGGGTGTGGGTGCGCTCATGGGCACCGCCTCCGTGTGACTGGGTGCGTCGGTGTCGTTCGACGCTACGGAGGCGCCCGCTCCTTGCTCAACGAGATTGCGGGTAATTGCGGAAGTTCACTCCAGGGCGTCGCTCGCGGCCCGGATGAGAGCGCGTGCGGTGTCGCCGTAGACGGCCATCTCCGCGAGTCGGGTGAACGCTTGCGCGTAGTCGGCGAGTTCGCGGGGCTGCGTCACCTTGATCTCCGCCGTCAGCGTCTCCACCACGGCCACGGTGTCGTCGTGGAGGTAGAACGCCTCCAGCGGCCACACGGTGCGCTGCGCGGTGAACGGGATGATCCCCAGCGAGACGGAGGCGAGCGGCATCACGGCCAGGAGGTGGCGCAGCTGCCCGCGCATGGCGTCAGGGCCGGCGGTGCGGTGGCGCAGGACGGACTCTTCCATGAGGACGACGTAGCGGTGGCCGCCCTCGTAGAGGAACCGGGAGCGGGCGATGCGGGCGGCGACCGCTTCGGCGACGTCGTTGGGGGTGCCCTGGAAATCGGTGATCTGCTCCATGAGGGCGGTGGCGAAGCCGGGGGTCTGGAAGAAGCCGGGCGGAACGTTGGAGACGTAGACCCGGCAGACGCGGGTCTGCTCGTGCAGGGTGTTCCAATCCTGCTGGACCTTGCACATGCCGTCCTTGTGCAGCCGGCGCCACTCCAGATACATGGAGTCGACGGCGCGGGCGGCGGCGATGAGGTCGTCGGCCTGGTCGTCCGCGTCGCAGGCCGCGCACCAGGCCCGTATGTCCGCGTCGGAGGGTGGGGTGCCGCCCTTCTGGATGCGGGTGGTCTTCGCCGGGTGCCAGCCGCACCGGGCGGAGAGGTCCTTCCCGGTGAGGCCGGCGTCCTTGCGGAGGTGCTGCAAGCGCACGGCCAGGGCCTCGCGGGCCGCTTGTGCGCTGGACGATGGGGAGGCGGTCATGGGGCTGCTCAGGGGGCCTGAACGGTGTACTTTTCGTGCGGGATGCCGCGCTCCCACACGGTCTCGAACGCGGTGGCGCACAGCGCGACGGCGGCCGGGGCGGTGGTGCGTTCCTTGCCGTTGGTGGCCCAGTCGCCGGTGCCGGTGAAGTGGTGGAACTGCACGAGCCGGCCGTCCAGCAGCCAGAAGTCGTTGCCGGGCAGCGGGATGTCGGAGGCGTGACGGCGGGGCAGCCAGCGCACGTCCTCTCCGGCCTGGAGGTTGAGCGGGGTGATGGCGTGCTCGTAGCGGATGTAGTCGGTGACCGGCTCGGAGACGACTGGTGGCCCGGGTCGCTGCATGGGCGCTTGAGAGGCATTTACGCCTCAACATACGCGACGATCGTGATCTGCCGGAGAGCCGTGACGTAGTAGATGACGCGGACCCCGTCGATGTCGTCGACGTAGTCGCGCAGCAGGGTGCAGGGCACTGGAGTTCCCAGCTCGGGGTTTACGCTGATCGCGACAATCGCGCGGTCCAGGCGGTGGGTCTCGGCAGCCGCTAGCTTCGCCAGCTGGCTCAGAGCAGGCTCCACCAGGACGACCTGGGACCGGCGCGGCGCGTGCTCAGGCGACACGGCGCTGCTCGCCGGCGAGGCGCTCCAGGTGGGCGCCGCGGGCTTCCTCCCACAGCACGCCGGTCTCCGGGGACGGGTAGCCGTGGGCGGCGATGTCCTCCAGCACCGAGGCGAGGACGTCGGCTTTCGCGCGCTGTTCGGCCGCGTACGCGCGGGCGGAAGCGGCGGCGTGCTCATCGAGGGGCTGGCGGTCGGGCACGGGGGCCATCTGCTCGCTCATCCGGGGCTCCTGGGCATTCTCTGGCATGTGTCCCCACGGTATCTCCAGGCCGGGAGCTCCGGGACCGTGCCGACGAAACCCGCTCTACAGGGCAGGCACGCAGCAGCGCATGCCCGGTCCCGATGGTTGACTTGGCAGCGTATTTTGAAGCCGGTGACAGCTGTGTTCGGGCACGTATGGCACCGGATCCGGCGTCCTGCGGGATGTGCTCGCTGGGGGCCAGAGGCGACCGGCACACCAGATCAGCTGGCGCAGGCGCTCAGTCTCGGCAAGCTTGAGGCAGTCGAAGGCCAGGACGTCCCGGACGCCGCCGCGCGCAGGCGCGGGCGGCGGACTCGATGTCGCGCAGGGCGGCGCCGTCGGGCCCGCACACTCACAGCGGCAGTGTCTGGAACAGCTTCCGCCCCAGTCGTTCCGCCCTGGCCAGGCCCTCGGCCGTCAGGCCTTCC
>NZ_JBIBHT010000015.1:0-60043 GCF_042957155.1 Streptomyces sp. NPDC008121 | reverse complement strand
GTGCGGCCTTCGGCGTCCGTGGTCTTGACGACCTGGCCGGTGACCAGGTCGGTGACCTGGCTGGTGACCCCAGCCGGGCTGGTGACCGTGTCGGTGCGGGTGTGCGCGGTGGTGTCAGCGGTGCTGCCGTAGGTTTCGGTGAGCTGGTCGGGGCCTTCGGTTTCTTCCGGCTTCGCCCCTGCAGCCCAGGTGACAGTCTTGCCGGTGATCTCACCGTGTCCGTTGACCTTGTAGGTGGTGACCGTCCGCGCTGAGGGTTCCTCTCCGGCCTTGTTCTTCACCGACTGCTTGGTGGCAGCAAGGCTCCTGTGGTCGCCGGACAGGGTGTTCTCGGTGATGGTCTGGGCCCCGTCGGCGCCGGTGGTGGTCTGCTTCAGGACCAGGCCGAACCCGGCCGGCTCACCGTTCTCCCGGGCGCTGGTGTCGTCCACTGCGGCGGAGTCGTACTCGGTCACCGTGGTGGCGCCGGTGACGTCGGTGCGCTCCACTTCGCGGCCGTGGTCGTCGAACCGCGCGGTCTCGGTGGTGGTGCGCTGCTTGCCGGTTGCGGGGTCGTGGACGGTCAGCGTCGCCCGGGTCGGCCTGGCGTAGTTGGGAGGCAGGGCGGAGGAGGCGGGGGGTGTCTGGCCGTTGTTGCGTTCGCCTTCGTAGTGCAGTTCCTGGGTCTGCAGGGGCTGCATCTCATCCCCCAGCTTCAGTGACGCGGTGCGTTCCTTGAGCAGGTGCAGGCTGTTGTAGGTGGAGCGGACGGCAGAGCGGCCGTCGGAGAGTTCGGTGGTGTACCGGTAGTCGGGGTCGGCCGAGTCGAACAGGTCGTCGGCGGTGGCGTACTGGCCGTGTCCGGTGTAGTCGTGGCCTGCGTTCTCGCCTTGGACGTCCAGAGTGAAGGTGCGTTCTGGGGTGAGGCTGCGGCCGTCTGCGTCGGTGACCTTGACTGAGGAGGTGACGGGAAAGCCGTGGGGATGGGTGTAGCCGATGCGGGTTACGGCTCCGGCGGGGGCTTCGGCCCGGGTCAGGAGCCGGCCCGGCATCCCCTGGGGTGTGTAGCCGTAGGCGAGCTTTGTGACCTGGTTGTGGGGATATGTGACGAATTCCAGGCGGCCCTCGGAGAGGTGCAGGACTATCTCAGGCTGTTTGCCGTCGCTGCGCTCGGGCGAGGTGACGGTGACCTGGTTTTCGGTGCTGTAGTCGAAGGTGACGGCCTGGCCCCAGGTATCGGTCATCTTCTCCAGCCGGTGCTGCCCGCCGAGCTGCTGCCAGACGTAGGCGGTCTGGTTGCCGAAGGCGTCCTGTTCGGCAACCAGGTCGCCCTGGCCGGAGAAGTAGCTTTTGCGGCCGTCGCCATAGGAGAGCACCCACCGGTAGTCCCGCGGGGTGTCTTCCAGCCCGGCACGCTGTGCCAGCGTGCCGGGCTGCTCGCGCAGGGACATGTCTTTCAGCAGGTAGCGCTTCAGTCCGGGGCCTGTGGTGTCCCTGGCATCAATCCTGAAGCTGCCCCCGCCCGGGGTGTGCAGGGTTCCGCCGTCGTCGGGGTCGACAAATGCCTTGCCCAGGCCGATGCCCTGCCCGAGCGAGAAGCGGTCTGCCCCGGAGGCCGCCGCGTTCTGGTCGTATGACAGGGCCAGTTCCGCCCCTGCGCTGCCGCGGCCGGGCAGGGACACCAGCGGCAGCGCCATCTGGAACACGCCTGTCTGCTCGTTGATTCCGCCTGTGGCCCCGCCGCCCATCGCCACCGTGCCCGAGACCCCGGCCGCAGGTGCTGCGGACACTGCGCCTGCCGTCACCACAGGAACGCATGTCACCGCTACTGCCAGGGCTGTCGCCAGAGCCACACGGTTTCGCCAGCCGGTGTTCTTCCGCCGGCTGGACGGGCCACCGGCACAGGCAGGGACAGAGCAGGAGCGCATCGCAACCTTCAGACACAGCAGCAGGAGTGGTTGCCTGCCACTCAACCGGGCGCCCGGCAGGCAGCGGCATCCGCCAGAAGGGCCTTTACAGGCGGTGAACACTTCCCCCCGGATGCATGCATCTGGGCCCTCTGATCAGCCCCCGCAAGCGGCGCCTGCCCGCAGGCTGCCCGGGGCGCGCCCCCGCTGGCAGCACAAGGGGCGGCGGCAGCAGGCCGGGGCCGCACGGTGCGCGGTCCGGGCTGCGGACCAGGCAGGCAGCACGCGGGTGCCCGGGCAGGCTCCCCTGTCTTTCCCCGGCCGGACCGGCCGCGCAGCGTCCGGGGTGCCCACTGCGTCCGCACGGCCCGGGCAGGCGGGGAGGCCGGCAGCGGTCGGTCTGCCGGGCGGCTTTCAGCGCTGGAGGCGCCCGGCAGTGTCTTTTCCGCTGGCATGGCTCTTGCCGGCAGCTCTGACGGCGTAGATGAGCACTCCGGCGAAGACCAGCAGTGCGCCCTGGTAGACCGCCTGGTAGCCGGCACCTGCTATCAGCCACAGGGAGAAGCCTCCCGCCGCAGCTGCGCAGAGAAGATTACGGGCCAGCTCCCACGGCGCGACGGCCCGGCGGCCTGAGAGAACCCAGTAGATCTGTGCCGCTGAAGCGAGGGTATAGGGGACGGCGGAGGTGAATGCGGTGGCCTGGACGAGCACTTCGAACAGCCGGGTCGTACCGGTCACATAGTTGTAGGAGACCAGCAGTGACGCCAGGATGACCGCGGTAATGACCCCGGTCACCGGAATCCCGCGCCGCCTGGCTGCCAGGACGGCAGGAAACAGGCCGTCCTGGGCCGCAGCGTAGGCGGTCTGTCCGCTCAGGAGCGTAAAGCCGGCAATGGCCCCGGCGATGGACACAAGCGCCGTGCAGGCGACTGCTGTTCCTCCCCAGGTGCCGCCGAACACCGCGTTGATCGAATCGGAGAACGGCGCCTGGGATGACATCAGCTTCTCATGGGGGACAGTGCCGAAGACGGCGACAATGCACAGCAGGTAGAGCAGCGCCGCCAGCATGGTCCCGGCGACAGTGGCCCGGCCCACATTGCGCTGCGGGTCCCGGACTTCGCCAGCGCTGACCGACGCGGCCTCAACACCCTGGTAGCTGAAGAGGAGAACTGCGGCAGAGGCCGATACGGCACCGGCCGCGGTGCCGGGCACCTGCTGGAAGGGGCCCAGGTTTGCGGCGTCAAAGAAGAAGATGCCGGCAAGGGCGACCAGCAGCAAGGGGACGAATTTCAGCACGGTAGTCACCGACTGCACGCCGCGTACATAGCGCGTGCCTGCCAGGTTGGACAGGCCCGGCAGCCAGAGCATGAACAGGGCGGTACCGAGCGCCGGCGCCGCACCGCTGAACGGCAGGAGAGCCCCTGCATAGCCGACGGCAATGGCGGCCGCGGCTGCCAGCGAGACCCAGGTGGCGATCCAGTACGACCAGGCAGATATAAATCCGGCAAATTCACCGAACGCATCACGCGCATGGACATACGGGCCGCCGGTGCTGGGATTCCTGCGTGCAAGGCGGCCGAAAACAGCAGCGAGTGCCACGACACCCAGCGTTACGGCGGCAAAACCGATCAGGCTGACGGTGCCGAAGGGCGCGATCGCGGCGGGGAGCAGGAAAATTCCCGCGCCCACAATATTGCCGATGACCAGGGCGGTAGCCGAGGGCAGCCCGAAGCGGCGGGCGTGCCGGCTCCGGTCAGCATCAGAGGGCGCCTCAGGCGCGGAAAACGTGCGTTCTTTGACAGGGATGGTCATTTCACTGCTCTTCTTGGGATAACTGCCTGGGTCCGGAACTTCCGTGCAGCCACTGGTGAGCTCTGCAGCCGCCCTGACGGCGGTCCCGGGCAGAACGGCACGTTCGCACGCCCCGTACACGGCGCAGCGGCTGGTGCGCACCGGGACTCTACCCGGGCTCTGCCGCCTGGCTGCTGTGCAGTGACCGCGGCCGCCCGCACCGGAAATACGCTGAGAACGGGGGCCAGCATGCCCGTACACCGGCCGCGGTCCCCCCGTCAGGCCGTGGCGGGTCATCCGCTTAACGGGCCGGCGGGAGGACGAACCGGGCTGGAGCCGGCGCGTTAGGTTTCCCCTGTCAGGCCTGCCCGCGCTGACGCCGCCGCACTGCCGGGGCGGCTGCCGGGCCCGCTCCTGGAACCCGCTGCAGGAGAGAAGTCAGATGCCGGCCACGCAGAGGAATACCGTGGAAAAAGAACCTTCCCCTTATACCGTGCGGGCGCAGACGCCTACCGTTGCTGAGCACCGGCACCTGCGCACCCGTGCGGGACTGCCTCCCTACCCCGGCGAGGCTGCCGCCGCGGGCCTGGCGAACTCGTGGCACACGGTGATGGCACACCACGCCGGGCAAGCCGTCGGCATGGCACGCATCACCGGTGACGGCGGCTGCGTGTTCCAGATCGTGGACGTCTGTGTCCTCCCGGAACACCAGCGCAGAGGAGTAGGCCGGATGATGATGGCGGAGCTGCTGGCTGAACTGGAACGCAGGGCCCCGCACGGGGCATTCGTCTCCCTCCTGGCGGACGGGGACGCCCGGCACCTGTATGCAGAGTTCGGATTCGCTGACGCCGCTCCCGCCTCCGCAGGCATGTACCTCCGCCCCGCAGCCGCCGATCCGCACCGCTGGATGGGTTTCAGCGGTCTCTGCCGACAATCCCCGGAGCTTCAGGAACAAGCGGTGCCAGCTCCCCGGCCCTGAAGAACGGGGCATGCAGCCAAGTCTCCGGCTGGCTGCCGGGTACCTGCCGCGTCCGGGGCATCTCCTCGCCAGGAGGCAGTGACGGGACGGGTGACGGCCGCCCCGCAGTCCACACGGTTTCGCCGCGTGCGGCAACGGTGCGGGACGCGTTGGCGTCCGCGCTGGCCAGGCACCTGCGGGCCCTGCACGCGAACGCTGCCTGACCGACACGGTTCTTCCGCTCGATGTGGCGGCACCGGGAGCACTGCTGACCGGTGTACGCCGGACCGGCGTACACGAGCGGCACGCCGGCCCGGCGTGCCTGGACTCGGGGAACTGGCCGAGCTGGGCGAATGCCCAGGAGTACAGCTTTGCCCGCTGCTCCTTGCGGAGCCGGGCAGCCGGTCGCGGATGCCCGTCAATTCTCCGAAGACGGTCCCATGGCCGGTGCGTTCAGCGGTGGTGACGATGGTCTTCGGGATGATGCGGCTGACGTTTGCGGTGTGCCGCTGCCCGCGGCGTCCGCGTTTTTTGAGGAGACGTTTGGCGGACGTGGTTCCCCTGGCCTGCAACTTGCGGCGCAGGCCGAGCTGCCGGGCGCGGTGCCGGTCCAGCCCGCGTCCGCCGGCCCGGCGGACGCGTGGGTGATGCTGACGATGCCGGGGCCCACGCCGGTGAACCCGGCAGGGTCATCGCTCGCAGGGGTCCCGGGAATCGCCGGGCCGCCACGAGGAACCACACGCCAACGCGGTGCAGCAGGCCGCGCTCGCCTCGTTTTTACTCGCCCGGCGTCCTGAGTACCTCGGGCGGGCAGCGGAACGGCACGTCCTTCATCCGGCCGGGCCGCGTCCCAGGGAAACCGTCTGCGCGTCCAGCGCGAAGGACAGGTTCCCCTGGCCGTACGGCTGCGCCGCGTCCGGAGGGAAGGCGACCGGCTCCGGCTCCGCTCTGATCCGCCGCTTCGGACCGGCCTGCTGTAGTTACCGGCCGAAGGCCCGGGGGTTCGTCGCAAGAGTCCGCTGATCGCCGGGAAGAAGGACAGACCCGGGGGCGCCCGGCCGGACAGCGGAGCGGTGAGCGCGCCGCTGGTGCCCGTCTTCGCAGCCCGGCGCCGCCCGCCGCGCGGGACGGCTGTGATGGGTACGGGGTCAAGCGCCGGTGGATTCCCCCGGTCACCCCCGCGTTGCGGGTGCGGAGTGTGAACAGATACGGAGGGAACTCCGCCGCTTTGCGGCCCCTGTCAAAGGACCGTTCCTCTCCGGGCTCTGTGGCCGGGGTCTCCTGGGAGAGAACAGGTGAAGGGCTGGCGGCTGCGGCCGGTGGCTGCGCCGGTGTGCCGGCGGGCTGGGCGCGAGCCGGTGTCCTGCCCAGCCGGCGCCGTCGCTGGCGGTGACGGCGGTGGTGCAAGGAGAGTGCCGGGGCCGGGAGAGAGCGGACGGCTGATCGGCTGCTGGTGTGCCGGCCAGGCAGCCATTCCGTGCCGGCCGTATTCACCCCCGACGCAGGATCCCTTCAGAGCTCGGGACACGGTTGGGTGGGAGATACCTGCGCCTCTCTCATCTGGAGCCCGAAATGTCCCGAGCCCTGTCTGTCCCGACTGGTGTGCCGACGGAAGTTCCGCGGCGTTGTGGATGGCTGCACCGTGTGGCGCTGGCGACTGCGGTGGTGATGGCGGTGACTGCGGTGCCGGCGGTGACTGCGGGTGCTGCTGTGGCGGCGGGGGTGGCCGGCGGTGCAGGAGTGTCGGGTTCGGTGGCGCTGGGCGGCGGGGCTTCGGGCAGTATCAGTGAGCAGACGGGTGCGTTTACTACGGTGCTGCCGCTGGTGTCGCTGCCGGGCCGCGCGGGTGCAGGGGTGGAGCTGGGGCTGGCTTACAGCCAGGGTGCGGCGGGTGCGGGGGCGGACCGGCACGGTCTGGGACAGGGCATCGGGCTGGGGAAGGCGTTCATCGACCCGGAAAGCGGGGGGACGCTGCATACCGCGTCCGGCGGCAGCTATCAGTTTGCCCCGGGCGACAAGACGGGTACCGGGCTCAGGCGCTATCTCCTGCAGGACCTGGCGCTCCGCGACCAGCCGGGCACCTTGCCGGCCCGTGACGGGCTGGAGGGTGCGGCGCGGGACTACCGGTGGGTCCTGGCCTATGACGACGGGCGGAAGAGTTACTTCTCTGCGGAGGGTGACCTGATCGCTGAGGTGGACGCTTTCGGCAACGAGGCTGCGTATGTGTGGGAGATACGCGACGGCCAGCACCGCCTGGTGAAGGCTGTCGACGCTTACGGCCAGGCGGTCACGCTGGACTACGGCACCGAAGGCCAGGTCACGGTCACCTCCCCTGTGCGCAGCGACGGCCGGCGGCCGGAGGTGGTGCTGCATCTGGACAGCGGCCGGCTGATGTCGGTCGTCTCTCCGGAGGAGCAGGTGACAAGGCTGGCGTGGGACTACGCCCCTGACGGGATGCCGGGGCGGCTGCTGACCGGGGTGGAGGCGCCGACGGGTGCAGTTACCCGGATCAGCTATGACCGGCCGCACGGTTTCCCTGTCGTTGCTTCGCTGAAGGTGACCGACCGGGAGGGGAAGAGCCTCGCCCCGGAGCGTACTTTCCGTCTGGGCGCCGAGGGTGAGCAGGCGGGGCATGACTTCACCGGCCGCGGCCAGTATGAGAGCGCGGATGATCTGTTCGACAGTGCGGATGAGGACTACCGGTATGTGACGGAGCTGTCTGACGGGCGCTCTACGGTGCGCTCGGTTTACAACAGCCTGCACCTGCTGAAGGAACGCACCGTGTCGCTGGATGCGAACGGTGAACCGCAGCCGGTGCGGACACAGGAGCTCGCCTATGAAGGGGAGCGGGAGAACGGTGCGGTGCCGCCGCCGGCTTCCGGCCTGCCGGCGAATTACGGCAAACCGGTCCGGGCGACCGTTACCGTTCATGATCCTTCGACCGGGAAGAGCCGTACGACGACGGAGACGGCCCGGTTTGATGAGCACGGGCGTGAAGTGGAGCGCACCGATGTGACGGGCGCGAAGACGGTCACCGCGTACGACCCCACCGCCCTCGATGCGAAGGAGGGGGGAGACGGCGGCGGGCAGGACGACACGCCCGCCGGCTTCGGGCTGCCGCTGCGGGTCACGGTCACCGGTGCTGACGGTGCTGAGGCCGTGACGGAGAACACTCTTACCGGGGACCGGAAGAGTATTGCCGCGGTGAAGAAGCTGGTGAAGAACAAGGGCGAAAAGGAGCTGTCGGCCCGCACGGTGACCAGCTACCAGGTCAACAAGCAGGGCGAGGTGACGGGGAAATCCCTCACGTGGGCGCAGGGGGCGAAGCCGGACAGTGTCCAGGGCCCGGATGAGGTCAGCGAAACCTACGAGAGCACTGCTGACCCGGCCGCGCGCACGCGGACGGTCGTGGTGAAGTCGGTGGCCGGAGTGAGCAGTCAGGTCACTGACCTGGTCACCGGGCAGGTCACCGGGTCCACGGATACCGAAGGCCGCACGGTGGAGACGGCCTACGATGAAGCCGGCCGTGAGGTGCTGCGGAAGGTGCCGGGCGGGCCGGAAGGCGACGGCCTGCTCACCACGGTCTCCTACACCCCCGCCACGACGACGGTGAGCACGCCGGGCCAGGACGGGAAGCCGCATATCACTGTGGAGCACCGGGACCTGCTGGGACGGGCCGTGAAGCAGACGGACAACGTCCGGGACGGTGCACTGACGGACGATCCGGCGGCGCGGACTCTGCAGAGTGTCACGTTCAAGGACGGGGGGCGGACTGCGGAGGTCACCGACCAGGCCGGACGCACTACCGTCACCACCAGCGACGATCTGGGACGGCCTGTCAAGACGGTGGCGCCGAACGGTATATCCCGGCTGACTGTCTATCAGGATGCCGCCACCGCCGAGACCTCTGCTGTGACCACGCTGACCCTGCCCGCTGGGGAGAGCGATCCGGCGAAGGCGGCGGCCGTGAGCACGGAGACCTCCGATAATGCGAAACGGCCTGTGGAGACCGGGGCGTCGTTTGCTGACGGCACAGTGCAGTCCGGCAGCCGGCAGTCCTACGACGGTCTGGGCCGGGTGGCTGAGGCCGTGTCACAGGATGTCGGTGTCACCCCCGCATACGGCCCGGGCGGCACCCAGGAATCCGCGGCCCTCACCCCCAGGGACACCGGCAGCTTCCCGGGCGGGAAGGTCACCGCCACCATGCCGCAGGACCTGACGGGCGCGCCTGTGGTCAAGACCCTCACTCCCGGGCAGGACGCTGAAGGACGCCAGGGCACCGCCCTGGTCCGCGACGCCGCGGGCCGGGTCACCGAGGAACACCGCCCCGACGGGAAGAAGACCACGTTCTCCTACACCCCCGGCGGACAGGTGAAGGAATCGGTCTCCCCGTCCGGCATAAAGACCGCCTACACCTACGACGAGGACTCCGGCCAGCTGCTGGAGGCCACCATCACCTCGGCGGACGGGAAGACCACCGAGAAGACCGGCTACAGCTACGACCCGCACACCCGGGCCGTCACCGCCGTGTTCAACCCGGACGACAAGGCCGGCACCCTCATCGGCTACACCTACGACGCCGACGGCAACACCACCCAGGTCGCCTACCCCGACGGCAAAACCGTGCGGCAGGAGTTCAGTGACCAAGGACAGCTGGAAAAGGCCACCGACACCGCCGGGCTGACGACCTTCTACACCTACAACAGTGACGGCGCCCTCCAAGAAGCCGTCCAGCACGAACGCGACGACCGGAACAGCCCCGTCAGGGCGAAGGTGGCCTACACCTATGACGCGCTGGGGCGTATCACGAAGACGGACCGCGGCAACGGTGTCACCACCGAGACCGGCTTCACCGGTGCGCACCAGATCAGCCGGGAGAAGACCACCCGGGGCGGGGAGGTGATCACCGAAGCGTCATACCTGTACGACTCCCACGGCAGCCTCACCCAGCGCACCGACACCCGCCCCGGGACAGATACGGACGGTGCTCCGGGCGAGCCGGTGAGCACCACCACCCGCTACACCTACGACGCCTACAACCGGCTCACCGGATCAGAAGTCCTCGGTGCGGACGGCCAGAAGCTCAGCAGCACCCGGTATGAGCTGAACGTCTCCGGAGATGTCGTGAAGACGGAAACCACCCCCCACACCGGGGACCAGGCTGCGAAGACAGCGGTCACCGGGCACGGCATCGACACTTCCGGACGGCTGAACACCCTTACCGTCAACGGGCAGGAACGCGCCCAGGTCTTCGACACCGACGGGAACCTGACCACCAGCCAGGACGGCACCGTGTGGACCTACGGCCTGCACGGCCGGCCCGTTACCTCCACCGCCTCCGACGGCACCGTTACCCGCTACACCTACTGGGCCGACGGCACCCGCGCCACCGCCGCCGAAACCACCGCCCCGGACAGCGACGGGCCCGCCGGCGGCAGCGGACCGGGCAGCACCAGCGCCCGGCAGGAGCAGACCACCCGCTTCTACTACAGCCCCGACGGCGCCATCCTCAACGACACCCACACCACCACCGGCACGGACGGCTCGGATGCCGGTACAGGCGAAGACGCTGCCCCTGGGGCGGCTGTGACGGCGTCTTACCTGATGGCCGGCACCCGCCACGCCCGCACCCTCACCGGCCAGGGCGCAGAGGCCGCAGCCGCCACCGGCGCCGGATACCTCATCGCCGACCGCCACGGAAACACCACCGCCCTCACCGCCGGCGACGGCCAGGTATCCCAGGCCTGGCAGTACACCGACTACGGCCAGCCCGCCCGCCCCGACGGCCTGCCCCGGGATCCCGGCGCCCCGGCCGGCACAGCCCCCGCAGGTGCGGCCCGCCAGCCCTTCACCTACGCCGGCGAATACACGGGCGCCGGCGGCACCCAGTACCTCAAGGCACGCCTCTACGACACCGCCACCGGCCGGTTCACCACCCCCGACCCCGCCCCCCAGCACAACCGCTACCAGGCCTTCGGCGCCAACCCCGTCACCAACATCGACCCCGAAGGCACCACCGAAATCCCCGACTGGGGCGGCTACCTCATCATGGGCCTCACCCTCGCCGCCGCCGTCATCACCACCGTCATCACCGTCGCCACCGCAGGCGCCGGCGCCCCCCTCGCCTTCGCCCTCGCCGGCGCAGCCCTCGACTTCGTCTCCACCGCCCTGGACACCGCAGCCATGGCCACCGGACGCACCCAGATCGACGACCCCCTCAACATCGCCTCCCTCACCCTCGGCGCCATCGGCATCGCCACCGGCATCGGCGCCGCCGCCAAAGGCATCACGAAGAAGCTGGCCACCGCCAGGTCAGTGAAGCTCGCCGCAAATACCCCGCCCCCCGCAGCTGTACCTCTCGACCAGGCCATCGTTAAAGCCAAAGAAAAAACCAGTAAGTTCACCAATTCCGCATACATACGCGGCCATTCGTCGGCCGGCGCCTACGAAATGAAGAGCCTGGAATCGAATCTGGTCCTTGATGCGCGGAAGGCCCGCAAAGCCTGGAAAAAGGTGAAGGAATGGACCGGCAGCACAGCTGAACAGCAGGAGACTGCCGACACCCTGAGAGGACTGATCAAAAAGACAAGAACGGCAGCGCGTGAATCCGGCGCACTGCAGGCCGAAACGTATCCCCATCGGAACCTAGAAAAAATAGATGAGAATCTAGCCGGGAGGCTGAATGAGTCTCTAGGCAAGCTCGATGCCAATATCGAGGAAATCGCGAAAATTCTGAGAAGTAATATCTGAGAGAGGCCGGGTGGCGAAGTCCCGTACTATTGACGGGTCAAAGTTCCAGCCGCATGGCCCTGCCCCGGCAGAGACCTGATGCTGTCGCAGACTTCAGGCTGCCGGGCAGGGCCATGTCATGATCGGCAGGAATGCCTGGACAGGGCTCCCTGCTGCGGCGCGCTCTCACCGTGATCCGTCACGGCACGGAGGAGAGCCAGAAGCGTTTCAGCTGACCGCCGGTCACGGGCCCCGGGGGGCTTCCGGCTCTCCGCATGCCGTCTCAGGACGGGTCTGCCTCTGCCGGGGATTCCTGTCAGGCCTGGCGCGGCAGGCGGGGCAGGCGGGGCAGGCGGGGCAGGGTTCAGAACACTGACAGGCCGGTGAGGGTGGTGAAGCGGTCCAGAGCCGCCACGCCGGCTACCGAGTTGCCCCGTTCGTCGAGGCCCGGGCTCCACACACACAGCGAGCAGCGGCCTGGTACGACGGCGATGATGCCGCCGCCTACGCCGCTTTTGCCGGGCAGTCCGACCCGGTAGGCGAAGTCACCGGCGGCGTCGTAGGTCCCGCACGTGAGCATCACGGCATTGACCTGTTTGGCCTTGCTGCGGCTCAGCAGCACTGATCCGTCGGCGCGTATGCCGTGCCGGGCGAGGAATCCGGCGGCGCGTGCCAGGTCTGCGCAGGATGCCTCCGCCGCGCACTGGCGGAAGTACTGGTGCAGGAGCTCGGGTACGGGGGTGGTGATGTTGCCGTAGGACGCTATGAAGTGGGCGAGGGCGGCGTTGCGGTCGCCGTGGGCGGTTTCGGAGGCCGTGACCCGTTCGTCGAAGTCCAGGAGCGGGTTGCTGCTTTCGGCGCGCAGGAATTCCTGCAGGGCGCCGGAGGCGTTGCCTGTCAGGCGGTGGAGGCGGTCGGTGACTACGAGGGCGCCGGCGTTGATGAAGGGGTTGCGCGGGATGCCGTGTTCGTATTCAAGCTGCACGAGTGAGTTGAAGGGGTTGCCGGAGGGTTCGCGGCCGACGTGTTCCCACAGTGTTTCTCCCTCCAGTGACAGCACCAGGGCGAGAGTGAAGACTTTGGTGATGGACTGGGCGGAGAAGGGCTGCTGCCAGTCCCCCACTCCGTATACCGTGCCGTCGAGCTCTGCGACGGCCATGCCGAACCGCTGGGGGTCGGCCTCGGCGAGTGCCGGGATGTAGTCGGCGGGGCGGCCGCGGCCCGGGGCGGTGGCGATGTCGGCGGCGATGCGGTCGATGACGGGCTGGAAGAACGGTGGCACGGCCCACACTATGCCAGCCAGGGCGGGCCGCTGCCGGCGGAGGAGCGGAGGCCGGGGGCTCTGGGGCTGGTCAGAAGGGGAGTCTGCCGGTGGAGCGCGTGACAGAAGCTGGGCCGCGGCCGGGTGAGGCGGCGGGCCGGCCGTCTGGGCGCATGAGCGCTGTTTTCAGGGCTTCTTGCGGGCCGGTGTCCGTCCGGGTGGCCGGGGGTGCGGGACAGGCCGGCTTTCTGGGGGCCCCTGGAGGGCTACCGGTGCATCGGCCGGCTGGCCGGGGGGTGCCGGGCGGGGATGCCCTCCTGTAGCGGGATGCCGGCCTTCCCCTGGGAGGCGTTTTAGTAGACGGGACCCCTTCCTGCCTTCTTCAGGAGCTTCGATGACCGGTGTTCCGCTTTCTGTTTCCGCTGGTGGACCTGGCCGTCGGCGGGGCGGGTGTGCGGGATGGCTGCGGCGGACGGCTCTGGCCACGGCCGTGGTGATGGCGGTCACCTCTGTGCCGGTCCTTACGGGCAGCGCTGCTGCCTCTTCCGCTTCCGCCGCCGGCGGGGGCGGGGTGTCGGGGGCGGTGGCGATGGGGGGCGGGGCCACCGGAGCGATCAATGAGCAGACCGGTGCGTTCACTACGTCCCTTCCGCTGGTGTCCCTGCCCGGCCGCGGAGGCACGGGGGTGGAGCTTGCGCTGGCGTATGACCAGACGGCGGCAGGTGCGGGGATGGACCGGCACGGGCTGGGTGAGGGCTTCGGCCTCGGCAAGGCGTTTGTTGACCCGGAGGGCGGGGGGACCCTGCACACTGCCTCCGGCGGCAGTTTTCCCCTTCAGCCGGGTGACACCACGGGCACCGGGCTGAAGCGGTACCTGCTGAAGGACCTCGCGTTCCGCGAGGCTCCCGGCACCCTGCCGGACCGTGAGGGCCTGGAGGGTGCGGCGCGGGAGTACCGGTGGGTCCTTACCTACGAGGACGGCCGGAAGAACTTCTTCTCCCCCAGCGGCAGCCTGATCGCCGAAGAGGACGCTTTCGCAAACCAGACGGCCTATGTGTGGGAAGAGCGTGAGGGCCAGCACCGCCTGCACAGGGCGGTGGACGCGTGGGGGCAGGCAGTCACCTTTGACTACGGCACCGAGAACCAGGTCACCGTCACTTCACCCGTCCGCAGCGACGGCCGTCAGCCCCAGATTGTGCTCACTCTGGACGGCGGTCGGCTTACCGCCGTGTCCTATCCGGAAGACCAGGAAGCAAAGCTGGCCTGGGACTACACCCCCGACGGGCTGCCCGGCCGGCTCCTGACCTCCGTTGAGGGGCCCACGGGGGCGGTGACACGCATCAGCTATGCGCAGCCGCACGGTTTTCCCGTCACCTCTTCGCTGAAGGTCACCGACCGGGAGGGGAAGAACCTGACCGCGGAGCGGACCTTCACCCTGGGCGCGGAGGGCGAGTATGCGGGGCATGACTTCACCGGCCGCGGCCAGTTCACAAGCACGGATGACCTGTTCGACTCCGCGGATGCGGACTACCGGTATGTGACGGAACTGTCCGACGGCCGCTCCACCGTCCGCTCCGTCTACAACAGCCTGCACCTGCTGAAGGAACGCACTGCCTCCCTCATTGTCCAGGGGGAGCTGAAGCCGGTACGGACCCAGGAGCTCCAGTACGAGGGGGAACGTGAGGGCGGGCAGGCACCTCCCCCGGCCTCGGGCCTGCCGGCGAACTACGCCAAACCGGTCAGGGCCACGGTCACCGTCCGCGACCCGGCCACCGGCAGGAGCCGCACCACCACCGAGACCGCCCGGTTCGACGGACACGGCCGCGAGGTGGAACGCACCGACGTCACCGGGGCGACGACAGTCACCGAGTACGATCCCACCGCCGTTGACACCGGCACCGGCACCGGCACCGGCCGGCCTGCGGGCTACGGCCTGCCGCTGCGGATCACTGTCACCGGCTCCGGCGGCGCCCAGAGCATCACCGAGCACACGCTGTCCGAAGACCGCAGAAGCATCACCGCGGTGAAGCAGTCGGTGAAGAACAACGGTGCAGACCAGCCCGCAGCACGAACCGTTACCCGCTTCACGGTCAACGGGCACGGCGAGGTCACCCAGAAGACGGTCACCTGGGCGGAGGGGGCGGAGCCGGAGGGGACAGAAGGCCCGGACCAGGTCTCAGAAACCTACGGCACGGCCGCTGATACCGCCGCACATACCCTCACCAGCACGGTGAAGAGCGCGGCAGGGGTCAGCAGCCAGACCACCGACCTGGTCACCGGGCAGGTGGTGAAGGCCACCGACACCGAGGGCCGGACAGCCGAAGCCTCCTATGACGACGCCGGACGGGTCATCACGCAGAAGGCTCCCGGCGGCCCGAACGGCCTGGGACTTGTCACCACCGCCTCCTACACCCCTACCACGGTGAGCGTCAGCACCCCGGGCAAGGACGGGCGGCCGCACGTCACCGTCGAAGAACGCGACCTGCTGGGCCGCACCGTGAAAGTGAGCGACAACGTCCGGGGCGGTGAACTCACCGGTGATCCGGCCGCACGCACCCTGCAGAGCGTGCAGTTCGAAGACGAAGGCCGCACCACGAGGGTCACCGACCGCGCCGGGCGGACCACCGTCACCACCAGCGACGACCTCGGCCGGCCCGTAAAGACCGTCGCACCCAACGGCATGACCCAGCTCGCCCTTTACGCCGATGCCGCCACAGCGGACACCTCCACCGTCACCACCCTCACACTCCCCGCCGGGCAGAGCGACCCTGCCCAGGCCGTGATGACCGCCACCGAAACCCGCGACAGCGCCGGACGCACCGTCGCTGCCGGCACATCGGCCGCCGACGGTACGGAGCAGTCCGGCACGACCCGGTCCTACGACGGCCTGGGCCGGGTCAAGGAAGCCGTCTCCCGCGACGTCGCGGTCACCCCCTCCTACGGCACGGCCGGGATTACCGAATCCACCACCCTGACGCCCCGGAACACCGGCACATTCCCCGGCGAGAAGATCACCACCGCCGTCTCCCAGGACCTCACCGGAAGCCCGGTAGTCAAAAAACTGACCCCCGGGCAGGATGCTGAAGGCCGCTCCGGCACATTCCTGCTCCGTGACGAGGCAGGCCGGATCACCGAGGAGCGCCGCCCCGACGGGAAGAAGACCACCTTCACCTACACCCCCGGCGGGCAGGTGAAGGACGCCGTCTCCCCCAGCGGCATCCGCACCTCATACACCTACGACGGCAAGACCGGCCAGGTCCTCGGCATCACCGTCACCTCCCCCGACGGCAGGACCACCGAGAAGACCGGCTACACCTACGACCCCCACACCGGCGCCGCCACCTCCGTCTTCGACCCGGACGACCCCGGCGCCACCAGGATCACCTACACCTACGACGCCGACGGCAACGTCACCGACGTCACCTACCCCGACGGCACCGCCGTCCGGCAGAAGTTCGGTGACAACGGCCAGCTGCAGCAGGTCACCGACGCCGCCGGCCTGACCACCTTCTACACCTGCAACCCCGACGGCACCCTGAGCAAAGCCGTCCAGCACGAACGCAACGACACCGGCAGCCCCGTCAAGGCATCCGTCGCCTACACCTACGACGGACTCGGCCGCATCACGAAGACCGAGCGCGGCAACGGCGTCGTCACCGACACCCAGTTCACCGCCACCAGCCAGATCAAGCACGAGAAGACCAGCAAAGACGGCTCACTGCTGACCGAGGCCGCCTACACATACGACGCCCACAACAACCTCACCCAGCGCACCGACACCCGCCCTGAAGCCCGCGCGGACGGCACCCCCGGCCCGGCAGTGACCACCACCACCCGCTACGGCTACGACGCCTACAACCGGCTCATCTCCTCCGAAGTACTCAACGCCGCCGGCCAGCAGCAGACCGCCACCCGCTACACCCTCAACGTCTCCGGCGACGTCGTGAAAACCGAAACCACACCCCGCACCGCAGGCCCGGGCCCCGCCGTCACAGAACACGGCATCGACACATCCGGCCGGCTGACCACCCTCACCGCCGACGGCAGGCAGCACCAGCAGGACTTCGACACCGAGGGCAACCTGACCACCAGTCACCAGGGCACCGTGTGGACCTACAACCTGCACAACCAGCCCCTGAGCATGACCGCCCCCGACGGCAGCGTCACCCGCTACACCTACTGGGCCGACGGCACCCGCGCCACCCAGACCGAAACCCCCCGCCCCCCGGCCGACGGCACCGGCAGCAGCGGGGAACAGGAACGGGTCACCGTCTTCCACTACTCCCCCGACGGCGCCCTCCTCAACGACACCCACACCAGCCCCACAGCCGGCCAGCAGGAAGGCACCGCAGAAGCAGTCACCGCCTCCTACCTCCTCGCCGGCACCCGCCACGCCCGCACCCTCACCGGCCAGGGTGCAGAGCAGGCAGCCCCGACCGGCGCCGGATACCTCATCGCCGACCGGCACGGAAACACCACCGCCCTCACCAGCCACAGCGGTGACGTGAGCCAGGCCTGGCAGTACACCGACTACGGCCAGCACGCCAGCCACACCGGCACACCCTGGAACCCGCACGACAGCCACCTGCCCGGCAGCCCCGCAGGGGCAGCACGCCAGCCCTTCACCTACGCAGGGGAATACACCGGCCGCGACGGCACCCAGTACCTGAAAACACGCATCTACGACCCCGCCACCAAACGGTTCACCGCCTCCGACCGCGCCCCCCAGCACAACCGCTACCAGGCATTCGGCGCCAACCCCGTCACCAACATCGACCCCCAGGGCACCACCGAATTCCCCGACTGGGCCAACTGGCTCATCTGGGGCGTCACCCTCGCCGCCGCCGCGATCACCACCGCCGCCACCGCCGGCGGCGGCGCCTTCGCCCTGGCCGTCGCCGGCCTCGCCAGCGACGTCGTCTCCTACGCCCTCGACGCCGCCGCACTCGCCCTGCGCCACACCAGAATCAACAACCGCGACGAGGTCGTCAACGCTCTGTCATGGACCGCCGCAGCCGTCGGCTTCCTCGGCCTCAGCCTCAGCATCGGCAGCGTCAAATCCGCCCGGTCAGCAGCCGCAGCAGCACGGCACGCAGACGCACCAGTTCCACACACACCAGCTCCGGCAAGCAGCACACCGGCAGGAACAGCGCCGGCCCCGGCACCACCCCCCTTGCCTGCAGCCCGGCCAGCATCCGCCCCTGCAGGCGCGCCAGCGTCTCCCCCCCTTGTACTGAGAATTTCCGATGCCGACAGAACCGCCCTGGCAGACTCCCTCAACACGGCTAGGGAGGCGAACAAACAGCTCTACGACACCATGCTTTCTTTCCGCGGAAGAGCAGTAATGAACGAGGTTACGCCAGGGGCAACGCCAGGCTCACAAATTGTAAAGCAGTCAAAGCCCGAGGTGCGCAGATCGTACGCACAAGGCAGGGAAAGCGAAATAGTTACGGGCCGGACAAATGCCATGCGGGCATGGGTCGCATACCGGGACAGAGCAGCAAATACCGCCGGTATGGAAATTGACGAGCTCTCCGCCATTGAAGCCCTGCACACAGCGCAGATGAATGAAATCAAGCGCATTCCCGGCGAAGTCGCCAGATACGTGTCGGGAAGCGGCCTTCAGGAGGCCAAAGTTGCTCTTGATGACCTCGTCTCGCGCCTCGGCCTGAAGCTGGAAATGCCACTATCCGAGCAGGAAATTGTGGACAATCTTCTGACCTCGCTCGCGACTGCGAATACTTAGTAGTGCTGATCAGGCCGGTGCAGGGGTGCGCGTCCATTGCGTTCGGAATGGCGGTGAGGGTGTGTGACTCCTGACGAGATGACTTCAGTTGCGTCGTGAGCGGGAGGGGTTTGCTGCGGAGTGGCCGGACCGTCTGCCCGCAACGACCAGCGCCGGCGGGACCAGGTCTTCTTCGCGGGCTGCTGACCGATGGCAAGCGCAAGCCGGCCGGGCCGGTGGCCGCCCGCCCGCCCTCGGCGAGGACTGCAGCCCGGCAGGCCCCGGCCCGCTTCAGCACCACCAGCCGCGGGATCCCGGGCCCCCATCCGTGCCGGCCGCCTGGCCTGGAAGACGGGAGCAGCGGTCCGGCAGGCCGCGCTGGTCCTCTTCGACGGCACGGGACTGCTGGGGACGGGGCCTCGGCGTGTGTTTCGCTTCGCAGCGGTACACCTCGGGCTGAAGGCTCACTGCGGCGTGCAGTGAGCCTTCAGCCGTACCTCCCCAGGGGGGAGGAGGGCCCTGGCGATGGGCGTGAGTCTGCCGGGGCTGATCCGGGCGCTGCGGAGAGGACCTGCCAGGCCTTTGAGCCGGGCGACCGCTATTTCCGCAGGCCACCACGCAAGCGGGAGGGGGCTCGGCTGACGCTCTTCTGACCGTGAAGTCCTTGCCGGGGCCTTCTGCGGTGGGTACCGCGGTGCGGCCGCCAGCCCAGCAGGCCGGGGCCGTGAACAGGTGGCGATGATGAGGTACTGGCGGGCAGCTGTGAGGCCGTGCGTGCGGCCCGGCAGAGGGGGTGAGATCCGCACCAGAGTGCCGCCAGAACGGTGATGCCTGCAGGTTTCACCCCGTGTCTGCGGTGCTTGCCCGGGAAGTCTGCCCGTCGGCCGCCGGCGCGGCCGCATTTCCGCGGGTGTGCCGTCCAGCAGGACGCAGCGTGCATTCGCCGCCCGGGGTGGCCTCGGTCAGGCCCGCCCGCCAGGTGTTCCGCCACAGCGCGGACGTAGGCGTGTGCGGAGCCGGCGCTGGTCCCGGACCCGGCCGCGGCCGGCGCAAGCGGGTCGTTCCTGCAGGTGCCCCAAGGCGGCCAGGGCCCTGCCGACGGCTGCAGCTTGCACCAGCGGTCACCCTCCGGGCGCCGCCTGTCTGCCTTGGCAGCACGTCAGCAGCCATTCACTTGCGTTCGTCTTCCCGATTCCCCGCTGACGTCTCATATGACGCCTTTTCCTCATCACTCACCATGGAGTCATTAGCTAGCACAGCATGAGGCGGTTGCCCCCTCCTCATGTCCGGGATACACAGCAGCAGGCAACGGAGGAAGGGAGGATTGAGTTGCCGGGGATGCTCAGTTCACCTGCAGCAGGGCTGCTGCAGCGTCTGCCGGCAGGGGAGCGGTCCCGGGAAGTGAGACTGCATCATCAAGGTTCATTGCCGCTGCCCAGGCCTTCTGGTGATCAGGCCACATGTCCGGACTCCAGACGACACCGCGGGCAGTGCGCAAGTAGAAGGGCGAGTGCATGTTCACGCCGTTGGCACCTGCAATTTCCGGGTGATGAGGGGTGTGCTGGGCCACAAGGCGCATGTGCTTCTTCATCATGGCTTGCGCACCCTGCTCTACAGCGGTAGCACTAGCCCATTTCTGGGGGCCTTCGAGGACCTGGCGAGCGGTGCGCCAGGCCCTGAGCGACGCGATGAAGTCTCTGTGATACTGGTTATCTGGGATGAAGTCCACGACGGGCGTCACCAGCATTTTTTCCATGTCGGCCGGAATGGTTATGTCGGCGATTGGGGCAAGCTTTCCTCGGGCTGAGTGGGCAAGGGTCTGATTATAGGCGTTAAAACTGTCCACGGTATCGGCGAACAGTGCCGCAGCATCTACTTGTCCGGCGCCGTCTGAAAAGCTGTCGAGTTCCTCCTCAGCCAGCTTTACGATGCGGTTCTGGCCTATCTTGTAAAGGTAGTCGGCGTAGGCGCTGGTCTTTTCGGCCCTCCGGGGGGCGGCAGCCATCATCATCACCATTTTCTCGCTGAGAACAGCCGATCCTGCGCCGAGGAATGCTCCTACTCCGGCGAGGACGTAGCCCGCTATGTTCAGCGGGTGGTCGAATGCTGCTCCGGTTTCCTCGGCGGCTATCAGCAGGGCGGATGATGCCGTGTCGACGGCGAAACCGACGAGGGCTATTCCGAGCGGCAGTGAGCCGGTTCCGTTGATGACGGACAGGGCGATGGAGGCTACTCCGAGGAGGAAGGCTGCTGCTGCGGTGACGTAGGTGAGGACGGTGTCTCTCTCGCTGACGTTCCCGCTGGGGTCGGTGTTGGTGATGGGGTTGGCGCTGAAGGCCTGGTAGCGGTTGTGCTGGGGGGTCCGGTCGGCGGTGGTGAAGCGTTTCTGGGCGGGGTCGAGGGTGCGTGCTTTCAGGTACTGGGTGCCGTCGGGGTTGGTGTATTCACCGGCGTAGGTGAACGGGTTGCGTGCCGCTCCTGACGGGTGCGGGCCGGCTGTGGCGGCCGGGGCGCCGGTGTGGTCTGCGGCCTGTCCGTAGTCGGTGTAGTTCCAGGCCTGGCTGGGCGTGCCGTGGCTGCTGGTGAGGACGGTGGTGTTGCCGTGGCGGTCCTGGATGAGGTAGCCGGTGCCGGACTGGGTCTGTTCCTGTGTGGTGGTGCCGGTGAGTGTGCGGGCCTGGCGGGTGCCGGCGATGAGGTAGGAGGCGGTGGTGGTCTGGCCGGCCTGGGTGTGGGTGTCGTTGAGGAGAGTGCCGCCGGGCAGGTAGTGGAAGGCTGTGGTGAGTGCGGCGGTGCCGTCGGGGCTGGTGCGGGTGCTGGTGGCGCGGGTGCCGTCGGCCCAGTAGGTGTAGCGGGTGGCTGTGCCGTCGGGGGCGGTGAGGCTGACGGGCTGGTTGCGTGTGCTGTACGTGTAGGTGTTGCCCTGGTAGTCGGTGAGGAGGTTTCCCTCGTCGTCGAAGGTCTGGCGGTGCTGCTGGCCGTTGGCGGTGACGGTGTGCAGGCGGCCTGTGCTGTCAATGCCGTGGTCGGTGACGGTCGTTGCTTCAGTCTGCTGGCCCTGGTGCTGGGTGGTCTCGGTTCTGGTGACGTCCGCTGAGACGTTCAGTGTGTAGCGGCTTGAGGTCATCTGCTGGCCGTCGCTGGCGGAGACTGCGGATGACAGCAGCCGGTTGTAGGCGTCGTATGTGTAGCGGGTGGTGGTTGTTGTCCGGGGGCCTGCTGTTCCGCCGGGCTGGGCTGCGGGGCGGGTGTCGGTGCGCTCTGCGAGGTTGCCGTGCTGGTCGTAGGTGTAGGAGGCGGAGGTGATGAGCTGGGTGTCTTTGCGGGATTCTTCTGATTTGATCTGGCCGTCCGCGGTGAAGGTGATGCGGGTGACGACGCCGTTGCCGCGGTCGGTGCTGGTGATGCGTCCCAGGCCGTCGTAGGTGTAGGCGACGGAGGCTTTCACTTCTGCCTGCTGGCCGCTGCCGGCGCGCTGTACTGCCTGGGCGAGTGTGCCGTCAGTGTTGTAGGTGTAGGAGGTGGTCAGGCCGGCGGTGTCGGTCATTTCGGTGAGCTGGCCGTGGCTGCTGAATGTCTGGCTGACCTGCTTGCCGTCGGGGTAGGCCACCTGTGTGACGTTTCCGTCCGCGTCGTAGGTGTAGGTGATTTTGGTGCCGTCTTCGTCGTCCGGGTCATACACGGCCGTGACCGCGCTGGTGTGCGGGTCGTAGGTGTAGCGGGTTTTCTCGGCTGTCCCGCCGTGGGCGGGCGTGGTGGCGACCTCGCTGACCCGGCCTGCGGTGTCGTAGAGGTAGGCGGTCGTGGTCCCGCCTGGTGACACTGTCTGCTGGACCTGGCCGCCGGCGGTGTAGGTGAAGGTGGTCTTCTTGCCGTCCGGGCGGCGTTCCTCGGTCACCCGGCCGACTTCGTCGCGGAGCAGTGTTGTGCCTGGCCGGCCGTCCTGCTCGTTCTCGCCGGGGGTGAGGGTTTTGACCACCGGAGCGCCGGTGAGGTCCTGCGGTGTGCGGGCTGTCACGTCGGTGCCGGGGAAGGTGTGCGTGGCCTGGGGGGTGAGGGTGGTGGATTCTGTGATTCCTGCTCTGCCGTATGCGGGGGCGGCGGCGAGGTCCTGGGCCACGGTGCGGCTGATGCGGCCGAGGCTGTCGTAGCTCCGGCTGGAGGGGGGGCGCTGAGTGCCGTCGCTGAAGGCGGTGGCGGCAAGGACGGGGCGGCCGGCGCTGTCGGAGGTTTCGGTCGTGGTACTGACTGCCCGGGCGGGGTCGGTCTCCCCCGCGGGGAGCAGGAAGGTGGTTTTTGCGGAGGTTCCTGCTGTGGCGGCATCGGTGTAGACGGTGAGCTGTGTCATCCCGTTCGGTGCGACTGTCCTGACGGGCCGTCCGAAATCGTCGCTGGTGGTGAGGGTGGTCCGGCCCGCGCCGTCGGTGACTTTTGCGGTGCGGCCCTCGTCCTGGTAGGTGACTGTCTGCAGGGTGCGTGCAGCGGGGTCGTCGGTGAGTTCGCCGTTTTTGATGTTGTCGGTCTGTTTCACCACTCTTCCCAGCAGGTCCCGTTCTTCCACGGTCAGGTGCCGTTTGCCGTGCTGGCCGGGTGTGCTCACCGTGGTGGAAGCGTGGGTGTAGGAGGTGGTGGTGACCAGGCCCCTGCCGTCGGGCCCGCCCGGGACGGTGTGGGATATTGGCCGGCCGGCCTCGTCGAATGCGGTGGTTGCTGTGCGGCCTTCGGTGTCGGTGGCCCTGGTTACCTGCCCGGTGACCAGGTCGGATGTGTGCGTGGTGCTGCCGGCCGGGGTTTTCACTGTGTCGGTGCGGGTGTGTGCATCTGTGTCAATGACCGTGCTGTAGCTCTCGCTGATGCTGGCGGGGCCTTCGACACCTTCCGGCTTGGCTCCCTCAGCCCAGGTCACGGTCTTTTCTGTGATCTCACCGTGCCCGTTGACCCGGTAGCTGGTGACTGTGCGCGCTGCGGGCTGCTCTTCGCCGGTGTTCTTCACTGACTGCCTGGTGGAGGCAATGCTTTTGCGGTCTTCGGTCAGGGTGTTCTCGGTAACGGTCTGTGCGCCGTCGGTTCCGGTGGTGGTGATGCGCAGCGGCAGGCCGTAGCCGGCGGGCCGGCCAGCGCCCTGGCTGTCCGGTGCGGTGCTCCCGGGCAGGTCGAGGGCGGTGGGGTCGTACTCGGTCACGGTCGTCGCGCCGGTGACATCCGTATGCTCCGTCTCGCGGCCGTGCGTGTCGAACCGTGCAGTCTCTGTGGTGGTCCGTGCGGCGCCGGTGACGGGGTCGTGGACGGTGACGGTCGCCTTGACGGGTTTTCCGTAGTTCGCCGGCAGGTCGGCGGCAGGGGGCGGTGTCTGCCCGCTGTCCCGCTCGCCTTCATACTCCAGCTTCTGTGTCCGTACCGGCTTCAGCTCGCCGTTGACACGGAGTGCGGCGGTGCGTTCCTTGAGCAGGTGGAGACTGTTGTAGACGGAGCGGACGGTGGAGCGTCCGTCGGAGAGTTCTGTGGTGTACCGGTAGTGCGGGTCAGCGCTGTCGAACAGCTCGTCAGCGGAGGTGTACTGGCCGCGGCCGGTGTAGTCATGCCCGGTGGTCTCGCCGGCTGTGTCCAGGGTGAAGGTCCGCTCGGCGGCCAGGTTCCTGCCGTCTGTGTCGGTGACCTTGACGGAGGAGGTGACGGGGAAGCCGTGGGGCTGGGCGTAACTGATGCGGGTGACGGCGCCGGCGGGGGTCTGTGCTCCGGTCAGGAGCCGGCCTGGCATGCCCGGGGGGGTGTAGTCGTAGGAGAGCTTCGTTTCCTGGTCCTCGGGGTAGGCAACGGAGGCCAGGTGCCCGTCCTGCAGGTGCAGGGTGACCTGCGGGTGCTTGCGGTCGCTGCGCTCGGGGGAGGTGACGGTGACCCGGTCTTCGGTGCTGTAGTCGAAGGTGACGGCCTGGCCCCAGGCGTCGACCGCTTTGCTCAGCCGGTGCTGCCCGCCGTGCTGCTGCCACACGTAGGCGGTCTGGTTGCCGAACGGGTCTTCCTCCGCGATCAGATCGCCCTCTGCGGAGAAGTATTCTTTTTGCCCGTTGTCGTGGGACAGCACCCATTTATAGTCCCGTGGCATGTCCTCGAGCCCGGCCCGCCCGGCAAGGGTCCCGGCGTCCTCACGCAGGGCAAGGTTTTTCAGCTTGTACCGCTTCAGCCCCGTGCCCGATGTGTCTGCGGGCGCGAGGGGGAAGCTCCCCGCCCCGGCCGTGTGCAGGGTACCGCCGTCAGCCGGGTCCACAAACGCCTTTCCCAGCCCGAAGCCCTTGCCCAGACCCGACCGGTCCGCCCCGGCCCCCGCAGCCGCCTGGTCATAGGCAAGCGCCAGCTCCACCCCGGCCCCGCCCCGCCCCGGCAGTGACACCAGCGGCAGCGCCATCGTGAACACACCTGACTGCTCGTTGACGGCTCCGGACGCCCCGCCGCCCATCGCGACCGTGCCCGTCACCCCCGCAGCGCTGGCCGGCGGCGCCGCCCCCGCCGTCACCACCGGCACCGCTGTCACCGCCATCAGCACCGCGGTCACCAGGGCAGTCCGTCGCAGCCATCCGCCTCTTCTTACGGCGTAGCCTGACAGGGGGCCTGAAGTCGTACCAGGCTGAGAATCCATAGCGGTCCAGACCAGAGACAGAGTTGAGGTGCTGCAGCACACTTAACGGGGCCTGCGTCACGTGCGGAATCGGCCGCGGGAACAGGTTGAGGCCGGCGCACGCCTGGGCCGATTGCCCGACTGCGGCGGGGCCGGCGGGAGGCTCTCTGGACGTGGGGGCCGGCTGAGCCTGCTGTGCAGCCAGGTGCTGGCCGGAAGGCGCTCTGAAGAAAACGGCCGGCGGCCGGTGCGGCGGTGCGGGCGCAGGGCCGGGGGCCGAAGGCACCAGGCCGGTTCTCGCGCTCATCCGGCCAGTCCTTCCCGTCCCCGGCCTCCGGACAAGGCCGCCTGTAAAAGAGCTACGGCTCTGGGCCCGGCTGCGCCGGCGCTCTGCCGCCATCCGCGCTGCGCTGTCCTGCTCCGCAGATACCCGCCCGTGCAGGACGCGTCCGGTCGCATGCGACCGGACGCGTCCTGCACCGACAGGCGGTGTGCGCCGGGGCCGGCCGGCCGCGCGAGGAGGGGCACTTCCGCCGGCTGATTATGGACGAAACGCTTCGTCCCGGCCACAACGGTGCCGAGCTACAAGCAAGCCGGCGAGCAGTTCGACGTAGCGCACACGACCGTGAACCGCATACCGGGTTCTCAAGATGGTGGGGCTCACCCTCACCAAGCCGGGCACCGGCACCGTTGTGGCCTCACCGGTCAGCAACAGCATCGGTACCCGGGCCGCCCTGCACGCGTCTAAAGGTAGCGCTCTCGACGCGGGTGAGTCCTCGCGCATCCTCGAGGTGGGCACCGTGGGCGCGGACGCGTTCCGCCCGGCACGCCCGTGCAGGTACGGCGGCGAGTCCTCAGCAGGGGCGGTGTACCCGTCCACCTGAGCAGCAGCTTCTACCCGGCTTATGTGATCGCGGTGACGCCTGAGCTGCAGGAGCCGGTGTCCACCGGGGCCTCGAGGGAGCTCGCGGCGTCCCGGCTGGGTGTCGCGCAGGGATCAGGTCCTGGAGGAGGTCACCAGTCGGCTCGCCACCTCGGCGGAAAGCAAGCTGGCAATGCCGCCGGCCCCGGTAAGCAGGAGTGGAGCGCTGGAGGGCGGCCGCGGTCTCGGCGGCGGGGACGGGGCCGGCTGTGAGGTCCTGGCCGGGCGTTGCGTGACAGGCGCGTGCACCTTGCACATGCCAGCGAGGGGGCGCGCTGAAATGTGCAGGGTGCAGCCTGGCGCGCGGAGCCCTCTGGGGAACGTGAGTGGTTGTGGGGAGGTATCGGATCCTGCCTCAGTTCCGCTCCAGTACGACCGCACGCGCGCTGGATGCGCGCAACAAGCAGATGAGAAAGCTCACATAGGGGGCCGCCCTTGACGGATATTCAGCCCGGAAGAGCCGCCATCTAGCCGAAGGGGAACCTATGAGCGACGAGACCGGCCGGAGGCCCGCGGCACATCGCGCCACCGAAACGGACACCTCGAAGAGGCCCGCCGTCTTGCACGACCGAGCTGGACTCTTCTCAAACGCTGATCCCGTTCGGCTCAGGGTGACGGACGTTGACGGTCAGGCGAGGGCGACCGCATGGACAGACCTCTTCGTCGCCCCGCCCGCCAAGACGGAGCCGAGTCACGAGGAGGAACGCGTACAGCCCGCAGCACAGCCGGCCGGAACCGGCCAAGGCGCCGCCCACCCCAGCGGCCATCGAGCGAACCTGATGCTCCGGTGCCCCATGCCGCGTACGCGGCATGGGGCACCGGAGCGGACCTAGTCCTGCTGGACGGAGCGGAGCATCACGGAGAACACCGGCGAATCAGAGAAGGGCTGCTGGTCACCGATCTTCCGGTAACCCCACGCCTCGTATACGGCCTGCACGGCGCCGTCCCCAGCCGCCGGATTCACCAGGAGGGTCACGCGCTCCTCCGTACGGTGACGGAGCCACGCCTCGTGGAGCTGCCAGGCGATGGCCCGCCCCCGCCAGGGCCCGCGGACCACGATCTCGTTGAGAGCGACGGTGCGCCGCCCGTCTTCCTTGGTCATGTCCTCGGCCATCGGCGTGCGCATGCTGTCCCACCACTTCGTGTCGGCGGCGAGAGTCGTACCGAAGCAGAAGCCGACAGGCCGACCGTCCTCGTAGCCGAGAACTGCGGTCCACCCCGGCCGGGAGGCGTAGGCGGACAGTCTTTCGTCGAAGCGCTCGACACTGTGGAATGGGCTGTCGCCGAGCCCGAAGTCGCCGTGTCGGACCTCGACATGGATGTCGAGAATCGATTGCCGGATCTCTGGAAGGTCCCCGGCCACGAAGTGCTTCAAGTCGACGGTCACAGTCTCTAGTCTCCTTCGGCGATGTGTTGCTGCCAGTCGATCACAACTCGCGAGCCCGCAGCCATCCCGCGTAGGCCCCGGTCGAACTGGGCCAGGAGTTTCCGGTTACGCCCGGCCAACGGTGCTTCGCCCGCAGCAGGAACGAGCGGTAGGGCCGTCGCGACCGCCTCGTCCGCCTCGCCCTGGGCGAGCTGGGCCAGGGCGAGATTCATGCTGTAGTACCACCGGTTCCGCGAGAAGTCCGGGCGGAGAAGAGCGAGCGTATGGTGCAGGCGGGCTTCGGCCTCGGCGTGCTTCCCGAGGCGGCTCATCACGAGTGCCGCGAGCCCGTTGAGCTCGGCGCGGTCGAAGAAGGACATCCAGGTGGGGTGCCCGTAGTTCATGTCGGCTCGCTCGTACGCCTTCTCGGCATTGGCCAAGGCACGCAGGGCCGTTGTGTCCTCGCCAACCGCAGCGAGGATGCCGGCGAGCCGGGCTCCGGCCAGCGAGCGGAAGAGCGCGTCGTTACGTGACGCGTGGGAGCGCCTTCCAGCCTCCGCTGCGGCCAAGGCGTCGTGCATGTGCTTCTGCTGGTAGGCGAGCATGCCTGCGTGCCCCCATAGGCGGAGCTGCATTTCGCTGCTGCCGGCAGGCCCGCCAGGGTCATCGCCTTGTTGAGGTGCCCTTGCGCCCGCTGAGCCTCCTGGGCCTCGACGGCTGCCCAGAGTGCGGTCCCCGTGAATGCCGCGGCCAGGTAGTAGAGACGTCGGCGGACGCGTGCGCTCGCCTCACCCACGGCTTGCAGATCGAGAGCATGCTGAGCGTGGGCCAATGCGCGCGTCTCCATGCGGATCCCGGTGCGGCCCGCCTTATCGTCATCGACCAGCTCGGCGAAGTTGCGCTCCAGGCGGTCGGCGTCGCTCATGCCGACGCGTGCAGAGCCGTTAGACGGGATGGCGGGCAGGAAAGCTGCGGCTGTCACGGAAGCCGTGGCGTGTGTGAAGGTCCTCCGCCGCATGGGGTCCTCCGATGGTGCGCGCCGCCGTCCAGCGGGAGGGATGAAGCCCAGCTCCTCCGCCGTTGCGCGGAATTCCGCTTCGAGAACGAGGCGCTGTCTTGCCTGTGGCCACCGAGTTTTTCCGGTTAACCAATTCCGCACGTGCCGGTCGGTGAGCTTGCCGGGGTTGCCAGTCAGGACGCCGATGCGCCTGTTCAGCCGGTCTGCCAGTTCGCTCTGGCCCAGACTCGCGTTCTCCATCCGGGCTGCAAGGAGCGGGTTCCCCGTCATGTCGCCAACGTAGCGGCGGCTGCCGAAACGGGCACGCCCTTGGGTAAAAATTTCCGGTCTCACGGCTGCGAGGAACCGACAGAATTGCCTGTCCACTGTCGGTAGTTGAGCGGTTACCTGTGTGGCGTGCCTCTCCCCGAGTTGGGGAGGGGGCGGAAGCCGGCAGGCAGCAGATGCGCTGCCCGAAGAAGGCGAGGACGTCGTGAACACGCCGACCCGCACAGAGGAATCCGAGCGGCTGAGAGCCGTTGAACTCCCGACGCTAACCCGCCCGACGCGTGGTGCGGAGCTGACAGACGCCGAAAGGGCATGGCCCCGCCGGATGCGCACGGCAGCAGCCGAGATGCTTCGCGAGTGGGGTCTTAGCGACCTCGCATCCGATGTGCAGGTCGTTGTCTCCGAGCTCGTGACGAACGCGGTCCTGCACACCTCCGCCCGCCAGATCGCGGTCCGCATGAGTCTCCACACAGAGACGATTCGGATCGAGGTGGAGGCCTGCGCCGCGACCCGGTCGCCCGCCCGCTGTGCGCCCGGCCCGGACCAGGAGCACGGCCGCGGGCTTCTCATTGTCGAGGAGCTGGCCAGTCGGTGGGGCACGGACAAAGTCGGTGAAGTCGTCTGGTGCGAGATCGACTACAAGGTGACGACTCCAGTACACCCCGCGCAGCAGGTGCTGACCTTCGAGCGCCACAGTCTCCCCGCGGGCGCGCCCACCGTCTCCGGAACGGCGCGGACGTTCGTCCGGTACCTGGCCACGGCCCGCGGCTGGAAGGGCAACGTCGAGGAGGCTGCTCGTGTCATCGGGATGGCAGCCACACTCAGCCGGTCGACGCAGCTGGGACTCGCCATCGGCCAGAACGGTGCGCTACACGTCGAGATAGAGGACAAGCAGCCGGAATCCACTCGCGCTGACCAGGTTCTCGCGAACGTCTTCCACTGCGTGACGGGTGCCGAGCTTCAGTGGTCCCGCACCCCGACGGGCCGCGTGGCGCGTGCCGCCCTTCCCGTGCAGCACGTGGAGCGTATCGGGGGCGCCGCGTGAAACTCGCCGCACCCGAGACTGCTCCCGCGGGCACCCGGCCTCATGCCCCTCAGTCGGCGAGGCAGATTGACCAGCTGAAGTGGGCCTCCGCCGACGAGCGCTTACTGCGTCGACTGGCCGCCGGCCTTGACGACATCGACGCAGATAAGACCGTCGACGCCGACCTTGCCCTGGTGCAGGAGGCGTTCGACACGCAGCCGACCGCACCCGCCCCCAAGATTCGCGCGCGGGCAGACGCCCTTTCCGCAGTCCTCAACCGCCGCACCCACGAGATCCGTTACCGCGGCCTTCTTCTCGACGCCGACGCCGACGCCGACGCCGACGCCACTGTTCAGCGCGCCGAAGCAGTTGCGGTCTCACGCCCCTGCGACCCGTACGCCACGCTGCGGCGTCGCGCGGTCATAGCCGAAGCACTGCTCGACCTGCTCGACATATAGACCGTTCTCCTCGCCGCCGCTTGTCACGGAGGCTCGGCGAGGAGAACGCCCCAACAGGGCCCCTCGGCTGTCCGGAGCCATGTCCGGTCGACGGGGGCGGCACATCGTGCACGTGCCGAGACGAGTTTGCGATGTGCCCCGGCCGCCGTTTTCCTTGGCGGCGGCCGGCCCAGCACCCCTTTGAACCGCCCTCCGTCGGGGAGACCCGGTGACACAGTCCCCCGTGTGAATCCTGAACCACTCGGCGGAGGGCCTCAGCTTGTAGGAGCAACTAATGGCCACCGAAACCCTGCTGACGCACAAGGGCGTGCCCGTGCCTGCCGTCACTGGGTGGTCGGTCGAACGGGAGATGACGCCGCGCGTGATCGGCTTCGCGGACGCGTCGTTGGACTTGCGGGCTCGGGACCCCTGGAAGGTGCTCTGGCGGCTGTGGACCCTCGGGCGCGGCAAGGGAGAGCCGGAATTCAAGGCGGTGCATCCCCTGCGACAGCGCCGAGCCGCGCTGTACACCCTGTGCCAGGTGTGCGACCAGCCCGCAGAAGACGAAGAGCGAGGCACCCTCTTCGTGCTCGGCGCGAACGGCACGGCCGGTCTCGGAGCGATCCAGGACCTGGAACTGGCCAGCGAGCCGCCGGTCCACCCCCGGTGTGCGATCGAGGCGATCGCCCGGTGCCCGCACCTGCGGAATGGCCACGTAGCGGCGCGCGTCCAATGGCCGGTGCCCTGGGGCGTGCGCGGGACCCGGTATGGCCTCACCCGTTCCTGGCCGAAGCAGCGCCCGGAGCAGGTGAACGTGAGTTATGCGAGCGAGGATCGCCGCCTGGTGCTGGCCGACCGCGTGCTCATCGAGCTGCACGGTTGCCAGCCTGTGGACCTGGCGGAGGAGGCCCGCTGCGCTCAGCTCGCCCCGCCCGAGCGGGATCTCACCCAAACCACTGCCTGCGAGCGGTCGGAACCGGCATGAGCAGGAAATGCACGCAGGTGCTGCCGCCGGGTGAGGCATACAACTACGCAGAGATCCGATTCAACCTCCACCCCAGCCTTGCCGATTCAGGGATCTCGGTGCACATGGGCGGCATCGTGCCGGCCGGTGGGCGCCGACGCGGCGGGTTCTTCCCGACAGGTTGTGCGGGCTGCGCCGTAGCGGTCAGAGGGGTGCTTCAGAACCGGCCGGGCTTTCCCGACCCAAGGGTGAAGTGGTCCTTCGACGAGGAAGTTGCCCACAACGTCAGGTGGGGTGCTGAGACGCCCGTTGGCATGGGCCTTGCGTACTGGCTGTTCTACGGCTTCAGCGACGCCGTGATCCACCGAGTACGCACCGGGCACCCCTTCCTGTTCGAGCACGGCGAGCCTCGTCGGGGGGCTGCGGCAGGAGGTGAGTGTCGATGACCCGCAGCACCGCAGCGAACGGCGAACAGCTTCCCGCCTTCGTGTTGGCATTGCTGGACCAGAGCACCGACCCGGCGGCCATCCCTACTGTCGGCCCAGACGATGTCGCCGGGTGGTACGCACCCCTTCTCGCGCGCGTTCTGTGCTGGCTGGACATGGGTAGCACCAACAGTTCCTTCACCTCCAACGGGCATACGTATCTCCGGGTCGATGCGGGCCGCGACGGCGGGCTTCACCTTTATCTACGCCTGCGGAAGATCGGCTTCGTCCGCCCAGTCACGGTGAAGTCGACCTCCGTGATCTTGACCCTCCATGGCGTTCTCCGTCTGCGGATGTACCGGCATCAAGCCGACGTCGAGGCTGACCTGCCGCAGTACATCCGGACCCTGGGACCCGGAACTGCGATGACCGTCCACGTTGGAACGCTGTGCTTCCTGGATTCCACAGACAGCTTCCAGCTAGTTGTCTGCCGAGAAGACCTCGCTGCTGACGGCGACCCCATCCCGTACGCCGAGTTCATCCTGGCTGCCCACCGGGCGCGCGAACTTCTCCTCCGCGCTGGCCGAGGAGCCCGACCCGGCCGAGGCCCCCGCGACGGGCGGCAGTGGCTCGACAACACGCCGGCCCTGGGAACCGACCTCTTCGACGCCCACCATCGCGGCACAGCGCTGGTGAACCGGCTCGCTGCCGACCTTGGCCTGCTCACCCCTGCCGACGCCGACCGCATGGCGTCGAGCCGCGTGACGCTGCTCCTCGACCGTCTTTCCGTGGCCTGGGGAATTGACTTCGAGGCCCGCTGGAACATGAACCCTCGCCGGATCAACCAAGAAGTGCCTCACGACCACGGCTATAACTTCACCAGCCGCATCCTGCGCGGCGGGTATCTGCACGTCGTACGGCGCCGCCTGGACTGCTGGAAAGGGCCTCTCGACAGTAGGGCACTACCGCCCGCGATCGTTGTGCTTGAGCACCGCGGCTCCTCCTTCACCCTTAGCCACACGATGGTGCACCAGGGCCCTGATGTTCCCCGGCCAGCCACCCTCTTCGTTCGCGGTCCGCGGCTCAAGGCCCGCTCGAACGCCGCCGCAGACCTCATGCCGTCCGTGGACACGTGGCCGCCTCCCGCTGAGCCAGGTGACGCCCCCAGTCATTCCCGCCCCATCACCCTGCGCGAGTTCGAGGACATGCGCCCCTCCCTCTCATCACATGACCGGGCCTTGTCGATCTGGACGATTCACCCGAACGCCACACGGCAAGCTGGGCCGGGCAAGCACCAACCAGCGAGGAGCACCACGATGAGCATCACCCTGACGACCGATCACCCGGCCTGGATCGGCTCCCCGGACGGCACATGCGCGCGCGCAGTGAAAGCCGCCGACAGCACATGGATGGCCGTGTTCGGCCCGGCAGGTCTGACGCTGTCCTGCGTGGACGGGCCCGAGGACGCCAAGCCGTCACTTGACGGAGCTGATCACACGACCCTTCCCGCCACTGTGCCGAGCGAGCTGCGCGTCGGCCTGGCGGACATCGGGACAGTCGTGCGGCTGACCAATGCGAGCCTCTGGGATGCCATCACCCTCGCCATCATGCGGCGGGTCATCCGCGCCCAGCAGGCCCGCAAGGTGTACCGACGCTGGTGTGAGTCCTACGGGACCGCCATCACCGCCAGCGGCTACACCCGGCATCTCGCTCCGCACCCGGACCAGGTTCTCGCGCTCGACAAGGAGCAGTTCGGCGCAGTAGGTGCGCGGTTCCACTACCCGGCTATGCAGGCCGCTGCTGCGCTGTTCCCGGACCGCCAGGACGAGTGGGCAGTCCTGCCGCCCGCCGGGCTCGCGGCCGCGCTGATCACGATCCCCGGCGTCGGCCCATGGACGGCGGCCGCGGCCGCGGCCGACTTCACGGGCGACTTCTCCGTCTACCCGCACTCCGATCTCGCCGTCCGTACCTGGGCTGCGCGGATTGCCCCTGCGTACGAATGGCCACAGACCGAAGAAGCCTTCGAGAAGCACTGGCGCAACATCGCAGGCGCCAAGCCCGCTGACCTGCACACCCTCACCCTGACAACACTCACCTGGGGGGCCCATGCCCGAACCGCTGAGCACGCCAATCTATGACCACGGCCTGATCGCCGGCGCCGACCCGAACCGGGTACTCGACGCCCTGTTCGTCAACGCTCCCCTGCGCGACTACACCAAGCGACCGCGGGTCAACGACTACACCCTGCCCGTCCTCGGCATGGGCTACATCGCCACATACGCCCGCCAGGAAGGCTTCAACGTCGGTGTGCTGGATGCCGAAGCGCTCGGCCTCGGCATCCAGCACACCGCTGAGGTCATCAACGCCCTGCGGCCCCGCTGGGTCGGCTTCAACCTTCTGGCGCCGACCTACAGCCTCTCCGCCGGCATCGCCGCCGAACTCGACCCGGACATCCTCATCATGGCCGGCGGCCACCACGCCAAGGCCGCACCCGGCATGGTGCTGCGCGACACCAGGTTCCACAACATCGGTGCCCTCATCCTCGGAGAGGGAGAGACCCGCGTGGCCGCGATCCTCGGCGACGTTCACCGTCGCAAGACCCTCCCCCAGGTCATGTGGCGCGACCGGGGCCAAACCGGCAGCGCGATGAGCCTCGTCCAAGGCCACGGCAGCGACTGGATGGCCCCGGACATCAACGCCCTCCCGTTCGTCGACCGCCGATTCCTGCCCCAAGACCCCTACCGGGCCGACGACGGTCGCCTCGAAGCAAACCTCGTGTGCTCCCGCGGCTGCCCGTATGAGTGCAAGTTCTGCGGAGCGGCTCAGTCGATGAACGAGGACGTCACGATCCGCACCCGCCACCCGCAGAACATCATCGAGGAAATGGAACAGCTCCACGCGAAGCACGGCACGACGGCGTTCCGTGCCGTGGACGACCTGTTCCTCGGCGTCCGCCGCGTCATCCACCCCGCGATCCAGGCCTTCGCCGAGGCAGGCATTGGGGAGAAGTACGTCTGGGACGCCACCGGCCGCATCAACATCCTCGATCGCGAGCCCGACAGCGTTCTCGCCGCACTTCGCGCGAACGGCCTGCGTGAGGTGGCCCTCGGCATCGAGTCCGGCGCCCCGCGGATCCTCGCCGCCATGGACAAGCGCATTACCCCCGAAATGACAGCGGACGTCACGAAGCGGCTGCTGCGGCAGGGAATCAACGTCAAGGGGTACTTCATCCTCGGGTATCCCACCGAGACGCGTGAAGAGGCCGACCAGACCGTTCGCCACGTCCGCGGCCTCTGGGACCTCTCCGACTCCCTGCCGGGCACCTTCCGGGCCAGTGTCTTCACCTTCCGGCCCTACCCCGGCTCCCCCGTCTGGGGCGACCTCATCAAAGCCGGCTACGACCCCGAGCAGATGCAGAACTACACCGATGTCGACCTCACGGACCACGGCGCCGACGAGGCGATGCGTGGCCGGGACGAGTTCAACTTCACCACTGGTCTCCAGTTCGGCGAGCTCAGCTTGGCTGAGCTGAACAGCCGGCTCGCCGCCCTCTCGCGCGAGCAGTTCGAGCGCAGCCAGCAGCAGGTAACCGCATGACCGGCCGCCTGATCACCCTCGACGGCCCGGGTGGCATCGGAAAGTCCACTACCCACGCCGCACTCGCCGCCGCCCTGCAAGCCGCCGGGCACACCGTGTACGCCGCCACCCAGCCCTCTGCGAACATCTTCGGCCAGACCGTCCGAGCGTTAGGCGGAGAAGGCAGTATGCGCGGCCGCGCGCTCGCCCTGGCCGTCTCCGCCGATCGCCACTACCAGCTCGACACAGAGATCCGGCCCGCGCTCGCCGCCGGTCACACCGTCGTCCTCGACCGCTACCTGCCGTCGACCCTCGTACTTCAGCGAGCCGACTGCGTCGAAATCGACTGGATCCTGACCCTCAACGAAGGCATCGACGTACCGGACCTCGCGGTCATCCTGACGTCCGACCCCGAAACCATCCACTCCCGCCTCGAAGGACGCGGCACGCGCCACCGCTTCGAGCGCAGCCCGGACGACACGCGCCGCGAGCTTCGCTTCTACATCGAGGCCGTTCCGGTCCTCGAACGTCTCGGGTTCCCGGTACTCACCGTCGATGTCGGCACCCTCACCCCCGCGGGGGTCGCTGACCGGATCCTCACCCACGTCCCAGCACACCCCGCTACCGTCAACGCCACCGACCACCACCTCCGATGAGAAGAGCCATGAACGCCACCCCGTCCGTCCAGCGCCCGATCGTCGACGTCCACGTGGTCGTCCGCCAAGGCGCCAAGATCCTCCTGTCCCAGCGCGGCGGCCCCTACGGCTACGGCCAGTGGCACGCCCCCTCCGGCAAGCTCGACCCGGGCGAGGCCCCAGCGCAGGCCGCCGTCCGCGAGCTGTACGAGGAGACCGGCCTGACCGCTTCCGCCGACGCACTGACGACCGCCCACACCGTCATCCACCATCAGGGCGACGGCACGCCCGACCGGATCGGCCTGTTCTACGAACTCACCGATTTCACAGGCGAGCCCGTCAACAAGGAGCCGGAGAAATGCCTCGCGCTGGAGTGGTTCGCCGACCACGACCTGCCCGAGAAACTCATCCCGTACCCCGCCGCCGGGCTTCACGGCGCACTGCATGACCGTGGAGGCCTCACCTTCCACAATTGGCCGGAGCCGGCCTAGTAGGGCTTGGTCAGGTCGGGGCTGGTGTGGGTATGCCGCGGTGGCAGGTGGGACAGACGCCGGTCCATGTCGCGAGGAGGGTCTGCAGCTCGCGGACGGCTCGGTAGAGGCTCAGGCCGGCGCCGTGTCTTTTGGGGCTTGGGCCAGTCGTTGCAGGGTGCAGAAGGCGTGGGCGACGGAGACGAGGGTGACGTGGTGGTGCCATCCGTTGAAGGTGCGGCCCTCGAAGTGGGCGAGACCCAGGGCCTGTTTCATCTCCCGGCAGTCGTGTTCGATGCGCCAGCGGAGCTTTGCCAGGCGGACCAGGGTGGTCAGCGGGGTGCCGGCGGGCAGGTCGGAGAGCCAGAACTGAACGGGTTCGCTCTGGCCGGCGGGCCACTCGGCCAGGAGCCAGCACTGATCGGCACCACCGTCTTCGACACCCGGCTCGGACTGACCATCCTGGATCTCCTCGACCAGGCCGACGACCATGCAGCACATCTCGTTGCCGAAGAGCTGCACCTGCCTGGCGACCTCCCGCTTCACCGGTCTGATGTCCTCCAGGAAGATGAATGCCGCGCGCGACCTTGTTCACGCGTGCGCGCTGGGGAGCCGTGACCTGCCTGCCCACTCGTCCGCTCAGCTGGTTCGCGCTCTCCGGCTCAGCAGCGGGGTGATCCGCGAAAGCGTGAGGCCCGCCTCGCGGTGTTCCGGCGGGTCAGCCGCCGCAGTACCAGACTCAGCCAGCCCGGGCTTGACTGCGTCAGCCCGATGGCGTTCGGACAACGATCAGTGACGCTGACCGCTGCCGCATAGCAAACGGTGTCCACGCTTCGGGGAATCCCCGGATGAAAAGGTTCGCTGGCCCGGCGTCTGGCAGCCCGCCCCCGGTGCCTGTTCGTGCCGTCTGTCTGCAGCTCTCCCCGTCTGCCTGACGGGTTCGAGCAGGCCGGCCGTGGTCAGGACGGTCTCGCCGTGGAGGAGCTGGAGGGCGGCTTCGGCGCGGGCGGCCAGGTTGAGGGGGGCGGGGTTCTCGGTGCAGGAGGCGTGGACGATGCGGTCGAGGCCGGCGCCGAGGAGTGGGACGGCGGTGGTGATGCGGAACGTCTTGGTGACATCGTTGAGCTGGGATTGGGGGTTGGCAGGGAAAGCGGCCATACGCTGAGTGACGGCCTGATCGCTGTAGGCGGTGGGCTTGGTCAGCGCCAGGGCCTCAGCTCTGGTGGCAGAGCGTTGGCGAGCAGGCGGGAGGCTCCCTGTTCGTGGCTCGCTCGGGTTGTGGCGGTGGGCCAGGGTGGTGAGCTCGGCACGGGGCCAGGAGCAGGCGATGATGGCGTGGCCATCCGGTCGGCGGCGGCCTTGGCGGAGCGCTCCCCATCGCCGTTCGGGTCGTCGGCGTGGACGAGGAGGGACTCGACGGCGGCCCAGCCGCCGGCGACTGCCGGGCGAGCGCTCGGCGGTTGACCCCGGCGGCGAGCTCGAGAGCGGTCATCGATGCGGCCGCGTCGGCTGCCGACCTTATACAGGTACTCCTCTGCACGAGGGGCAGGACGTCGGCGCCCCGGGCAGGAGGGCCAGCGGTACCAGCCGGGATGACCGGCGAGCCAGATGCGGGGCACCGGGACACGCCGCCGCGGTGCGCACGCAGGTTGTGGGATCGAGCGACCATCCGGTCCAGCAGCTGGCGTGCCCTGCGCAGCGCTGCCCGCCGGGGCGGGCGGCGCTGGAGGCTGCCTTTGCGTCCTTGAGCCGACGGCGCTCTGGTGGTGCGGGTGTCAGGCGGGGAGCGGGGGGAAGATGATGCAGACGTAGACGGTCTTGCCGGTGCAGTGGTCGGGGCGGGGGCGGGTTCCCCAGGAGTCGCTGAGCTGGTCGATGAGGTCCATGCCGAAGCCGCCGGTCTCGCCGCGCTCGGAGGGGGGCCGGATGCGGGGGGCGGCGGGGGTGTCGTCGTCGACTTCGAGGGTCAGCTGCTGGCCGTCCCAGCGGATCCGCATTTCCTGGGGGCCGTGGGAGTGGCGGGTGGCGTTGGTGACCAGTTCGCTGACGATCAGCATGGTCATGCCGGCGCATTCCTCGATGGCGGGGTCAGCGCATCCCAGACCGCGTGCTTCCAGGTCGGCCTGCACAGCATGACGGGCCTGCCGCGCCGGGGCCGGGGAGTCACCCAGGGAGAGGTGCTGGGTGGGGCTGGGGGCAAGGGCGCTGGTCATGGCTTTTCGCTTCCGCTTGGCGGGGAAAGCTTTCGGTTATTCCAGTGGACCTTGCGGGAGGCGCCGGCCTTGTCACCCGGTCCCGCTATATGCCGGATGGGCTGGTTTGTCCCCCGGCTGGGGGGTGCGGGCCGCCGGGCAGGGGGCCGGCCGGTGCCGGCGGCGTCAGCCGCAGGGACCGCAGCACCCGCTGACAGGGCCCGCCGAAGGCCGGGGAAGGCCGCCGGTGCCCGGAAAACCTGCTCCGGATCACATCCGCCCGGGGCATGGGGGGCGAGCGCAGCCGCGAGCTGCCGGGCAGCGGCTGCCTGCCCTGGCAGGTGCTCACTGAGGCGGGCATGCGGGGTGGCTGCGGGCGTGGGGTTCGCGGCTGGCCGCGGGGAAGCCGCTTTGAAGCGTGCGAGGGCAGGCGGTGGCCGGCCGGGGTCCGGGCCTGTGGGATGAGTCTGCGGAGGGTGATCACCGAGAGGTATGCCCCGGCCGCTTCGGTGCAGCGGGCGGGTGTGAAGAACTGGCTTGCCCAGGCGTTCGGGCATCCGCACCGCCTCATGGGGGGAGGCGGCGGGCGCTGGAGCATGCAGTACGCAGCCGGGCCGTATGCCGGTGCGGCCGGCAGCGCTGCCCGCCCGGCAGTCAGGTCCCGGTTCTGGAGTGTTCTGTTATGCGTTTTCGGGAGCAGTGGCGTCCGGTCTGGCCGTCGCTCCCGGCCCGGGCCGGGAACGCGGGCGGTGCTGGGACCGCGGGGGTTCTGTGCTCGTGGACCGTGAAGATCCGGGTCCTGCGCGGAATCCGGGGTCAGGGCCTTTCTGGGGAGCAGCTGTGGGGAGTCTTTCGCGGGAGGAGCTGGTGCCGCGCTCTGGACGTAGCTGGCGGACGGCGGCTGGCCGGGTCCGTCAATGGGGGCGCTGGCGTCTTCTGCCGGGCTGATTGGAGGGGGCACGCTGTCCTGTTCGAGGTGCCTGTTGGCCGATGGTTTCCCGGGCGCGTATGGATTTCGATGGGCGTGTTGACTTCAGTTCCGGAACATGAAGCAGGTTGCCATGCGCGGTTCAGTATCTGCCTTGTCTGCCTTCCGTATCCTGGCGCGTCCGGTGGCGTGGCTGCGCCGGGGGGCGCTGGCCATGGCCGTGGTTCTGGCGGTCACCGCCGTGCCTGTGCTGGGCGCGGCTACGGCGTCGGCCGCAGAGGGCGGTGCCGGGGTTTCGGGGACGGTGGCCCTGGGGGGCGGTCTTGGCGGGCAGATCGATGAGCGCACCGGCGCTCTGCACGCTTCTCTGCCTGTGGTGAGCCTGCCTGGGCGCGGGGGTGCGGCTGTGTCGCTGGCACTGGTCTATGACCAGCAGGCGGCCGGGCGGGGACTGGACCGCTTCGGGTTCGGCGCGGGCATGGGCCTCAGTGTTCCTTACGTGGACCCTTCCGACAGCGGCACGCTGTATACGGCGGGGTCGGGCACGTTCGGGATTGCTTCGGGGGACGCGGGGGGCACGGGACTGAAGCGGTATCCGCAGAAGGACGCGGCTTTCCGTACCCAGCCGGGTGTCCTGCCTGAGCGTGAGGGGCTGGGGGAGGCGGAGCGTTCCTACCGGTATGTGCTCGCCTTCAGCGACGGGCGGCGGCAGTATTTTTCCGCTGACGGGGACCTCATCGCCGAGACCGGCCGGTTCGGGCACGAGACGGCCTATGTGTGGGAGCGGTACGCAGAGCAGCGGCGGCTTTCGCGGGTGGTGGATGCCTACGGGCAGAGTGCCGAGTTTGCCTGGGGGCAGGACCAGCAGGGGCGTGAGGAGATCACGGTCACCTCACCTGAGCGCAGCGACCGCACGCGGCCGCAGACGAAGCTGGGCCTGGAGGGGGGGCGCCTGGTCTCGGTCACCGACCCTGAAGGCCAGCGCACTGCGCTGCAGTACGACTACGCCCCTCCTGCTCTGCCGGGCCGGCTTCTCACCCGCGTTGAAGCCCCTGCCGGTGCAGTGGCCCGTATGGAATATGCCGAGCCGCACGGATTTCCTGTCACCTCCTCGGTGAAAGTGACCGATCCCGACAGCCGGCAGCTGACCGCCGAGCGCACCTTTACTCTCGCTCCTGACGGGGAGCATGCAGGGCATGACTTCACCGGACGCGGCCGGTATGCCAGCGCGGACGAGCTGTTTGATTCCGCCGATCCCGGCTACCGGTACACCACCGAGCTGGCTGACCAGAACTCCGCTGTCCGCTCCACCTACAACAGCCTGCACCTTCTCAAGGAACGCACCGCCCACATCAAGCTGGGCGGGGAGCTGAGGCCGGTCCGCAGCCAGAAGCTCGAATACGCCGGCGAAAGCGAGGGCGGAGCTGTTCCCCCGGCTGCCTCTGCCCTGCCTCCCAACTACGCCAGGCCCGTGCGGGCGGCGGTGACGTTCCACGATCCCGGATCGGGGAAGAGCCGGACCACAGCCGAGACCACGCGCTTTGACGACCACGGGCGGGAAGTGGAACGCACCGATGCCGCCGGGGCCACCACCGTGACTGAATACGACGCCCCAGCCCTGGACTCCGGCGGCCCGGGCAGCCCCTCTGGCGGGTACGGGCTGGTGCTGCGGCAGACCGTCACCGGCCCGGACGGGGCGCAGGCCGTCACCGAGAACACTCTGTCGCAGGACCGCAGGAGCATCACCTCCACCAGGCAGTCGGTGAAAAACAGCGGAAACCAGCAGCCTTCTGCCCGCACGGTGACGTCTTTCAGCGTCAACGAGCACGGCGAAGTGACGCAGAAGAGCGTCACCTGGGCCAGTGAAGAGGCGAAGCCGGACGGCGTCGAGGTCCCGCAGGAGATCACCGAAACGTATGAGACGGCGGTCGATACGGCTGCGCACACCCGCACGGACACGGTGAAGAACACCGCCGGGACCAGCTCCCAGACCGCGGACCTGGTCACCGGGCAGGTCGTGCGTGCTACCGACGCCGGGGGCCGCACGGTGGAAACGAAGTACGACGGCATTGCGCGGCCGGTGGAGGAACGGGCACCGGACGGGCTTGTCACCACCACGGCATACACCCCCGTCACTACGACCGTGACTGCTCCCGGCCACGGCGGCGGCACGCATATCACTGTCGAAGAGCGCGACCTGCTGGGCCGGGTGAGCAAGAAGACCGACAACGTACGCGACGGGGCCTACACGGGTGATCCGCGGGCCCGCACCCTGCAGTCGGTGACCTTCGAGGACGGGGGCCGCACCGCGAAGGTCACCGACGCGCTGGGCCGGACAACCGTCACGGTCCACGATGACCTTGGCCGGCCGGTCAGGACGGTGGAGCCCAGCGGCGTGACCCGGCTGGCCGTCTACGCTGACGCCGCCACCGGCAGCACTGCCACGGTGACTACTCTCACCCTGCCTGCCGGCGAAACCGACCCGGCAAAGGCCGTGTCGTCGCGCACCGAAACCCTCGACCACGCCGGACGGCCTGTGGCCACGGACTCCGCTTTCACCGACGGCACCCAGCAGACCGGTACCCGCCAGGCCTATGACTCGCTGGGCCGGGTCGCGCAGTCCGTCTCCCAGGACGTGGCCTCCGTGCCTGTCTACGGCGCAGCCGGGCAGGCCGACGCCACCACCCTCACGCCGCAGAGCGAGGCCTTTCCCGGCCAGGCCGTCACCGCCAGCACCCCCCGCGACCTGGCCGGTGTGCCCGTGGTCAAAACCCTTACCCCGGGCAGCGGGGAAGGCCGTGCGGGCGCTGCCCGGATCCGTGATGCGGCCGGCCGCATCACGGAGGAACGACGGCAGGACGGCAAGAAGACCTCCTTCACCTACACCGCCGACGGCCAGGTGAAGGAATCGGTCTCCCCTGCCGGGACCAGGACCGCATACACCTACCAGGACACCACCGGCCGTCTGCTGGAAACCGCGGTCACCTCCGCTGACGGCACTGCCACCGAGCGCACCGCCTACACCTACGACCCCCACTCCGGCGCGGTCACAGCCGTGTACAGCCCCGACGACGAGGCCGCAACAAAGATCAGCTACACCTACGACGCCGACGGCAACGTCACCTCCGTGACCTACCCCGGCGGGAAGAGCATCCGCCGGACCTTCGGCCCCCACGGACAGCTCAGGACCGTCACCGACACCGCCGGGCTCACCACCGCCTACACCCACAACAGCGACGGCACCCTCGCCCGGGCGGTGCAGCACGGCCAGGACAGCCAGCAGGCAGCAGCGGAGGTTTCCTTCACATACGACAGCCTGGGCCGCACCACGCGCATCGACCGGGGCAACGGCGTGGTCACCGAGGTGGAGTACACAAGCGCCAGCCAGGTCCGGCACGAAAAGACCACCCGGGACGGCCAGACGCTCACGGAAGCCGCCTACACCTACGACTCCCACGGCAATGTCACCGAGCGCACCGATGACCGCCCCCCGGTGACAGCGGAGGGCACACCCGGCCCGCGGGAGAAGACCACCACCCGCTACACCTACGACGCCTACAACCGCCTCACCCAGTCCCAGGTCACCGGTGCCGACGGCGCGGTCCTTGCCACCACCGCCTACACACTCAACGTCTCCGGCGACGTCACCCGCACCGAGACCACCCCCGGCACCGGGCCGGACGCCGGAGCACCCGCCCTCGCCCGGCACGACATCGACACCGCCGGCCGTCTCACCGCCGTCACCGCCGGCGGGAAAACCCAGGACCAGGCATTCGACGACGAGGGCAACCTCCTCACCGACGCCCAGGGACGCCAGTACACCTACAACCTCAAAAACCAGCCGCTGAGCGTCACCGCCCCCGACGGGAAGACCACCCGCTACACCTACTGGGCCGACGGCACCCGCTCCGCCAGCGAGGAAACCGCCGGCGGCAGCACAGCGCTCACCCGCTTCTACTACAGCCCGGACGGCTCCCTCCTCAACGACACCCACTCCACCACCAGCGGCGGAACGGACACCGCCGGCACCACCGCCTCCTACCTCATGGCCGGCACCCGCCAGGCCCGGACCCTCACCGGCCCCGGCGCGGACAAGGCAGCCCCCACCGGCAGCGGCTATCTCCTCACCGACCGGCACGGCAGCACCACCGCACTCACCCGCACCGATACCGGAGAAATCAGCGCCGCCTGGCACTACAGCGACTACGGCCAGCACCTCACCAGCACCGGCCAGCCCGCCCCGGCCGGCCCTTCAGGCCCCGCCCGCAACCCCTTCACCTACGCCGGCGAATACACCAACCAGGAAACCGGCACCCAGTACCTCAAAAGCCGCATCTATGACCCCTCCCAGGCCCGGTTCATCACCCGGGACGCTACGGCTCTGCACAACCGCTACCAGTACGCCGACGCCAACCCGGTCATGAAGACCGACCCCACAGGCGAATCCGCAGAATGGGACGTGAACACCCTCCGCGGAGCAACCATGGCAGGGTTCTCCATCCTGTCAGCCATCGCCGGCATCGTCATCACGGCCCTCACCCCGGCCACCCTGCCGGTCATGATCGCCACCATGGTCATCACGCTTCTCGATCTCTCCGCAACAACCATGGGCCTGGTGAATTTCGCCGACGCCATGCACACCACCCCGTTCCTCACACGCCAGCAGCGCGACATCATCGCCTGGACAGGCCTGACAGCCGGCACCGTCGCAGCAGTCGCAAGCATCGGAAAGGGAATCCTGGCCATCCCCAAGGCCGGGGCGTACAAAGCCATTAACGAAGGCGAAAACTACGCCACCTGGGCACTGCGCCAGAGCGCCCGGCCGACAGAGGAAGCTCTCGCCAAATCCACGGCTAGCGTATGGCGGAAGATCTCCGGGGGAGCTAAAGAGGAGAAAGTCGACGCCGGGACTGTCCTGGCCAGAGCCCCGCAAGATGTACATGGACTCATCAAGGACCAGGCCGGAGCAGCCGCACACCTGCACGCCGCAGCCAGGCAGAGCACTAACGCCGCGGTAAAGGAGAATCTCAAAGCTGCGAGCCAGGAACGGATAAACTTCCTGAACCGCACGTTTTTCAAGAAATCAGAAAGAACCCCGCCCACCGAGACCGCTGCAAATACGCTCATTACGGAGTGACCGGAGTCCCGCTGCAGAAGCGGTCACGTGACAGCAGCGGGGCGCCGGGCTCCGGTCCGTCTGGGCGCGGTGCCTCGGCGGCACTCCCGCGGGCCCTGCCCGCCCTGCCTGACAGGGCGTCACAGCGCTCCCGCCCAGACAGGCCGGGCACAGAACACACCCCTCCTGCGCCGCAGCCGCCCAGCCCCTGAAAAGACAGCCGGCAACAGGCTCAGCGGGCTGTGAGCACACGCAGGGAAAGCGCCTCCGCCCCCGGGGCCGGCGGGCAGCTGCCAGCACGTGCACCGCCAGCCAGCTGGCCCGCAGGCCCGCCGCCCGCAGACACCGCCGGGCCCGCGGCGGAGCTGGCGTGGAGCTTGCTGCGCCCGGTGCCCGGCCAGGCGGCCGGGCCGGCCCGGCCCCGCCAGCCCGGCGCCGTCCGCGCCTCGCGCCAGGGGGGCGGTATTCACGGGAAGCCGGCCCTGAGCGGGTTACGGGTGCCGACGTTGTTGTTCTTCGTCAGGCCGTACACGGCCCGCCCCTCCCGGCCCTGAACGTCCCGGCATCCCGGTCCGCCATGAGAATGGGAGACCAGGCTGCCCCTGGCCGTCCGGCCCCTCCCGTGGGGCGGTGCGGCGTCACGGGTTCAGGGCTTATTGCCCGGTGCCCAGCCAGGAGGGCCGAAGAGGAAGCCGGCCTGGTCCCGCCAGCTCCGCGCCGTCCGCACGTCACGCCAGGCCGCCCGGTATTCGTGAAAGGCCACCGTCAGGGGGTTGCAGGTGGCGATGTTCTTTGTCAGGCCGTACACGGCCCGGTCGCCCTCAGCCCTGAATGTCCCGAAGGCCCGGTCCCATACGATGAGGATCCCGCCGAAATTCCGGTCCAGGTAGACAGTGTTGGACGCGTGGTGGACGCGGTGGTGAGACGGCGTATTGAAAACTGCCTCCACCGGGCGCCACAGCCTGCCGACACGCTCCGTGTGCAGGAAGAACTGGTAGACCAGGCTCACAGACTGCTGGAGGAAAATCATCCAGGGCGGGATGCCGAGCAGGGCAAGCGGCATCCAGAACGGCAGGGAAGTCGCCGGCGTCCAGGTCTGCCGCAGCGCGGTGGAGAAGTTGTAGCGGACGCTGGAGTGGTGCACCACGTGGCTCGCCCACAGCACACGGACGCGGTGGTGAGCACGGTGGAACGCATAGTAGGCAAGATCGTCGGCGAAGAAGAGCAGTACCCAGGTCCACACCCAGGACGGGTCCAGCTGCCACGGCGCGGCTGTGTACAGGGCTGCGTAGGCCAGGACGGCGCAGGCCTTGAACGGAACACCGGCAATCTGGCTGCCGAGCCCCATGGACATGCTGGTGACGGTGTCGCGCAGTTCATAGCCGCGCTCGGTGTCATCAGGCCGGAACCGGTAGGAGAGGGCTTCCACCGCCACCAGCAGGACAAAGACCGGCGCGGCATAGAGCACAGCGGGTATCACTCAGCTCACCTCTCCTTTGCGGCGGGAGCAGGCATGGGGCGGCAGGCCAGGCATGCGCACAGGGCCCCGGGGCCGCCGGCGGGTGATGCGCTGCGGCATGTTCTGCGGGCCGTACGGGTGCCGGGATGCCCGGCCGTCGTGCGGTGTACAGCTGCGGCGGAGCCCCGGCAGCAGGGAGGGGTCCGCCCGCAGGCCCAGGGCGGCTGCTCTGGCCGGACCGCCAGGGCCGCGTCCGCGCAGGACGGCGTGTGTGTGGGGTAAGGCCTCGCGCAGGATGGTCTGGATCATGGCGAACAGAGTGAGGCGGCATCCCCCGGAGGGTCAAATAGCCCGGTGCGGCCTCGGCCGGTCCGCCGCTGCCCGGCTGCGGGACGGGCGGACAGGGCGGGGCACGCGTTTTCCCGGCCCGGACCGTGCCGGCGGGCCGTCAGATCCCTGCAGTGCGGCAGGGCTGTGTGCCGGGGGCCCTTCTGCCTCAGGGCAGGGCGTTATAGGTCGTGCCGGGGCCCGGCGCGCCGGCTGCCGCCCTGCGGGGGCCCTGACAGGCGCCGCGGTCCGGTAGCGGTCTGGGGGCACCCGGGCAGGAAGGTCGGTGCTGTAACCAACGATATGGGCTTCTTATACGTTTTCATCCGTGACTGCTATAAAAATGGCCGCTTGGGCGGTCGCTGCCGCAATGCTGCCCGCCCTGACCGCGGGCACCGCGGTGAGGGCGCACGCGGCCAGGAAGGCGGACACGCAGCCCGGACCTCCTGGCGCTATGTCCACCATTGGCGGCGCGGCGCTCGGCCGGGCGGGCACACAGGTGAACCCTGCCCCCGGTATACCGGCGCTTCCCCGTGAGGTGACGGGCCGTTCCTGGATCGTCGCCGACGCCGGCACCGGCGACGTCCTTGCGTCGCACAACGCGCACTGGCGCCTTCCTCCGGCCTCCACGCTCAAGATGCTCTTCGCGGACACCGTCCTGCCCCGTCTGCCCCGGACCCAGTCGCGGCTGGTCAGGCCGGCGGACCTGGCACAGATCGGTGAAGGGTCGAGCCTGGTGGGGGTGATGGGGCAGCAGACCTACACCGTCCATGACCTGTGGCTGGGGGTTTTCCTGCGCTCCGGCAACGACGCCGTCCACGTCCTGGCGGAGATGAACGGCGGTATCGCCAAGACCGTCCGGGACATGAATGCACGCGCCGCCCAGCTCCAGGCGTTCGACACCCGTGTCATCTCACCGGACGGGTATGACGCTGAAGGCCAGGTCTCCTCCGCGTATGACCTCACCCTCATCGCACGCAGCGGCCTGCAGAACAAGGACTTCCGGGAGTACTGCGCGACAGCGCGCGCGCAGTTCCCGGGAAAGCCCGTGCCCGGCGGCGGAAAGCGGCCGACCTTCGAAATCGCCAACACCAACCGGCTGCTGACAGGTGACGCCGGCATCACCCCGTACAAGGGGATCACCGGTGTGAAGAACGGAAGCACGACGCACGCCGGTTCAACATTCACCGGCGCCGCCGAGCGCAACGGCAAAATGCTGCTGGTGACAGTGATGAACCCGTCATCCGGGGAACGCTACGCCGTCTACAAAGAGGCGGCGCGGCTGCTGGACTGGGGCTTCGCGGCCGCAGGGAAGGTCAAGCCGGTGGGCGAGCTGGTGCCGCCGAAGCCCGCAGGAGCCAGCCCCCAGGCCGTGCAGCACCGCGCAGGCGCGGACGGACCGGGGCACGCGCCTGTGACCGCTTCCTACTCCGGTACCGGCATCGCACTGGGTGCAGCCGCCGCAGTGCTGCTGCTGGCAGCAGGGGTGCGGCTCCGGCGCAGCCGTTCGCAGTCCCGTCCGTGATCATGCACGGCCCCTGCCGGGAGCAGCCGCCGTGTCTGCGCGGACCTTGCCCCGCCAGCCGTGTCCTCCTTCACCCGGCCGGCCCACGGCGCGCATGGATACATGCCCTGGCGCTGCCTGCAGGGTCTTCGCCTGGGCGGCGCTGGAAGCAGACGGTTCCATACCCGCTGGAAGAGCGGGTGCGCACCTGGGGATCCGCCAGCGTCCCGGGGGGCGGGGACCGGCGGCGTACATGGGTCCGGAGTCACAGTTCCCGCTTCCCCCGGCGGCCGGCCAGGCAGCGTGAGGCGAGGTCAATGACGGCCCGACAGCAGCAGAACTGCCCGCCGCCCGGGGCAGACAGGCAATGCCGCTGACGTATGCCGTGCCCGCCCCGGCGGTGAAGCCGCGGCTGATCAGGCCGGGGGCTTTCGCCATGCCGGGTCCGCGGGCCGTGGTGCCATCGCCTCGCCTCCGGCGCAGCCGCAGGTCTATCCGGCCTGAGGCTCCCGGAAGCCCGTCGGTGATCTGGAAGCGCCGGGGGTGCCGTCGGCTCCGAGGTGCACGGCCCGCACCCGGGCTGTACACCTGGGCGCGGACCGGCCTCGGCTGCCGGCCTGATCCCGACGGCAGCGCTGGATGCGCAGCTGGCCACCGGTGCGGGTGCGCGGACAGCGGAGGGGACCACCGCCGGGGGCCTGCCAGACGGATGCGGGCGGACCCTCAAACGTTCCCGTTGCAGCCTAAAACCACTGCGCGGCCTCCCTTTTCAGTCATTCTTTGAAGTACACAGCCGGGCCCGACCTGCCGTTTTCCCACCCTGAAGACTGATCCAATTCACTCCCCTTCCCACTGTATGGAGATCTTCAGGACATCCTGCGCTGGATCTGACCTGCACACATCAGCTTCACGTGGTGCTCACCAGCGGGGCACGTCTGAATCATGTTCCGCTCGCTGGTCTTTGCCCGGCGCCCGCGACAAGCTTCTCCCGCCAGCACGGCCTCACCCCCCTCATGAAGGAGCGTTCCATGCGCATGCCCCTGCGTTTCGCCGGCGCCGCCACGGCCGCCGGCCTGGCCGCTGCCGCACTCCTCACCCACCCGCAGACAGCTGCCGCAGCCCCCGCCGGCCTGTACCCGCCCTCCGCACTTGTCCTGACGGTGTCTCATCCAGGTGCAGAGGACGGCACCGCAGCCCGCGCTGTCACACTCAGCTGCGCCCCCGAAGCCGCCGGCACCCACCCCGCCGCCGCAGCGGCCTGCGCAGATCTGCACAGCACAGACGGACAGCCCGGCGCGCTCCTGCCGGCCGGCCCCGGGTACGCGTGTGCAGGATTCTGGGCGCCGGTGTCCGTTACGGTCGACGGAGTCTGGCAGGGAGCCCGCGTTTCCTGGAAGCACACCTTCGCCAACGCCTGCGCGATGGAAAGCGCAGCAGCGCAGACCAGCCTGCTGGGCTTCTGACTCATCCGGTGCACCGCAGCCTGGACCCCCCGGGCGCGCCAGAGCCACCGCTGGTACCAGAGACCATGCCGCTCTGCGCACGCCGCGGCGCCGCACCCGGGCGGCGGATCACAGCCCGGGTGCCCTGCAGGCAGCAGCCGGCGGTAGAACGCGGGCAGCGGCAGGACTGCCGGCTGCTACACCGGCGGTTCCGGTCAGGGACGAGTGCACTGTGACCGCAAGCCGGAGCCAAACCGTTTCAGGCCAGGCCGCACCGGCCACGGCGCGGTGACCGGTACTGAGCTGCCCCGGGCCCGGGGCAGCGCGCTCCGCGCCTGCGGGCCAAGGATGCGGTTCCTCCCCTGAAAGCCCGGGTTCTCCGCAAAACAGCGGAAGACTCGGCGGCACCCGGTCACACTCACGCCCGGAGACCTCGAACGGCAACCCGTACCCGGAAAGCCAGTACAAGACGCTGGCGTACCGACACGGCTTCGCCGGCCGGTTCGGCTGTGTCGAGGACGCCTGTGCCTGGTGCGAGGACTTCGGCTCGTACAGCCTGGCGCACCGCCAGTCCGGGACAGCGGTGCACGCGCCCTTCGGCGTGCACTTCGGGCTCGCCGGTCAGCTGCGCGAGATGCGTGCCGACGTTCTCACCCGCGTCCGTAAAGCACCCCGGACGTCAGATGATTACGGCACAGCGGTAGGACACATCACCGGCCCTGATCACGTTGACGGGCTCCGGAACGGGCAAGTGGTACGGCTCGCCGGTCCTGCTTCTGGAGAACGCCACCGCCGTTTCAGGTGTGGCTGGCCTTCCGGAGTACGGAGCCCGGTCAGTGCCTCTCCTCGCGGAACCGAAAGCTGTCGGCCTCGACGGCGCCTCCCTGATGCTGGGTGAACGGGCTGAAAGACCACCTGGCCCAGACCGCAGTCCGTGACGAAGGCGGCCAGTGACACGTTCTGCTCTGGTCCGTAAGGCCAGCCGGCCGGGCTGCTACGGGTTGTGGACAACGCTGCCTGTCACTGTATCTACGTACACGCTCTGACTGGCACCGGCACGGGGATAGATGGCGAAGAACGGGTGTCCGTCCATGACCGGGTCACTGTTCTGCAGGTCGATCCGCCAGAAGGAGCTGGCCAGGCCCTGGGCCTGGGCCAGCTTTACGGCTTCGCCCGGGGTCATGGCAGGCAGAGGGGACGGGAGGCGGTCCTGCAGAGGAGAAGTGGCCTGGACCAGAGTGACCTGGCCTGCAGATGAATCGACGAAGGCTACGGCACTTTTGTGCACAGGAGCATCATCCGTTCCAGGAGCGGCGAAGGAGAACTGCCATGTCTCCAGGCTGTTCACGTCACCCGTTTCTTTTCCGTAAAGAGAGACCAGGGCCAGCTCAGTACAGTCCCTCAGCTGCGGATTTCCGGAAATCGCCTCTTTTGCCTTGGCAAGGGCGTCTTCCAGGGAAAGGCTCTGGTCTTCCTCCGCAGCTAACGTCCCCGTCGGCGGAGGCACGGGTGCGGCGCCGGTCCCCCCGGTCCCTGGCTGCTCATGCCAGCCGGGCGGCACACCTGGCAGAGCTTCCGGCGGCTGGCCCTGCGGTGCCGTTGCGGCGCCCGGCACAGGGGGCCCGGCGTCGTGCCCGCGGGAAGAGGAAGCGGCGAGCGGCGCGGGGCCGCCCTCCGCAGCGAAAGCTGACCCGGCTGAGAGAAGCGGCGTAAACGCCGCAGAGACGAGCACAGTGGTGATCAGCTTCTTGGAACCGGGCATATGGCACCTCAGATAAGGTCGGAAGGAAAGCCGGCAGCAGCGCGGCCCGGCAAAAAGCTAACCCGGCCGCCGAGTCCGCCCTATCCACCAGCAAGGGATATCCCCGGCCACACAAGGCAGGGCCGATCGTCCTGCGGACCGCCACCGTGCGGCCCTGCCTTGCCGTCCCCGGGCCGGCCATGGAGCCCGGACCGGTCGGCCGGGGGGGGTGCCGGGACGGAAGCCGGCCAGCCTGACTGCAAGCCGATGCGCGGCAATACAGCTGAGGTGTCACTGCCAGGGGTCCGGTGATCCAAGCGGGCGGCGGGCCCGGTGCAGGAGCCCTGCTGGCCACGCGTTCTGGCAGCTGTGCTGCCGCTGATGCCCGCTGGCCGGGCCAGCCAGAACGCCACCCCCGCGGCAGGGCAGCCCCGCGGAGGGAGAACCCGGAGCGGAACGCCGCCGCGCCAGCCTGCTTCGCTCCGGCTGCCTCACACACCGCCTGGTACGCCAGGCCCCCGGCGGCATGCTCCTTCAGGAGCCCGGGTGTCCTGAACTCCGGCCAGGCCGCCGCAAAGACCACCGCGGGGCCGGCCCGCCAGGCAGAGCCGGACTACTGGTCAGCGGGGAAGGGGCAGCGTGTCCGGGCAGGCACTGTCCATCCCGCCGGGCTGAGCGCCAGGGGGCGCGCCTGCCGGCCGCACGCCGCGCCCTGCGCCGCTCCCCCAGCGCTGGTGGCTGCCGTCCCCGCACCCGGAACAGGCCCTGCCGCGGAAGTACAGCGGCGCTCATGCCTTCCCGGGTGCGGCTGGCACGGCGCCTGCCGTGCCCTGGCTCATCGGCCGCCGCCGGCCCCACGGGCAGGCCCGGCCGTGGAGCCGGAGGGAAGGCTCACCCGCCGTCAAGCACGCCTGTGTCCAGGTCCAGGCCGAACGGTTCAGGAAGCCGTACCACTGCGCCGTAGGGGTGCGGCCCGTCGGCCCTTGTGTAGCCCAGCCGTCCCGGCTCGGAGAACAGAGTCACCGAGCGCTCCTGGCGGTCAATCAGCAGATACAGAGGCGCACCGTACTCCGCATAGCGGCGTCGCTTGACGACGCGGTCGGTCTCCGCGTTCGACTCGGAGGTCACCTCGACCACCAGCAGGGTCTGGTCGGGCAGCAGCGCTCCGGCGCCTCTGGCCGCAGCCCTCGGCACGACGGCAAGGTCCGGTACGTACCAGTTCGATGAACCCGGCAGGTCGAGGTTGCCGGACCCGGTCACACAGCCCAGTTCACGGGCCCGGGACCGGATCAGGTCCCGGATCGCTTCAGCAGCGGCTTCATGGTCCCACGTCGGCGACACCGGTTCGATGACCCCCTCAATGATTTCCGTACGATCGCCGCGGATGTGCTGCAAGGCATATTTCAAGGCCCGCTCGGGGTCCACACCGCTGCCGTAGTCGGCGGGGGCACTCGTCATCCGGCACCGCTCCCTTCCTGCGTCACCAGCGTACCGAGAAAGGCGATATCTCTTTGCAGGGGCGGTGCCGGCACGGGGGGGGCGCTGCGGGACGTACAGCCGGTGCATGAAGGTGATGTGCCTCAGGCGCACAGCCCTGTCTGCTGCTGCGTGTCCGGCTGGATACGCAGCACGGGACAGAGCCGGCCGCACTGTGCGGCAGGGTCCGCAGACGGCCGCACCCCTGCCGCTGCCGGCCAGCGGCGGCGGCAGGGGTGCACTCTCACGGAAATCCACTGCGGCGTCCTCTGCGCCGTCTTCTCAGACGGCGCAGAGGACGGTGGCTGAGCCGCTGGGCGTGGGGTAGGGGGCTCAGCCGTGACAGCACCGCACAACCAGGCGCCGTCAACGGGCATTACGTTAAAGACAGCCGGGCAATGCAGGTCTTGCAGCTGCATGCACGGCAGGCTAAACCTGCCGGGAGACAGACCCGGGCCCTGAGGTGACCTGCCGTCACTTTCCGTCCTGCCTGCAGGGCACAGCGCACCGCCAGCCCGGGGCTTGGTTCCCAGGTCTGCAGCGGCAGCCACGGCCAAACTGGTCCGCCCTACGGCAGACGCTCACCTGGAATCGGTGCCTCCTGTGCCCTCGCCCGCCCGGCGCCGCCGGGCAGACCGCTCACCGGGCCCCCGCCAGCCCCCGCCACACGCGCAGGCTGGACAGCAGCACGCACCTCTCCCGCGCCGGGCGCCAGGACGGGTGCTGCCAAGGCCGCCGCGCTCAGCAGGCGCCTGAAATACGGCACGCCGACGGGGGCCTGCGGGCGCGGGCAGCCTGCTGTTCTGGTCCCAGCGCGCCAGGCGCCGTGCCGGGAACAGCCCCTGCCCCCGGCCGTCAAGGGCGGTGGCCGACGGACCAGGCCGGTGCGGCTGACAGCCCGCGGGGACCGCTCCAAGCGGCCTCTGCAGGAGTCATGACCGGTGAGCTGCTGCGGCCCCGCACGGAAGCTGCCCAGGCAGGGGCTGTCACGCCCGGCAGCCCTGAGGGCTCGCCGGCTGCGCAGGGCCGGGCGCCGGCGGAGCGCACCATGCCCACCGGCCGGCCTGAGCTGCGCCCGGCGGTGGACACCGGCAGGGGGGCTGTCCCCGGGCACCGGCCTGGTCTCTCCTGGCGCCGGAATATGCTGGCCTGAACGCCCGGCAGTGAATCCGGCCAGGGCGGCCTGCAGGCTCAGCCCCGCCCCGAAGCTGTAAAGACCCCGCCGCTTCACAGCTCCGGGCGGGCCCGGCCTGAAAGGCCGGAATTCCCTGCGGAGACCAAGGGATGAACTGCGTCCAGGACCGTGCTGCGGTCACGGCCCTGCGGTGAACTTGACATCGAGACCGGCCCGGCACTGCGCGAGCAGATCATCTCCGCTCTTGCAACGCAGCCCGGCAGTGGTGGTTGACATGTCCGCTGTCGCGTTCATGGACTGTGCGGGGCTGCGGGATCTTCTGGCAGGTCCCAGGCACGCCGAGCGCAGCGGCCGCACTCCCGCCGTACGCTCCCCGGGCCGCCAGGTGCAACGGCTTCTGCACCTGGCCGGGACTCAGCGCCGGCTGCCGGCCGAACCTGAGCAGGCAGAGGGCGGGGCCCCAGAGGGGGGCTGCGCGGACCAGATGTGCTCCTGCAGGCACGTCACGTATCGGTGCGTTCCGCCGGGGGCGGAGCGGGTGCTGTGCTACACGGCCGCCCTCCGGGTGATCATCCGATCGCAGGACGGGCACACGGTCACGGGGCACGTACGTTTGCTGTACACGGACTCCCCGGGCCTGGACAGCCCCGCTTGGGAATTCAGCACGATCTGCACCTCCCTACTCCCCAAAGGTAGAAGCCATGAACTTCCGCGCCAAAGCCACCACCCTGCTCGCCGGGGCGGCCGTCGTCGGCTCGCTGGCCGCCGCGGTCCCCGCCAGCGCGCAGGAGGTGTCCCCTCAGAACGTCGGGGGGACCATCTCCTACACAACTGCCGCGTACAAGACGGCGTCCTTCGGTGAGGTCGTGTATCAGTACCGTGGCGGCGAGAGGGTCGACTTCGAGTGCTGGAGCAACCCGACGAACACGCAGGCGTTCTTCAAGGTCACCGGCAAGAGCGCGTACATCCCCCGTGACGCTGTGGCCATGGACCACAACATGCTTCACGAATGCCGCTAGTCAGCGGTTCAGCAGCACGCGCCTGACACTTCGCGCGGCTCCTTCCTGCCGCAGCGCGGCCGCAGCCCCGAGGGCTGCGGCCGCGCTGCGGCAGGAAGTGCAGCAGTAAAGCGCCAGGCCAGCTCCGGCTGTTCTTGCCCAGGCCCGACAGCCTCCGCGGGAACAGCCGGATCTGCAACAGCCCTGCGCTCTGTGTCACACTCTGCGCACCTCCAAAGGCCCCGGAGGTGCGCAGCTTTGGCTAATGCCGCCCCGTCAGGGCAGCGGGCACGTCCGCCTCGCGGGTGCCCTGCCGGTGAAGACCGCCTGCCCGGCTGGCCCGCAGGCAGAGCGCTTCGGGCTTCCGGTGTTCTGGCGTACTTGAGCACAGAGAACTTCGCGCCAGGCAGGGGATGTGTCTTCTCCCCGCCGCAGCCGGGGATACCTCTGCAGGATCAGGGATGGCCAGCAGCCGGCCGGGGCCCGGCCGGCTGGATGAGCGGATGAGAAGACACTGGACGCCCTCGCCGCTGCTGGCCAGGGCGAGCACCGCCGTCGAGCTGGGTATCCGCTCCGGCCGGTCTGCCCGCTGCACGCACCGGCAGGCCAGCCGGCTGCCTCGTCAGCCAGCTCCCGGGGCCAAGGCCGCGGCTGCGGCGCCATACAGGTCAGGAGCAGGGCCGGCTGAAGTTCCCCCCGGCGCGCCCTGGCTGCTGGGATCTGGCTGCCGGACCCGTGTACGGGGGTATGGCGGGGCGGGTATGTGCGGCCCCCGGGAGCCGGGCGTGGTACCGGGGACCGCCGGCGGCTGTCCCCGGTAAGGGACTGTGCACGCGTCACCAGGCATAACGCCTGAATGCGGGGAAGGACACGGTTCCACATGCGGTGTCCTGCACCGTTCCTAATCAGTGAGCAGGAGTGAGTCTTGGACCCAAGCCTGTGCACTGCGGACATCCCGAACGGTTTTGGATGTCCTGGTCTCCCGCTTTCGCTCTGTATCTGGCTGCACGGATCGTATCCGTGGTCCGGGAATACGAGGGCGGGTTCCCTCACGCCTCGGGGTGCCTGGTCGGGCCTGGACGGTCCGATGCCCCGCACGATCACTCCGGTCGTGCGGGGGCGGTGCCGTCCGTCGCCGGATCGGGTGCCCTTGGGCGCGTCGTCCGATCGCGATGCTCGCGGCATCGTGACGGGTGGTCTTTCGGTGCTTGGAGGTGAGGGGCTTCTGCCAGTGCTGGGCGCCCCAGCGGCTGGTGTAGGCCGGGTCCACGGCGATGATCGCGATACCGGTCTGGTCGGCCATTGAGGTCAGGCGGGCGCGGAGTTTTCCGGTGGGGATGCCGGAGATGATCTGTCGGAAGCGGCGCCGGCGGCCGTGCTTCTCGCGGGTCTTCTCGGCGGTGAAGTCCAGGTCCTCGACGGCGATGGCCTTCACGCCACAGGTCTTGGCCCAGTTCAGCAGGCGCGTCAGAGCGTGGCGGAGCTGGGCGTCGCGGTGGTCGGCGTTGCCCGACAGGTCGCAGGAGAAGCGGCGTGGCCGGCCGGTCGGGTTGCCGTGGGCGTCGAGGCGCCAGGCGGCGAAGTGGCCGGCGTTGGTGTCGACACCGATCACCCCGTCGGCCAGGGCGGACTTGATCGGGATGGTCTTCGTCGGGGCGTACTGCCAGGACACGGTGATGTACCAGCGGCCACGGTCCGCATCGAAGTGGATGCGATACGCGACGGCCCGGTTAGCTTCGATGCGGTCGGCCCACTCAGGGCCGCGGTGCGGGAAGGAGACCTTGCACGCGAGGACGTACCGGCCGTGCCGGGCGTTGGCCAGATGAGCCAGCGGGGCGGGCAGCTTGATCGACACCTCCCCGTCCGGGGTGATGCGGATCGTTTCGTTGCCGAAGCGCTTCCCGCTCTCGCCATCGGCGGCCAGGAACCAGCGCTCTGCCTCCCAGCGTTCCTGCCACTGCTCGGCGGTGAGCTGGGCGGCAGCCAGGTTGTGCCTGCCCCGGGCGAGCCGCTTGCCGCCCCGCACCACGCGCACGCGGCCGCGTCCACGGTCAGCGCGTTCGCGCTCCAGCCGGTCTTCGAGCACGCGCAGGCGGCGGGTCTTGTGGAACCACTCGCCCTCGGAACGGTAGCCGCCGGGGGCCTTCTTCGTGCCCTTCGCGCCGATCGGCTGGGACAGACGGTGCGCGATCGTTTTGATCCCGGCTTCGAGATTCTGGATGTGCGCGAGCTGGCCGCGACGCGAGAGCGCCCACTGATCGTGAGTGGCTTTGGTGACAGCGCCGGCCCAGCGCGCCGACGACTCCGGCGTCAGCGAGCGTTTCCGCGCAGCCCACGTATCAGTGGAGTGCTCCAGACCATCACGGCAGCGGGCCACGAGGTCCTTCGACGCGAGCGAACCCATGTGCGCGCCGACCAGACGAAGAGCCTCCTCGTCCTCGGCCGGCAGGTACTTGAGCCGGTCCCGGACCGCCACACCGGCCGGGCCGAGGGCCACGAACGACGGCGCGATCTCGCGGAGTGCGGAGTCAGCCATGCTCGGCGGCCTCCAACGCCTTGCAGGCACGGTTCTTCGCCGACCGGCGGCCATACAGGCGGGCGCAGAACCACGTCAGCACCTCCACCATGTCACGCACCAGGTCGTCTTCGACCTCGCCGTCATCCAGGACGACCAGACGGCGGCCGTGTGCGGACAGGGCAGCCTCGACGAGTTCGACGTTCATGCGGCCGAGCCGGTCCTTGTGCTCCACGACCACGCAGATCACGTCCGGATCAGCCAGCAGGCGACGGACCTTGCTGCGGCCGCCGTTCATACCCGAGCCGATCTCACACTCGACCCGGACGACCTTGCCGCCCGCCTTGGCCGCCCACGCAGACAACCGGGCCAACTGCCGCTTCAGATCGCCCTTCTGATCGTGCGAGGAGACGCGGGCATACAGCCCCAGGCCGCCCACCGCTCCCGGAGCGGCGCTGGTCTCGATGTTCACCAGGATCGTGCGCGGCCCGACCCGCTGAGCCGGGACCGGCAACGTCCCCTCACGGAACCAGCGATACGCGGTCTGCGGATGTACGCCCTGCGTCTTCGCCCATTCCGTCAGATTCACACTCTGACAACGACACCCACTCATACATGGTTACGCTCACTTACTCGACCTCAAGGGCCAGCAGGTGAAGACCCCTGTACGGGCCCGGCCCGGGCTGCCGCCGTCACCTGCATCCCGTCCGCCGGGCCGGCACCGCTCTCTGGGAATGAGGAATGGCGGATACGTGCCGCGCACCCGTGAGCTGCTGGAGATTACGCTGGCCGTCCTCTTCTGGCTGAGAGTGAACGCTGTGACGTGACAGACCGGCAACTGGCTGATGTGATCCCGGGATTCCAGTGTGCAAGCCCGGAGGCTCCTGTATGCATGTACATATAAAACGGTGCAGGATTCCCTGCTGCCAGCCGGAATCCCGGCCGCCAGGGCCGCCCGCCGGATGCGGGTCTGTGCACGGGACTGCCCTCACCGGGCATGGCGGCAAAAGCAGCTGCGGGTGAAGCCCGCAGGGTTCCCCGGCTCACTCTGCCCAAGCCTGTTCCGGGCCGGTGCGTGTCCCGCCCGGCACGGCAAAGAGCCGTCTTCTCTTTGCCCCAGGCCCGTGCATGGATAGAGACCTGCATGAGCGCTACATGCATGCAGCGCATCAGTGCAACGCCCACACCGCTGCGTGCACTGCATGCCAGGCTGCCGCCGACTGTCCGGCGGCCAGCCGCCTCTTCAGCAGCTTCAGTCACTTGCAAGACGCATATCTGGATCACCTGAGGCGGGAAGCACTCCGGGCGCTCCGCTGAAAGCGTCCCCCGGCAGGAACCAGGAGCGGAGCCGGGGGCAGCAGGGGGCAGAACCCTGGCCTGTACGGGGGGCAGGGCAATGACGGACCGGGGGCCCTGCGGGGCTGGCGGCCCCGCTGCTGCTGAGCCGCCGGCTGCCGCCAGCGGCCGGACACGGGACGCACCGAAGCGTGCTTGGCCAGGCTGCAGCCCTGTACCGGGCCCCCGCCCCGGATGCCGGTGAGGCGGCTGTGCCCAGAGCTGTGCGCACTCCCGGGGAGCATCAGCAGAGCACTGGCACCTGCTGCCGGATGCAGCGGGACTGGCTGAAGACGGTCAGCGCCTCTGCATCCGCAGAGCTGCCGCACCTGTCATCCGTCTGCTTCCTGAGGCTGGGGATATGGCGTAGTCCCGGTAATGACGATCCGGCGGTTGCCTACAATTTCGCCTGCTGAAAAACGCAGATCTCCGGCCCCCGGGATGCGGAGACTGCACTCCTGTCCCGCGATGCTGAAGAGCGGAAAGTCATCCCCGGCGGGGGCTGCAGTGCCGCGCCACCCGGAAAGCGGAGCGGACTCATCACCGAACAGGAAGACCACAATGTCTGCCTCGATTCCGCCCGCCCGCAGGAGTGCCGGTCCTTTATAGAGGAGTCGTGCCATAAGGCCACCGTTTCATATCCTGTGCGTCAGTGCATGCGGCACGGGCAGGCCCATGACGGGTGCGGGGCCATGGCCTCATGCTGACTGTCCCGCCTTGCGTCCGGCAGCGCGGTGCGCCGCGCCGTCCGCGTGCATGAAGGTCCCGCGGAACCGGCAGGCGAACACCGCCTGTGACGCCTCCGCCCTGGCCGCATCCGCTGCCTGCCGGCCGTCGCCCCGGACTGGTCAGGAAGAAGACATGCCGTGCGCCGCCCTGGGCCCGGGGGGTCCGGCAGAGCCGTGCCGGCCACGAAGAAGCCCCGGAAGCCGGTGCGCAGAGCGTGCGCAGGCTTCCGCGAGGCGTGCCCCTTCCGCTCTGCCCGTGAGGGCCGGCAGGACGTCATCCGATTGTGTGCCGCTGTCCACCGGGCAGGAGGCCGACTGGATGATCATCATCCCTGTGGCCGCCGTGTAGATTTCAGCGTGTTGGGAGGCGCGTGTCCCTGCACTCCCACGGAGGACCGGCAAGCGGCTCATCCCCCCGAGCTGCCAGTCCTCCCCCGCATGTCCCCTCCCCGCCTGTGCAGAGCGGGAGGGGACATGCCTGCTTTCCCGGCAGCCGCCGCTGAACTGCGAGCACATGAAGCAGGGGGCCACAGCGCGCAGCTGCCCGGATTTCCCGGGCCCGGACGTGAACGGTCCGGGTGACTCCTCCTTTCCGGAGCTTTCCTCTATGCCGTGCTGGCGTTTGCGGGCCAGCCCGGCCCGCAGAACACTGGGGGCGCCCACCGTGGCCGCGTGCGCCGGGCGGCCAGACTCTCAGGGAGACTTTTCCTCTACGGGCCGGCTCTTCGCTGACGTGCCCGCTTCGGGGGGGCAGTTCGGGGAGGTGCTGCGGGGGTCTACGGCTTCACTTCCCCCCCTGGCGTCTGCAGCGTTGCTGGTGAGCATCGTGAGGAACACCCCCATCCGGCATCCGCAGCTGAGCGGCTGAGCGGCTGAGCCGGACCTTCACGGCGGCCGGAGCCCGGATCCCGGTGCGTCTGGCCGAGACGGTCCTGACCCCATGTCCGTTGCGGCGGCGGCCGGGCTGGGCTGAGGGGGAAACAGTCGTGGGCCCGCTCCCGGAAATCGCCAGAAAACCGGGGCGGGCCCACACGTGGAGGCGGCGGGAATCGAACCCGCGTCCTGCGGAGGTACAGCAGA
>NZ_JBIBHT010000014.1:0-69167 GCF_042957155.1 Streptomyces sp. NPDC008121 | reverse complement strand
CCGCCGGTCCGCCGGCGCCGTGAGCGCGCTGAGGACAAGGCAGCAAGCAACGAGCACCAAGCAGGGGGCACCAATCCAAGCCACAGGCACCAAGCGCCGAGCAACCGGGCACCAAGCAACGGGCCCTCATATGCGGTCTCTGCCACTCCCGTCCGGGGGGCCGCTGCCATCGACGGCTGCTCTCGTCCGGGGACCGCTCCCGCCTGACGGCGACTGCCCTCTGGGCCCGCTCCTGTCCGGGACCGCTCCCTCCGGGCCCCGCTCCCTCCGGGAGCTCCCGCCCTTCGGTTACTCCCGTCCCAGGATTCCTCTCACCGCGGCCCGCAGCTGCGCCCCGGGGTCCTCGGCTGCCTGCGGACTGCGCCAGGCGACGAACCCGTCGGGGCGTACCAGGATGGCTCCGCTTTCGGTGACGCCGTGGGCCTGGGCCCAGTCCTGCCCGTCCGACGGCGCCAGGTCGGCCCCCTCCTCACCGCCACCGCTGTCGCTGGTGCCGATGCGGTAGGCGGCCAGCGGTACCGCCAAATCTTCGGCGACTGCGGCGGCCGCCGTGTGCCATCCGCCCGGGTCGCCGGCCCCGCACAGCAGCACCAGCGTCCGTTCGTACAGGTCCAGGGTGGAGAGGCGTTCGGTGCCGCGCTGCAGCCACAGGTGAGGCGCCCGCGTTCCGGGCTCGCCTGTCAGGTGCAGCCTGTCGGGCACGACGGGCTGTTCGGGGTCGGCGCCCAGGACCGCGCCGTGGGGGTAGCGGTAGCCCAGGACCACGTTGAGGATGCCGCCCTTGCGTCCCGGAGGGCCGCCCGTCTCCACGCCCGGGGCGTAGCCGGGGTGGCTGTGTTCGGCCGAGCGTGCCGAGGCGCGGTTGCTCGTCGCCTCGGCGACCGGCCGCCGTTCGGTGCCGTAGGACGCCAGCAGTGCGGGCGCGGCCCAGCCCTGCAGGACCGCGGCCAGTTTCCAGGCGAGGTTGTGGGCATCCTGGATGCCGGTGTTGGATCCGAACGCGCCGGTCGGCGGCATCTCGTGGGCCGCGTCCCCCACCAGGAACACCCGCCCCTGCGCGTACTGTTCGGCGACCCGCTGGGCGGCGTGCCACGGTGCTTTGCCGGTGATCTCCACATCGAGGTCGGCCACGCCCACCGCCCGCCGGATATGTTGCACGCACCGCTCGTCGGTGAACTCCTCCAGCGTCTCGCCGCGCTCGGGGTGCCACGGCGCGTGGAACACCCAGCGTTCGGTGTTGTCGACCGGCAGCAGCGCCCCGTCGGCCTGCGGGCCGGTCAGGTAGCACACGATGAAACGCCTCTCGCCGACGACGTCGGCCAGGGAGCGTGAGACGAAGGTGATGCTCACGTTGTGAAACAGGTCGCCCGGGCCGCTCTGCGCGATGCCCAGGCGCTCGCGGACGGGGCTGCGCGGCCCGTCCGCGGCCACCAGATAGTCCGCGCGGATCGTCAGATGCTCACCGCTCTCACGGCTCTTGACCTGCGCGGTCACCCCCTCGGCATCCTGTTCGAACGACATCAGCTCCGTGGCGAACCGCAGATCCCCGCCCAGCTCGAGCGCACTGTGGCGCAGCACCGGCTCCAGGTTGTTCTGGCTGCACAGGCACCACTGGGCGGGGCTGAAACGCGCCAGCCCCCCGCCGGGGTCGATCTCCCTGAACAGCCACTCGCCCTCGTCGCGGCCGCCGGCCAGGCTCGGCACCTGCAGGATCCCGTTGTTGCCCGACAGCACCGAGGCCGCCTGGCGGATCCGCTCCCCCGCCCCCGCCCCGCGGAACAGCTCCATCGTGCGCACGTTGTTACCGCGCCCGCGCGGATGGATCGAGGTCCCGGCATGACGCTCGACCAGCGTGTGCGCCACCCCCAGACGCCCCAGGAACAGCGAGGCCGACAAGCCCACCAGAGAGCCGCCGACGATCAGCACCGGGGTGCGGTGCCCGATCTCGCCGGCCGTCGGTTCACATCGGTTCATTGCCTGCCTCCAGCTCAGCAGCGACGCGCGGTCGGGGATGGCAAGCCCATGCCTGCCCGCCCCCGTCCCCGCTCCCGTACCCCGGACACCCGGTTGCCGCGCAGTTCACTCGTCCGCCTCACCAGGCTGGCGAAGCCCCCCGCCCCGCTCAACGATCGGCACACGGCGCCCCGGTGCGCTTTCGCCCGCGGCCGTCGTGTTCCGCCGTTTCCGCCATCCCCCCCTTTGACGAAGAGACGAGGTGCGCCCGATGACTCCTGCGGGGCGCGTATCACAGTCGGCATTCGACGGCTCGCGACTGCGGGTGATCCTGCTGCTCGACCTGTACGAGGGAGCCCAGGAACAGTTCCTTCAGGCCTACGACGTCATGCGCAGACAGGTCGCCTCCGTCCCCGGCCACGTCAGCGACCAGCTGTGCCAGTCCATCGAGAACCCCTCGCAGTGGCTCATCACCAGCGAATGGGAAAGCGCCCCGCCGTTCCTCGCCTGGGTCAACAGCGAAGAACACGTCGAGACCGTCAAACCCATGCACAGCTGCGTGCGCGACACCCGCTCGATGCGCTACAGCATCCTGCGCGAGACCGGCCCGTCCGGGACCGCACCCGCACCCGTACCCGCCGCCCACGACGCCCATGACGCCGGTGTGGTGCCCGCCGCCGGGCATCTGGCCCCCCGCGTCGGTGAGGGAGTGGTCCGCCACGCCCTGACCTTCACCGTCAAACCGGGCAGCGAATCGAAGGTCGCCGAGCTCCTGTCCGCCTACCAGTCGCCCCAGGCCCGCGTGGACGAGACCACCCGCCTGCGCCGCACCTCGCTGTTCATGCACGGCAACCGTGTCGTGCGGGCCGTCGAGGTCGAAGGCGACCTGCTGACCGCCCTGCGTCACGTCGCCCGCCAGCCCGAGGTACGCGCGGTCGAGGAAGCCATCAACCCCTACCTCGAGCAGGACCGGGACCTGCGCGACCCCGAATCGGCCCGCCTGTTCTTCACCCGCGCCGCGCTCCCGGCCGTCCACCACGTCGTCTCCAGCCGGCCGGCGCCCGACAAGCTGCGCCGCCACGCCCTGTACTACCCGGCCCGGCCGGGCCGCGGACTGGAACTCGCCCGGCTCCTGGCCGAGCAGGACCAACGCGCCGCGGCCGCCCCCGACCACCCGGTCCACAGCAGCACCGTCTTCCAGCGCGACGACATCGTGGTCCGCCTCATCGACATCACCGGCGACCTCGACCTCGACCCTGTGGCCTCCCTCGGCCTCACCCCCACCGCCCCGGGCGGCCCGGTGGCCGATGACCGCCTTCAAAGCCTGCTGGACGGCCCCGCGATCGGCGCCGAGGGCTCCCTTACGGACGAACGCACCCTCAACCGGCTCCTGTCGCACGCCGAGATGCAGCCCGTCACCGACCGCACCGCGGCCCCCTGACCGACCCGTCAAGGCCCCGCGCCGCCCCCTGACCGACCCGTCAAGGCCCCGCGCCGCCCCCTGACCGACCCGTCAAGGCCCCCGCGCCGCCCCGGCCCGCCACGCCCCACCCCCGGAGGAACCACCATGCTCAAGCAGCGGCCCCGCATCGTGAGCCTGACCGACACCCAGCCCAACCACAGGCGCGGAGGTGACCTGCGAGCCATGCTCACGCCGGCCACGGTCGGCTCCACCAGCGGCTTCATGGGCCTGGCCATCGTCCAGCCCGGCGAGCGCATCGCAGAGCACTACCACCCCTACTCCGAGGAGTTCGTCTACGTCGTCGCCGGCGAGCTGGAAGTGGACCTGGACGGCGAGAGCCACACCCTGCGCCCCGACCAGGGCCTGCTGATCCCCATCGACATGCGCCACCGCTTCCGCAACACCGGCTCCACCGAAGCCCGCATGGTCTTCCACCTCGGCCCGCTCGCCCCCCGCCCCGAACTCGGCCACGTCGACACCGAAGCCGCCGACGACACCGGCCGCGCCCCCGGGCTCGCCGCCACCGGCCCGCACCTGTCCGTCCACGACACCGGCCGGGCCCCCGAGACAAGCGGGGCCGTCGAGTGACCCGGCGCGTGGCGGTCACCGGCATAGGCGTCATCGCCCCCGGCGGCAGCGGAACCCGCGCGTTTTGGGACCTGCTGTCCGCCGGGCGCACCGCGACCCGCGGGATCACCCTGTTCGACCCGGCCGGCCTGCGCTCGCGCATCGCCGCCGAATGCGACTTCGACCCCACCGCCCACGGACTCGACGCGGACCTGATCGCCCACAGCGACCGGTACATCCAGTTCGCCGCGGTCGCCGCCGCCGAAGCCGTACACGACAGCGGATGGGACCCCGAAGCTTCAGACCCCTGGCGCACGGCCGTCTCCATGGGCACCGCCGTCGGCGGCACCACCCGCCTGGAACACGACTACGTCCTGGTCAGCGACACCGGCCGGCGCTGGGACGTCGACCACCACGCGGCCCGGCCGCACCTGCACCGCGCGTTCTCACCCAGCACCCTCGCCTCACTCGTCGCCGAACGCTTCCACGCCCGCGGCCCCGTCCAGACCGTCTCCACCGGCTGCACCTCCGGACTCGACGCCGTCGGCTACGCCTTCCACACCATCCAGGACGGCCGGGCGGACATCTGCATAGCCGGCGCGTCGGACTCGCCCATATCGCCGATCACCATGGCCTGCTTCGACGCCATCAAAGCGACCTCCCCCGACAACGACGACCCCGCCCACGCCTCCCGGCCCTTCGACGACAACCGCAACGGCTTCGTCATGGGCGAAGGCGCCGCCGTCCTGGTCCTGGAGGAATACCACCACGCCCGCGCCCGCGGCGCCCACGTGTACTGCGAGATCGGCGGCTACGCCACCTACGGCAACGCCTACCACATGACCGGCCTGACCGGCGAAGGCCTGGAGATGGCCCGCGCCATCGACGACACCCTCACCCAGGCCAGGCTCGACGCCACCGCCATCGACTACGTCAACGCGCACGGCTCGGGCACCCGCCAAAACGACCGGCACGAGACAGCCGCCGTCAAAGAATCCCTCGGCGCCCACGCCTACCGCACCCCCATGAGCTCCATCAAATCCATGGTGGGCCACTCCCTCGGCGCGATCGGCGCCATCGAGGTCGCCGCCTGCGTCCTCGCCCTGCGCCACCAGGTGGTCCCCCCCACCGCGAACTACGAGACCCCCGACCCCGAGTGCGACCTGGACTACGTCCCGCGCACCGCCCGCCCACGGAAGCTGAAGAACGTGCTCTCCGTCGGCAGCGGCTTCGGCGGCTTCCAGTCCGCGGTGCTCCTGACCCGACCGGGAGGCACGACACGATGAGTACGAAACGCCCACGGCGGGCGGCCGTCACCGGAATCGGCGTCATCGCCCCCAACGGACTACGCACCGACGCGTACTGGAAGTCGATCCGCGAAGGCCTCACCGTCCTGGACCGGATCACCCGCGAGGGATGCGCGCACCTGCCCCTGAAAGTCGCCGGCGAGGTCCGCGGCTTCGACGCCGCCGACCTCATCGAAGAACGCTTCCTCGTCCAGACCGACCGGTTCAGCCACTACGCCATGGCCGCCGCCTCCCTCGCCCTGGACGACGCCGGCCTGAACACCACCGACCCCCACGACCCCTTCTCCATCGGCGTCGTCACCGCCGCCGGCTCAGGAGGCGGCGAATTCGGCCAGCGAGAACTGCAGAAACTGTGGGGCCAGGGATCCACCTACGTCGGCCCCTACCAGTCCATCGCCTGGTTCTACGCCGCCAGCACCGGCCAGATCTCCATCCGCGGCGGCTTCAAAGGACCCTGCGGAGTCGTCGCCAGCGACGAAGCCGGCGGCCTGGACGCCCTGGCCCACGCCGCCCGCACCGTACGGCGCACCACCGGCGCCGCCGCCGTCGTCGTCGGAGCGGCCGAAGCCCCCCTCGCCCCCTACTCCATGGTCTGCCAGCTCGGCTACCGCGAACTGAGCACCGCCGAGGACCCCGACTGCGCCTACCGGCCCTTCACCACCGCCGCCTGCGGCTTCGTACCCGCCGAAGGCGGAGCGATGTTCGTCGTCGAGGACGAACAAGGCGCCCTGGAACGCGGAGCGGACATCCGCGCCGTCCTGGCCGGACACGCCGCCACCTTCACCGGCGCCTCCCGCTGGGAAGAATCCCGCGAAGGCCTCGCCCGGGCCATCACCGCAGCCCTGCAGGAAGCGGACTGCCACCCGCACGAGATCGACGTCGTCTTCGCCGACGCCCTGGGCGTCCCGGCCGCCGACCGCGCCGAAGCCCTCGCCCTGGCCGACGCCCTGGGCCCCCACGCCGCCCGCGTCCCCGTCACCGCCCCCAAGACCGGCACCGGCCGCGCCTACTGCGGAGCGCCCGTCCTGGACACCGCGGCAGCCGTCCTGGCCATGGAACACGGCCTGATCCCCCCCACCCCCAACGTCTTCGACATCTGCCACGACCTCGACCTCGTCACCACCCGCGCCCGGCCCGCCGAGCTGCGCACCGCCCTGGTCCTCAGCAGAGGACTCATGGGATCCAACGCGGCGCTGGTGGTACGCCGCGCGGACGAACCCGCCCGCTGAAAACCGGACGCAAAGGAGCACACCATGAGCATCACCGAACTCACCTTCGGCGAACTGGCCACGCTGATGAAGCAGTCGGCCGGCGTCACCGTCGACCCGAGCGTGCTGCAGAACACCCCCGACACCCCCTTCAGCACCCTGGGCGTCGACTCCCTCGGTCTGCTGGGCATCGTCGGCGAGCTGGAGAACCGCCACGGCGTGGCGCTGCCGCCCGACGCCGAGCGCAGCAAGACGCCGGCCGACTTCCTCACCCTCGTCAACAGCACCCTGAAGACCGGAGTCTGACCATGCCCGGCCACACCGACAACAGCATCACCATCGACGCCCCCCTCGACCTCGTCTGGGACATGACCAACGACATCGACAACTGGCCCCGGCTGTTCACCGAGTACGCCTCCGTGGACGTCCTGGCCCGCGAGGGCGACACCACGACGTTCCGCCTGACCATGCACCCCGACGAGTCGGGGAAGGTGTGGAGCTGGGTGTCACAGCGCACCGTGGACCGCGCCACCCGCACCGTGCGCGCCCACCGCGTCGAGACCGGGCCCTTCGACCACATGAACATCCGCTGGGAGTACGCCGAACAGCCCGCGGGCATCCGGATGCGCTGGATCCAGGACTTCGCCATGAAGCCCGACGCGCCCGTCGACGACGCCGGCATGACCGAGCGCATCAACCGCAACTCCGCCACCCAGATGGCCCTCATCCGCGACCGTATCGAACAGGCCGCCCGCCAGCGCCCGCACGCACCGGTCATGCCCGGCTGAGCCGCAGGCACGCAGCACACCGCAGAAAGGAAACCGATGCACCACGCTCTGATCGTCGCCCGCATGGCCCCGGGCTCGGCACCGGCGATCGCCGACGTGTTCGCCGCCTCCGACCGCGGCGAACTCCCGCATCTGGTCGGGGTCTCCCGGCGCAGCCTCTTCCAGTTCGGCGACGTGTACCTGCACCTCATCGAAGCGGAGAAAGACCCGGCCCCCGCCATCGCGAAGCTGACCGGGCACCCCGAGTTCCGCAGCACCAGCGAGCAGCTGTCGGCCTACGTCAGCGCCTACGACCCGCAGACCTGGCGCAGCCCCAAGGACGCCATGGCGCACTGCTTCTACCGCTGGGAGCGCGACCCCCGCCCCTGACCGGCCCCCTTCGCCGGCGGGGAGCCCCCGGCACAACTCGTGAGGCCGCCGCCTCCGCACCGACGCGGAGACGGCGGCCTCACAGGTTGTGCCGCCCGGTGTCCCTCTTTTTTCGTGTGCCCGGCCGCGCGTGATCAGCCGGGCGCGGTGCACTCGAAGGCGTGGAGGTAGGCGTTCACCGGCCGGATCTGCCCGACCACGAGCCCCGCCTCGCCCAGCCGCTCGCACATACTGCTGCGGGTGTGCTTCGCACCCCCGACATTGAGCAGCAGCAGCAGGTCCATCGCGGTGGTGAACGCCATCGAGGCGGTGTCGTCGACGAGGTTCTCGATGACCACGACCCGCGCACCGGGCCGGGCCGCCTTGCGGACGTTGGCCAGCGCCCGGCGGGTGCTGTCGTCGTCCCACTCCAGGATGTTCTTCAGGATGTACACATCGGCCTGGACCTCGATGCTCTGCCGGCAGTCCCCGGGCTCGATCCGCACCCGGCCGGCCAGCGCCCCGCCCTCCCGCAGCCGCGGATCGGCCATCTCCACCACCATCGGCAGATCCAGCAGCGTCCCGCGCACCGACGGATGCTTCTCCAGCAGACTCGCCAGAACGTGCCCCTGCCCGCCCCCGATGTCCGCGACCGACGACACCCCCTCCAGGTCCAGCAGCGCGGCGACGTCCTGCGCGGACTGCCTGCTCGAGGTCGTCATCGCCCGGTTGAACACGTGCGCCGACTCGGGAGTGTCCTGGTGGAGATGGGTGAAGAACTCCTTGCCGTACACCTCCTCGAACACGCTGCGGCCCGAGCGCACCGCCTCGTCCAGCTTCGGCCACACGTCCCACGTCCACGGCTCGGTGCACCACAGCGCGATGTACCGCAGACTGTGCGGATCGTCCTCCCGCAGCAGCCGGGACATCTCCGTGTGCGCGAAGGTGCCGTCGGCCAGCTCGGTGAACACCCCCTGGCAGGCCAGGGCCCGCAGCAGCCTGCGCAGCGTCTGCGGCTGGGTCTTGAGCGCCGCGGCCAGATCCTCCACGGCCATCGGCGTCTGCGTCAGGGCGTCCGCCACACCCAGGCGGGCGGCCGCACGGACCGCGGCAGCGCACGCCGCCCCGAAAACGAGCTCCCTCAGCCGCATGGGCGGCGGGGGAGAGGGATCAACAGTCGTCATCCGTTGCCTAGCCTTTGCTGTCGTGCCGAGGAGGGTGGCCGGGGAGGGTCAGCACATGCCGGCAGGCTCCGAGACCGCGCACCTGTTGCCGCCGAAGGTGTTGCCCTTCCCGGTGTCACGGTTGGCCAGATCGGCCGTGCCGTTGCGCAGCACGACGTTGTCGCGGATCTCGTTGTGCTCGTTGAGAGCCCCGACGAAGCTCTTGTACAGCACGATCCCGCCCGACATCGGCGAGGTGCCGACGTTGTCCACGATCCTGTTCCGTGTCACCTGCGTCTTCTCCGCGCCGGTCAGGACGATGCCCGAACCCTGCAGGAACGACAGCCGGGGGGTGGCCGGGCAGTGCTTGTTGTTGGCCCGGATGTGGTTGCGGCTCACGCTCATCTCCCCGGCCCGCGGAAGGACCTCGTCACCGACGACGAACACCCCCGCGCAGTTCCCGGTCGCCTCGTTACGGTCGACGCTCAGGTGCCTCAGGCGCCGCACCGTGATGCCGATCCGGTTGCCGGACAGCACGTTACGGCTGATCACCGTCCCCTCGGCGTCGTCCGCGCCCTTCTCCCGGTCGATGGTGTTGGCGACGAAGATCCCGGCGTCGCCGTTGTCCCGGGCGGTGTTGTCACTGAACTCGGCGCGCACCGAACGCTCCTGGGCCAGGCCCCACTGCCCGTTCTTCTCCGCACTCACCCGCTGCACCCGCAGGCCCTCGGTCCGCGTCGCCCACAGACCGTTCTTGGCGAAACCCCGCAGGGTCAGCGAGCGCAGCGTCACCTGCCCGACGGGCCGGCCCTCGGTCCCCGTCACACAGATGCCGTGCCCGGCCTTGCCGCACACATGGGTGCCGGGTGCCTCGGCCGGCACCAGGACGGTGGAACGGGCACCCGAACCCCGCAGGGTCAGGTTCGAGGTGGTGATACTGACGCTCTCCCGGTAGGTGCCGGGAGCCAGCATCACGGTGTCTCCCGGCCGGGCCGCGTCCACGGCCTTTTGGACCGACTCACCGGGTTTCACCCAGTGCACGGTGTGGCCGGCCGCCACAGGGGCGCCGGCACCGACGGCAGTGGCGGACAGGGACAGGGCGAACGCCGCGTAGGCGATCTTTCGTTTGGTCATGGGCCGAAGCTAAGAGCGCGCGCCGCGCCCCGCCACCAGTGATCCCCCTGCCGGGCACACTGTCCCCCGGATGCCCCCACACACCCCCGTTCCGGCCACCGACACTCCCGCCCCGGGCCGCGCCGGGCAGACCGCGCAGCCGGACACAGAGCGCCGGCCGCGGGCCGGGCGGCGGGCAGCACCCGCGGGGGAGCGAACCGCCACAGGCGCCCGGCCCGCCACCGGCCCGCCACCGGCCCGCGACCGGAGCCGCCACCGGAGCCGCGACCGGCCGGGGCACGGCCGGGGGCGGCTCCGGCGGGCGGGTGCCCCCGCTCCCGGCGCCCGGGGCCGGCCGGCCAGACGAACCACCCCTGCTACCGGCGGCGTTCCCAGAAGGACCGCAACGCCTCGGGCGTGCCCTCCTCCAGGGCCTGCTCCGCCTCGGCGCGCAGCGCGGGCGCAAGGGCGGGATCGGCGAGCAGCCGGAAGAGGGCGACCGCGTCGTCCTCGGCCCGGGCAAGGCGGTGCCCGCTCTCCAGGAACCCGCGCAGCGCCTGAGCGGTACCCGCCTGCAGCGCCTTGGTGGCCTCGCGGACGACCGCTCTGTCGCCGTTGCTTCCCGCGGCCGCCAGGATGCGGAAGACCTCGACACGGTCGTCGATCTCCTTCGCCGCCCACCGGCCCGTCTCCAGGAAGTACCGCCGGTCCTCGGCGGTGCCGTCCATGGCCGCCTGGGCGCGGTCGCGGACGGACCGGCCGGTGGCCGGGTCGCCGATGATCCGCAGGATCGCGACACGGACGTCGTCGTCGGACATCTCGCTCACCGGCGTGTCCGGGCCGCCCGTGCGCGCTACGGCCGTCACCCCGGCGCCCGGGCCGCCGGCGGCCGCGGAGGCGGGCGCGGCGAGCAGGAGCGCCGGCGTCAGGACGAGGGCCGCTGCGGTCAGGGCAGCGCGGGTCGGTCTCATCAGGGGAACCTTCCTGGAGGGTGTCGTCCGAAGGGGCTTCGCGAAAGAGCCGGCGCACGACCGGCCCGCCCCGAAACGGCCAGCGCCGGGGCGGACAGACGGATACGGCGGTGAGGCCGGCGCCTGATCGGTTCGCCCATCCTTGCCGCCGGGCGCCGCCGACGTCATTGCCGGCAGCGGGCAGTCCTCACCGGCGTTTTGTTGCCGTACGCGTACGAGCCGCTCGCCTGCCAGGCCGCCGGGTCACTCCCGCCAGAGCACGACCAGGAGCCGCCGCCGGGAGGCACCGAGGAGAACGCGCACAGCGCGCCGAAGTGCCCCGGCAGGTACTTTTTCGGGCCGCCCGCGTCGGAGGGCCGCCCCGGCCGGAGCCCGGACCCCCTCTCGGGGGCACGTTCGAGGGCGGCCCGCGGCAGCACCCGGCGCGCAGAGCAGGGCAGGGCCGGTACCGCCGGCCGGGGCACCGCCGTGGTTTACAGAGCGATCATGCGGACGACGAAGAAGGCGGCGACCAGGACCGCGCCGGCGATGATCAGCCACATCCAGAAGCCCGGATGCTCCCACAGACCGCCGTCCGCACGCTCCTCGTGCGCCTCGGCAGTCGAGCCTTCGGCCGGAGGCGTCTCCTCCGGGGGGACGAGTGGATCAGTCATACCCTCAGGGTCGCGTCACCCGCCCCCTTACGCATCCGCGGGCCGGCCCGCCCCGCCCGGCGCGCTGCCCGCACCACCCCGGGCTGCCCCCGGTGAGGGCCGGCGACGGGACCGCCCGGGACAGGGCGGGGTCTGCCGCACCGGCCGTGCGGCCGCCCGCCCCCCGTGCACGCCGTACGTCGCCGGCCGCGGAAGGCCCCGCAGCGGCCTGCGGTGATGCGGTGACCGCCCTGGCCCGGTCCGGGCCGGGCCGGTCAGAAGAGGAACAGGCTCGCGGTGTCGGCCTGCAGGGCGCAGGTGTGGGCGTAGGACCGCGTCCAGTCGACGGGCCGCCCCTGGTAGGTGCCCGTCGCGGTGGCGACGACGGGGTCGTTGCCCGCGACGCAGGCAGGGGTGCCGGCGGGCCGGGGCAGGGCGTGGAGCGCGTCGAAGTCCCCGCCGGCCTCCGCGAGGTCGGCGCACGCCCTCGCCCGCTCGACGTGGCCGGCGCCCGGCCCGGCCGGGCAGGAGAGGAGTACTGCCTCGGTCCGGCCTGCGTCGGCTGCGCTGACGCTCAGGACGAGTTCCGCGGTGCCGGGCCCGGGGGCGGCGTGGGCGAGGCCGGCCGTGCTCGCGGCGAGCAGGGTGAGGGCCGCGAGGGAAAGGATCTTGTTCATGCCGGGACAACGACCCTGACCGGGCCCGGTCACCGCGCTCCCGGGGCGGGTTACCGCGCCTCCGGGGCGGGCCACCCCCCGGGCCGGGTCACCACCCTGGGAGCGGGTCGCCGCCCCTCCGGGCCGGGTCGCCGCACCCCCGGGCCGTGTCGCCGCACCACCGGGCCCGGTCACCGCGCCTCCGGGGCGGGTCACCCTCCGGGCCGGGTCGCCGCCCCTGGGGCGGGCCTGCCGTTGTCCGGCCCCGCCGCCCGCTTCCGTCTTCGCGCCGCGGGCTCCCGGCCGGGCGGCGCCTGGCCCTCAGGCGCCCCCGGGGTTCCCGCGGCGGGTCACGGCCCGGCCGAGCCGGGCTGGGCCGTGGGGATGCGGTGGGTGAAGAACAGGGCGAGGAGCGCGGCGAGAGCGAGGATGGCGAGTGCGGCGCGCAGCCCGTCGAGCCGGGCGGCGGCGTTCGCCTCCAGCGCGTCCTGCGTCAGCTGTTCCCCGGTGCCCGCTTCGGCCAGGGCACTGCGCAGCTGGGCGTCGGAGAGGAAGGGCACGCCGCTTTGGAGTTCCACGGCCGCCCGGCTCTTCACACTGGCCGGAACCGCCGGATTGCGCTCCACGCTCGCCAGGAAGGACGACGTGAGCGAGGCGATCAGGATCGATCCGGCCAGTGCGGTACCGATCGAGGCGCCGAGGTTGGTGACGGCGTTCTGGACGCCGCCGACTTCCGCGCTCTTGTCCTGCGGCACCGCCGAGACGGTGACCGAACCCAGCTGGGAGGCGAGCGCGCCCATCCCGAGCCCGATCAGGAGCAGGGGAACCGTGACCACTTCCGCGCCGGCGCCCGCGTCGAGAGCGGCCATCAGGCTCACCGCACCGACGAGCAGCGCGGTGATCCCGATCCGTACCACGCGCCGGGGCGAGACGCGGGGGAACAAACGCGGGATGAGGACGGCGGCGGCGAGCAGGGTCACCGAGAGCGGCAGCAGGCGGGCACCGGTGGCGAGCGCGGACAGGCCCAGGGCGACGGAGAGGTAGAGGGGGACGACGAAGAACACGCCCATCTGGACGAGGTACTGGAAGAAGAACATCGTCAGGCCACCGGTCAGCTGCCTGTTCCGCAGCATCGCGGGGTCCAGGAGGGGCTCCCTGCGCTGCCGGACGAGGCGGGCCTCCCAGCGCAGGAAAAGCCAGCTGAGCCCGATGCCCAGCAGCATCAGCCACACGGTCAGGCAGACCCCGAGCAGCGCGGGCGCGCCGGGCTTGGGCTGGAACCAGCCCCACTCGCCCGAGCGGAGCACACCGTAGACGAAGCTCCCCAGCCCCAGGGCGGACAGCACCGTACCGGCCAGGTCGAGGCGCGGCCGTTCCCCGCCCGCCGCGTCGGCGACCGGACGGGCGAGGAGAAGGATGCCCAGGACGACCAGGACCTCTCCCGCGAACACCCACCGCCAGGAGAAGTACGTGGTCGCGACACCGCCGATGAGCGGGCCGGCCGCGATCGCCACCGCCCCGGCCGCGGCGACCAGCCCGTAGGCGGCGGGACGGCGCTCCGCGGGGAAGTTGCCCGCCACCAGCGCCACGATCGCCGGCAGGATCAGCGCGGCCCCGATCCCCTCCAGCAACGCCCAGCCGATCAGCAGCACGGGAAGGTTCGGGGCCACAGCGGTGGTCAGGGAACCGCACCCGTAGACGACACAGCCGGTCATGAACGCGCGCTTGCGGCCGATCAGCGCCCCGGCCTTGCCGCCGGGGATCATGAGCATCGCCATCACCAGGGTGTAGGCCGTGATGGCCCCCTGGATCCCCGCGACCGTCGTGCCGACGTCCTCGGCCACCGTGGCGATGGAGACGTTCATGACAGAGCTGTCGAGCGCCATCAGGAACTGCCCGGCCGCCAGGGCCAGCAGGACCACACGCGCCCCCGCCGCCCCTTCGGCAGTGCCTGTTTCGGGTGCCATGACCGGCATTGTCCCGGCCGTCCCCCAGGGCGCGGCGCACGACCCGCCGTGCGCGGTCAAGCGCGGCCCCGGCCGCGCGGGCAGCCCCCGGGCGGGCGCCGCGGGCTTCGCCTCCGCCGGCCGGCCCCTGGCCGGCCCGCCACGGGCCTGTCGCCGGCCGGTCCCTCGCAGCCCCGCCGCCTGCCGCGTTCCCCAGCCCCAGGGCCCGTACGGCGAGCGACCTGCACGCGAATGCGGCCCCGCAAGCCCCACAAGCACCGTGCCGCCCTGGGCAAGCCCGCCGCCGGAACCCGGCCGCGTCGGGGCGGAACCCGCGTGCACCGGCCGCGCGCACCGGGCACCGGATCGCGGGTCTTTCCCTCTCGGCCCTCTACCGGTTCGGCCGGCGGAAGAGGGCGAGCGTCTTCGTGAGGGATTTCAGCGCCGAGGTGTCCTGCCCGGCCGCGGCCGGCGCGGGCACCCGGGCCGCGCCGTTGCCGCCGGTCGCCTCGGCGAGCGCGGCAAGCGCCGACTCGGCCGCTTCCCGGTACAGGTCACAGGAGGCCGTCATGGCCTCCAGCGCCCTGGCGTAGCTGGTGACCATGGCCCGTGCGTGGAGGAGCTCCTCGTCGGGGGTGAGCAGGTGCCAGCCCTGGCGCAGTCGTGTCAGGACCTCTTCGGCGCCGGCCGGCAGCGGCCGCGGCAGGGCCGCGAACTCCGTGATCTTCCCAAGGAGTTCGGCCGGCTGCGTGCCGTCCAGGAAGACATCGCGCACGGTGAAGCGCTCCGCGTCGTAGCCCGGCATCCCCGGCGCCGTGGGCAGGACGACGGCCCCGCCGCGCGGCAGCCCCACGCCCAGCTCACGCGTCAGCGCGAACCCGGCGGTCAGCGCCTGCTCCGGCGTGGCCCGGTGCTCGACCACCCGGTGCCGCAGGCTCGGCGGCAGGAACGCCGTGACCGGCCGGCGCCCCCGCGCGTCCGGCGTCATCGCCTCGTGCACCACGACATGGATGGACCAGCTGCGCCGGGCGCACTCGCGCAGCAGGCGCCGCATCTCGCCGTCGTCCTTGGGCAGGTGGTTCGTCCGGCGCAGCCGCACGCCCGGCACCCGCTCGTGATCCCAGGCGACCTGCTCACTGTCGGGCCAGAACACGGTCGCGGGTGAGGGCCACTCCGCCTCCCACGCCCGCTCCGCCTCGGCGGCCAGCACCCACAGGACGCCCTCGCCCTCACCGCGGCGGGACTCCGCCTCGTACGTGGTCAGCTGAGCGCGCACGGTGACACCGCCGGCCACCCGCCAGCGCGCCTCGAAGAGCCGGCGGGCCAAGGGCCCGGGGTCGGCGGAGGCGTCCCGGGGGAACAGATCGCTCGAGCGGGCCGCCTCGACCGGATCGAGATCCAGGAAGCCGTCGATCACCCCGGCCGCCTCGAGGGCGAGCAGGTTGCGCCGGACGTCCCGCTCGGCCTCGGGCCCGAGGTGACGCCCCCGCCCGAGCCACACGGTGTCGGGGACAGCGGTCGATGAAGAGCTGTTCTTGGCCATGGAACCGTCCAGTGGGTGATCAGGGCTCGACCAGTATGGTCCGCGTCCCGGGCCGCGCGGTCCATCAGGGCACCGCCCCGCCGGACTGGGACACGGCCACCTCCCCGGCTGGCCGCGACGGGCGCCGCCGGCCGGGGAGCCCGCCTTCCGGCGCCCGACCGCGCCTCTTCGACGTCGTCCGCTGAAACACGGCTCCCCCTTCGCGGCCCGGCCGGCCCGTGACGGCGGCGCCGCCCGCCCGTCCCGTCAGCGGGCCGCCGCGGCCGCACGGGGAACCGGCCCGGCCTGCGCCATGCGCACCCGGTGCGCCATCCGGCGGGCGGCGTGCACACTGCGGCGCGCCAGGCAGAGCTCGCCCGCCGGGACGTGGCAGGTCGGGCAGGGCTCGGCGAAAGCACCGTGCCGGAAACGGCGGTGCGTCTCGTAGGCGGCGTCCAGCATCGCGTCGAGCGCCGAAGACGGCAGAGCGGCGGACGTACCGGCGGCTGCGCGCACCGGCCGGCGGGGGAGGGGCAGGACCGGGGTGGGCTTCATGGCGGGCATCTCCTCGTGCGGCGGGGGGTACGGGGCCGTAGGTCCTCGCACTCCATACGCCGGCAGGGCGGCGGTTCTCCCCGCCTACCCGCGCGGCCGCAGCTCAGACGTGGCAGGTTCACGCTCCCCGGCCCGATTCGTCAGCCAGGTGCAGGTCCATCTCCGCCTCGAGCGCGGCCTGCATGAGGTGCTGCGCGAGCTCGGGGAGAATGCCGCCCTCACCCATCAGACGCAGACCGCCGGCCGCGGTCTTCTCCGCCGCGAGCGCAGCCAGTTCCTCCAGCAGCTCGGGCGAAAGACCATTCCCGGACACCGGCATCGACTTCACACCGGCACCCTCAGCGGTCTCATCAGCCCTGGCAAGCGACACGCCGCCATCCATCCCGATCGTGTGACTCGTTGTCGTACCCATCAGATGACTCCTTCGAGGAAGGAACCCGCCTCATTCATGACACTCCCACCCGCCCGCGGAACAGTGCCGTCCCGGCCCGCCCCGGCCCGCTCCCAGAGCACCCGCCCCGCCCCCCCCGGGGCGCTGTCGCCGCGTGGCGGCGCGGTCACCCTGACGCGGGACGCAGTGACCTGGCGAGCAGCCGGCAGGGGGAGCTCCGCCGGCCCCGGGCCTCGTCATGGCGTGCCGCCCCCGGCGCTCTCACCGGAGCGCATGCCTCCCCTTCCCGTCTTCTTCTCGTACCCGCGTTCTTGTGTGGGAGCTGTCAGGAAGTACACCTCACGGGGGTGCACAAGTGCGCAGAAGACGCGTGCGGAAACTGCTGCAGTCGATGGCGACCGGGGAGCCGGTCACACTCCGCCTCTCCTCGACCACGTTCACAGGCATGAGCCGACTGGACCTTGCGGCCGAGCAGTTCGGGTACGTGTACATGGACCTGCACATGCACGGCAGGGGACAGTACTTCACCATGCTGCTTCCGCCGGGCCGCAGCGAGCACGCACGAGGAAGCCGGCTGGCCGGCGAGGTGGGGGGCTTCGCCTGCGGGATACGCGAACAGGTTGCGGACGGCGCGATGTTCACCTTTCCGCAGTGGCCGTGGCGACGGCAGGTGCTCCCGGCGGCACACATGCTGCCGGCCGCGCGATCCACGTACGAGGGGACCGTCACCTATCCCGGAGGCACCATCCCGGGCCCGCGCGGCGGCGGACTGGGCCCGCTGTCCCCACGCGGCCGGCGGACGCACCGCCGCCCGGCGAACCCGAGGTGCGCGAACTCCTCAAGGCCCGCATGTGCACCGGTCTCGGGCGCCAGCACTCGGCCAGGCACCGGGCGGTGATCGCAATCGACCCCTCCCTGGCGGCCGCCTCGGGCCGTCACCGGCACAGCGGGCAGGAAGGCCACCGTCACCGCGGCCTTCACCCTCCGGTCCTGGCCTTCCGTCACGCGGCGCCGTCCTGTGTCCGGCACCCGCCGGGCGACGGCGGCGCCACGCCCGCGTCCGGGCAGCGGGGGCGCAGAGGGGGCGCATCCGGCTAGAAGATCAATTCGAGTGCGCCCCCTGCGAGTGACACACCAAGATCCACGATCTTGGATTGTTAGCGTCGTCGCCGTGGATCACTTGCTGTCTTCCGGCCCCGAACCGGCCCCCTTCGTCCTCCCTTCGCCCCGCCAGGCCGGTGAATCGTTCCGTCCGGTTCTGCTGGACCCGTCACAGCCTGCCGGGGCCCAGGCCCTGTCCGCGCTGCGTGACTCGACCCTGCTGCGCGAGGTGCACGACCGCATCGGGGACCAGGTCGCCGAACTCGTGCGATGCCAGGCACCCGGCGATTCCTGCGCCGGGCAGGCCCTGGACCGGGCGGTCACGCAGGTCGTCTCGGGCCGGCCCGGCAGGTACGGCCGGTGGGCCTGGTATCCGTGGTCGGGGCGTCTGGTGCACGTGCTGCCCGAGGCGGAGTTCCGCCTGGTCCGCACCGACCGCAACCGCGACAAGATCACCCGCGGGCAGCAGGAGGGACTGCTGCGGCGCCGGATCGGCGTGATCGGGCTGTCGGTGGGCGGCAGCACCGCACTGACCTGTGCCATGGAAGGCGTCGGCGGCGCCTTCCGGCTGGCGGACTTCGACCGGCTCGGCCTGTCGAACCTGAACCGGCTGCGCGCCGGCGTCCATGAACTCGGCCTGGAGAAGAGCGTGCTGTGCGCCCGGCGCATGTACGAGCTCGATCCCTACCTGGACATCGAGGTCCACCGGGGCGGGGTCACCGACGGAAACCTCGTCGACTTCATCGGCGACCAGGACCACGCCCTGGACCTCCTCGTCGAGGAGTGCGACACCCCGTGGGTGAAGGTCGCCGCACGCGAGCACGCGCGGCGCCGCCGGGTCCCCGTCCTCATGGACACCAACGACCGGGGCGTCCTCGACATCGAACGCTTCGACCTCGAAGGGGACCGTCCCCTCTTCCACGGCCGCATCGGAGCGACGACCGCCGCCGACGCGGCGGGCCTGAAGGGTGAGGAGGCCATCCGCTTCCTCCTCAGGATCGTCGACGAACAGAAGCTGAGCCCCGCGATGAGCGACGCTCTCACCCGGGTGGGCCGCACCCTCTCCAGCTGGCCGCAGCTGGCCAGCGGCGTCATGCTCGGCGCGGCCCTCGTCACCGACACCGCCCGCCGCATCCTGCTCGGCGAACCACTGCCCTCGGGCCGCCACCGGATCGACCTCGAGACCCTCATCCCCGCCACGCCCGCACCGCACGGAGCCGCCCGGTGAACCGCGTCCCCGAACTCCGCGGCGACCATCTGCGGCTGCGGGAACTGCACGCAGCCGACCACGACGCCTTCGCGCGGATCCTCACCCACCGCTGAGCGGCGCCCTGTCGCCCTGGCCACGAGCGCACGCGCCATCGAACAGGCCGCCCACGAACAGCACCCCGGCTACACCGCCCCCGACAACCCAGCCCAGAGCACCGACCTGATGACGACGGCCCTGGGCTACCGCTACGCCTCCACCGCCGTGTCAGGAGCTGACACCGGTGCGCCGGTCATCCCCGGAACTCTCCGCCTGCAGCCGACCCCGGCACCAGGGCCCCGCACATGACCATTGAGCACCAAGGGAAAACCCGGTCCACCATCGACCTGTACGAGCAGTCCTTCATCCTGCTCTCCGGGCTTCCAGAGGGACCATGGCACGTGGCCGCACGTGACACTGCGCAACAGCTCAGCCTGCCTCTGGTTTCCTACTGCATCGGCGCCCGCCCCGGCTGCGATCTGCACGCCGGTACCGAGGACTGGGCCACCACCCATGGCGTCACCTCCCAGGAAGCCGTTCTCATCCGGCCTGACGGAATGGTTGCCTGGCGCTGTCCAGGCCTCCCCGAAAACCCCGGGACCGTCCTGCGCAGCGTCCTGGAAAGCATTCTCAGCCGCTGATCCCCCGCCGCAGCGGACCAACTGCAGGGAGCCCCTCATGAACACCGAAACCACCCCACTGCCACCGCACGGCGACACGGCTCTTCCCGCCCCCTCAGACGACGGCGGACCCCGCAACGGACGGATCGACGTCCACCACCACTACACCGCCCCCCAGTGGGTGCAGTGGGCCGAAGCACGCGGGATCGCCGACCGCAGCAAACTGCCGCCCTGGACCCGCTGGGACGAATCCGCCGCCCTGGATCTGATGAACCAGGCTGGCACCAGCACCAGCATTCTTACCGTTGCCATGCTCGGGCGTATCAAAGAGGCAGCAACACGCAGAGAAAGCACACGGGTCGCCCTCGAAGCCGCAAGCGATCTGACGAGAAGACACGCCGGGCGCTTTGCCTTCTTCGCCCCCGTCTTCCTCGACGACACCGAACTCTCCCGCTGGTCCTTCGCCCACGGAATGGACCAGCTCGGCGCAGTCGGAGTCAGCGCGCGCACCAGCATGGGACACACCTACCTGGGCGACCCCGAACTCGACCCGCTCATGGCAGAACTCAACGAGCGCTCTGCCGTCATCAGCACCCACCCCATGGAAGTCAGCAGCACCGGCACACCCGCCGGCGTGCCCCCCTTCCTGTGCGACTTCCTCATGGACACCACGCGCGCCGCACTCAACCTGATCATGAACGGCACGCTGGACCGATTCCCGCAGCTCACCTTCATCCTCCCGCACGGCGGCGGCTACCTTCCCTACATGGCAGACAGAGCCAGCATCTTCGCCCGCCAGCTCACACCAGCGGTCGACCCGGGACGTGTCTACGACTATCTGCACCGCTTCTACTACGACACTGCCGCACCCATGTCCCCGACGGCCACCCCGACCCTTCTGGCCGCCGCCGGCTCCTCGCGCATCCTGTACGGAAGCGACTGGCCCCCCACCCCCACCCGCGTCGTAACCGAGGTGACAGCCCCCGCTCTGGACAACGATCCCGGCCTTGGTGAGCTGGAACGCAGCAGCATCAACCGCGGGAACGCCCTGCGCCTTCTGCCAACCCTTTTCCGCACCTGACTTCCCCCTGCGGAAGGCCGCCGGCCCCGCGGCTCAGCAGGCGCCCGCCCGCTGCAGTGCCCCCAGCCGGGACTGTAAGTGCCTGATTGAGAACCGGTGACGGTAAGTGGAGAGTCACGTTCGTGGCGAAGAGGTGAATGCATGACAGGACTCCTGTAACAGCAGCGGTTGCGAAGCCAGACCGTTGCCCCAGGAGCCCTGCCATGCCGTTGTGCTGCGTCAAGCCCGCTGGTACCAACTCCGGTCGCGGTGCAAACTGTTCGTTGCCGCCTGCCGCTTCGGGCAGGGTGCTGACGCGGCCGGTCTGGGGATCTGGCATGCGAAGCCGGCCAGGCGGCCGGGACTGCCGGAGGCGTCCATGTCGCCGCCGGCGGCAGCGATGAGCTCGGGCAGGCAAAGAGCGGCGGAGTTGGCGACCGGCACGGCCAGAGCTCGCCTTATGCTGCTGCCACGCCTGACCGCCAACTCGTTGGCCAGTCCCTTGTCGTTTCCCGGTGAAAGGCTGTACCCGATGCGAGAGCGCGATTTCCGTCTGGGGCACCTGCCGTTCCTGACACGAACCCGGCCTGCGCTCCCGCCGCATGACCCTGAAACAGTTATGGCCACGGCCGAAGCGTTGTTCGGCTGTGAGGGCGAGTTCTTCACCGTACCCGGATCATTTCCCGAAGTTCCGGACCACCTCATCTTCAGCGACACCACATACGCCGTGCTCCGCACGCCCAGTGCAGTCACAGACGAAACTTGGTACACCGTTCGCGATGTAGATGGCCACCGCCAGATTCTCGGTGAGCCGGGCCCTAGGAAGATCGACACCGTTCGCAGCGCTCTGAGCCAGCTCGCCAAGCTCCGCATGGAACACGTGGCGCGCGTCACGCGTAATCGGGTAGACCTCCTCGGCTTGCCCCCAGTACCAGCCGTGCGCCTGGGGCACGACGAACTCACGCCCGCCCGCGTCCTGCACGTTAGATGCGGATGCGACCGCGTTCCCGGACTTTCCGCTCACTACGAAAACCTTGAAGAGGCCGCTGATCGGCTGAACGGATTCGAAGCGATATCGATCTGCCCTACATCCTTCTCCCCCGCTGCGACTCTCGGTTTTTGACAGTGGGGTGAGGGACAGTGGTGGTGTTTGGGGGTGTTGATGCTGGTCTTAGCCGCCGCCGTCCGGAATTTCGCCCCGCTTCTGAAGCCTCACCCCGAGAACGCCGCCGCACTCGGACACTGGATCGCCCAGATCCGTACTGCCGACCTGCCGCGCCTGCACGCCTTCACCCGCGGCCTCGAGCGAGACCGCGACGCTGTGTCGGGGCCGGGCACGGCGGTGGGGTAGCTGATCTGCTGCCAGGCCTGGCCGGGGATGGCCAGGACGGCCCGCCTGATGGAGGGCTTCATGCCGCAGGAGAGCGAGAAACGGGCTCCGGCCCGGCGGCAGGCGGCGATCACACCAGCGTTGTAGAACTGCGAGTCCGCGCGCAGGATGCGGGTGCCGGTGCAGCCGGCCTCGGCGGCGGTGGCCAGGGCTTCACTGACGGATTTCGAGGCGCCGCGGGAATCGGCTGCCTTCCCGCGGCGCATCCGGACCCCGGCGATCACCGGCCTGGAGTGCGAGGTGCAGATCGTGGCGAGCAGGGTGCGTATGCCTTTGAACCGGCCGTACTCGGCACCCTGTCTGGTCCGGCCGTAGATGCGTTTGTGGGTGGAGTCGACGTTCTTTTCGGTGCAGCGCCGGAGTTTGCCGTGGTCGTTCGTCCACGAGTGGGTGCGCTCGGCCACCCAGCGCTTGCCTGCTTGAAATTGGGGCGGGTACTGCCTTGCGCGTGATCTCGGCCGTGTAACCCAACTCGGCTATCAGCAAACGGGACTTGACGCTGTCCTAGCCCCGGTCGAGGCTGACGTTCACCGTCTCCGGTATCGCGCCGACCTGCCCCTTCGCCGCATCCGATGCGGGGCCGGGCAGGGGCGAATCGTGCCGGTTCGCGCCGGCGGAGACCAGGCCGAGCGGAACACCGCAGGCGTCGGACGCGACGGAGCGTTTCAGCCCCTGCTTGCCCCGGTCCACCGGTGACCGCCCGGCCTTGTCGCCACCGGACGGGGCCTTGGTGATGCAGCCGTCCACCGGGATCTCGCTCAGCCCGGGGCCAACTATGCGGTCATAGGCCCCGAGCGCGAGGGCATGGACCCTCTCGGAGAGGTCGGTGCTTTCCCCGTGATCGTGGACACCGGTTGTTATGCGGCGGTGGCCAGCGTAGTTGATCGCTGCTCGTAGTGACCGGGCTGATCTGGCCGAGGCAGGAGTGCCGTCGGCGGGTGTTGTAGCGGGTCGTCCATCGGAAGACAGCGAGGCGGGCCTCACGGGCTCCGTTCCACCGTTTCGCCCTTGCAGCGTCTCGCGTTTCATGGTCGCGTTCAGAGATTCCGCAGCGTTGTCTGCGCTGGTGCCCACTGCGCCGCGTGATCTGGTCACGCCGAGCTCCGTTCAGACCTGGGCGGACTCCTTCGATACGTACTGGGCCCCGTTGCCGCTGTGGAAGACCGCCCCGTGCAGGCCGCCGTCTCCGCGGGCAGCCGCGGCGGCCCTGAGCGCGTCGGTTACGCATGTGGTCAGGGATCGACCAGCCCGCCAGGCGTTTCGAGCACAGGTCCAGCACCGTGGCGAGACAGAGGAAATGTCGCCGACGTACCTGGTGTTCAACAGTTCGGCGGTGAAGTCGCGCTGCAGCAGGTCCTGCACCGGTGCCGTCGCTGGTTCGGGGACGGTGGTGCGGACCTTTTTGCGCAGGTGCAGCCCGATGATGCTGAACGTGCGCATGACGCGCTCGACGCGCTTATGGCTGACCGGTCTGCCGGCGTCCCTTCGGCGGTGACGCGTGGGACCCCGTAGGTGCCGTCCGATTCCCGATGGATCCCGGTGATGCGTTCGGCGAGCCCGGCGTCCGCCCGGGCCCGGCCGGCCCGCCTGTCCGAGCCGGCCCGCCACCGGTAACTTCGGCACACTCCGCCGCTGCACCGGGCGACGAAAGAACGCCATCGGGTTCTGCATCGCCCTGGCCTGCATATTCGTCACCGTCCGCCACCTGATCGCCAGGCATGGACCCACTACCGCTGGAGCACACGCCCCCCGCACCCCGCATCCGATGGCCTACGGGCGGACGTTCTTACTGCACGTAACCATCCGCACAGTGTGCGCGATTTGTGCGATGTATCCCTTTCTTTCGGTGGTTGAAGCTGAAAGGATGGACGACCGGACTGGCCCCGCGAGACGGCGCCGGGGGAACGCAGCATTTCCGCCCTCACAGCGCCCTGGGGCAGCTAAAGGATGTGACATCCATGGCACATGCAGTGGAAAGCGATATGACTTCCCGGCGCCGGGCCCGCTGGTATGAGCGGCCTGCGGCTGCAGTGAGCGCGGTTCTGCTGGCGGGGGCTTCGGCCTGGGCATTTACTCCGGCCGCTCCGGCATCAGCGGCACCGGTGACCCAGACCTTCTCTGCTCCCGGGGCGCATACCTTCACGGTACCCGAAGGTGTTACGCAGATATCGGTTGAAGCGGTCGGAGGCCGCGGCGGAGCCGAGCGGACTGGAAGCCCCGGAGGCACGGGGGACCTCGTCAATGGCACTCTTACGGGCCTGACGTCCGGCCAGCAGCTGACCGCGGTAGTCGGCGGCGATGCATCCGGCGGCAGCAGCTGCATCCCGGGTGCGGAGTGCACCGGCGGGTCCAACGGCGGAGCAGGCGCAGGCGGCGGCTTCGGCGGCGGCGGCGGCGGCGCTTCCGATATCCGCACGGAGCCCTCCGATCTCAGCTCACGCCTCATAGTTGCCGCCGGCGGCGGCGGGGCAGGCTCCTCCCTGGAGACTGAAACCGGCGGCTGCGCCCAGGGCAGCCCCGGTGGCCGTGCGGGCCAGGCCGGGGCTGACGGGTCGTGCAGCGGCGGTACCGGCGGGCAGGCCGGCAGTACCGCCGACGGCGGTGCAGGAGGAATCCCGGGCGGCGCGCCCGGCACCCTCGGCACCGGCGGAGCAGGCGGAGCCAACGGGGGAGGCGGCGGTGGCGGCGGCATCTACGGCGGTGGCGGCGGAGGCAGCTTCCTCGGCTTCCCTGTCTTCGGTGCGGGCGGCGGCGGAGGCGGCGGCGCATCCCTCCTGCCTCCTGGTGACGGACTCCGCGCGCAGGCGGATGGAGCCCCGCGCATCACCATCACCTACGAGGCGCCCGCCCCGGCCGGTCCGGCCGATGTCTCCCTCGACCTGCAGGGCCCGCCGACCGTGAACCGCAACGGCACGTTCACCTACACCCTGGTGGCAACGAACAACGGCCCCGGCACGGCCCAGGACATCAGCGCGGTACTGGGCACCAGCCGCTACACCCAGGTCCAGTCCACTACTCCTGCCGCACAGTCCGGCACATACCGCAGCCTGAGCGGAACCCTGTGGAAGACCACCGCCGACCTGGCGCCCGGCCAGCAGGCCACCTTCACCGCCACCGTGAAGGCCAACGCCCCCGGCGGCACCAGCATCCTGGCAGCAGCAGCAGCCGGATCCCAGACCCAGGAACCCAACTGGGGCAACAACGCTGACGCACTCGTCACCCGCGTCAACCGCTGACCTGCACCCCTGCACCAGCAGAAAAGGGGAAAATTCCTGCACCTGCAGCATCAGCACAGGCATAGCCTGCAGTGCCCTCCCCGGATGAGGACGGGCACTGCAGCTTGTCTTTCCCGGCGGGGGTCAGCCGATCTGTCCAGTAGACGGCTCTGTTCCGTAGTCGGTGGTGACGCTGCGTCTCCGCCTGGGATCAGGGGCACAAGTGACGTCAACTCTCCTGTAACCGTGGTGTTTTCCGGGCTGTCAGCACTGGTGGCCGAGGATGTGCTCGATGGCGGCGGCGTGGTCCGGGTCACGCCCCGGACGCGGGATGCCGCGGCGCCCTGCACCTCGAAGACGCGTTGGCTGTCGCGCGCCTGGAGCGCGAGAGGGCACTCGGAATCACCCCGGCTCCCGTCCCGCCCTCCGAGGCGCGACTTGTGCTCCTCGAGGCAGGCCGGGGCAGCGAGACGGCCGGCGCAGGCGCACTATGCCGCTGCGGAGAAGGACACTGTCCGCCAACTCCTCACCGGCTGGCTCGCGCGGTACGGCATCCCGGCCCTGGTGGTCCGCGGCTTCGGCGCCCAGCCGGCCTCGGGGGCTCAGTTGCGGTCGGTGCCCCGGCTACCGTTCCACCAAGCTCGTCGGGGTCGGAGGGCGCTGGGGCGTTCGGTAGGGTTCCGGATTGCTGGCTGTCCGGCCAGTGCCTTCCTGGGGGGATGACGAGACGAGGAACATGCCGGAGCAAGCGAGTCCGCCTGCGATAGCACCGAGCGGGCCTCTGGCCGCGGCGGTCGAGGCGGCGCGGATGGCGGCGGTGCGCCGTTATGACATTCTCGACACCCCTCCGGACGCTGCCTACGACCGAGTCGCGGCGCTGGCAGCGCGGCTGTTCGGGGCGCCGGTGGCGACGGTGACGATCGTGGACGAGGACCGGATCTGGTTCAAAGCCACGCACGGGCTGGAAGGCGTCAGCGAGATAGGCCGCGATCCCGGCCTGTGCGCCTCGGCGGTGCTCACCGATGACACCACCGTCATCCCCGACACCATGCTGGATCCGGTCGCCTGCTCCAACCCGCTGGTCGCCGGCCCGATGGGGGTACGGTTCTACGCCGCCGCTCCGATCATCACCGCCGACGGGTACCGGCTGGGCACGGTCAACGTCCTGGACACCCGCCCCCGCGAGATCAACGAGGCGGATTCGGCCACGCTTGCGGACCTGGCCGCAGTCGTGCGTGACCAGCTGGAGCTGCGGCTGTCCGCCCTGCACGTGGTGCGCGCCGAGCAGGAGCGCCGCAGGGTCGAACAGGACAAGCGCCGGGCGGAGGAAGAGGCCCGGCAGCGGGCGGAGCGGGACAAGGCGGCCATCGCCGCGTTCGCCTCCACCCTGCAGCGCACCCTGGTGCCTCCCGCGCTGCCTGCGGTACCGGGCCTGGAGCTTGCCTGCCACTACCAGACCGCCTCCCCGCAGGAAGTGGGCGGCGACTTCTACGACGTCTTCCCCGTCGGCGGGGGCCGGTGGGCGTTCTTCCTGGGCGATGTGTGCGGCAAGGGCGCTGAAGCCGCCTCGGTCACCTCGCTGACCCGCTACACGCTGCGGGCCGCGGCCCTCGTCGACGCGGACCCGACAGCCGCGCTGCAGGCTCTGAACACGGCGCTGCTGCTGGACGCGGCGGTCGGCACCCGCTTCTGCACCGCCGTCTTCGGCCTGCTGGACCCCGCCCAGGACGGCGGTTTCACTGTCACGCTGGCCACCGGCGGCCACCCGCCCGCCTACCACCTCACCCCCGCCGAGGGCGGCGGCGTGCGGGTCGAGGCGGCCCGCGCCAAGGGCGGCATGCTGGTCGGCGCGTTCGCCGAAGCCGCCTTCGCTTCACGCACCCTGCACCTGGCACCCGGCGAGGGACTGCTGCTCTACACCGACGGTCTGACCGAGGCCCGCACCGCCGACGGCGACATGCTCGCCGACACGGGCCTGACCGACTTCCTGGCCCAGCGGCCGGTGGCGGTCAGTGCCGGCGCCCTGATCGAGGACACCGTCGCGCTCCTGGGCACCCTCCCCGACACCGAACGCGACGACGTGGCCTTGCTGGCCCTGTCCGTTCCCACCCCTGATGCCGTCCCCGCCGGCATCACCACCACCGCTCACAGCGCCGCCGCCCCGACCGCACCCGCCGACGTCTCCGTCGGGCAGGAGAACCGACGCCCATGACCGACGCATTCCGCATCGACGTCCCGCACACCGACGGCGCCCTGGCCGTGATCGCACTGTCCGGCGAATTCGACGTCGCCACCGCATCCGCCGCCCGGTCCCGCGCACTGGAACTCATCGCAGCCGGACACCCCGACCTGATCGCCGACCTGTCGGGCGTCACCTTCTGCGACTCCTCAGGACTGGGAGCCCTGGTCGGCATCTGGCGCTGCGCCAAGGACGCCGACGGGTCCCTGACCCTGGCGGCGATCCCCGACCGACTGGGCCGCCTGCTCAGCGTCACCGGGATGGACACCTTCCTGCCCGCCCACCCCAGCGCCGAGGCCGCGCTCACCGCACGCCAGGGCAACCACACCACCGCCTGAGCGCAGGCCCGCAGCTGCCGCGGGCATGACTAAGCGTGCGTTGCGGGCGACGTACTGGCCGCGACGCGCGTTCGTCGCTCCGTCGATGGCGCTGCACATCGGCGAGCGGCGTGCAGCGCACCGGATGCCGCCTTCGACTGCGAGCGTGTCAGTGGTCAGTGGGACTTGTCGTAAGGGTCGCAGCTGGAGGACTTGGCCAGCCCGCGGCTGATGTCCGTTGGCCGTAGCTATTACGAGAACAGGGCCCCCACGCAGGCCCACGCCTTCGAGCTGACCACCGGCTGAGCAGCCGCGCCTGCCGGCGGCTGACGCCGCCGACCCGTTCTGGCATATGTCTCCGGTATTCGCACCACGTGCGGGTAGTTCTCGCCTGTTCTGCTGACGCGGAGCGGTCGTGTGCCGCATGGTGGCGGCTGCTGGCGTACGGAGGAGGAGGGGTCATGGGGTGGAAGAGGGACGGGTTCCCGGCGCACGAGGGCACGGTGGGTGTGCTGCTGGCGGACGGGAGTGAGCCGGGGCCGGCGTGCTTCGGTGCGGGCAGCGGCGGTCACGTTCACGAGTCCACGGACTGGTGGGTCTACGACGGCACGCTGGGCGCGCCGCGTGCGGAGCGGATCAGGGCCAGGTGTGCGTGCGGATGGCGCGGGGCGGCGGCGTACCCGATCGACTGGGAGAGCGTGGTGCGGCGGGATCCGTACGCGTACGACACGTCGGAGGCCGAGCGGGACTGGGAGTCCCACCTTGAGGACGTGGAGGGGCGGTCGGTCCCGTTGCCGGCGGAGGTGAGCGACCTGCTGCACGAGCTGCGGCGGCGCCTGGAGCAGCTGGTTGACGATGCCCCGCTCGCCGCGGTGAAGGCGGCGGGCCGGCTGGAGGCGATGGCCGGGGCGGTCGGGTCGCCGGCGGCGTATCTCGCGGTCCGCGGGGCGGAGGTGTCCTGGCATCAGGTCGCCGAGGCCCTGGGCACCACGGTGGAGGAGGCACGCTCCCGGCTGCTGCGCTATGAGTACCGCCGCTGACCGCCACCGGGACGTCATGGCCAGGGGCAAGGCGCCGGCCCCGCCGGCTTGTGGCCGGCGGGGCCGGGGGCGGGCCTCTCGCCTTGGCGGTGGAAGAGGCCCGCTGGAGGAAGCGGTGCGAATCGCTTCGCCGTGGTCAACGACCCGGGCGGCCTGTGGGCACGGGCCGGTGCGATGGCCTTACGGGGCGGGGGTGTAGCGGACGACGGAGGTTTCGCAGGGGCCTTCGGCGTAGACCTTCAGCGCGTCCGCCTCGCGCGGTCTTCGTCCGCGAGGGGGAGTTCGGCGAGCGCGTCGGCCAGGGCGAGGACCGCGCTGCCCGCGGGGGCGGCGTGCGCGGCGGCCGGGGCGGCGAGCGGGGTGAGGGCGAGGGAGAGCGCGGCGAGGCCGCGGGCAAGGTTCTTGATCACGAACGCCTCGATACCGGTCAAAACCCGCTGTTGACTAGCGGTTTCGCCGATCGCTCAGCCGCATGGGGACGAGGTTCACCGGGTAACGGGCCTGCCGCCCCGCCGCCGGTGTTCGCACGGAAATTCGGTTGGTCCTGATTTGGTAACTCGGTGCGATGCGGGGGCCAGTGCTCTGTACGGTGATCAACTGCCGGGCCCGCGAAGTGGGGAGGTGCCCGGCTTCTCTCATCACCTGCACCAAGGGACATCCATGCTCCGTACGCGTACCGCTGCCGCCGCCGTCACGACGGCGGCGTTCGCCGGCCTGCTCGCCCTGCCCGCACCCGCCCAGGCGGCCGGCTCGGTCCACCTCTACAAGATCTACTACGACAGCCCGGGCAGCGACACCCGGACGAACGCAAGCCTGAACGGGGAGTACGTCGTCGTCCGCAACACCACAACAGCCGCGGTCAACCTGCGGGGGTGGACGCTCACCGACGCGTCGAACCACAAGTACACCCTCGGCAACTTCAGCCTCGGCAAGGGCAAGACCGTGACCATCCGCACCGGCAAGGGCACCAACACCGCGGCCAACCTCTACCAGCAGCGCGCCGCCTACGTGTGGAACAACGACCGCGACACCGCCACCCTCAAGCGCAGCAACGGCGCCAAGGTCGACACCTGCTCGTACAACTCCACCCGGGTCGACTCCGTCATGTGCTGACCGGCTCACATCCGGAGCGCCGCTCGACGCTGATCCTGCGAGCGGCGCTCAGGCGCGCCCATCCTCGGCAGTGCCTTCGCCGTGCCGCTCCTCTGACAGCGGCACCCGGCCCGGCCCGGCCGGGTGCCGCTGCCGGCGCTGATGCCACCGCTCGGCGCGTCCCGGCGCAGGAGGTGACGGGCCTCGTGGTGCGGTCGCCCGCTGCAGCTCGCCGGAGCTCGCCGGGGAGGATTCCGGCCGGGGGCCTTCCAGCGGCCGGTCATGCCCTCATCTCCTTGGCGAAATACTGAGCCGCCCGGCGCAGGATCTCCCGCTCGAGTTCCCGCTCCTTCCCGGCCTTGCGCAACCGGCCGAGTTCGGCCTGGAGCCTCACCATTTCCTCGTCCCGGTTTTCCGCCGCCTCGCCGGCCACGGACATGCCCACGGTCGGCGACCTCGTCGGCCTGCCTGACCCGACTGCGCAGCGTCTCGCCGCTCACCCCGACGTCCGCGGCGACAGCGGCATACGTCCGCTTCCCGCCCCCCGCGCGGTACAACGCCACCGCGTCGTTCCTGAACTCCACCGGATACGGAGACTTCCGTCCCACCAGGACACCCCTCCTCGGACCTGCAAGATCCATTGCCAGAGTGTCCACACCATGGGAGTCACCTCACACGGGCCGCGTCTCCCGTTCGACGGACGCGGCAATTCGGGCACGCAGCGTTTCCCCCTTATTCCTATGTCGTCACAGGGGGTTAGGGTGATCACAGAAGTGACCGCTGGCAGCAAAGAGTCCTCCCGGGCCGGGCACGGCCCTGGAGGACTCTCGGACGGGATGCCCGTCCGCACGATCCACCTGATGGGAGGTGATCGCGGGATGCAGCGTACCCGCGTGCGGGAACTCCACCGCGCAACTACGCCGTTTACAGCCGTGATCGCTTTCACCATTCAGGCATGCGGCACGCCGACTCCGCCTGGCCGTGGCGGCGACCGCCGGCTGGCCGCCCCGAGCGTGGGGTGCGCGGCGAGCTCCGCCCACCGCTCGGGGCACCGGGCCAGCATCGTCCAGCCGCTGAGGCCCGCCAGGTCCAGTGACCAGTCCTTCGAGAACTCGGACAGGGCCGCCCAGCCCTCTTCAAGCTCCGGGTGGAGCAGGTACGCGGCGAGCGGAGTCAGGCAGGCTCCCAGGACAGCGTCGACAGGTCCTGCGGCACGGGCGGGGCCGGTGCGTCCGTGGCGGTGCGGGTGTAGCGGTCGGGATCCCAGTCCCAACTGACCTGCTCCACCTCGTGGCTGGAGAGCCGGGGCAGGAGGAGCGCGATGGCTTCCTCGACCTGTCCGGGGTGTCGTGCCAGGGCTGAGATCAGCCCGGCCCAGGCCCAGCGGTGTCGCAGCACCACGACCACGGCGATCTTCTCGTTCGGGGCGGGGGAGTCACGGCCGAAGGGCCGGTGGTCGTACTCATCGGGCAGCGCCTGCCGTACGCGCACCGAGGCACCAGGGTGCCTGTCGCACCACACCCGGTCGCCTTCCGCTGCCCGATGTCCCACCGCCATGTTCTTGGACGACGGGCCGCCGGCTGCGGTGGCCTCAGCGCTCAGGGCGTAGACGGAGCGGCCCTCCCACGCAGGGGCGGTCCGGTTCTGGTCTCCTTCTTTTTCCTCGTACGGCTGACCGCCACGACGTCACTTCCTCTCCAGGGCCCGGTTCCAGGCCCTGTCCGGGCTGATCAACGAGACAGGCGCGATACGCGCGATGGGCCAAGCGCGGGAAGCAGTAGTGTCCGCCAGCGCTTCGGACCTGTTGACCGCGGTATGCCGTTCTTAGGCTCTCGCCGCCGCGCGCCGCCGCCCCCGGACGCCGCACGCGCATCCCGTACCAAGTCGTCACCCCCGACGGCCGCCGCAGCCATCTCACTCCAACAACTCGAGCCCCACCGGCCGGGCACCCAGGGCACCTGACCGCCCTGACCCGGGCGGCGTTGTCAGTGCCGCGTGCGAGTCTGTACCAGCCCGGCGGGCGCCCATCACCTCGAAGCCGATGCCGACCGCCGGGCACACCCCGGCAGAGCAGCGATGGTGAACTACCGAATCACGTGGACGCCAGCAGGAGGCGGCGAGCCCCAGACCTCCGCAGTCAGCTACGGCGGAGACGAGCGCCGAGGACCGCAAGGCGCGGCTGGAGGCCGACGGCGCCACCGATCTCCCGACAAGCTACGCCCCGACGAGACCCCGCTGAGCGAGCAGGAGATCGCCGGCGCGCTCGCGCTGATGGAAACGATGAGCAGCGAGCACCTGGAGGACCTGGAGCTGGTCGACCGCTACCGCAACGCCCTGGTCGAGGTGATCGACGCGAAGGCCGAGCACCGGCAGCCGAAGACCGTGGGCGAGGAAGCGGCGCCGGCCGGGAAGGTCGTCGACCTGATGACCGCCCTCACAGAGTCGGCGGCGAAGGCCAAAGAGTCCCGCGGCGAGACCGCCGGCGGTGACGCCACCGTGCACGAGATGACGAAGCCGAAGAAGAAGACCGCGGCCAAGAAGGCACCCGCGAAGAAGACGACGGCCCGCCAGAAAGACCGTGGCGAAGAAGCCCACCCGGAAGCGCGCCTCCTGAATGCCACGGAGTGCACCAGCAATCTGCCTGCTGGTCGTGTCCTGGCGGACCAATCACCGGTTGATCAGGCGTGGAGACCTGCGAGCCGGTAACCGGCGACTACCCCGACGAGCTTCGCCTGCCCCTGCTCACCGCGTCCGAGGCGCGGGCCGCCGTCGGGTACATGCACCTGCTGGAGACGCTCGACCTCACGCCCCGGGGCCAGGCCGCCGGGCAGCTCGCCTCCGACTTGGCCCGCCGGCTCCCCGCCGAGTAGGCACCCCGTGGTGCCGCCCGGGCGAGCAGTCCTACGGGGTGCCGGCCCGGGAGGCGCCGCGGTGGTGGTTTGCCGATCCCGAGGCTTCCCCACGGTTTGCAGATATCGCACAGCTCCGTCTCGGAACTCCCCGAACGCGGTGATCCCCTCGTCCCGGGAGATGAACCCGTACTGGCGGCGGTCCAGCTCGCACGCCCCGCGGTGCAGCATCGGGTGCCCCTCGACCGCGGGGGCGCTGGCTCCGGGCCCGAAGAAGAAGCGGCGCACCGAGATGCCTCCGCATGACGCGTGGGCCACAAAGAAGATCCCCGGACTGGAGGCGGCCGTTGTGGACCGTCAGCTGATGACGGAGGCCTCCACATTCGCGTCGGCGTCGAGGTCCAGCCAGCGGGTGATGCCGATCTGCTGAAGGAACGGGAAGTCGTGGCTGACGACGACCAGCGCGCCCCGGTAGCCGGCGAGCGCCTGGGCGAGCTGGGTGACGCTGTCCATGTCGAGATTGTTGGTGGGCTCGTCCAGCAGCAGCAGCTGAGGAGCGGGGTCGGCCAGTAGCAGTGCGGCCAGCGTGGCGCGGAAGCGCTCTCCCCCTGACAGCGTGTCCACGAGCTGATCGGCGCGGCGGCCCTTGAACAGGAACCGGGCCAGCTGGGCGCGGATCTGGTTTCCGGTGGCGTGCGGATTGAGGCGGGCGACGTTGTCGAAGATCGTCCGCTGGCCGTCGAGCAGGTCAAGGCGCTGCGGCAGGTAGCGCAGTGGGACATGGACCGTAACCTCGCCCTCCGCGGGCGGGAGCTGTCCTGCGATGGTGCGCAGGAGGGTGGTTTTGCCGGTGCCGTTGCTGCCGGTGAGCGCGATGCGTTCGGGCCCGTGGACGCACAGGTTGTCGATGGTGCGGCCGGTGCGCAGGCGCGTGCGGTCGAGGGTGAGGACGGTGCGGTGAGGCGGGACGGTTGTGTCGGGCAGGTCGATGCGGATGGTGTCGTCGTCGCGGAGCCGGTCCTCGGCCGTGTCCAGGTGCTCTTTGGCGTCGGCGAGGCGCTGGTCGTGGACGGCCTGCTGTTTGCCTCGCGAGACCTGGGCGGCGCGCTTCATGGTCTGGGCGGAGGCTTTGTCCAGGCGGTTGTCGGCGTACATCTGCTTGCCGTAGCGGGCGCTGCGGGCCTGCCGCGTCTGCGCGGCAGCCAGGTCACGGCGCTGGCGGGCAAGGTCGGCACGGGCGGTGGCATGAGCCCGCTCTGCAGCTTCCTGCTCGGTCGCGATGGTGTTCTCGTACGCGGTCAGGTTGCCGCCGAAAGTGCGCACGGCGCCGGTGCGCAGCTCGGCGATATGGCCGACGCGTTCCAGCAGCTCGCGGTCGTGGGTCACGACGATCACGGTGCCCCGGTGGTTAGTGACCGCGTCGTAGAGGTGGTGGCGGGCATGGCGGTCGAGGTTGTTGGTCGGCTCGTCCAGCAGCAGGACACCGGGGCGGGCCAGCAGGAGGGCGGCCAGGCGCAGCAGGACGGCTTCGCCGCCGGAGATCTCACCGACGGTGCGGTCCAGCCCGATGTGACCGAGGCCCAGACGGGCCAGGGCAGCCTGGGTGCGTTCCTCCACGTCCCACTGGTCACCCAGGGCGGTGAAGTGCTCCTCGCTGGCATCGCCGGCTTCGATCGCGTGCAGGGCGGCGCGGACGGATGCCACACCCAGCACCTCGTCCGCACGCATGGCCGGGTCCAGGGTGAGGTCCTGCGGCAGGTAGCCGGGCGTACCGACGACGTGGATCGTGCCCGAGGCGGGACGGAGGCACCCGGCGATCAACCGCAGGAGGGTGGACTTCCCGCTGCCGTTGCGTCCGATCAGGCCGGTGCTGCCCTCGCCGGCTGCCCAGGAAAGATCGTCCAGGACTTGAGTGCCATCCGGCCAGGCGAACGACATGCCAGTGCACAGGACAGGTGCGGTAGTGCGGATGCTCATCAGGGGGTTTCTCCCACGTATGAACTGTAAAAGTGGCCAGCCTGTGGAGACACCGCACCCGCAGAGAACTGCGGAATTCGTAAAGACAAGCGCCGGAGCAAAAGTCGAGCCGGGCAGAAAAGCCGGGCCCGCAGGCAGCTCGCTTCCGAGGTCACACTCGTACACGCCACGTCCCGGCGCACGGTGTCTCAGACCTCAGAGGAGCATTTGCCTCTCCCAACGGCGACAACAGATACGCCTTCGACGGTACACGCACCCTCGAACCAGCCACAAGCAAGTTCACCGTCGTCACTCTGCGCAGTAATCATCTAGGGGCTCAGCAAACAGGCTTGCGGGCTTTGGAGGAGATACGCGCGGTAGCGCCTGGGGCAGCCCCGGCCGCTACCGCGTATCTCCTCCAAGCCCACAAAACGCGACGCAAACCGAGCATGCAGCCCCGCCAGCACCCCCGTCCCACTCCTCAGCTAACCCCACCCCGAGCTAGGTCATACTCCGACTCAACCACAGGTACTGTGATTGCAGTACCAGCCAGGACGGCATGGTCTAAAGGCTAAGGCTGGCTCTGGGCGGGAATCATACCTTCCAGAAGGTCAACGATCTCATTGAATATCGGGGTGTGAGGGTCGCTCTTGCCGCAGGCGTGAGAGAACTTAATGCCGGCGGTCGTCAGCGAGTACTGCTTGGTGGTGCTCGGGCAGAAGGCCCGCTTGGCCAGGTTGCCTTCCGCGATCAGTCCGGGGTCGGCGATGAGTTCGTGGAGCCGTTGCGTTTTCCGAGAAGTCGGCAGCTCGCCGGTCTGCCGGTTCCAGTGCTGGGTGTACTTCCACTGCATGTCCTGCTGGACCGTGTAATAGGCGCTCATGTATGAAGGCGTCTCATGCCGTACCAGCTGCACGAGGCTACCGGTGGAAGACTGTTGCGCCATCGCGGGTGCTGACATAGCGGCCAGTCCCGCCACCGATAGCGCTCCTGCAACAGCGATCGCGGCCGTCTTCTTCATTTCTGCCTCCCAGTAGATCCTCTGGACCAGCCCTTTGCTGATCCCAGGGATGTTGGCATGGCTTCAGAGGGTCAGGGAGCCGGGGAAGCGGATTCCAGCCACAAAAATACAGGACATATGCTCGAGGAATGGCTACCGTGTGCGGGCTTCCCGTCTGGGGGCACCGGGTGAGAAAGCCGGCGTGCCAGTGCTGGCCGGAGGCCAGTTCGGGACGCCGGGAGAGAGCGTCGCCGCAGATGCGTGGGGGCTGTGGGGCCGCTGTCCTGCGCGTCTGCCACTGGTGCGACGCTGTCTCAGTTGCGCGCGTTCGGCCCGCTGGGATTTATGCGTCGGTTAGGTGTCGGCCTGTCGAGACAATGCTCCCGGACTCGCCGGCCGGCCTTGGCGGGGTGACACTGGCTGGTGCGAGGCCAGGCGGGACAGTTTGGTCCCTATGTCGCGACGCCGGGTCATGCGTCCCCGTCATGCGTGCCTTGACGGACCGGCGCCGCCTGCATCCCACTGAGCGTGTGAAGCTCGTAGGAGTGGCTATGCCGATTGTGAACCGTGTGGGAATATCGATGGGTTCGGTCCTGGCGCTCCTGGCATTCCTGGGCACGGCCTGCAGTTCATCCACTGAGCCGCAGCCTGCCAAGTCGTCGTCGGTGGCCGTGCCGTCTTCGGCCGAACCGTCATTCGTACGCGAGCTGAAACCGCTCCTCATCGCGAAGATGGAAGAACTCCGCGTCCCGGGGGCTGTCGTGCTGGCGGACGTGCCGGGGAAAGGGTCGTGGCTCGGTGCGCTCGGAAAGAGCGACATCAAGACCGGCAAAGCCATGAATACTGCGGATCACGTGAGGATCGGCAGCAACACGAAACCCATGACGGCCACGATCGTGCTGCAGCTTGTCGACGAGGGCAAAATCAAACTCGACGACCCGGTATCCAAATACATTTCAGGAGTCCCCAACGGATCGGACATCACAATCCGGGAACTCCTGAACATGACGAGCGGACTCTACAGCTATAACGACGACGATGATTTCAACCGCGCCCTGAATGCGAACCCTCAGCGAGTCTGGACGCACGACGAACTACTAAAATTTGCTTACAGCCACCCCGCCAAAACCCCCGGCAAGATATATTCCTACTCCAATACCAACTATCTACTGCTCGGCATGATCGCGGAAAAACTGACCGGCCAAAGCCTGCCCGCACTCTTCCAGCAGAGGCTATTCGAACCGCTGGGGATGCGGGACAGTAGCTTCCCGGAACCTCCCGACGCGAGCCTGCCCGCCCCCTACGCGCACGGCTACGACTTCGCCAGCCCCCTGCAGATCGGCCAGGCCATCAACGCGGCCGTCGCGGGAGACGCCAACGCCGGAATCACAGCCCCCGCGGGGGCCCAGCCCACCGACACCACCAACTGGAACCCCTCCTGGGCCACCTCAGCCGGAGCGGTCATCTCCACGGCCAAAGACCTCAGAATCTGGGCAGAAGTCCTGGCCACCGGCAGCCTCCTGAAGCCCGCCACCCACACAGAGCGTCTGCAGCACGACGACCGGCCCTACGGCCTCGGAATTGGCATATTTCCCAGCGGCGCCGTCGGCCACACCGGCGTACTCCCCGGATACCAGACACACATGGAATACCTCCCCACCCCCAAGGCAACAGTCATCGTCCTGGCCAACCTCCAAGCAGCCCCCAACGTTCCCTGGACCAGAGCCCTACCTGCAGACCAGCTCGCTGCAATCATTACCAATGAGCTCGAACTGGGCAGAAAATAGGACACCCGCAGCCGTCGCGTCCTCCGGCCGCGTTCGGATGCTGATGTAATTCCCAGCAGGCGGAATATGCACAACTGGGTAGCCTCACCCAGGCCGGGGCCGATACCACCGGTGGCTTGTAATCAGATCACGTGGCGGGCTCTTCGTCAGCGCCGTCGACTGCAAGGGCCCACCGCGAGGCCGGGGCTGTCGGCGTAGAGCCCCCAGCATGCCCCGGGCTCTCAGCTCGGCAATGTCCGGCAGGGCAGAAGCCGGGCAGGACGTCGGTCAGGTCGGTCTGAGCGGCGCGGATGGTGGGCGCGGCTTGGGGGCCGGTGCCGAGGGTGCGTCGGGTGGTCACCTGATCATCGTCCGGGTGGTGCCGAATCGCCTGCCCGGACACCCGGCAGGTGGTGCCGGGCAGCAAATAACTGTTCTCGATCGATGCATGGCAAGAGGTCGGGAGGCGTTAGGTGCTTCATCTGCCGGCGTCGACCATGTGTCACTTTGAGTAACGAACTAGCAGAAGAGCCTCGACGTCTGTGGACGCCTGGTACAGGTGCGAGAGGTCGGCGGTCCAGCTGCCGTGCATGCCGGGACCGACCGTCATCGGAGCGGAAGTGTGACCGACGTGTGCCGTGCCCGCGAGCACGATGATGTGCTCTGTCGTGCCGGGTGCGTGTGCGGCTGACTCCTGGGCTGTGCCGGCGCGCATCCGGATCCGGTAAGTCTCGGTAATGGCGGCGTCATCCTCGAACCGCTCGGTGAGGACGGCGTCGACCGCCTGGCCGGAGATCTCAGCGGCAGGGGTGAGCCCATGGAGCACAGAGCTGAGGGGTACTTCCAGCGCTGTCGTGAGGCAGTAGAGCGTCTCCAGAGTGGGGTTGCGCCCTCCGCTTTCCAGTTCGGAAAGTGTGCCCTTGCCAAGCTTTGCCCTGCGCGCAAGCTCCGACAGTGACCAGCCGCGGGCCTTGCGCAGCTCCCGCAGTCGCGAGCCGACACAGGCGGCCAGGTCCATGGCTTCTCCCCTCTTCGGTCAGGTGGATTCCGCCCCGGTGCAGGGCCGATCGCTCCTCCTGAGAAACGTTCTGTATGTGGAACGGTATGTGAGAGTCGCCGCACGAAGAAGGAGTACACCCATGTCATCAGATCAGAGCATGCCCCTGCCTGCCCGCAGCGTAGAGGTCGCCCGGGCCCTTGCCGAGGCGGGCGTCTGCGGCCAGGTACGAGAGCTGAGCGAATCTACGCGGACAGCAGCCGAGGCCGCCTCCGCCCTGGGATGTGACGTGGGCGCGATCGCCAACAGCCTCATCTTCATCTCCGGCGACGAACCTGTCCTTGTCCTGGCCAGCGGCCGTCACAAGGTCGACACCGCAGCACTCGCCTCACGCTGGGGACGAGGCTGGCTCCGGCGCGCCACTCCGGAACAGGTACGCCGGGCCACCGGACAGGCGATCGGAGGAGTGTCCCCCGTCGGCCACCCGCGGACGCTGCCCACCGTCGTCGACACAGCCCTGGCCGAATACCCCCAGCTCTGGGCTGCTGCCGGAACCCCCCGCACCGTTTTTCCCACCACCGCCGAAGAACTCCTGCGGCTCACCGGCGGCCTCCTGCTTCCTGTCGGCCCATGACGGCCCTGAAGTCCTAGACACCAGCCGCAAGGAAGCCGGGTGGTCACCTAATCACCGCCGCAGCGGTCTGGCCGTCTCCTCAGCGCGGAAATGCGCCGACGAACCCGCACCGTGCGCTGCTCGAAATCGGCAACAAGAGGGCATAGTTTAACTCTCTCGATCTCGTGGCCGCAGCATCACACAGCCGATCATGCAGCCCCGCGGGCCTGTCCTCACGCCGCCACCGCCGGCGATCCTGGCACCCGATCCGACCCGGATCGCCAGCACGCGCTGGAGATCGTCATGGCCGTCGCCCAGAGCTTCGCGGTCCACCGCGAGCCTGTGGGCAAACGGATCACCACAGCGATCCCCCTGGCCGACGGCGGCGGCGGGGACGTCGTCGGCCATCAGCCCTGACCAACCCCCACCCTCACAGTGGAGGTCCGGGTCGGCAATCTCGTTGAGGAACGGACGGCAGCCTGCGGAGCGTCGAACGACACCGATGGACCACCAGCCGAAAAGGCCGGGGCCCCGTGCGCACACACCGACTCCACCGCCCCGGCCCCGGGAGGGCCGCGGCCTTCAGTCGCCCGCCTACGGTGTTCCCTCCACGGCCCTGCACGCCCGCGCGGACCGCGGCTTCGCCCGGATGGGTCGCTGCCGCACGCGGCGCCCTGGCGGAGGCCCCATACCCCACGCGCACTATCTCTGCGGTTGCCGCTCCCGCCCGCCTAGCTCCGAGAGAAGGGGCATGTGGTCAGCGAGAAACGGGTCGCCCGGGTCATAAAAACGTACTCCGTCACCGGCATCCGCCTGCGCAGACGCGTCCGCACCACCCTCCCCGACCCATCGGCCACACCGGTTGAAGACCTGTTCCAGCGGGACTTCACCGCCCCTGAACCCGGGCGGACATACCTGGGCGACATCACTTATCTTCCGCTCGCGGGAGGGAAGTTGCTCTATCTCATGACTGTGCTGGACTGCTTCAGCCGCAAGATCGTGGGCTGGTCGATAGCCGACCACATGCGCACCAGCCTGGTCGCCGACGCACTGCTGATGGCCGGCTCGACCCGCGGCAGCCTGGACTGCGCCGTGTTCCACCCGGACCACGGAGCCAAGTGCGGTTCCCGGGTCTACGCCGAGCTCTGCGACCAGCTCGGCGTGACCCGTTCCATGAGCGCGGTCGGCACCAGCGCCGACAACGCCGCCTGCGAAAGCTTCCACGCCTCCCTGAAACGCGAGATCCTCCAAGGAGACCCCGACTACGGCGATGCCGGCAGCTGCCGCGAACCGTCTTCGCCTGACTGACCCGCTACAACACCCGCCCCCGGCACTCCGCCAACGGCCTCAGCCCCGACGCATACGAACGCCGACACCACGCCGCTAGACTCACCCTCGCCGCGTGATCAATAACCGCGTGCCCACCTTCTTGGGGGAAGGCCCGTGCGGGCATGGCGGCGGGGACAGCAAGCCGTCCACGACCCCGTCATCGGCCCCATCAGCGTTGTCGCAGGTGCCGTCGGCCGCGTCAGTATCGGCTGATCTGCAGCAGGCGCGGAAGACGGCGCTGCTGGCGGCTCACAGCGCGGTGTCGGTGGTGCCGATGAAGGCGTACGGCAGCGCGGATGCCAAGGGCACCGAGCTGGAGAAGTACGCGATGGCCGAGGCCCTGGGGCAGTTCCGCAACGACCTGGCCCGGATGAAGACGGCCGGGACGGCGGCGCCCGGCGAGCTGGGTCACGACGGGAGTGACCGCGCTCGACATGAACGCGAAGACGCCTACGGCGACGCTGACCGACTGCCTCGACCTGTCCCACTGGCAGGCAGTGCGGACGCAGACGGGAGCCTGCTGTCCTGCCCGGGACCGGCCCCAAGTGATCCCGGCGCCCGCGCCCTACCTCTGGTGTCCGCCCGCTGTCCAGACGTGGCGGCCCCGGTGCCGGGACCACCCTTCATGTCCGGGCCCGCTGGTCGGCCGGGAGCCGGCGGTGGTGTCCTGGGCCGTCGATCCCGACGGTAAGGTGCTCGACACGCTGGGTTCAAAACCGTCGTAAGAAGGATGCGGCCAGGCGATTCTTTCGTCGGCCAGGCAGGTGCCCAGGCGATCGTTCGTCACGGACAAGCTCCGCTACGAGTACCACGGTTCGGGGCGAGCCGGCCTGTGAAGTATGCGACGCCGGAGCGTGCCGACCTACCAGTACGGGGGCCGTGTACCAGACGTTTCAGCCGGGGGGTGGGGGGCGTATAACAGGCGCTGGCCGAGGTGGGTGAGGCTGTGGCGGGCGGAGCCGTGCTCTCGGCTGGTCGAGATCAGCCCGCCTGCGCGCAGGGCATTGAGGTGGTGGCTCGCCGTCGCGGCGGAGATGTCTACCTGGGTGGCAAGTTCGGTCGTGCTGCGGACGGCGGTGAGGGCCGTCAGGATCATGGCTCTGGTGCGACCCAGCAGACGGGTCAGACCGGGGTCGACATGCAGGTCCGGTTCCGGGAAGAGGCGGTGCTGGTGCACCGGGAAGTAGACCTCGACGGGAGCCTGTTCGTCGTTGTTGTCGAGGCGGGCCGTGGGCCTGCGCAGGAAGAACGAGGGCACCAGCAGCAGACCCCGGCCGCCGAGGCTGAGGTCCACGTCGTGCGGGATGTGGCACGGCAGGGTCAGAATGGGGAACTCCCAGCTGATGGCCGGATGCAGTCCACCCAGCATGGCTCCGGGCCCGGCCGCCGTGGTATCCAGCGATGCCTGCACAGCCTGTTCTACATGGCTCCACATCGGCGCGATCGCCAGGCGATGGTATGTGTGGAGCAGGTGGGCCAGTCGGCCGGTTGCCTCAGGCTGGCGGTGGTGGAGATCGACAACCCACCTGGGCAGGGCCGGACGCATACTGCGTGCGGATGCCAGATCTGAGATGACTCGGTCGTGGGGCAGTGACTGTACTGCTGTCAGTCCGTCGTTCAGGGTCCTGGTGCCTGTTGGGGCTATGAGGAGTTCGAGCAGTACGCCGTCCTCAGGGGACGCGAGATCGAACAGCAGCGATTCCTGCCGGCTCACGTTGGCGCGGACATGGGCGGACCAGCGGGCGAACGGTTGAGTCTGGGACTGCGGTTGCTGGAGGAGCTGGAGGCTGAACACGGTCTCCATTAATGGCTCCGGATGCGTAGCCCACCGGATCCGCTGCAGGTCGGCAGTGGTGAAGTGAATGCGAAGCATCGATGCACAGCCCCTTCGGACATCATCGGCGCTCACTATCCGTGCCCGGATGTACGCGAAGCGCTGTCATATCATGAGTGAGCCAACTATGCAGTCGAGGTGTCGCAGATGCAATTGGTGCCCATGCAGTCCCGGTTGGTGTGGCGATTCCTCCCGGTTTCGAAGACAGTCGAAAGCCATGGCTGGCCCGCCTCGCTGCTGCGCAACATGGGTGTGCCGAACCGGTGCAGTGCACTTCGCCCCAGTAGCCGGCAACCCGCAGTTCCCTGGGCCTGCTGGCCTGCGGACAATACTGGAATAGGAGTCCCTCGTATGGCTCGTTCTACGACTGTTTCCCGCACAGCACGCCGCCTGCGGACTGGCCTGGCTGCGGCGGTCGTCGCCGCCGCCGTCCTGTCCGCACTGCCCGCGGCGCAGGCATCGGCCGCCACCCCGAAGATCATGATCAGGAATGGCGCTTTCCCGGACTACAAGCTCTGCGCCAGCCCCACCGATGATTTCGTGTGGCTCAAGCCGGTCGGGCTCAACGACCCCTACTGCTCGTGGAAGCAGCTGGGATCGGGCAACGAAGGCCAGTTCACGCTGTACAGCCCGGCCAAGGACGAGATCATGTACTACACGGGCGGTAACGAGGGACTGGCCATGATGGGGGACAACGGCGACTCGCCGGCGGGTCCCAACGGAGAACTGTGGACATGGGGCGGTCGGGAGAGCTGGGGTTCCTCTGCGCTCCAGTCCTACTGGGACAGCGGCCAGAACGTGGATGCGAAGTCCCCCGGCACCCAGGGCGGCCCTCGGGCCGACCAGGTCCGCACCAGGGGCTGGCGTCACGGATACCAGCGCGAACTGACCTGGAACGCCGTCCCCTTGAACTGACGGGCTCATATGTAGTGAGAAGCCGTATCTCAACCGAGCATGATCGTTCTATTTCTGCTGGTCAGGCATGGTCTAACTAAGTGGCTGCTGTCGTTCCGATCTTGTGGGGTGTTGGCCGAACGGGGGTCCCGTTCGGGTGATCGCGGTGGGGTGCGGGCATGAGAAGCAGGGCCTCTCGGTAGCTCGGTAGGTGTCTACGCCAACGAGTGTTCCAGAGGCCCTGCTGTCGCAGTTCTATGCCTTCGTGCAGGCGGGGTCCAGTCCGCTCACCCCGTCGTGTGACTGTCTCGCGCACCGGTTCGGGAACTGGGCTCGCCCACCCTGGCCGGAGCGCACGGCGGCGTCGGTTACGGCCTGCCCGGGGCTTCTCCGCCAGGGCGTGGGCTGACCGATGGCCGGTGACCGACTCGGTCGGGAGTTGCACGGGCCGGTCACGGCGCTGACGTGCGGTGTGACCCAACACGGGAGACGGGTCGGTCACGGGCCGGAGGGCAAGCCCCGCCGCGCGACGGCTTGTCCAGCGCCCGGACCACGAGGCGGGGCGCTCCCCAAGGTTATGGTGCCACCGCGTGGGAGGCGGCAGCCGGGAGCCGGCCGGAGCACATCGCCGGCCGTAGACCGGAGTCATGAGACGAAACAGGCAGAACAACGCGGCGCCTCAGCAGAGCGATCCGGGGGACATGTGGCTCGCCCTGGCGCGCCCCTTCACGCCTCCCACCCCGACCCGTTCGGCCGCCTCGTGCCGTTCGAGCGAGCGGACGCGATGCTGTCCCTCACCGAGCCGGACAGCATCCTCTTGACCGCGCGGGTGGAACTGTCCGGGGCAGAGACGACGGGGCACCTCCACGACCTGATCAACACGGTCACCCGCAGCCTCACCACGGAACTCGGCAACGCCGGGCCCGGGGTTGCGCTGGAGGTCCTGGTCGGCAAGCGCCACGAACTCGCGCTGCACCCGCCCACGCCGACGGCCGTACCCGATTCCTGCGCCACGCCGCGGCCGGCATCGGCGCCCGCTATATGCCCGGGGGCGGCCGGTGCTTCCACTGCGACGGAACCGGGCGGGCCCGACCCCTGTGGGAGCCGGCTGTTGGGCAAGCATGAGCGGGGGCTGGGCAAGCCGCCCAGCACAAGGGCTTGCCCAGCTCGGTTACGGGCCGTCCCGCCCCGGGCGCAGGATGTCGGCGTAGATCCGGGCCCGGACACCTGGTTCGCCGGGATCCCGGCGCACCGGGCTGATGCCCGAGGCTGCCCAGCGCTCCTCCAGCGCGGTCATGGCGGCCCGGACGGCGGTGTCCTCGTCCCAGCCGGTGATGTCCAGCGCCACCAGGCGGGGCTCCGCGATGTGCTGCTCATTGACCGGCTTCATGACCTCTGCGACAGCAGGAGGGCGGGGAGCGGTTCGCCGATGGTGGCGGCGCCCGGCCGCACGAGGGAGTAATCCGCGGTTCTCGCCCGGTCAGCCTGCGGGGCGGGACTGGCTCGGGGTTGTACCGGAGGGAGGCTGATGAAGCGTTGTCTGGACGGTTGCATGCGATGGGGGACTGGAGGTGTTGCCGGAGGCGGGAGCCTGGCAAATCGGACACGGCTTGTTGTCCCTGGTCAGAGCGGGTGGGCAAGCCTTCCCGTGGCGAGGACACTCCTTTCCCGCGCGAGAGCCGTGGGGAAGAGGGTGTCTCCACCGCTGGGGCCGGCGCCGGGCCCGCTGCCGTCTGCGGCCCGCCGCTTTCATGGGCGGGCGGCCTGCCTGGATTGCTGAACGATCCTGGTCACACCGTTATGCGGGCGGCACGGTCATGCGGTCGAGGAAGTCGCCGAAGGTCTCATCGAAATCCCTCTTCGGCGCCAGGGCTTCGGCCAGAGCGTGCCAGCGGTCGGGGTCGGTCCCAAGCTGAAAAGGACCGCCGCGTCTGATCATGTGACGTCCCCCCGCAGGGACGAGAAGTGTTCTGGCAGCTTGTGCGGGTCCTCGGGCAGTTGTGCCAGGCTCGTTTGTGCCCTCGCCAGCCCTGGAGGCTGCAGACCCTTGACTGCTTCAGCATTCCTCCACGGGCTGGCAACGCTCGTGGCGCTGTGCACGCCCTCCAGGTCGTCCCAGAGATTATTCAGGACAGTACACACACTGAGAGCTACTTCCTGGTTTTCTGGCATGATCTCTGAAATTTCATTCCACTTCTTCCAGGCCTTGCTGTATGCATCCCGCCACTTGTGCATACTCCCATGTGTTTTGTACATGTCTTGCATCACAACGGTTGCGGTTGGTATCGGAGCAAGGAATTTCGTGTGGCGTCCTCTGGCGTTTTGGAGCGCATTCCAGTCGTAGGCTGCATCGTGCGCCGCCTCCTTCAAATGGGACAGATAGAGACTTTGCTGCTCTGCTGCCGTCCGCGCCCTCGTGAAGGCTTTGCCAGTAGCCCTCCAGGCTTGGTCCAGAAGTTCCTTTTCCATCTGTGCTTGTTTGGCGGCATGCCGGGCTTCATTAAGGGATTTGAGGTGTGTGACCGCAGCCTTTGCTGGTTTCCAGAGGGCGGCGCCGATGCCGGTGGTGATGCCTGCGGCGCCGAGGGTGAGGGAGGCGATGCTGAGGGGGTCGTCGATCTGGGTGCGGCCGGTGGCCATGGCTGCGGTGTCCAGGGCGGCGCCGGCGAGGTCGAGGGCGGCGCCGGCGAGGGCGAAGCCGAGGGGGGCTCCGATGCCTGCGGTGGCGATGGTGATGACGGTGGTGATGACGGCGGCGGCGAGGGTGAGGCCCATGATGAGGTAGCCGCCCCAGTCGGGGATTTCGGTGGTGCCTTCGGGGTCGATGTTGGTGACGGGGTTGGTGCCGAAGGCCTGGTAGCGGTTGTGCTGGGGGGCGGGGTCGGGAGTGGTGAAGCGTCCGGTGGCGGTGTCGTAGAGGCGGGCTTTGAGGTACTGGGTGCCGCCAGGGCTGGTGTATTCGCCGGCGTAGGTGAAGGGATTACGGGCCGCACCGGCCGGGCCTGCCGGTGCTGTGCCGGCTGTGCTGCCGGGGGGCAGGGGTGTGCCGCCGGGGCTGGCTGGCTGGCCGTAGTCGGTGTACTGCCAGGCCTGCGACACCTGGCCGTCGCTGGTGGTGAGGGCGGTGGTGTTTCCGTGCCGGTCCTGGATGAGGTAGCCGGCGCCGGTCTGGGAGGCGGTGTCTGCGCCCTGGCCGGTGAGGGTGCGGGCGTGGCGGGTGCCGGCCATGAGATACGACGCTGTTACAGCTGCCTCAGGGGCAGCGTCTTCGCCGGTACTGGCATCCGCGCCGCCGGTGCGGGTGGTGTGGGTGTCGTTGAGGAGGGTGCCGTCAGGGCTGTAGTAGAACCGGGTGGTCTGTTCCTGTGGGGTGCTGCTGTCCGTGCCGCTGTCACCGCTGTCGCTGGTTCGGCTGCCAGAGCCGCTTCCGCTTTTGTCCGCGGCGGGGGCTGTTTGTTCGGTGGTGGTGGCGCGGGTGCCGTCGGCCCAGTAGGTGTAACGGGTGGTCTTCCCGTCGGGGGTGGTCGTGGTGGCGGGCTGGCCGGCCACGTTGTAGGTCCACACGGTGCCGTCGTGGCTGGAGTTGAGGTTGCCGTCGGTGTCGAAGACCTGTTTCCGGACGGTGCCACCGCCACCGCTGCCGTTGTCCCCTCCGGCGGTGGTGGTGAGGGTGGTGAGGCGGCCGGAGGGATCGATGCTGTTATCGGTGACCGTCGTCTGTCCGGCCTGCTGGCCGGTGTGGGCGGTGGTTTCGGTTCTGATGACGTCGCCGGAAACGTTGAGGGTATAGCGGGTGGTGGTCAGCGGCTTGCCGTCGGCGCTGGTGATGTCTGATGCGGTGAGGCGGTTGTAGGCGTCGTAGGTGTAGCGGGTGGTGGTGGCCACCGGCTTGCCGGGGGTGCCGTCCGCACCGGCCTGGGGGCGGGTGTCGGTGCGGACGGTGAGGTTGTTGTGGCTGTCATACGTGTAGGACGCTTCGGTGATGACCTCGCCGTTGCGGGTGGTCTTCTCCCGTTTGATCTGGCTGGCGCTGGTGAACTGGCTTTCGGTGGTGACGCCGTTGCCGCGGTCGGTTTTCGTGATGCGGCCGAGGCCGTCGTAGGTGTAGGCGACTCTGGCTTTGACGGGGCTGTGGGCGTCGTCGCGTTCGTGCTGGACGGCTTCCTTGAGGGTGCCGTCACTGTTGTAGGTGTAGAAGGTGGTCAGTCCGGCAGTGTCGGTGCTCTTCTGCAGCTGGCCGTTGTCGCCGTATTCCTGCCGGACGGTTTTCCCGTCGGGGTAGGCGACTTCGGTGGTGTTGCCGTCGGCGTCGTAGGTGTAGCCGATCCGGGTGCCGTCCCGGTCCTCGGGGCTGAACACCTCGGTGACGGCGCCGGTGTGCGGGTCGTAGCTGTAGCCGGTCTTCTCTTCCGTTTTCCCGTCCGCGGAAGTCACGGTGACCTCCAGCACCTGGCCGGTGGTCTCGTCGTACCGGTAGGCGGTGCGGATCCCGGAGGGGGAGACGGACTCCTTCACCTGCCCGGCGGGGGTGTAGGCGAAGGTGCTCTTTGTGCCGTCGGTGCGGCGTTCCTCGGTGACCCTTCCGGCGGTGTCACGGACCAGGGTCATGCCGGAGCGGCCCTCGCCGTCCGGGCCGGGGGCGAGGGTCTTCACGACACGGGCGCCGGTGATGTCGCGGGGGCTGGTGGCGGTGATCTTCTCGCCGGGGAAGACTTCGGTGTTCTGCGGGGTGAGGGTGGTGGTCTCCGCCACGCCGGCATTCCCGTATGCGGGGCGGGTGGCCACTTCACCGGATACGGCTTCGGCGACCCGTCCGAGACTGTCGTAGGTGCGGCTGGTGCCGGTCTGCCGGGTGCCATCGGCGAACGACGAGCTGGCGGCGACAGGGCGGCCGGCGTTGTCGCGGGTTTCGGTGGCGGTGACCACGGCTCTGGCGGGGTCGGTTTCGCCCGCGGGCAGGATGAGCGTAGTGATGGTGGAGGTATCGCCGGTGGCGGCGTCGGCGTCGGCGTCGGCGTAGAGGGTGTACTGGGTCATCCCGTTCGGCGCGGTCGTTTTCACCGGCCGCCCGAGGTCGTCGCTGGTGGTGACGGTGGTGCGCCCGGCCTGGTCGGTGACTTTCGCGGTGCGGCCCTGGTCCTCAAACTGCACGCTCTGCAGGGTCCGGGCTGCCGGATCGTCTGTCAGCTCACTGTTGCGGATGTTGTCGGTGGTCTTCACCACCCGGCCCAGCAGGTCCTGGTGCTCCACGGTCACGTGCTGTTTCCCGTCCTGGCCCGGGGTGCTGACCGTGGTGCTGACGGGGCTGTACTCGGTGGTGGTGGTGAGCAGGCCTTTGCCGTCCGGCCCGCCGGGCATTTTCTGCATCACGGGCCGTGCGGCCTGGTCGTAAGACGTTTCGGCGGTGCGGCCTTCGGTGTCGGTGGCGCGGATGGTCTGCCCGGTGACGAGGTCGGTGACCTGGCTGCTGGCTCCCGCGGCGGTCTTCACGGTGTCGGTGCGGGTGTGCGCGGCGGTGTCCACGGCGGACTCGTAGGTTTCGGTGACCTCATCCGGCCCCTGGACCCCCTCCGGTCTGCCGCCCCCGGCCCAGGTGATGGTCTTGCTGGTGATCTCGCCGTGCCCGTTGACCCGGAAGGCGGTGACGGTCCGGGCGGAGAGCTTCTCTCCGTCCTTGTTCTTCACCAGCTGCTTTGTGGAGGCGATGCTTCTGCGGTCGGCGGTGAGGGTGTTCTCGGTGACGGCCTCGGCGCCGTCGGCACCGGTAACGGTGACGCGAAGGGGCAGCCCGTAACCAGCGGGCTTTCCGTCCTGACCCCGGCCGTCCGCGCTCTGACTTCTGTCACCGCCTTCGCTGCTGTCTCCGTCCGGGCCGCTGTCTGCACCGCTGCTGTGCTGCGCGTCGAGGGCGGTGGGGTCGTACTGGGTGACCGTCGTCGCACCGGTCACATCCGTGCGTTCTGTTTCGCGGCCGTGCTCGTCGAAGCGTGCAGTTTCGGTGGTGGTGCGGGTCCTGCCGGTGGCGGGGTCATGGACCGCGACCGTGGCTTTCACGGGTTTGCTGTAATTCGCGGGCAGGGCGGAAGCCGGGGGAGGGGCATGTCCGTTCTCCCGCTCGCCTTCGTAGGCGAGGTACTGGGTCCGCACCGGCTTCTGCTCACCGTTCACGCTGAGGGTGGCGGTGCGTTCCTTCAGCAGGTGCAGGCTGTTGTAGACGGAACGGACGGTGGAGTGCCCGTCGGACAGCTCGGTCACATACCGGTAGTCCTCATCCGCGCTGTCAAACAAAGCGTCCGCGGAGGGGTACTGGCCGCGTCCGGTGAAGTCATGCCCCCCATGCTCACCCTCCGTACCGAGACGGAAGGTGCGCTCGGGGGTGAGGTCCCTGCCGTCCTGGTCGGTGACCTTCAGAGAGGACGCTATGGGGAAGCCGTGCGGCTGGTCATAGCCGATGCGGGTGACCGCACCCGCAGGGGACTCCACCCGGGTCAGCAGCCGTCCCGGCATCCCGTCGGGAGTGTAGTCCCAGCCCAGGGCGGTCTTCTGGTCTTCCGGGTAGACAACCGACGTGAGGCGGCCCCCGTCGAGGTGCAGCACCACCTCGGGCTGCTTGCCGTCGCTTCGCACCGGTGAGGTGACAGAGACCTGGTTTTCGGTGCTGTAGTCGAAGGTGACGGCCTGGCCGTAGGCGTCGACGGCCTTCTCCAGACGGTGCTGATCTCCGCGGATCTCCCAGGCGTAGGCGGTCTCATGGCCGAACACATCCTGCTCAGCAACCAGATCACCCCCGGCGGAGAAGAAACTCTTCCGCCCGTCGCTGTAGGCCAGGACCCAGCGGTAGTCCCGCGGCACCCCTTCCAGCCCGTCACGGGCCGGCAGCGTCCCGGGCTGGTCGCGCAGGGCAAGGTCCTTGAGCAGATACCGCTTCAGGCCGGTGCCGGTGGCATCGCCCGGCGCGAGCGGGAAACTGCCGGCGCCGGATGCGGTGTGCAGCATCCCGCCGCCGTCCGGATCGATGAACGCCTTGCCCAGACCCATGCCCTGCCCGAGCCCGTGCCGGTCCGCTCCCGCACCGGCCGCGCCCTGGTCATAGGCCAGAGAAAGGTCGAGCCCGGCCCCGCCGCGGCCGGGCAGCGACACCAGCGGAAGAACGGTGGTGAAGGCGCCGGTCTGCTCGTGGATGGTGCCGCTGGCTCCGCCGCCCATCGCTACCGTGCCGGACACCCCGCCAGCGGCAGACGCCACGGACACTCCGCGCACCGCACTCGCCGTCACCACCGGAACCGTAGTGACCGCCATCACCACCGCGGTGGCCAGCCCCACCCGCCGCAGCCACCCCGCACGCCGCCGCCCGCTTCCGGCAGGTCTGGCCGCGCCAGCAGAATCAACGGGCAGACGGTGCGGCATGACATCTCCAGCCAGGAAGGCATACAGGTATCCGCCCAGTCAACCGGCCTCCCCTGCCAGACGGCATCAGACAACTGGTGCGTGCACGGCATGACGGGAGACGGGCCGGCTGGCCGGGCCCCTCGGGCTGTGCAGGAAGCCGCGGAGTACGCCGACGATGCGCTGGGTTCGACACCGCTCGGATCGTTGCCCGTTGGCGCTTCACCCACCCCAATGGCGATTCCTACCGGAGGGCCCGTGGCGCGAGGAGTGTGGAGGCAGGCAGACCCCACTTCTGGGCGGGGTCGGAAGTTGCGGGGCTTGCCCATACCTGTGGCCGCCACCGTATTCAAGGCTTGCCCAGGGTCGCCTAAAAGCTGCCGTCCTCCGGACGGGCGGCTGCAATCGGCCGGCCGCAGGGCCGAACAGCCTCTACACGGAGAGCTCTTCACGCAGGAGGATAAGGCCGCACGGTTCTTTGCCGAAAGAGGGAACGCATTACATGCGTCTCGCCGTCCGGACTGCTCTAGCTGCCGTGCTCTGCACGTGCCTGACTGCCGCCGGTGCCTCAGCGGCTTCGGCCTTTGCTCCGGCCGCAGGTACCACCTACGCGGAGACAGAAGGAGCCGGGGCAGCCTGCCCATTCTGCGTGTACAACACCGTCGAGCTCACTAACAATACCGGCGGGCCCCTAACCCTGACCGCTCTGCGCATTGAGACAGACTCCACCGTGCACCCCCGCTCATACGAGCAGGCCATCTACCACGAGGGCGGCCTGTGGCTGCCCCGCGTGGGCGACATCCTGGAGCCGGGCGAGACCAGGTCATACGGGGTCGTTTTCTGGATGAGCTCCGGGCCGGAGGTCTACCTGGACTTGGAGGACGGAAAGGGACGGAAAACTACCTTTGCCACCCGGTCCTGCTGGAACGGAGGCTCCGAGGTCACCATGCGCATGGGCCAGGGCCTGTGGCCGCTCGGCGGCAACGCGGGACCGGGCGAGCACACCCAGTTGCGCATCGTCAGCACAGGCTGATGCCAGGCCTGTCCTGATGAGGTGACAGAGCGGGTTGGCGGCGGGGCCAGCCGGATCAAACGCCACGCTCCGACATGAGATGCCGACCCGGAAGCATTTTGCAGGACCATGGCCGCCGCACCTTCGCCGAACGGGATCGATGGCGCGCAGGTGGGCGTGCGGCGAGGTCCATGGCGGAGAACGCGCCGTGGATGTACGCAGGGCGACGGGGGCCGGTCTGCAGGATGTCGAGCACACCGGGGATGGGCCGGATACAGGTACGCTCACCTTCGATGAGATCGCCACCCGAGGCGACGGACGGGCCCTGCCGGCTTCATGTCGGCAGGGCCCATTCGCTGCCTCAGATCACCCCACGCTCCTCAGCACGGCGTGGTCGGCGGGAAACGAAGCGTGTCGTGTAGTCAGGCCCAGCCGACGCCGAACTCCCGATCGGGGAAGGCACGTGAGAAGCCGTTGTCCTATCGATCTTGAGTGCGGTGTGATCGAAAATGGCTGTCGGTCGGGTGATTCTGCCGTGGCCGTGCATGAGGACAGGGCCCCTGGTGCAGTTCGGAGTTGCTGAGACGACGAGCACGCCAGGAGGCCCTGTTGTCCTTTTGTGGTACGCGGTCGAGGGGGATGAGTTCAACTCGGCGGGTCCGGCGTGCGATTGTCTCGCTCACCGGTTCGGGAACGCGGCCGGCCAGCCCGACCGCGTCAGGGCTTACGGCACGGACATGACGGACGTCGAGTGGCAGCGGATCCGGCCGCTGCTGCCGGTGCCCGGGTGGCTGGAGGGCCGGGTCGGACGTCCGGAGGGCTACTGCCACCGCGTGATGCTGGACGCCATCTTCTGCGTGGTCGACAACGGCATCGAGTGGCGGGCGATGCCGGCCGGCTTCCCGGCCTGGGACCGGGTCTACGCCTTCTGCCGCCGCTGGCGGAACAACGGGCTGACCGGCGAGCTCCACGACCGGCTGCGCGGGAAGGTCCGCGAGACGGCCGGGCGGGAACCGGAGCCGGCCGCCGCGGTCATCGACTCGCAGCCGGTCAGGGCCGACGCGGTGGTCGGCGCGGGCAGCCGGGGCTACGACGGCGGGAAGAAGATCAACGTCAGGCGCCGGCACCTGGTCTGCGACACGGCCGGCCTGCTCCTGATGATCAACGTGACCGCCGCCGACGTCACCGACCGGCAGGCCGCCGCCGACATGCCGCCCGCTCTGCGCGACCGCTTCCCCACGATCACGAAACTGCGGGCCGGCAGCTGCTACACCGGAAACCTGATCACCTGGGCCCTGAACGTGCTGCACCTGCTCGTTACCGTGATCAAACGCAGCGACGACGTCTCCGGCTTCGTCGTGCTCCCACGCCGCTGGGTGGTCGAGCGCACGTTCGCCCGGCTGCTCCGCTCACGCTGGCTGGCCCGCGACTACGAACGGCGGCCCGATTCCAGCGAGGCGATGATCCGCTGGCCGATGACCAGACTCATGATCCACCGCCTCGCAGGCCCGCGACGAGCGTGAACCTGCCCGAGGGCTCCTTGGCCAGCCAGCCCCGCCGCACCAGCCGGTTCGCCTTCGACCGCACTCCCTCCACCTTCGCCGCCACCGGCTCCACCCCGGGCCCGGAGGCGAGTTCCTTGCAGGACAGCGCCCTTTCCGCCGCGGTCAGGACCACCATGATCCGCTGATACTCCGGCGACAGCACCGGCACCACGAGCCCTTCGCACCACGCGGGCACCACCGACCCCGCCCGCCGGCCCCATCGCCGGCACCGCCCCGCCCGCCGACCCCGTCGCCGTCGCCGGTTCAGGATCCCCGGACGTCGGCATGTCGGTCTCCACCGCACCAACCGGGCCGACGAGAACCTCAGCCACCGTCCCCTGGAAACGACGAACCGCTCCCAGTCGAGTTCCGCTTCCCGCAGCGCGGCCAGCACCCGGTCCGCCTCAGTCCGCAGCACTTCCACCCGCTGAGCAGCGGCTCGTTCCCGCTCCTCCAGCAGCCCGATCACCGACGGCATCCCGCACCTCCACGGTCACGCCAACACGACGTGCTCTGCCTGCCACGGAAACCCTGGCGCTATGCCTGACCAGCGACAACGCGGCGATCAAGTACGGAAAAACAGCCAGCTACTGATCAGTTTGGTGCGCGGCTTTGGTTGGCTCGTGGTCAGGCCGAGCGGGTGCCTCGGTGGCCGTTTGTTCATGGGGCGTCAGGTCGTTCACGGTCTTCTGACGTGCAGCTCGTCACGTAGCGGGCAGATGCGGGATTCTTTGCGGGTTCTGACAGAGTCAGCCTCTCGCCTGCCAGAGCCCAGGCCGCCCCCGCCGTCATAGGCGGTGGCAATCCGAACAGCCAGCGGCCCGGCCAAGCCGCCGGTTCGCGTCCGGTGCAGGATGCCGCGTTCGACAGCCGGGGGCGGGCGGCTGGCTCAACCCCTGCATCCGCTGGTCGGCGGACACCGTTAGACGGCGGGTACCGGTTCCATACGTCAAGGAGCCCGGGGCAGCCATGTCCGATGCCGTGGGGATGGCGAGAAGTGTCTCCCTGGGACGACACAGATGGGATTCCACATGAAGTCGGCAGTAAAGCACGCAGCAGTCTTTGCAGCTGGTGCTGCCCTGGCCACTGGCGGCATATTTTCCGGTACTGCCTACGCTGCTGACGCTAGCGGAACGCAAGCGGCCGGGAATCTAGAGGCTGCAAGCAACCCTCAGCAGTCCTGCAGGGAATCAGAGGACAGGCTGACGTGTAATGTCAAGCACACCATGGCGTGGGGGAGCTGGCAGGATGTGGATTTCTACTGTCCGGAAAGCCTTCCCTGGGTAAAGGTGGATGCCCCTGACCTCTTTGAGCGGGTTAAGGGAATCGTCTACGGGCCGTATGACAACGGGCCCGACGACGGCGGCCACTTCTGGCTTCGCCTGAACGCGTTCCCGAGTGACGTTTTTGACTTCACCTACCACTGCGCGGGTAGCCAGACCTGACCCAGGAGGTCAGGGCTCTTGCAAAGTCGTCGTGATCTTGTGAATGGGCTGGTCGGCTGGGGTGTGACCGGATGAGCCAAAGCTCCGTTGATGTGGGTGAGCTGCCAACTCGCCTGCAAACAACGGCTTCGGTGAATCGTGAGTCTGCCATGCCTGTGTCCGTCCTGTCGCGTTCCGTCCTCCCGACGGGTAATCCGGTGGAGGATGTCGATCCGCGTGCCCGTAGGGGACGCCGGTATCCGCTGGACGCGCTGGTGCGGGCGGCGGCCTGCGCGGTCGCGGCGGGTTCGTATGCGGCGGCCGGGCGCTGGATGCGGCGGGCGCCCCAAGATGCTCTGGCCCGGCTCGGGGTTTCCTGTCCGCGGCGCGCTGGGAGTGCGGCCGGCCGCGCCGGTGGACACCGTCCGCCGGGTCATCGCGCTGGTGCACCCCGACGGCCTGGCCGCGCTGCTGTGGCCCGCTGGTACGGATCGTGACCGTCCTGTGCGGCTGGCGGTGGACGGTAACGACCTCGGGGGAAATTGAGATTCGGGCGTGTCGGTCTGGCGGTTCGGCTGGTGGGCGTCCGCCTCCTCGCGCAGCCGGCGCACGGCGACACGTGGCGTCGGGGCTTAGTGCCGCCGCGGGAGTCCGGTGTAGGAGCCGTACAGGGTCGTGGCCCTGGCCCATACCTCGCAGTGGACCACGGCCGGTCCACCCCCACCCGTACGTATGCGCTCGGGCCCATCTCGTACTGAGCGACACCCGCCGTGTCCTCCTCGCGAACGCGCGGAAGCGTGCCGGGGTCTAGCGGCCGGTGGACGATGCCGCCGAGCGCGATCACGGAAATCGTGGCGAGCCCGGCGTCGTAGTCGGCGACGACGAGGAGGTTGTCACTCAGGGTCCGTGCGGCCACGGCGGGCTCACTCCCGTCCAGCGCACTGTCAGCCGGGCCCTGGCCCTGGCCGCGGCCGGGGGTACCGGCCGGGCGCGGCATGGCGCGGCTGGAGTGTTGGCAGATCTTCTGCGGATTCTGTATCGGCCCCAGCCGCATGTGTGTCATCGCCCAGGCCGTTCTCACCGGGGAGAGGCAATGCTGAAAATGTTCAGGGTTTTCCTGGCAGTGCCAACTGAACTCTTCTCATCCTGCGGCGTGAGGGTGATGAGTGAGTCGGGGCATGGTGCGTGACGGGACGAGGCTCCTGGTCGTTGCGGTGGTGTTCTCTACGCACCCACACAGCGTCCGAGGAGCCTCGATGGTCCCGTACTCTGCCATGCTCGACGTCCCGCGCGAGGTTGTTGAGCACGTTTCGTGGCTCATCCACGCCCGAAGGAGTGAACTGAAGTCCCGTTGGCGCAGGCCCCGACGGGCTGATCGAGTCGGAGCTCCCGCTCGACCGCGAACCGTACGAGTGCCTCGTCAAGACCGTCCTTGCGTGGACCGGCGAGAACACGCTCGCCGTACGCGACTACGAGCAGATCGCCCTCCAGCTGACCGGCCACGCCCGCACGGTCGCCTCCGACGTACAGCGCCGCGCCGACCAGCTGCCCAGAAGCAGCGGGCCCCGGGCACTCGCCGACGTCGTCCTGCGCGAGGCGGAAGGCCGGCTGTCCGCGACGATGGAGGGCACCGTGCGCTGCGTCCAGAACCGCGCCCGTCTCGTCCGCGCCCTCTACGAACGTCTGGACCGCTTGGAGGCCGCGCTCGCCCCGGAGAGGACTGCACCGGAAGGGGGCTGGACAGGTGTCTGCAGGGGTGCATTCGGCGGGGGACCGCAGGTGTGACCGGAGGTGGGACCCCCCGAATTTGGTGATCTTCCATCTGTGCAGGTCAGGGACCGTGGGCAAGCCCCCTTCGGGAAACGACACCTCTAATTCGTCAGTAATTAGAGGTTCTGGATCTCTGAGGGGCCCGGGGCGGCGTTCAGCCTGGGGCAGGACGTGCGAGTCCTTCGCCTTCTTTGGCTCAGGCGCCATCCTCGTCTTCCTCGCGGGACTGCTCAGCTAACCCGACCGGCGTCGAGGGACTTCAGCAGCGCCTACGCGATGCCGTCGCCGGATTGGAGGGGCTGACGCACACCGTGAGCGTCCGGCTCGGGGAGGCGTTCGCCGAGCATGATCGGCCTCGGGCTGAGCGAGATCTCGGTGGACGGCTGCATCACCAAGGCCCCTTCCGGCGGTGAGAAGGCTGGACGCTCACCAGTCGGCCGGGGTAAGCAGGGACTGGAACACTCGGTCGCCTCCGACGCCTGCGGTGTCCCGCTAGGGACAATACCGGTGATTTAGGTGAGTTTCGGGCGTCTGCTGGTTGGTTTGGTGGGTGGGACCAGCGTGATGGTGTGAGCCGGTGGTGGGGGTGGGTTGTCGTGGTGGGTGTGTTTGAGGTGCCAGTTGCTCATCTTGCGTTTGATGACGCGGGGGTTGGAGCGTCGTCGGCGGGGTGGCAGGAGTCTTTCCAGCAGCTCACGGGCTGTGTGATGGAGTGCCCGGGTCAGTCGTGAGGGGGGAAAGTGCCGCCTGTCCGGTGACGTGGCGGCGGGCGGCGTTGAGGGTGCGGGTGAAGGAGATCCGGTCCGGATCGAGACCGGCCTCGGATGCTGCGTGGTGCATGACGTCCCGCAGTGCGTGATGGACGAGAAGGAATCCGTAGACTTCCTGCTCGACGCCGTCGGGATACTGCGAGCGCAGAACGAGCTGCCGCCCGCCCTGATGGGTCTTGATCTCGTCCAGGGTGTTCTCGATCTCCCACCTCTGGTGGTAGAGCGCGGCGAGTTCGGCGGCGGGCGCCTGACCGGGATCGCACATGGTGGTGATCAGACGGTAGACGATGTCCTCGCCGCGCCCTTCGAGCCGGTATTCGATGACACGGACCCGGGCCGGGGCACGCCGGTCACGGTCACCGCTGGCCACGATCTCGGACAGGTAGGAGCCGTCGTCGAACGACTCCAGGACCGGCAGGACGATGTTCTTCCGGACATGCCACAGCAAATCCGCACCCGTGGCGGACGCCGCCTGCCACAGCCCGAAGCCGGTGATGCCGCGGTCTGCCATCAGCAGCATCCCCGGCTCGAGCCGGTCCAGCAGACCTGGGATGAGCTGCTGTTCGTGGACCGACAGCGGGCCGGTCGCCGCGGCGAACACCGCATGTGTCCCGCATTCGACCAGCGCGGCGACCCGCACTTGCGGATACGCACTGCGCTGCTGTCCACGTCCCGAGCCGGGCCGGCCGAAGAACACACCGTTGGCGTCGGTGTCCGGGACGTCGAAGACGGTGCCGTCCACCGCGACCAGCCGCCACCCCCGATACCAGGCGCCCGTCGTTTCCGGTGTCGCGACCGGACGGCAGACCCGGTCGAACAGCACCTTCAACGGCTCCGGCCCCAGTCGTCGGCGGGCCCGCCCGATCGCCGCGGTCGTCGGCACCCGCCACGGCTTGTCCCACCGCCGCACCCGCTCCAGCCCCTGCGTCAGCAACCGGGCCACCTCCTCATAGCCCTGCCCGGAGAACAGACACATGGCCAGCACGAAATACACCACCACCCGGGCCGGCAACAGCCTCGAGCGCTGCTCGGTCCGCCCGCACCCAGCCACCACCTCATCCACCAGCTCAGGCGGAAACACCCGCGTCAGCACACCCAGAGCGATCCGGTCCGACAACCGGCCACCCGACGACTTCACCTGCCCAGGCCTTGGCACACCACAACCAACGACCAACCCCGACCAAAGTCACCGGTATTGCCGCTAGGGATCGTCTCCGACGGGACCAGCCGGCACGACTCACCCCTGCTCGGACCCACCCTGGACGCTGCGGAGGAACAAGTCGGCGCGATGCCAGAGACCGTCAACGTCAATCTCGACCGCGGCTACGACAGCACCAAGTCTCGCGCCCTGATAACCGAGTTGGGTTTCACAGCCGAGATCGCACGCAAGGGAGTCCCCGCCCCGATCCAAGCCGGCAAGCGCTGGGTGGTCGAACGCACCCACTCCTGGATGAACGACTACGGCAAGCTCCGGCGCTGCACCGAGAGGAACGGCGAAGTCGTGGACTTCTCACCTCTATCTCGCCGCTACTCTCGTCACGCTCCGCATGCTGATCCGCCGAGCTACGAGCCGCTATCGCTGGGACGACCGCCCCACTGTCCGCCGCCTCAAGTAATCCATTTGCCGGTCGCTCTAAGCAGGAGCCTGCGATCAGACGCGCCAGGTGCGGATGCGATCGGCGGCCTGGTAGGCGGATGTCTTGCCGCCCTGGACGTCGCGCACCAGGTCGACCATCGCTCCGTACGGCGGGTCGATGCCCTCGCCGGAGGCGTGCATGTAGGCGGCCGCGACTTGGCAGGCGTACAGGCTGTTGCGGTACGGCAGGGGCTGCAGGCGCACCAGGGTGTGCAGGAGGGCTGCGGCGCGCCAGGCGGGGTCGGGCTCGGCTGTGGTGGGGCGGGGGATGCGGGTCTTGTGACGGGCGACGGCGGCGACGAGGGCGGAGTAGTCTGCGACGCTGACGTCTTCGGGAACGGCCTGCTCCTGGACGTCCAGGAGCCAGGGGACGTCGATGTAGAGGACCATCAGGCTGCGTCCGCTCCCTGCTGGTGGCGGGTGGAGGGCGGGGCTTCGTCGGGGAAGGCGTCGTCGAACTCCGTGCGGTGGGCATCGCCCCAGGAGACGGCGTAGCGGACGAACTGGTGCCGCTGGCGCTCGCGCAGCGGCAGGTCGTGGACGTACTGCTTGAGGGACTTGCCTTCGGCGGCCGCGGCAGCGCGGACCTCCTCCAGCTCCTCGTGGGTGAAGGTGACATTCAAGGACGGCATACCCCGATGGTACCTACTAGGTACCTGCCCGGGCTACGGGAAGGTCCGCTCTTACCCTCGCCCGGTAAGCACGGCCGTCGGGGTCGGCTTCAGGCGAAGGCAGGAGCGGGGTTCTCATCCGTCCACTCGCCGTCGAAGAGGGCGACGAGCTGCGCCAGCCCGGCTTCGAGCTGGCCGGCGCGCATCCTGGTGCGGGTCTTGGCGAACCAGGGGCCGATCTTGACGGTGTCGCCGTCGACGGTGATGGTCTCGCGCGCGGCGGGGGCGCGGCGTTCGCGGTGGCCTGGGCCATGCCGAGACCGAGTCGACGCCGTTTGATCCGGCGGCCGATGGCCTCCTGCTCCTCCACCAGCTCATACGCCACAAGGGGAACGGTACCGGCGGCCGGACACCCGCGTGAGCCCCGTCGTGGCCCACACCACACCGGCAGCCCGGCGCAGCACCGATAGGGGCGGCAGCATCGACCACTCGACGACCCGGACGGCGACGACAGCCCCGCCCCACCCCCGGAGCCCGAGGGCGTCGAACGCCTTGCACAGCGACCTGGCCTTGTCCTGGCTGCGGCCGTGGACGAGCACCGTGTCGATCGGGCGGAGCCCGGCCAGCCATTCGCCCTGCAGGCGGGCCTATTCTCCGGTGCCGAACACGGCCAGGGTGGCGGTGTCGGACCGGGCCATGGCGTGGGTTGCCAGGGTGCCGGCGGCGGTGCGCCAGGCGGTCAGCATGCCCTGGTCGTCGAGGATCGCGCGGATCTGACCGGTCTGGGCGCTGACGATACAGACCAGGCCGTGGTTGGTGGGCAGGCCGGCGGTGGGGTTGCGGTAGAAGCCTGTGGCGATCTTGACGGTGAAGTCGGGCGTGTCGGCGACCCCGCTGGCCTTGACGTGGCAGTCGCCGTCCGCGTCGGGAAACTGCAGGTGCAGCGGTGGCGGCACCGTGGTGCGGCCGTGGGCGTGGGCAATCAGCGCGTCGTGGACGGCGGTGAAGACCAGCTTCGGGGTGGTGGCGTGCTTGATCGCGGCGGTGTCGAAGACAGGCAGGGTCATCGGTTCGCTCGCAGCCACTGAGCGAAGGCGGCCAGGCCCTCTTCGGGGTTGGCGCGGCCGACGCCGATGCGGAAGCGGTCGGCGGGGGTGGGGGTGAGCTCGGAGCGGTAGATGCTGGCGGGCAGCAGCAGGACGCCGGCCTCCTCGACCAGGCGAGTGCAGAACTCCTCCACTCCCTCGGGGCCGAGGTAGCGGGGGTAGGCGACGCAGCCGCCGTCCGGGGCCCGCCACTCGAAAAGGTCGGGGTGCTCGGCGAAGAAGGCGTCGAAGAGCGGCAGGTTGGCCGCGATGAGTGCCCTGTTTCGGTCCAGAATCGTGGCGCGGGACTTGAGCGCGATGCGGGCCAGGACCTCGCTGGGCGCGGAGTTGCAGATCGTGGTGTAGTGCTTGGCCCGCTCCAGGCGGGCCAGCAGCCCCCGGTCGCGGCAGGTGATCCAGCCGATCCGCAGGCCCGGCAGACCCAGCGACTTGGAAGTGACGTTCAGCGACAGGGCGCGCTCGGACAGGTCGGCGGCCTGCGGCAGGGTGCGGGCCGCATCGCGTTCCAGGCCGCGGTAGACCTCGTCGCTGAACAGGTGGATGCCGCGCTCGTCGCACAGCCGCGCCAGCTCGGTGAAGTCGGCGGCGCTGATGACCTTGCCGGTGGGGTTGTTCGGGAAGTTCACCGAGACGACCCGGGTGTTCGGCCGGAGCGCCGCCTTCACCGCATCGAGGTCCAGGGCCCAGTCCCGCTCGGGGTCCAGGGCGACACCGGTGACCTCGCACAGGACGAGCGGCACGGTCTCAGCCGCCTGATAGTTCGGGGTCACCACCACTGCGTGGTCACCCGCGCCCAGCAGCACGTTCATCGCCAGGTAGAGGGCCTCCTCGGCACCGGCGAAGCAGATCACGTCGCCGGCGTCCGCCCGCTCGTACATCCTGGCGATCGCCTCGCGCAGCGCCGGGTCGCCATAGGTCTCGGTGTAGCCCAGGGACAGGTTCTCGAAGGCCTTGCGGTCCTGGTCGTCGGCCAGGGCGAGCAGCTCGCTCAGCGTCATGGTCTGCACGTCTGAGGCGGTCAGGTGGTGGCGTGCGGTGAACTCCCACCGGGAGAAGTAGGTTTCCAGGCGGAAGTCGGGCAGGCGGGTCATGGCGTGTGGTCCTTGGTACTGGGGGTTCGGAGTTCGGCAAGCAGGCCGTAGAGGGTGGACCGGGAGACCCGCAGGGCGGCGGCGACGACGGGGGCGGCGCGGCGCACGGCGAAGACCTTGGCCTCGTCCAGGCGGGCGAGGACGGCCAGGCGGTCGGCGCGGGTCAGCCGCTCGACGGGGCGGCCGCACTCGCGCACGTACGCGCCGACGATGTGCTGGACGCGCTCGTTCCAGTCCTGCTCGAACAGCGGCTCCGGCCGGGGCGCCGTCGGGGCGCCGAACGCGGACAGCACGGCCGCGGCCTGCTCCAGCGGCGTGCGATCGAGGTTGACGCACAGCACCGCAGCGGCCTTCCCGTCCGGCTCGCGCAGGACAGCGCTGACCGAGGACAGCCGCCGGCCGTCGGCGAGCAGCTTCTCGTACGGTCCGAACACGTCTCGCGCCGACGGGTCCAGCGCGTCCAGCTCGCCCAGCAGCGAGGGATCCCCTGGACCGCGGGAGCCCATCGGATTCCAGATCGCCAGGATCCGGTCGGTGTCCGGGTCGTGCAGTACGACCTCTGCATACGGGCCGAGCAGCAGCGCGACGGCCTGCCCCATGGGCGCCCACATCCGGACCCGGTGATCTGTGCTTTCTTCGGCAGCCTCCACAATATGGACTATACATCCATATTGGACGAAGAGTCCAGAGAGTGTCTCGCAAACGACTCTGCGCTACTTGTCACTTCGCCGGAGCTTCGGGAGGGCAGGGCCCTGAGTCCCGCGGGTTCAGCGAAACTGAGGGTTCTTCGTCGGGAACCGACGGGTGTTCAGGCTTTTTGGAGGGTTTCGACCCGTGTGTTCTGAGTGATTCAAGGTGCTGCCTCATCGGTTAAGGGTATTGAGCCGTGCATCACGCTGAACCTCTTCCCAGTAGTGGGCGGCGGCTGTGACGATCGCTTGAAAGTCGTGCAGCGACATGACTGCGACGTGGGGCGTGCGCATTCCCACGGGCGGTTCGGCGGGCTCGCCGATCACGATCGCGTTCGTGCCGTGGACATACCCGCGGACCAGGCAATGGTCGAGGGACTCGGCGGCCCCCAGCAGCGACGGATCGTTTAGGGCGGCATCGGAGCGCAACACGGACAGCGTCGCGGCAGGGTTAGCGTCGGGCTGGGCCAGACGCGGGTCCTCAAGCCTGGCCATGTTCTGCAGTGTCAGCATCATCGAGCCGAGGATGCAGGGCTCTGAATCGCCCATGATGACCGAGTCCACGATGAGTTGGAAACGAAAGAAACGCGCATCCCAGGGGTCACCTGCTGGGGTCAAGATCAGACCGAATCGGCCGTCATCGGTTGAGATGCGCATGCCTATGACCTCCCGTGGTGTTCCTCGGCTTCTGATGCTAGAAGCTGCCGAGCGGCGTCGCCGTAGCGGATGGCGGTCTTCTCGTCGATGCCGAAGACGAGCGCGAGGTGGAGCGGGTCGGCGCCGTGGGTAAGGGCCTCTTCAAGCTGTCGGTCGACGCGGAGCCGTTCCAGGGTGGCGGTGAGGTTGCGGGTGGCTCGGGTGGTCCAGAGCTTGCCGGCCGGGCCGAGTTAGACGGCGGTCTTTGGGTGATCAGCAGGTGGGGGTTGGCCGTGTTCGGCCAGCGGCTGCGGCGGTGGTCGAGCCAGTCCAGGACGGCACGGCGGGTGAGGTCATCGAGTGGGCGGACGTGGCCGCCGACGGTGATGCGCCTGTTGCCCAGGTCGACGTCGTCCAGCTGCACCGCCCGGATCATCTTCGGCCGTGCCGCGTGGACGGCGGCCAGGGCGACGATGAGCCGGATGTCTGGGGTGCTGGCGGTGGCGATGGCCTCGTCGATGTCCGCCTGGACGAGGGCTTGGAGGACGCCACCGGTCTGTCGGGGGACACGGATGCGGATCGTGGGGTTGCGGAAGATCTGACCGTTCTTCTTCGCGTGCCGGAACAGCGACCGCAGCGCGACGATCCGGCTCTCGCGCTGTTTGCCGGTGACAGCGTCCCGGACCGCGATGATGTCTTCCCGGGTGACCTCTCGCAGGTGGTCGTAGCGGCTGGACCACTCCAGCAGCACCGGCTGGATCTCGCCCAGGTAAGCCCATGCCGTGTGCCGGGATCGAGGCTCGGGCCGCGGGCCACCGTCGAGGAGAGTGCGGATCCAGGCTTCGACGGCGCGATGGATGCCCGGGGGCATCCCGTCGAGATTTCGCTCCAACCACCGGTCGACTGCAGGTGCCCGGTCGTCGGTGAAAAGGCCGAAACGGTCGAGAACTTCGGCGATCCGCACGACGGGAAGCCCACGGACGCGCAGGGCCGGGAAGAGCTCGGAGTACCGGATCGACTCACCTTCGCGGAAGCCGGACAGCACGATGACCAGGGCTCGGTTCACGTCGCTGGTGATCCGGCGGCTCCAGCCGCGGGCCTCTCCCAGCGCCCGGGCGGCCTGCCGGGCCTGGATCAGCCAGGGATTGGCCAGGTCGGCATGGAGTTCCCGGTCGAACCGGCGGAAGTCCCGAGTGGCGGTGAACAGCGTCAGTTGCGTCGATGTCGTGGTCACCCGATGCGGTTCGGGAAGCCGCGGCATCTTCAGCACGCGTCGCCCGGCCTTGCCGACCCGCGGCCCGCCGTTTTTGGGCCCCTGGAGGTTCGCGAAGAAGAGCTGCTGGCAGGTCACCTGCCGCAGGTACGGCTCGATCACCGAAGCCTTGCCGCTGGCTTTGATCGCCCAGGTCGCCTGAGCCCGGCAGAGACGGCAATAGCCGTATTTGCCATCAACCGGGACCGGCCGACGGCAGCCACACATTCGCCGACATCGTGTTGCTGGCCATAGGTGTAGCAGCCGCGGCAGAACCGACCGGGCAGCTGCCCCCAGGCGAAACAGCCCGAGCAGGAGGCCGCCGGCTTGCTGTCGCTGATCTTCCCCATGATGGTGACCAGGTCACATCGGCGGCAGCGAACGGCCGTCGCGGCGCTTGGGCACGACGGCCGGGACCACCACCGAGCCGGTAGTGGCCTCCTGGACGCCAGCCTGCTGACCTGGGAGCCTGACCTTCCCCGGCTCGGGAATCAGCAGGTCGCCGATCTCACAGCCGAGTACGACGCAGATCACGTCCAGGTCCTCCAGCTTGAGGGAGACCGGCTGGCCGGACCACAGACCGGACATCTTCCCGGCCGAGATCACCAAGCCGTGTTCGGCCAGGCTCCGCTGGAGCTCGGACGCCTTCCAGATCCCTTTGTTCGCGGCGGTCAGCCGCAAGTTCCACTTCATCCCATCAGTCCTTCCAGCCGCTTCGCGGCCCGCTGCTGCCCGGACACCCCGGCGTCCTCGACCCGGGTCCGCTGGACGTGGATGTACCGCATCGTGGTGGCGATCCAGGAGTGGCCGAGGACCTCTTGGATCCCGAGCAGGTCAAGGCCCCCGAGGTAGAGCTCGGACGCGCAGAAGTGCCGCAGGACGTGTGGCGTCAGCGTGTTGGCCCAGCCGGGCAGATGGGCCTTCGCCGCGGCGGCCAGGCCGTTGCGCAAGGCGTCGTCGCCGACTCGGCGCGAGGAGCCGTCGGATTTCTTGCGCTCGGACGGGAAAAGTGGGGCACCGGGACGGGTGTGGTCGTCGTCGAACTGGCCCCAGACGTCCTCGATGAACCAGCGCAGCGTGCGGTCGGCACCGTTGATCAGCGGCACCATCCGCTCGCGTGGGCCCGAGCCGCGGGCGCCCTTGCCATGACGCACGTAGAGCTTGCCGAAGCGACCCAGCTCCCACTTGATGTCGGTCAGGTCGAGCTTGCATGCCTCGCTCACCCTGAGTCCGACCTGGGACATCAGTTTCGATGCGGTGTAGTTCCGCGCGGTCGGGGCGAACTTGCGGCAGGTGGCCAGCTCGCCGCCCCAGCCGGTGAACAGTGTCTTGATCTCCGGCTCAGTCAGCGGGATCCGCAAAGCCGCGTCCTTGGACCCCCGCGGCCGGTTCATCTCGTCGATCGGGCACTCGACGACACGCCCGGTCATCCGATGGATCTCGACCTTGTGCCGCAGCTCCAGGAACAAGAAGTACGTAGTCAGCGCCTGCGCGCGGGCCAGCCGGGTGCCGCTCGGCGAGCCCCGCAGCACCTTCCCGAAGTACCCGTCGGCGTCAGCCGGCTCCATATCCCACAGCGGCCGGCCCAACCAGGCCCGCATCTGGTCCAGGTGCCCGACGTCCCCACGGATGGTGCTGTCCGCAAGCCCCGCCGAAGCCCGCGCGAGTACGAACCCGGCGAGCACGCCGGTCTCGAACTGCTCCAGTTCCTCCGCCGAGACCGGATCGCGGAACTCGCGCAGGTCGCGTACGGCCGCCAGCGCCAACCCGAGCCTCCTCGTCTTCACCCCGATCACAGATCGATCGGACGAAGTGAGAACGCTTCAAGAATCCTGAAGTTACGTCACTAGCGCGAAGAGCACCCCAAGGAGACAGAACGCGCTGGCCACGGGGATATGGATTCAGCAGGGCTCAGGGGAACTCGCGGGATGCCGCACAGACGACCGGGCCCGCCCGGGTCAGGACCCGAACGCCTCGCGCAAGCCGTTGCGGACGCCACGGCCGACCGCCCGCCAGGCAGACAGGAAGCAGCTGCAGCGCGGATCGCCCGACCGCCGCGGGCAGCTCCGACCGTGCTCGCGCAACACCAGCAGCGCCAGGTCGACCGGCAGCGTGAGGAGTTCGAGGGGGACGCCGGGGTCATCGGCTCGGCGTTGCGCAGGTGCTCGCGGTAGGCGTCCAGCGGCAGGGGCGCGTCGTAGACCTCGGTGGGAAGCGGTACGTACTCCACGGCGGTCACCTTCCTGATCGGACCAGGACCAACGGGGCGAGGACGAGCCCCACGAGGAAGCGCCCAAGGCGCGTGATCGTGTTCATGGACCGGAGTCTGGACGAGGTCACCCGTGGATAGATTCCGGCGGCCGCCGCACTGTCGGCCCCACCTCGTACGGTCGTCACCAACAAACTCACGGGGTACATCCGGGTGTCGACCGGCAGTCAGCTGGACGGGTTCGGGGACGAGCTCCTGACCAAGCTCACCACCGCCTGCCGCGAGATGACCCAACTGGACCCCGGTATCAGGGACTTCGCCCCACTCCTCACGCCACACGCCGACAACGCCGACTCGCTCACACGCTGGATCGCCCAAGTCCGAGCAGCCGACCTGCCTCATTTACATGCCTTCACCCGGGGCCCGGACCGGGACGTCGACGCCGTGATCGCCGGGCTCACGCTTCCATACAGCAACGGCCCCACTGAGGGCGTCAACACCAAGACCAGGCGGATCGCACGCCAGATGCACGGACGTGCAGGCTTCACCCGGCTCCGGCACCGCATCCTCCTCGGATAGCGGCACGCTCCGTCACCACCGAATGTGAGGCAGGGCCGTTGTGTGGCAGGACCCCGCTTGAGGTGTGGCAGGACGATCCCACTCCGCTGCGGGCGTGACCGCGGCGGATCTGTGGACGTTCACCCTCGAGGACGACGGCGGGCCTTCCCCCATGAAGGTGGGCACGCGGTTATTGGTCACGCGACGAGTGTGAGTCTAGCGGCGTGGTGTCGGCGTTCGTAGGCGTCGGGGCTGAGGTGGCCGTTGGTGGAGTGCCGGCGGCGGGTGTTGTAGCGGGTCAGCCAGGCGAAAACCGTTCTTCTGCAGGTGGTGGCGTCGCCGTAGTCGTGGGCGCCCTGGAGGGTCTCGCGTTTCAGGGAGGCGTGGAAGCTTTCGCAGGCGGCGTTGTCGGCGCTGGTGCCGACAGCGCCCATCGACCGGGTGACCCCGAGCTGGTCGCAGAGGCCGGCATAGGCGCGGGATCCGTACTGGGCTCCGTGATCGGAGCGGAAAACCGCCCCGTCCAGCGAGCTGCGGGTCGAGGCAGCCATCCGCAGAGCGTCGGAGACGAGGTCCGTGCGCATGTGGTCGGCGATGGACCAGCCGACGGCCTTGCGGCTGAAGCAGTCCAGCACCGTCGCGAGATAGAGGAACTTCCCGCCCTGGAGCGGGAGATACGTGATGTCGCCCATGAGCTTGCGCCCGGGCTCGGTGGCGGTGAAGTCCCGCCCGAACAGGTCCGCGACCTGCCCGGATGCCGGGTCGGGGACCGTCGTGCGGACGCGTCTGCGCAGACGGATACCGGTGATGGAGGACGTCCGCATGATCCGTGCGACCCGCTTCTCGTTGACCCGGTGTCCCTCCTCGCGGAGCTCGGCGGTCACTCGCGGGGAGCCATAGGCGCCGCCGGACTCGCCGTGGACCCGGCGGATCTGTTCGGCCAGGACCAGGTCCTCCCGCTTCCGGCCGGCCCGGGGCGGCGCCGGCGAGCCACTTGTAGTAGCTCGACCGGTTCACGTCCAGGACCTGGCACAGCCGCTTCACCTCGTAGGTGGCCCGGTAGTCGTCGACGAACTGGAAGCGGCTGGTCACCAGTTCGTCTCTCCGGCGAAATACTTCGCCGCCTTGCGGAGAATGTCCCGCTCGGTGGCGAGCTTGCGCTCACTGGTCTCGAGTTCCGCCACCCGGGCCTCCAGCCGCCGGACCCGCTCGTCCGGATCAGCGGACGGCACCGCCGCCCGGTGGGCGGCGGCCGGCTTCGCACCCGCAGCGGTGACGCCACGGCGCTCGCGGTCCCGCAGCACCCACTCCCGCAGGGCCGCCCGGCTGATACCCAGGTCAGCAGCGATGCTCTTGTACGTCGCCCCCAGCCTTGAACTCGTCCGAATAGCCCTTCAGCGCCATCAGCGGTCTTCTCGCTTCCTCCGGCCGGATCAAACAGATCCAGTATCAGCGTGTCCACCACTCAGGGGGAGGCCCCTGACCAGACTTCCTCATGAGCCGTCCCGGGCGCGGGATGTCGGCGTAGTCCGGGCCCGGACTCAGGCTCGCCGGGTTCCCGCCGTACCGGGCCAACGCCCGATGTGGCCCAGCGCTCTTCCAGCGCGACCATGACGGCCCGGACGGTGTCCTCGTCCCCGCCGGCAGAGGTGTTCCAGGAGCCGGACAGCGTCATTTCCGGTGGCAAGGATCCTGGTCATGGGCTTCGTGGGATTCTTCCCCAGGCGGACCGGCCGGCCATAGCGGCGCCCCCAGGCCTCATCTACCAGCTCGTCGAGCAGATGAGGGAAGATGCCTGCGACTCTTCAAGCGCGGCACGGACGGCCTCGGTGATCAGCTCCAGGCGGGTCACATCACGCACCGCGGCCAGGACGTGGGTGGAATCGGTGCGCTGTGTGGTGCGCTCGCGCACCAGTCCGGCCTCCTTGAGGCGATCCAGCGCAAGGTCGAGGAGGCGGTCGGCACGGCCGCCTTCAGCGAGACGGTCGCGGAAGTCGGCGAGCACGCTGTGGTGGAAGCCGGGATCGTCCAGCTCCCTGGCCGTCGCATATTTGAAGTCGATGCGGCAGCGGACCGTCTCGGCGGCCTGCCGGTCCGACAGGCCGAGCAGGAACTGCAGGATGCAGACGGTGGCCAGTTGAGCGGGCGAGAGCCCCGGACGTCCGTCACGCGGGTACTAAGACCTCGTTTCACTTGGTGAGCCGCCGGTAGTTGATGAGGCTGGTGGCGATGGCTGTGAAGGCGAGGAAGTGCTCGGGCTTGCGCTCGTAGCGGCGGTGGAGCCGGCGGCAGCCGGCCAGCCAGGACATGGTCCGTTCGACGACCCATCGGTG
>NZ_JBIBHT010000013.1:0-73913 GCF_042957155.1 Streptomyces sp. NPDC008121 | reverse complement strand
GCCCGGTTACATTCCGAACCCGGAAGCTAAGCCTTTCAGCGCCGATGGTACTGCAGGGGGGACCCTGTGGGAGAGTAGGACGCCGCCGAACAATCATTGTGGGAAAGCCCCGCACCTTATGGTGCGGGGCTTTTCTGCGTTTAGGGCCCAATGAGCATGACCAAACGTCGCGGAGAGGGGCTCCCGCTGGAGCCCCCCGCGCTGCGATCAGAGACGGCCGGCGGCCTTCAGCGCTAGATACGCGTCCGCCAGAGCCGGCGCCAGCTCGTCCGGGACCGCGTCGACCACCGTGACGCCATGGCGACGGAGCTGATCCGCCGTACGACTGCGCTGAGCCTGGGCCTGCGTAGCCGCAGCCGCCTCGTAGACACCGTCGACCGAACCGCGGCCTCCGGCCATGCGGGCTGTATGCGGGTCGGCCACAGAGGCCACCAGCACCGTGTGGCGTTGGGTCAGCTGCGGGAGGACAGGAAGCAGACCCTCCTCGATCGGAGCCGCGTCCAGACCGGTCAGAAGCACCAGAAGAGAACGCCGAGGCGCACGAGCCAGGGCCGTGGCCGCGAGCGCTCGCGCGTCCGTCTCCACGAGCTGCGGCTCCAGCGGGGCCAGGGCATTGACCATGGCGGGCAGGACGTCCCCCGCCGAGCGGCCCTGGACCTGAGCGCGCAGGCCGCGGTCGAACGCGAGAAGATCGACACGGTCGCCGGCGCGGGACGCCAGCGCGGTGAGGAGAAGAGTCGCGTCCATCGCGGCGTCCAGGCGCGGGACATCGCCCACGCGCCCCGCCGACGTACGGCCCGTGTCCAGAACGATCAGGATGTGACGGTCCCGCTCCGGACGCCAGGTACGCACGGCGACCGTGGTCTGGCGGGCCGTGGCACGCCAGTCGATCGACCGGGTGTCATCACCGGGGACGTACTCGCGGAGGCTGTCGAACTCGGTGCCCTCGCCTCGCGTCAGGACGCTCGTGCGGCCGTCGAGTTCACGGAGCCGGGCCAGCCGAGACGGCAGGTGCTTCCGGCTCGTGAACGGCGGCAGGACGCGCACCGCCCACGGCACATGGTGGTTCCCCTGCCGGGCCGCCAGGCCCAACGGGCCGAAGGAACGGACCGTGACCCGCTCCGCGTGACGGTCACCGCGGCGCGTCGGGCGCAGCCGCGTGGAGACCCGGCGGCGCTCACCAGGCGGAACGGACAGCCTCGTACGGGACGCGGCCTGCTCGGTCCCCGGAAGCCAGGAACTGGGCGGCCAGGCGTCACGGAGCTGGGCCCGAAGCCGGCGGCGGGACGCGTTGGTGACCGTGAGGTGCACCTCCGCCTCGTCACCCAGTCGAACTGACGTATCACCGCTTCGGGTGAATCGCAGGCTTCGCACTGGCGCTGCCATCGCGTAGTCGCACAGAATTGCGAGGGAGAGGGGCGCGTTCACGGCGAGCATCCCCGTCCAGCTGGGGGCGAGGATGCCGACGGGCAGCGATCCGAGGGCGGCGAGCAGCGCGGTTCGTCCGGTGAGGGCCATGGGGCGCCGTTCTCAGCGGGGTACGGGGACGTAGGCGAGGATCGAGTTGATGACGGAGTCGGCGGTGACGCCCTCCATCTCGGCCTCGGGCCGCAGTTGGACGCGATGGCGCAGGGTGGGGAGAGCGAGGGCCTTCACATCGTCCGGGGTGACATAGTCCCGGCCGGTGAGCCAGGCCCAGGCGCGGGCGGTGGAGAGCAGGGCGGTGGCGCCTCGGGGAGAGGCGCCGAGAGTGAGCGAGGGGGATTCACGCGTGGCACGACAGATATCGACGACGTAACCGGCGATCTCGGGGGAGACGGCGGTCTTGGCGACGGCGGCGCGGGCGGCCTCGAGTTCGGCGGGGCCGGCGACCGGACGGACTCCGGCGGCCCGGAGGTCACGGGGGTTGAAGCCGTCGGCGTGCCGGGTCAGGACGCTGATCTCGTCCGCCCGCGACGGCAGCGGGACCGTCAGCTTCAGCAGGAAGCGGTCGAGCTGGGCCTCGGGGAGGGGGTATGTGCCCTCGTACTCCACCGGGTTCTGGGTCGCCGCGACCAGGAACGGGTCGGGCAGCGGGCGGGGAGTGCCGTCGACGGTGACCTGGCGCTCCTCCATGGCCTCCAGGAGGGAGGACTGGGTCTTGGGGGGCGTGCGGTTGATCTCGTCGGCGAGCAGCAGGTTGGTGAAGACGGGGCCCGGCTGGAAGGAGAACTCGGCGGTCCGGGCGTCGTAGACCAGTGAGCCGGTGACGTCGCTCGGCATCAGGTCGGGGGTGAACTGGACACGCTTGGTGTCGAGTTCGAGGGCGGCGGCGAGCGCGCGGACCAGCAGCGTCTTGGCGACGCCGGGGACCCCTTCGAGCAGGACGTGGCCCCGGCAGAGCAGGGCGACGACCAGGCCGGTGACGGCGGGGTCCTGGCCGACCACGGCCTTCGCGATCTCGGTGCGCAGGGCCTCCAGGGAGGCGCGGGCGCTGTCCGAGTTCGTAGGGGTCGCGGGGGTCGGGGCGCTCATGAGGTGCGTACCTCTCTTTCGAGGGCGTCGAGGTGGTCCGCCAGGCGGATGAGGGCGGAGTCGTCGGCGGGAGCCGGGCCGAAGAGAAGGTCCTTGGGGTCCGCGGTGGTCCCGGGGAGACGGGCGGAGAGCGCGGGGAGCAGGGATTCGGGGGAGTGGGCGTGCTGGGGAGGGACGCCGAGGAGGGGGGCGATCCGGGTGCGGGTCGCGGTGCGCAGGACGGAGGCCGCGCGGTCGCGGGCGTTCGCCTTGCGGTAGAGGCGGGCGCGGCCCTCGGTGGCCTCGGAGGCGCGGATGGCGACCGGGAGGCGTTCGGTCACCAGCGGGCCGAGGCGCCGGCCGCGCCAGAGGGCGGCGAGGAGGGCGGCGAGGGCGAGTTGCAGGGTGCCCCACAGCCAGCCCTCGGGGACCAGAGAGAGGAAGCCTTCGGCGGCGTTGTCGTCGGACGGGCCGTCGGGGTCGCCCTCGGTGGCGGAGGCATCGGTGAGGGAAGGGAGGTACCAGACGAGATGAGGCCGGGAACCGAGGAGTTGCAGGGCGAGCGAGGCGTTGCCCTGCTGGTCGAGACGGTCGTTGTAGAGGATGTCGGGCGACCCGAGCAGGACGGTGTCGCCGGCCCCGGAGTTCTTGACGGAGACCAGGGTCGGCAGGCCGTCGGCGGGGTAGCAGGTCTCGGCGTGGTCGCCGGTGACGTACCGCTCGCCGCCGAGGTCGACGCCGCCGGCGCGGACGGCGGCCGGCAGGGAGCACTCCGGTTCGCGGGTGGCGACCGGGGTGCTGGGGGCCGAGGTGACGCCCGGGGCCAGAGCGGGCAGGGAGGACGGGCCCGCGCCGAGGAGGACGGTGCGGCCGCCGGACGTGCTCATGGCGGCGTGGAGGGTGGACTGCTGGCGATCGGTCAGCAGGTCCGGGGTGGTGACCAGGAGGGTGGTGTCCGGGTCGGCCGCCGTGGTGGCCTCGTCGAGTGTGGTGGCCACGCGCAGGGTGACGCCCTGGGCCTTGAGGATCTCGGCGACGGCCCGGCTGCCGTTCGGGTCGGCGGACCGGGGATCGAGGTGGCCGTGGTGGTCGGCGGAGCGCATCGTCGCGAGGATGATGCCGCCGATCAGGACGAGGCCCAGGACGAGGAGGACTCCGCGGGTCCGGGTCCAGAGCTGGCGGGGGGCGAGCGAGGACGATGTGGGGCTGGTGGACGGTCGGTTCACGCCGGCGCCCCCGTGGGGGCGGAGTCGAGGGCGGGGCGGGCCCGTTCCAGGGACGTGTCCAGCTCCTCGACACGGCGGTACGCGTTCTCGTCGGCCGTGCGGCCGCCGTACGTGATGTCGTCGAAGGTGCGGGCGGCCGCGCGGAGTCGGTCCGCGTGGGCGGGCAGGGAGCGGCCTGCCTCGGCGGCGGCTTCGTCGGCGGTGCGGCCGGGGCGGGGGTCGAGCACGGTGCGCTCCTCCAGCGAGCGGACGACGGCCCGCATCCGCTCCTGGACCGCCTGGTTCCAGCGGCCGGCGGAGGCGTGCCGGGCGGCGGCCGCGCGGTGCTCCCGGGCCGTGCGGGGTCCCTCCGCGAAGAGGGCGTCGCCGGTGGTGGGGGTGCGCTGCGGGGTGCCGAGCCGCCACCACAGGGCGCCGATCACGGCGAGGACGACGAGGGCGATCGCCAGGAGGCCCAACAGGCCTCCGGGTGTGGCGCCCGAGGCCGCGTCGAAGAGACCGTCGACCCACTCCCAGACACGATCGAGGGCGCGCTGGAGGAGGTTGGGATCGTTCTCGTGGTACATCGGCTTGGAGAGTTCCCGCTCCGCCGCCTCACGGGCGGGGACGCGCGGGATCTCCACCGGTACGTCGTCGCGGATCGGCGGTCGCGCCGTGATCGTGCCCCCCGTGGCCTTCACTCCGTCAGCCTCCGGAGGCGCTGTCGCCCGGGGCGGTGCCGTAGCCGGGAAGGCCTGCGGCGCGGGCGAGTTCGAGGTCGAGGGCCTCGCGGCGGATGCGCTGGTCGACGTAGAGGAGGGCGGTGACGCCCGCGGAGATGGGGTAGGTGATGGCGCTGGTGATCACTCCGGCGATGCCCATGACGATGAGGTAGGCCCAGCCGAACTGGGGGGCCGAGTCGGAGACCATGTCGGACATGCTGGTGCCGTCGGCGATGATCGCGATCACGGCGAACGGGACCATGATGATCATCGAGACGATGAAGACCAGCAGCTGGGTCAGCAGGGTGATGCCGAAGATCCGCCACCAGGCGCCCTGCACGAGCTTGGCCGAGCGCTTCATCGAGGGGATGATGCCCTGCCGTTCCAGCATCAGGGCGGGGGAGGAGAGGCTGAAGCGGACCATCAGCCAGATCGTGACGACGAACGCCGCGAGACCGCCGATCACGGCCAGTCCGACGCCGGCGGTCTCGCCGACGAGGAGGCCGGGCAGCAGACCGACGGCCATGATGGCGACGCTCATCAACGGCAGGAGCAGCGTCAGGCCGAGCATCGGCAGGAGCCGGGGCCGGGCCTCCTGCCAGGCGGTGCTCACCGTGACCGGGCGGCCCAGGACCGCGCGGCTGATCACGACGGTGAGGAGGGCGGCGCTGAACAGGGTGGCCGCCAAGGCGATGAGCAGTGCCGGTCCCAGGGCGATCAGGCTGGCCTGGAAGGAGTCCAGGGCCTGGTCGAGCTGCTCGGCGGGGCTCGCGTCCGGGTTGATGTCGGCGGGGGCCGGGACGAGATAGCGCTGGGCGAGGATGTCGGCGGCCTGGGAGATGACCGCGACCGTGACGGTGATCGTCAGGACCGTGCGCCAGTAGCGGCGCAGGGTGGAGACGGCGCCGTCGAGGATCTCGCCCATGCCCAGGGGGCGCAGCGGGATGATGCCGGGCTTGGCCGCCGGGGGCTTGCCCCAGCTTCCGGGCTGGACGCCGCCGCCCCAGCCGGGGCCGGGTGCGGGCGTCGGGACCTGACCGGGCGCCGGGGCGGTCGGCGGGGACCACTGGCCGGCGGGCGGCTGCTCCTTGGACCACTGGGGGGCGGAGCCGTTCGCGTCGCCGGGCTCGGAGGGCCGGGGCGTGCCGGGACCGTCCTGGCCGTCGGAGGGAGCAGATCCGGGCGAGGCCCAGCCCGGAGTGTCGTTCACGGTCGTCCACCTCGAGGAATGGTCGCGGGGCCGGTTCGGCAAGCCCTGGCTCGGTCACGGCGGCCGCCCGCCTGTTCGGGCGGGGGCCGGGTGCCATCGTGCCACGCGGGGCCCTGCTGTGGGCCGGGGCCAGGGCCTCCGTCCCGCCTTCCTGCACGGGGGCGAGGGGGCAGATGGGGCGGATGCCTGTCCAGTGCGCACAAACCCGTTGTCGCGGCGGGCGCCCCGGAGCGGCGGCGGGCCGGACGGAGGGGGCGGGGAGCGGGCGTGGCCGCTTCCCTGGTGAGACCGGCGGGCGGGGCCGATCATGTGGAGAGAGGGACACGGAGAAGCGGTCTCCCGTCCTCTTGGGTCGGCGCGCACCCCATGGGCCGGGGACAGCCGCGCAGGGTACGGTTCAACGCGACCACGGGGGTCACGGGGGTGACATCCATGTCTGACGTCAGCACCCACAGGCACCGGCAGCTCACGGCGCGCAATCACAGACGTCACCGCAGGTCAGTGAGGTATCTCACCAGCCGCCTCGGGACTGATACGGAAATGGGATGATGTCGATATGAAGGGACGCGTTCTTGTCGTCGACGACGACACCGCACTGGCCGAGATGCTCGGCATCGTGCTGCGGGGTGAAGGGTTCGAGCCGTCGTTCGTCGCCGACGGTGACAAGGCGCTGGCCGCCTTCCGTGAGGCCAAGCCGGACCTGGTGCTGCTGGATCTGATGCTGCCCGGAAGGGACGGCATCGAGGTGTGCCGGCTCATCCGCGCCGAGTCCGGGGTGCCCATCGTCATGCTCACCGCCAAGAGCGACACCGTCGACGTGGTGGTGGGTCTCGAGTCCGGGGCCGACGACTACATCGTCAAGCCGTTCAAGCCCAAGGAGCTGGTCGCCCGGATCCGCGCGCGGCTGCGGCGCTCCGAGGAGCCCGCGCCGGAGCAGCTCGCCATCGGCGATCTGGTCATCGACGTCGCCGGTCACTCGGTCAAGCGGGACGGGCAGTCCATCGCCCTGACACCGCTCGAGTTCGACCTGCTCGTGGCGCTGGCCCGTAAGCCGTGGCAGGTGTTCACCCGTGAGGTCCTCCTGGAACAGGTGTGGGGCTACCGGCACGCGGCCGACACCCGGCTCGTCAACGTCCACGTGCAGCGGCTGCGCTCGAAGGTCGAGAAGGACCCGGAGCGCCCGGAGATCGTGGTGACCGTACGGGGCGTCGGCTACAAGGCGGGGCCGAGCTGACATGAGCGTAGGCAGTACTGCTCCGAAGCCCGGCGCACCGGGAGTCCTGTCGGGGCGGACTGCCGGACCGGGACGGGGGGGCTCGCGATTCGGCCGTCTGCTCCAGGGTGGAGCACCGGGCGGGCCGGTGCTCCGGCTCTTCGCCCGCTGGGTGCGCCGTCCCCTGCTGCCCGCCGTCCGGCTGTGGCGCAGGAACATCCAGCTCCGCGTCGTCGCCGGCACCCTGCTGATGTCGCTCGGCGTGGTGCTGCTCCTCGGCCTGGTCGTCATCGGCCAGGTCCGTAACGGTCTGCTCGATGCCAAGGAGAAGGCCGCCCAGAGTCAGGCCGCCGGCGGGTTCTCCGCCGCCCAGGACAAGGCGGCGAGCACGCCGTCCGTGCCCGGAGGGCAGGACGGCGCCCGCGCCGGAGCCTCGCTGACCTGGCGTTCCACCCTCGTCGAGCAGCTCGCCAGTGGCGGTCAGAGCGCCTACAACGTGGTCGCGCTCTCCCTGGAGGAAGCGGAGGGGACCGCGAGCCGCGGCGCCCGCGCCTCGGGCGAGGTCGACCCGGCCACGAGCATCCCCGGCGACCTGCGGCACCTCGTGGCCCAAGGGACCGGCACGTTCCAGCGGTACGCCCGGATCCACTACACCGACGGCAAGGCCTCGGAAGCGGGCCTGGTGGTCGGCAAGCGGCTCAATGACGCCGAAGGCACCCAGTACGAGCTGTACTACCTCTTCCCGCTGAGCCAGGAAGAGGACTCCCTCACCCTGGTCAAGGGCACCCTCGCGACCGCCGGGCTGTTCGTCGTGGTGCTGCTCGGCGCCATCGCGTGGCTGGTGGTGCGGCAGATCGTCACCCCCGTGCGGATGGCGGCCGGGATCGCCGAGCGGCTCTCCGCGGGGCGGCTCCAGGAGCGGATGAAGGTCACCGGCGAGGACGACATCGCCCGGCTCGGCGAGGCCTTCAACAAGATGGCGCAGAACCTCCAGTTGAAGATCCAGCAGCTGGAGGAGCTCTCCCGGATGCAGCGGCGGTTCGTCTCGGACGTCTCGCACGAGCTGCGGACGCCGCTGACGACGGTACGGATGGCGGCCGACGTCATCCACGAAGCGCGGGTCGACTTCGACCCGGTCACCGCCCGCTCCGCCGAGCTGCTCGGCGACCAGCTCGACCGTTTCGAGTCGCTGCTGGCCGATCTGCTGGAGATCAGCCGCTTCGACGCGGGCGCGGCGGCGCTGGAGGCCGAGCCGATAGACCTGCGGCAGGTCGTGCGCCGGGTGATCGGAGGGGCCGAACCGCTCGCCGAGCGCAAGGGCGGCAGGATCGTGGTCGTCGGCGACGAGCAGCCGGTGGTGGCCGAGGCGGACGCCCGCCGGGTCGAGCGCGTGCTGCGCAACCTCGTCGTGAACGCCGTCGAGCACGGCGACGGCCGTGACGTGATCGTCAAGCTGGCGGCCGCGGGCGGGGCCGTCGCGGTCGCCGTACGGGACTACGGGGTGGGGCTCAAGCCCGGCGAGGCGACGCGGGTCTTCAACCGGTTCTGGCGGGCCGACCCGGCCCGCGCGCGGACCACCGGCGGCACCGGCCTCGGCCTGTCGATCGCGGTCGAGGACGCGCGGCTGCACGGCGGCTGGCTGCAGGCGTGGGGCGAGCCGGGGGGCGGCTCGCAGTTCCGGCTGACCCTGCCGCGGACCGCGGACGAGCCGCTGCGCGGCTCTCCGATCCCCCTGGAGCCGGAGGACTCGCGGCGCAACCGCGAGGAGGCCGCCGCCGGGCGGGCGCGGGAGGACGGAGCCCGGCTGACGTCGGTGCCGGCGCAGACCGCCGGGGACCATCCGGCGCTGCCCGTACCGTCGCGGATGTCCGCCGCGTCGCGGGCCACCGCGGATCCGACGGCCCTTCCGGGCAGCGGGTCCCGGGTGGTCCCGAGGGCGGCGGCCGAGGCCGGCAGTGATGAGGCGATGGCGTCGACGAACGCCGAGGGGGAGGACGGAACACGTGGGCGCTGACTCCCGAGGGCAGCACCCGGGGCGGGGACGTGGGAGGGCCGTACGGGCGGCCGGGGCGCTCGCGGGGGCGCTTCTGGTGGCCGGTTGCGCGTCGATGCCCGACAGCGGCGATGTACGGAACGTACGGGCCTCCGACCCGGGCGACTCGCAGGTGCGGGTGTACGCCGTGCAGCCGCGGGAGAACGCCGACCCGGCCGAGATCGTCGACGGCTTCCTCGAGGCCATGACCAGCGACGACCCCGGCTTCGCCACGGCCCGGAAGTACCTGACCAGTCAGGCGGCGCAGGCGTGGAAGCCGGAGGAGCGGATCACCGTGCTCACCACGGCGCCCGACCGCGGCCAGGCCGACCGGGTCTCCGACCCCGGGAGCCCGGGGCGGGCCTATCCCATCAAGGGCCGGCAGATCGCGACCGTCGACGCCCGGCACGCCTACAAGCCGGTCGGCCCGGCCGACTTCAACGACTCGATCCACGTGGTGCAGCAGCCCACCGCCGACGGCAAGGGCAAGGAGTGGCGGATCGACGGCCTGCCGCCGGGTCTCGTGCTCAGCGAGGCCGACTTCCAGCGCACCTACCGGTCCGTCGACACGTACTACTTCGCGTCCGGGGAGGACTGGGTCGTCGCCGATCCGGTCTACATCCGCCAGCGCCAGGACCCGGTCACCCGGATGGACACGGTGACCCAGTCGGTCAAGGCGCTGCTGGAGGGGCCGACGAACTGGCTGAAGCCGGCCGTCGACTCGAGTTTCCCGTCGGGTACCGCCCTGAAGGCCGGTGTCACGTCGCTGTCGACGGACGACCAGTCCACGCTGAGGGTGCCCTTGAACGGCAAGGCCGACCACGTGGGCGGAGTGGTGTGCCGGCGGATGGCGGCGCAGCTGCTGTTCACGCTCGGCGATCTGACGTCCGTACGGGTGGAGCAGGTCGAGCTCCTGCGGGGGTCGGACGGCGGCCGGCTGTGTTCGCTGGGCAAGCAGGCGGCGATGGAGTACGCGCCGGTCCGGGACACGGGCCGGGCGGAGAACCCGTTCTACGTCGACGCGACCGGCAAGTTGATGGCGGTCCCGGTCGGCGACAAGGCGAACGAGCAGCAGGACGGCACGCTCGGGCCCTTCGGCGACGGTGTGATGCCGCTGCGGTCGGTCGCGGTGGACCGCGACGAGCGACGTGCGGCCGGGGTCGGCAAGGACGGCCGTGAGCTGCGGGTGGCGTCGATCCTCACCGACCACGAGCTGCGCCCGGCGCTGGTGCGGAGCAACGCCGGCCGGCCCGAGGACCGGCTTTCGGCGCCCAGTTGGGACGGCCGGGGCGATCTGTGGGTGGCGGACCGCGACCCCGTGAAGCCGCGTCTGTGGATGGTGCCGGACGGCGAGGGCGAGCCCGTCGAGGTGCGTGCGCCCTGGCTGGCGGACGGCGAACGGGTCGAATCGCTGCGGGTCTCCGCGGACGGGGTGCGGGTCGCGCTGCTGCTGAAGACGAAGGACGGCGGCACCACCCTGAAGATCGGTCGGGTGGAGCGCGACGGTGGCGGGGAGCCGACGGTGTCGGTCGACGCGCTGCAGCCGGTGGCGCCGCACATGGAGGCCGTCACGGCCGTGTCCTGGGCCGGTCCGAGCCGGCTGGTCGTAGTCGGCAAGGAGGCCGGCGGCGTCCAGCAGGTGCGCTACATCCAGACGGACGGGGCGACCTCGGCCTCGTCGCTGCTGCCCGGCCTCAACGGCGTGACGGCCGTGGCCGCGCCCAACGACGACCGGGCCCCGGTCGTGGCCGAGTCCGGCAACGACGGCATCGTGCGGCTGGTGCCGGGCGCGAACTGGCAGCGTCTGGCCAAGGTGACGGGCTCCGCGCCGGTCTACCCCGGGTAGCCGCGCCGCCTCTCCGGAGCGGCGTCCCGCGGCGGTCCCCGCCGGTTGTCCACAGGGGTGGCCGGTCGGGGCCGGCAGGAGGACAGTGGAGCCATGCGGGGGTGGTGGCGTGAGATCGCCGGGCTGGTGCTGCCGGTCGCCTGCGGAGGCTGCGGCAGCGCCCGTACCGAGCTGTGCCCGTCCTGCCGGACGAAGCTGACGGGACCGGGTCCGTGCCGGGTGCGGCCCCTTCCCGAGCCGGCCGGACTGCCGCCGGTGCACGCGGCGGCGCCCTACGCCGATGCCGTACGGTCCGTGCTCCTCGCCCACAAGGAGCGCGGCGCGCTCTTCCTCGCCGGACCCCTCGGCGACGCGCTGGCCGGCGCCGTCAAGGCCGCTGCCGGCCCCTGTGAGGCGTCGGGGGCCGTTCCCCTTCTCCTCGTACCGGTGCCGTCGTCGCGGCGCTCCGTGCGGGCGCGTGGTCACGACCCGACCCGGCGGATCGCGCTGGCGGCCGCGGGGAGGCTGCGCCGTTCGGGACGGACCGCCCGGGTGATTCCCCTCCTGCGCCAGCGGTGCGGCGTGGCCGACCAGTCGGGCCTTGACGCCCGGGGGCGACTCGCCAACCTGTCCGGGGCGCTGGAGGTCGTCGCGGGCGGAGCGCGGCTCGTGGAGCGGGGGCGGGTGGTGCTGGTGGACGATCTGATGGCCACCGGTGCCTCGTTGGCCGAAGCGGCGCGGGCACTGGGTGCCGTACACCGGCCGTTCATTCCTGGATTACTCGGCGGCGGTGCGGATAGAGGACCCGAGAACCGAATCGGGCAGCCGGTGGCCGCGGTGGTCGCTGCTTCTCCGTCATCGTTCGAAATAAACAGGAACTGACGGGGAACACGCATCGTTGCAGGTGATGAGAGGTGGAAACACCCGAACGGAGGTAAGTGACCGCAGCGGGTGCCGACACCCGTCCGAACGAGCTATGTTCGGTTGTGAGGAATGGCGCAGGTCATCCCTCACGGAATGCACGGGTGCGCCTAGAGGACGGGAGTTCAGGGCGAATTAACCTCAGGTCGGTGGGGTGGGGATCACGCCGACTGGGGAGGAGGAGGTGAACGTCGCCAAGTCCGGGACTCCGGTGAACATCCGGAGTCTGGTGCAAAGGGAGAGGCCCAGCGGCCAGGGTGCCGGTCTGGGCTATCCGGGAACGGAGTTCTGCGTGGACATCGTCGTCAAGGGCCGCAAGACCGAGGTGCCCGAGCGGTTCCGCAAGCACGTGGCCGAGAAGCTGAAGCTGGACAGGATCCAGAAGCTCGACGGCAAGGTGATCAGCCTCGACGTCGAGGTGTCCAAGGAGCACAACCCGCGGCAGGCCGACCGGTCCGACCGTGTGGAGATCACCCTCCACTCCCGAGGCCCGGTGATCCGGGCGGAGGCCGCGGCAGGCGACCCGTACGCAGCGCTCGACCTCGCCAGCGACAAGCTGGAGGCTCGACTGCGCAAGCAGCACGACAAGCGGCACACCCGTCGCGGCAGCGGAAGGATTCCGGCGGCCGAGGTGGGCGACGTGGTGCCGGGCGTCGCGCAGCTGAACGGCAACGGCGAGCTGGTGGGCGAGGAGTCCGGGGCCGTGCCCACCAAGATGATCGGCTCGCTCGAAGTGCAGGGCGACGGCCCGCTGGTGGTCCGCGAGAAGACCCACCGGGCCGCACCGATGACACTCGATCAGGCGCTCTACGAGATGGAGCTGGTCGGGCACGACTTCTATCTCTTCGTCGACTCCGACAACAAGCAGCCGAGTGTCGTCTACCGGCGACACGCGTACGACTACGGCGTCATCCACCTGGAGAGCGACCCGCTCGCCGAAGGCGGCGGCGCCGGTGGTGCCCTCGGCGGCTGAACGGCCGCCGCGCACCACGCTGACGAGTCCCTCATGGTGCCCCTGGAGCGCCCCGTGCGCCCCCAGGGGCACCCCCGTGCGACCACGGGATCACCGCGCTGACGCCCGGGCATGAAATCATGGCGTGCACGCCAACCGGTCCTTCAAGGAGTGCGGTTGGAGGACCGAACACGACTTCAGGCCACGGCCTCAGGGGGAGGAACGATGGCGGACAGCTTCGGGCCGGTGCACAGCGGGCGGGAGCCCGCTCGCGCGGCCGGTACCGAGGGATCGGATTCGGACAGCGGCTCGTGCCGCAAGGAGCCGATCCGAGTTCTCGTGGTGGACGATCACGCCCTCTTCCGGCGCGGTCTGGAGATCGTCCTCGCCCAGGAGGAGGACATCCAGGTCGTCGGCGAGGCGGGGGACGGGGCCGAGGCCGTCGACAAGGCCGCCGACCTGCTGCCGGACATCGTGCTGATGGACGTCCGCATGCCCAAGCGCGGCGGGATCGAGGCCTGCACCTCCATCAAGGAGGTGGCCCCCTCCGCGAAGATCATCATGCTGACGATCAGCGACGAGGAGGCCGACCTCTACGACGCCATCAAGGCGGGCGCGACGGGATATCTCCTGAAGGAGATCTCCACCGACGAGGTCGCCACCGCCATTCGCGCGGTCGCCGACGGCCAGTCGCAGATCAGCCCCTCCATGGCGTCGAAACTCCTCACCGAGTTCAAATCGATGATCCAGCGCACGGACGAGCGCCGGCTCGTTCCCGCGCCCCGGCTGACCGACCGGGAGCTGGAAGTCCTCAAGCTCGTGGCGACCGGCATGAACAACCGGGACATCGCCAAGGAACTGTTCATCTCCGAGAACACGGTGAAGAACCACGTCCGCAACATCCTGGAGAAGCTCCAGCTGCACTCCCGGATGGAAGCGGTCGTCTACGCCATGCGCGAGAAGATCCTCGAGATCCGATAGGCCGCGGCAGGGCGTCGGCACGCGCGGTCGTCGGTCACGCGAGGACGGTGGTCACCCGAGGCCGTCGGTCACGCGAGGACGGTGGTCACGCGCGGCCGCCGGTCACGCGAGGGCGGCGGTGAGCCGGGCGGCCAGGCCGGGAGTGTCCGCCCGCTCGATCCGTACGCTGTCGCAGCCCACCCACTCGGCCGCCTCGCGCAACGCCTTCGCCATCGGGACGACCGCCTTCGGCGCCACCAGGGACACCTGCTTCGCCACCAGTGTCCTGCCGTCGCGCGCCGGGTCGACCCGGCCCAGGAGCCTGCCGCCGGAGAGCAGCGGCATCGCGAAATAGCCGTGCACCCGCTTCTGCTTGGGGACGTACGCCTCCAGGCGATGGGTGAACCCGAAGATTCGCTCCGTCCGCGCCCGCTCCCAGATCAGCGAGTCGAACGGCGAGAGCAGCGTCGTGCGGTGCCGCCCGCGCGGCTCGCTCGCCAGGGCGGCCGGATCGGCCCAGGCGGGCTTCGCCCAGCCCGCCACCGTGACCGGCACCAGCCCGGAGGACTCGACCACCGCGTCGAACGCCTCGCCCTTGATCCGGTGGTAGTCGGCGATGTCCGCGCGCGTGCCCACGCCCAGCGCCTCGCCCGCCTGCCGCACCAGCCGCCGCAGGCACTCCGTGTCATCGAGGTCGTCGTGCAGCAGCTCCCCCGGGATCGCGCGCTCCGCCAGGTCGTAGACCCGCTTCCAGCCGCGCCGCTCGGTGCACACCACCTCGCCGTACATCAGCGCCCGCTCGACGGCCACCTTCGACTCGGACCAGTCCCACCACTCGCCCTTGTTCTTCGCCCCGCCCAGCTCGGTCGCGGTGCGCGGGCCCTCGGCCCGCAGCTGCCCGATCACCGCGTCGTACGCCCCGTCCGCCAGCTCGTGGTACCACTGCGGGCGCGCGCGGTAGCCGCGCCGGCGGAAGGCGAAGAGCGGCCACTCCTCGATCGGCAGGATGCAGGCCGCGTGCGACCAGTACTCGAAGGCGTGCGGACGCGGTCCGTCCGCGCCGGCGGCCGTCGTACCGGACCAGTACGCCTCCTCGACGACCGTACGGCCCACGGCGCCGAGACGGGCGTACGGGATCAGCTCGTGCGAGCGGGCCAGGACCGAGATCGTGTCGAGCTGCACCTGGCCGAGGTGGCGCAGCACGCCCCGCACGCCGGAGCGGCGGTCCGGCGCTCCCAGCAGGCCTTGGGCGCGCAGGGCGATCCGGCGGGCGTCGTCGGCGGACAGTTCGACAGCGGGCGGCGGCACAGTCGTCATGCTCCGCACCCTAGGGCCCGCCACTGACACCCGGCCCGGCCCGGCCTCGGACGACCCGCCCCCGCCCCCGGGTCGCGGCGGTCAGGCATCGGCGCGCGGGGCCGGCAGATAGGGCGTGGCGCCGCGCAGACCCAGGTCGGAGGGGAGCAGGGAGCCGACCCAGCTGTCGCGCAGGGTGCCCTTGTTCGGCAGGGCGGCGCGGAGCACGCCCTCGACGGTGAAGCCGGTCTTCTCGGCGACCGCGCGGGAGCCGGCGTTGCCGACCTCGGCGCGCCACTCCAGACGCGTGCAGTGCAGCTCGGTGAAGGCCCAGCGGGCCAGGGCGAGGAGGGTCTCGGTCATGTAGCCGCGGCCGCGGTGCTCCTTGGCGGTCCAGAAGCCGACCTCCCACGAGCCGGAGCGCGGGTGGTGGAGGCTGGCGGCGGCCAGGATCGGGCCGCCCTCCCGGAGCCGTACGGCGAAGGTGTACTCGGTGTCGTCCCGCCAGCCGTGCGGGACGACGCGGTGCAGGAAGTACTCGGCGTCCTGCCGCGTGTACGGGGAGGGCACCGACGTCCAGCGCTGGATGTCAGGGTCCTGACAGGCGGCGAGGACCTCGTCCCCGTCCTCGGGGGCGAAGGCGCGCAGCGCCAGACGCGGGGTGGCGAGGGTGATCGGCTCCATGCCGGGATTGTGGTGACCCGACCGCCGTGGCGCGAACACTTTTCGGGTCGTCGCGGCACCTTCCGCGCGTCTGGTGCGTTGTCTTTCCGGGCGGCGGTGACCCTTCGGCACTGCGGGCCTCCCGGCGCGGCGGCGGTCTCGCTTACGATGGCCGTTGCGGTGGGGACCACCTGCCGTGCCCGCGCCCGAGTCATGACAAGACCCAGTGCCAGGCCCGACCGGCAAGGAGACCAGCCTCAGTGTCCGTCTTCAACAAGCTCATGCGTGCAGGCGAAGGCAAGATCCTGCGCAAACTGCACCGCATCGCGGACCAGGTCAACTCCATCGAAGAGGACTTCGTCAACCTCTCCGACGCCGAGTTGCGGGCGCTCACCGAGGAGTACAAGCAGCGGTACGCCGACGGCGAGAGCCTCGACGACCTGCTCCCCGAGGCCTTCGCGACCGTCCGCGAGGCCGCCAAGCGCGTCCTCGGCCAGCGCCACTACGACGTCCAGCTGATGGGCGGCGCCGCGCTGCACCTCGGCTATGTCGCCGAGATGAAGACCGGTGAGGGCAAGACCCTCGTCGGCACCCTCCCCGCGTATCTGAACGCGCTCTCAGGCAAGGGCGTCCACCTGATCACGGTGAACGACTACCTCGCCGAGCGCGACTCCGAGATGATGGGCCGCGTCCACAAGTTCCTGGGCCTCCAGGTCGGCTGCATCCTGGCCAACATGACGCCGGCCCAGCGCCGAGAGCAGTACGCCTGCGACATCACGTACGGCACGAACAACGAATTCGGCTTCGACTACCTGCGCGACAACATGGCGTGGTCCAAGGACGAGCTCGTCCAGCGCGGCCACAACTTCGCCTGTGTCGACGAGGTCGACTCCATCCTGGTCGACGAGGCCCGTACGCCGCTGATCATCTCCGGCCCGGCCGACCAGGCCACGAAGTGGTACGGCGACTTCGCCAAGCTGGTCACCCGCCTCACCCGCGGCGAGGCCGGCAACCCGCTCAAGGGCATCGAGGAGACCGGCGACTACGAAGTCGACGAGAAGAAGCGCACCGTCGGCATCCACGAGTCCGGCGTCGCCAAGGTCGAGGACTGGCTGGGCATCGACAACCTCTACGAGTCGGTGAACACCCCGCTCGTCGGTTATCTGAACAACGCCATCAAGGCCAAGGAACTGTTCAAGAAGGACAAGGACTACGTCGTCATCGACGGCGAAGTCATGATCGTCGACGAGCACACCGGCCGTATCCTCGCCGGCCGCCGCTACAACGAGGGCATGCACCAGGCGATCGAGGCCAAGGAGGGGGTGGACATCAAGGACGAGAACCAGACCCTCGCCACGATCACCCTCCAGAACTTCTTCCGCCTCTACGACAAGCTCTCGGGCATGACCGGTACGGCCATGACCGAGGCGGCGGAGTTCCACCAGATCTACAAGCTCGGCGTCGTCCCGATCCCGACGAACAGGCCGATGGTCCGCAAGGACCAGTCCGACCTGATCTACCGCACCGAGGTCGCGAAGTTCGCCGCCGTCGTCGACGACATCGCGGAGAAGCACGAGAAGGGCCAGCCGATCCTCGTCGGCACGACGTCGGTCGAGAAGTCCGAGTACCTCTCGCAGCAGCTCTCGAAGCGGGGCATCCAGCACGAGGTGCTCAACGCCAAGCAGCACGACCGTGAGGCGACGATCGTCGCCCAGGCCGGCCGCAAGGGCGCCGTCACGGTCGCCACGAACATGGCCGGCCGAGGCACCGACATCAAGCTCGGCGGCAACCCGGACGACCTCGCCGAGGCCGAGCTGCGCCAGGCCGGCCTGGACCCGGTCGAGCACGTCGAGGAGTGGGCCGCGGCCCTGCCCGGCGCGCTGGAGCGGGCCGAGAAGGCCGTGAAGGCGGAGTTCGAGGAGGTCAAGTCGCTCGGCGGGCTCTACGTCCTGGGCACCGAGCGCCACGAGTCCCGCCGTATCGACAACCAGCTGCGGGGTCGTTCCGGCCGTCAGGGCGACCCGGGCGAGTCCCGGTTCTACCTCTCCCTCGGCGACGACCTGATGCGTCTGTTCAAGGCGCAGATGGTCGAGCGCGTCATGGCCATGGCCAACGTGCCGGACGACGTGCCGATCGAGAACAAGATGGTCACGCGCGCGATCGCCTCCGCGCAGTCGCAGGTGGAGACCCAGAACTTCGAGACGCGCAAGAACGTCCTGAAGTACGACGAGGTCCTCAACCGCCAGCGCGAGGTCATCTACGGCGAGCGTCGCCGCGTCCTGGAGGGCGAGGACCTGCACGAGCAGATCCAGCACTTCATGAACGACACGATCGACGACTACATCCGCCAGGAGACCGCCGACGGCTTCGCGGAGGAGTGGGACCTCGACCGGCTGTGGAACGCCTTCAAGCAGCTCTACCCGGTGAAGGTCACCGTCGAGGAGCTGGAGGAGGCGGCCGGCGACCGCGCGGGCATCACCGCCGAGTTCATCGCCGAGTCCGTCAAGGACGACATCCACGAGCAGTACGAGGCCCGGGAGAAGTCGCTCGGCTCGGAGATCATGCGTGAGCTGGAGCGCCGCGTGGTCCTCTCCGTGCTCGACCGCAAGTGGCGCGAGCACCTCTACGAGATGGACTACCTCCAGGAGGGCATCGGCCTGCGCGCGATGGCCCAGAAGGACCCGCTGGTCGAGTACCAGCGCGAGGGCTTCGACATGTTCACCGCCATGATGGAGGGCATCAAGGAGGAGTCCGTCGGTTACCTGTTCAACCTGGAGGTCCAGGTCGAGCAGCAGGTCGAGGAGGTCCCGGTGCAAGACGCGGCCGGGAAGACCTCGCTGGACAAGCAGGACGCGGTGCCCGCGGGCGCCGGGCGGCCGGAGATCCGCGCCAAGGGGCTCGACGCCCCGCAGCGGCCGGACCGGCTGCACTTCTCCGCGCCGAAGGTGGACGGGGACGGGTCGGTCGTCGAGGGCGACTTCATCTCCGAGGGCGCTTCGGCCTCGGGTGACGGCATGACCCGCGCGGAGCGCCGCAAGGCGCAGAAGAGCAGCGGCGGGCGTCGCCGCAAGAAGTAGCGGTACGCGACGGTACGGAGAAGGGGCCGGGCACCTGGTGAGGTGACCGGCCCCTTCGTCGTGCCCGGGGCGGTCCCGGGCGGGCCGTGTGGCGGGCCGTGCGGGGCCGTGGCGGGCGTCAGGGGCGCCGGGACGCCTGGGCGGGGACACGGGCAGCGGCCCCCTCGGGAACGGGGTCGGGGAGGCGGTCGGGAAGGGCGGCGGGAAGGCCGCCGCCCGTCAGACCGTCCACCTCCACGGCGGCGCAGCGCCAGCGGCCGTCCGCGCCGCGCTCCAGGCGGAACGCCAGGGCGCGGACCCGGTCGCCGGTGGCGATGCTCGCGAACGCCTCGACGGCCCCCGGGCGGGGCTGGTGGACGGAGCAGCGCCGGAGCACGGGGCGGGCGCCGCCGGACCGCAAGGGCGTACCCGGAGCGAGCCGGACCAGCTGCTCGTACGCCACGCCCACCGTCCGGCCCAGCATCCAGTGGACGGGCCGGTCGCCGGTGAGGACCGCGAGGAGGCGCTCGGCGAACACGGTGTGCGGCGGGAGGGCGGGCGGCGCCGTACGGGGGCGGGACGGGCCGGCGGGGCGGGTCCCGGCGGACCCCCTCGGGCCCGTGCCGGCGGGGCCGCGCGGGGCGGAGCGGGGGCGGGGCGTACGGGGGCGGGTGGCCGTGCCGGAGGGCGCCGCACCGGTCCTCGGCCCCACGAGCGGGCCCGGGGTCCCGTCCCGGTCCGTCGCCGGGACCGAGTCCCGCTCCGGGGCGGCGGGCACCGTGGTGCGCGGCGCGCGGGCCGTCGTGGTGGCGGTCGTGTCCATGGGCGTCCCCGTCCCTCGCGCCCGCTGGTCTACCGGGCGGTAACTTCTGTTGGGGATCTTGTACGGGGGCGGTCACGGCCCTCGCAAGGCGCCCCGGAGGTGCGTGGGCCCGCGCCCTCGATTCACCTATCCGGGTGAGTCGAGGGCGTCCGGAGCCGGTGGGCGCGGGGGCCGCGGAGCGGCGGCCGACGACCGCCGGGCGGGCGGCCCCCAGGCCCCGAAGGGGGACTCCGCACGTATCCTGAGGGCGTTTCCGACTACGAAAGCGGCCAGCCATGCGCGTGTACGTCCCCCTGACCCTTGCCGGTCTCGCACAGGCGCACAAGGCGGGCGAGCTGGGCCCGAGCCCGCTGACCGCCTACGCCGTCACCCCCGCGCTGCGCGAGTGGTACGTCTCCGACGACATCGAGGAGCTGGAGTACGCCGCGCTCAGCCGGGCGGCGGCCGCCTCCCTGCGCATGCTCGCCGTGGACCCCTCGGCCGCCCGCCGCCGGATCGTCGTGGCCGTCGACGTGGCGGACCAGGACGCCGCCGTCGACCCCGACCGGGGCCTGGACACCGGCTCGCTCGGCGAGGTCCGGATCGCCGGAGCCGTACCGCTGACGAAGGCGGCGGCGGTGCACGCCGACGCGGACGACGCCGAGGCGGACGTCTCGGCCGCCGCCGACGCGCTGGGCGCGGCGGATCAGGGTGACGACGACGCGCAGTTCACGGTGGACGGGGCGGAGGACCACGAGCTGCTCTGGTTCGGCGTCCAGGAGATCCCGGGCCTGCTGGGCTGACGCGGAGCGGCCGGCGGCCGTACGCACGTCGGGCCCGACCGGCCGGCGCCCGTACGCAGGTCGTGCCCGGCCGGCCCGGGGCGGTTGTCCGAGGGGGCCGGTACCGTCTTCGCATGGGGAAGCACGGGACGCAGCGGCGCGGCAAGCATCTGGTCTGGGACTGGAACGGCACGCTGCTCGACGACATCCAGGCCGTCATCGGGGCCACGAACGCGGCCTTCGCCGAGCTGGGGCTCCCGCCGATCACGCTCGCGCGCTACCGGGACCTGTACACGGTGCCGGTGCCGAAGTTCTACGAGCGGCTGATGGGGCGGCTGCCCACCGAGACCGAGTGGGCGCTGATGGACGGCATCTTCCACCGGCATTACTGGCAGCGGGCCGACGGCTGCGGTCTGACGGCCGGGGCGGCGGAGCTGCTCGCCGCGCGACAGGCGTCGGGGTTCACCCAGTCCCTGCTCTCGCTCGCCCCGCACGCGGAGCTGGTGCCGCTGGTCCGGCGGCACGGGATCGAGGCTCGGTTCGTGCGCGTCGACGGGCGGACCGGCGCGTCGACGGTCGGCAAGGCCGCCCAGATGGTGCGCCACCTCGCCGCGCTGGAGGGCGTCGAGCCGGAGCGGATCGTCGTCATCGGCGACGCGGCGGACGACGCCCTGGCGGCGGCGCACGTCGGCGCCAAGGCCGTGCTGTACACCGGGGGGTCGCACAGCCGCGCCAGCCTGGAATCCGTCGGAGTGCCGGTCGTCGACTCGCTCACGGAGGCGGTGGAGGTGGCGGAGGAGCTGGTCTAGGGGGCCTTTTTCGCCTTTGGCGTGCCCCGTTCACTCGCTCGGGAGGGTCTGCAGCCCGGCGTCAAGTCCCCTGTTTTTCCAAACCGGCGCTCGTCGCCGTACAGAACGTCAAAATCGGCCCCTCGGTTTTGTACACATCCAGCTCATGACGGGTGGGGGGTGGGGCCCGATAGGCTTCAGATGCATGCTGACGTCCGGTCAGGCGGCGCAACGCACGTACGACGAAGGCTGGTTGACCGGAAGTGGCTGATAACGGCCCGGTCTTCTCTTTCCTCGGGCCTATGTTCCCTTCACGGATGCACCCCGCATCCCACGGCCCCCGAACGCGGCGAAGGGAGACCCGGAAAGGCCCTTGCTTGGCGGCTGGCCTCTCCGGATCTCCCTCGCCTGCCGAAGGGGTCCCCCCTGTTGCGAGGAGAGTGGTTCCCTTGGCTTCTGTCGACGGTATCTCAGACCGGCCCCGACGTGGCAGCCGTGCTCTGGCGTGGTTCACGGCCTGCGTGGGTCTGCTGGCGGGGGTCGTCGCGGTCGTGCTCGCGCTGGCCGGGCACGGTGAGGTGGCCGTGGCCGTGGGCGCGGTCGGTGTGGCCGTGGCCGGCCGGGAAGGGCTGCGGGTGACCGTGCACGTCCGGCGGTGAGCACGCGGCGCGGGCGGGGTTCGCCGGTGCCCCCGGCAGGCCCCGTCCGTGCCACCCGTACGCGCGGTGCGTCCCCCGCTCCCTCCCGGCCCGGCCGGTCAGTCCCGGCCGGTCAGTCCCTGGGCGCGGAGGACCTTGAGGAACTCGCGCATCCAGGTCGGGTGGTCCGGCCAGGCGCGGGAGGAGACCAGGGTGCCGTCGACGACCGCGGCCGTGTCCTGGAAGCCGGCACCCGCCGCCTGCATGTCGAGTTCCAGGGCCGGGTAAGCCGTCACCCTGCGGCCCTCCAGGCCGCCGATCGCGGCCGTCAGGAGCGGGCCGTGGCAGATCTGGGCCACCGGCTTGTCCGCGTCGAAGAAGGACTTCAGGATCTTCCGCAGCTCCGGATCGTTGCGGAGGTACTCCGGCGCCCGGCCGCCCGGGATCACCACCGCCACGTAGTCGCCCGGATCCACCTCCGAGAAGGCCAGGTCGGCGGGCCAGGTGTAGCCGGGCTTCTCGGTGTACGTGTCGAAGCCGGGCTCGAAGTCGTGCACGACGAACCGCAGCTGCTTCCGCGCCGGCGCCGCGATGTGGACCTCGTACCCTTCTTCGAGCAGCCGCTGATACGGGTACATCACCTCCAGGGATTCCGCCGCGTCCCCCGTCACGATCAAGATCTTCGCCATCACGACTCCCGGATCCGGTGGTGGTGTCCGACGCTCAGAAGTGCCGCCGCCAGACTGCTCGCGTCGCGGAGCTCTGCCAAGAGGACATGCGTCGCTGTCCATAACGGCAAACTTCCACCCCCTCTTTTGTACACATACGGCTCATGACGGGCCGGGGGTAGGGAGCGATAGGCTTTTGCCGTGATCAGCGCGATACGCCGAGGGGGCAGCGAAGCCCCCGGCCTCCGCCCGGTCCGCGACAGCGGCCGGGCCGACAGGGCGTTCGCCGGTCCTTCCCGTCCGAGCCCGCCGCGCACTGTGGCCGAATCCGGTCCGGACATCTCTCATCACGGCATAACGTCGACTTCGACCGGAAACCCCGCGTCGTGGCGTTGTGTCCTTTCTTTCACCTACGTCACGCAACGGCGCGCGACAGGAGCCAGAGGACATGCAGACCAAGCTGGACGAAGCCAAGGCCGAGCTCCTCGAGAGGGCCGCCCGCGTAGCTGAGAACAGCCCGGTCGGGGGGCGACTTCCGACGGGGCCCGAGCACGGGGAGAGGCCCGACCGGGACACTCTCCTCGACTACCTCCAGCGCTACTACCGGCACACCGCGCCCGAGGACCTCGCCGACCGCGACCCGGTGGACGTCTTCGGCGCCGCGCTCTCGCACTACCGGCTGGCCGAGAACCGCCCCCAGGGCACCGCCAACGTCCGCGTCCACACCCCGACGGTCGAGGAGAACGGCTGGACCTGCAGCCACTCCGTCGTCGAGGTCGTCACCGACGACATGCCGTTCCTCGTGGACTCCGTGACCAACGAGCTCTCCCGCCAGGGCCGCGGCATCCACGTCGTGATCCACCCGCAGGTCCTCGTCCGCCGCGACCTCACCGGCAAGCTCATCGAGGTGCTGACCGCCGAGAACGGCGGGGCGGCGAAGGCCGAGCTCCCGCACGACGCGCTCGTCGAGTCCTGGATCCACGTCGAGATCGACCGGGAGACCGACCGCGCCGACCTCAAGCAGATCACCGCCGACCTGCTGCGCGTCCTGTCCGACGTCCGCGAGACGGTCGAGGACTGGGAGAAGATGCGCGACGCCGCGATGCGCATCGCCGACGGCCTCCCCGCCGAGCCCATGGCCTCCGACCTGCGCCCCACCGAGGTCGAGGAGGCCCGCGAACTGCTCCGCTGGCTCGCCGCCGACCACTTCACCTTCCTCGGCTACCGCGAGTACGAGCTCGTCGACGGCGACGCCCTGTCCGCCGTCCCCGGCACCGGCCTCGGCATCCTGCGCTCCGACCCGCACCACAGCGGCAAGGACGACCACCACGCCCACCCGGTCTCGCCCTCCTTCAGCCGGCTCCCCGCCGACGCCCGCGCCAAGGCGCGCGAGCACAAGCTGCTGATCCTCACCAAGGCCAACAGCCGCTCCACCGTGCACCGCCCCTCCTACCTCGACTACGTCGGCGTGAAGAAGTTCGACGCCGAGGGCAACGTCATCGGCGAGCGCCGCTTCCTCGGCCTCTTCTCCTCCGCCGCCTACACCGAGTCCGTGCGCCGCGTGCCGGTGGTCAGCCGCAAGGTGCAGGAGGTCCTGGTCGGCGCCGGCTTCTCGCCCAACAGCCACGACGGCCGCGACCTGCTCCAGATCCTGGAGACCTACCCGCGCGACGAGCTGTTCCAGACCCCGGTCGACCAGCTCCGGTCCATCGTCACCAGCGTCCTGTACCTCCAGGAGCGGCGACGTCTGCGGCTCTACCTCCGCCAGGACGAGTACGGGCGCTACTACTCCGCCCTCGTCTACCTGCCGCGCGACCGCTACACCACCGGCGTCCGGCTGCGGATCATCGACATCCTCAAGGAGGAGCTCGACGGCACCAGCGTCGACTTCACCGCCTGGAACACCGAGTCGATCCTCTCCCGCCTCCACTTCGTCGTCCGCGTCGAGCCCGGCACCGAACTCGCCAAGCTGACCGACGCCGACGCCGACCGCATCGAGGCACGGCTCGTCGAGGCCGCCCGCTCCTGGGCCGACGGCTTCGGCGAGGCCCTCAACGCCGAGCTCGGCGAGGAGCGCGCCGCCGAGCTGCTGCGCCGCTACGGCAACGCCTTCCCCGAGGGCTACAAGGCCGACCACTCGCCGCGCGCCGCCGTCGCCGACCTGGTCCGCCTGGAGGAGCTCGGCCGCAGCGGCAAGGACTTCGCGCTCTCGCTGTACGAGCCGGTCGGCGCCGGCCCCGGCGAGCGCCGCTTCAAGATCTACAAGTCGGGCCCCCAGGTCTCCCTCTCCGCCGTCCTGCCGGTCCTCAACCGGCTCGGCGTCGAGGTCGTCGACGAGCGCCCGTACGAGCTGCGCTGCGCCGACCGCACCCACGCCTGGGTCTACGACTTCGGCCTGCGGATGCCGTCCTCCAACGGCGACCACCTCGCCGACGACGCCCGCGAGCGGTTCCAGGAGGCGTTCGCCGCCACCTGGACCGGCGAGGCCGAGAACGACGGCTTCAACGCGCTGGTGCTCTCCGCCGGCCTGAACTGGCGCCAGGCGATGGTGCTGCGCGCCTACGCGAAGTACCTCCGCCAGGCCGGCGCGATGTTCAGCCAGGACTACATGGAGGACACCCTCCGCGACAACGTCCACACCACCCGGCTGCTCGTCTCCCTCTTCGAGGCCCGGATGGCCCCGGAGCGCCAGCGCGCCGGCACCGAGCTGACCGACGGGCTCCTGGAGGAGCTGGACGGCGCCCTCGACCAGGTCGCCTCCCTCGACGAGGACCGGATCCTCCGCTCCTTCCTCACCGTCATCAAGGCCACCCTGCGCACCAACTTCTTCCAGAAGGCCGAGGACGGCAGGCCGCACGCGTACGTGTCGATGAAGTTCGACCCGCAGGCGATCCCCGACCTTCCCGCCCCCCGCCCGGCGTTCGAGATCTGGGTGTACTCCCCGCGCGTCGAGGGCGTCCACCTGCGCTTCGGCAAGGTCGCCCGCGGTGGTCTGCGCTGGTCCGACCGGCGCGAGGACTTCCGTACGGAGATCCTCGGCCTGGTCAAGGCGCAGATGGTCAAGAACACCGTCATCGTGCCCGTCGGCGCCAAGGGCGGCTTCGTCGCCAAGCAGCTCCCGGACCCGTCCGTGGACCGTGACGCCTGGCTGGCCGAGGGCATCGCGAGCTACAAGACCTTCATCTCGGCGCTCCTGGACATCACCGACAACCTCGTCGCCGGCGAGGTCGTCCCGCCGGTCGACGTGGTCCGCCACGACGAGGACGACACCTACCTCGTCGTCGCCGCCGACAAGGGCACCGCGACCTTCTCCGACATCGCCAACGAGGTCGCCGTCTCCTACGGCTTCTGGCTCGGCGACGCCTTCGCCTCCGGCGGCTCGGCCGGCTACGACCACAAGGGCATGGGCATCACCGCCCGCGGCGCCTGGGAGTCCGTCAAGCGGCACTTCCGCGAGCTGGGCCACGACACCCAGACCGAGGACTTCACCGTCGTCGGCGTCGGCGACATGTCCGGCGACGTCTTCGGCAACGGCATGCTGCTCTCCGAGCACATCCGGCTCGTCGCCGCCTTCGACCACCGGCACATCTTCATCGACCCGAACCCGGACGCGGCCGTCTCGTACGCCGAGCGGCGCCGCCTCTTCGAGCTGCCGCGCAGCTCCTGGGCCGAGTACGACACGAACGCCCTCTCCGCGGGCGGCGGGATCCACCCCCGGTCCGCCAAGTCGATCCCGGTCAACGCGCAGACCCGCGCGGCCCTCGGCATCGAGGCCGGCGTCACCAAGATGACCCCGGCCGAGCTGATGCGGGCGATCCTCCACGCCCCCGTCGACCTGCTGTGGAACGGCGGCATCGGTACGTACGTCAAGTCGTCCGCCGAGACCCACGCCGACGTCGGCGACAAGGCCAACGACGCCATCCGCGTCAACGGCGAGGACCTGCGGGTCAAGGTCGTCGGCGAGGGCGGCAACCTCGGTCTGACCCAGCTCGGCCGCATCGAGTTCGCCCGCAAGGGCGGCCCCGAGGGCGAGGGCGGCAAGGTCAACACCGACGCCATCGACAACAGCGCCGGTGTGGACACCTCCGACCACGAGGTCAACATCAAGATCCTGCTCAACGGTCTCGTCACCGAAGGCGACATGACCGTCAAGCAGCGCAACGCCATCCTCGCGGAGATGACCGACGAGGTCGGCGCGCTCGTCCTGCGCAACAACTACGCGCAGAACGTGGCCCTGGCCAACGCCGTCGCCCAGTCGCCGTCCCTGCTCCACGCCCACCAGCGCTTCATGCGCCGGCTGGGCCGCGACGGGCACCTCGACCGCGCGCTGGAGTTCCTGCCGCAGGACCGGCAGATCCGCGAACTGCTCAACACCGAGCGCGGCCTGAGCCAGCCGGAGCTCGCCGTCCTCCTCGCGTACACCAAGATCACGGTGGCCGACGAGCTGATCCACACCGAGCTGCCCGACGACGTCTACCTGCGCGAACTGCTCCACGAGTACTTCCCGACGCTGCTGCGTGAGAAGTTCCCCGAGGCGATCGACGCCCACGCGCTGCGCCGGGAGATCATCACCACGATCCTGGTCAACGACACCGTCAACAGCGGTGGCTCGACCTTCCTGCACCGCCTCCGCGAGGAGACCGGCGCGTCGATCGAGGAGATCGTCCGCGCGCAGACCGCCGCCCGCTCCATCTTCCGGCTCGGCGAGGTCTGGGACGCCGTCGAGGCCCTCGACAACCGCGTCCCGGCCGACGTCCAGACCCGGATGCGGCTCCACTCCCGTCGTCTGGTCGAGCGCGGCACGCGCTGGCTGCTGGGCAACCGGCCGCAGCCGCTGCGGCTCGCCGAGACCATCGGCTTCTTCGGCGAGCGCGTCGAGCAGGTCTGGGGCGAGCTGCCGCAGCTGCTGCGCGGCGCGGACCTGGAGTGGTACCAGTCGATCCTCCAGGAGCTGACCGGCGAGGGCGTCCCGGAGGAGCTGGCCCTGCGGGTCGCCGGATTCTCCTCCGCCTTCCCGACGCTCGACATCGTCGCGATCGCGGACCGTACGGACAAGGACCCGATGGCGGTCGCCGAGGTCTACTACGACCTGGCCGACCGGCTGCGGATCACCCAGCTCATGGACCGGATCATCGAGCTGCCGCGTGAGGACCGCTGGCAGTCGATGGCCCGCGCCTCCATCCGCGAGGACCTCTTCGCCGCGCACGCCGCCCTCACGGCCGACGTGCTGGCGGCGGGCAACGGCACCTCGACGCCGGAGGACCGGTTCAAGGCCTGGGAGGAGCGGAACGCGGCGATCCTCGGCCGTGCGCGGTCGACGCTGGAGGAGATCCAGGGCTCGGAGACGTTCGACCTGGCCAACCTGTCGGTGGCCATGCGGACGATGCGCCAGCTGCTGCGCACGCACAGCTGAGACCGGCGCCGCCGGACGTGACGAAGGGCCCCGTCGGGTTTCCGGCGGGGCCCTTCGTCGCGCGGTGGGGCGCCCCGTGGTGGGGGGCCGGCCGGTCTCACACGTCGTCGTCCTGGCGGACGGCGACCGACGCGGTCCACAGCCGCCGTGCGGCCACCAGCGCCGCCAGGAGCAGCAGAGCGTTGCGGGCCACCATGACGGCCACGCCCCGCTCGGTGCCCGTCACCACCTCGTCGTACAGGACGGGGTAGGCAAGCGAGCTGAGCGCCGCGGCCGGCAGCAGGAGCAGCGCCACCGGGCGCATCACGGTCTCCCGGCAGGTGAGGCAGACGGCGACCAGGCCGAGCAGCCAGACCATGTACTGGGGGCTGATCACCCTGCTGGTGACGGTGAAGAGCAGCACCGCCGCCAGGGCCGCGTCCAGCGGCGTCGCCACCGTCCAGGTGCGGGCCCGCAGCCGCCACAGCAGCAGCCAGACGAAGGCCAGAACCGTCAGGAGCAGGGCGAGCCGGCCGATGCTGGAGACGTACGGGCCGACGTACTCGAACGCCCCGAAGCGGTACTCCACCGTCCCCGGCCAGACACCCGCCGCCCGGCCCAGCGCCAGGGCGGTGCCGCCGAGCGACTCGATCTGCACGCCCCGGCCGCCCTGCTGGCGCAGAAAGCCGAGGGAGTCGGAGAAGCAGAACGCCAGGGTGGCGAGCAGCGCGGCGGCGGTGGTCGCGGCGGCGATCCAGGTCTCGCGGGTGGTACGGCCCCGGGGAGTGCCGATCAGCGTGAGCACCGGCCACACCTTGACCAGCGCGCCGACGGCGGCGAGCGCGCCGCCGAGGACCCGGCCGGCGGCGAACCGGGACTTCATCGCGAGGAGGGCGAGGACCGCGACGGCGGTGACCTGCACGTCGTACCGCGCGAGGGGGAGGTGGAGGAGCAGGGGCAGGCCGCAGACCCAGACCCAGGCGCCGTGGGTGAGGCGGTGGCTGTCGGCGCGGGCGAGGGCGAGGGCCACGGCGGCGTCGGCGAGGAGGGTGAGGCCGACGAAGGCCTGGAAGTACGTCAGCCAGGGCAGCACGCCGGGCGACATGATGACGAGCCCGGCGCCCGGCGGGTACTGCCAGGTGGAGTCGTCCACCGGGAAGGTGCCCCGGGCGAACTGCCCGTACCAGTGCTGGTAGAGGACGTACACCTCGCGGCCCACGCCGCCGACGCCGAGGCTGTCGCGCAGCAGGAGCAGGAGCATGCCGGCGCGGGTGACGAGCCAGAGGACGGCCAGGGCGATCCACGGGCCGCGGCCGACCGCGACGAAGGTGGCCGCCGTGAACGTCTCCGACTCGAAGGGCGAGCCGGTGAGCCCGGGGGGCGGGGGTGCGCACCCGGACCGTGCCGGCCGCCTGTCCCGGTCGGTCGCGGGGCCGATCACGGGGCTGGTCCCGGTCGCGGTCGTGGTGCCGGAGGCGGGCCCGCCCCCGGCCCCGTCGACGGGCGCGGGGGCCGGACCCGGGTCGCCGGTGGCGCTGCCGGGCGGGGGCGCTGGGGTGGACTCTCGATGCGTCGTCATCGGAACTGCACTCTATGGCGCTTCGGTGGGTTATCTCCCCTTTTGTCCCCCCGTCCTGGTGAACTCCTCGTACGCGGCCACCACCTCCGCCGCCGGTCCGTCCCGGCGCAGCGCCCCCGCCTCCAGCCACAGCGCCCGGTCGCAGGTCTCGGTGACGGTCGAGAGGGAGTGGCTGACCAGGAAGACGGTCCCCGCCTCGGCCCGCAGCTCCTCGATCCGCTGCCGGCTGCGGCGGCGGAACCGCGCGTCGCCGGTCGCCAGCGCCTCGTCGATGAGCAGGACGTCGTGGCTCCTGGCCGCCGCGATGGAGAAGCGGAGGCGGGCGCCCATGCCGGAGGAGTACGTCCGCATGGGGAGCGAGACGAAGTCGCCGTTCTCGTCGATCCCGGAGAACTCCACGATCCCGGCGTAGCGGGCGTCGATCTCGGCGCGGCTCATCCCCATGGCGAGCCCGCCGAGGATCACGTTGCGCTCCCCGGTCAGATCGCTCATCAGCGCCGCGTCGACACCGAGGAGGGAGGGACGGCCCTGGGTGTAGATCGTGCCCTCGGAGACGGGCAGCAGGCCCGCCACCGCCTTGAGGAGGGTGGATTTCCCGGATCCGTTCGAACCGATCAGGCCAATCGCCTCGCCCCTCTTTTTTCGGGGCTCGGTTCCCCTCCGGGCGCTTCGAGCCGGGCTCACAGCCCCGTACGTGCTCGCCCCCTCGTTCCTCGGGGGCTCCGCGCGTTCGGGGCTGTTCCCCCGGCGCGCCCTTCGGATCACTCGCCTGTCGGGCTCACCGCGTTCGGGGCTGGCTCCCCGGCGCCCCCCCGCCCGCTACTTCACCGCTCCCGCCATCACGCCCGAGACGAACTGGCGCTGGAAGGCGAAGAAGACCGCCAGCGGGATCACCATCGACACGAACGCGCCCGGTGCCAGCACGTCGATGTTGTTCCCGAACTGCCGCACCTGCTGCTGCAGCGCCACCGTGATCGGCGGCGAGTCGGAGTCCGCGAAGATCAGCGCCACCAGCATGTCGTTCCACACCCACAGGAACTGGAAGATCCCCAGGGAGGCGATCGCCGGCCCGCCCAGCGGCAGCACCACCCGGGTGAAGAGTCGCAGCTCACCCGCCCCGTCGAGACGGGCCGCTTCCAGCAGCTCCTTGGGGATCTCCGCGAAGAAGTTCCGCAGCAGGAAGATCGCGAACGGCAGCCCGAACGCCGTGTGGAAGAGGACGACCCCGAGCGTCGTCTCGAAGATCCCGATCGTGCCGAAGAGCTTCGAGACCGGCACGAGCGCGACCTGGACCGGCACCACTAGGAGCCCGACCACCACCAGGAACCACCAGTCCCGGCCCGGGAAGTCCAGCCAGGCGAAGGCGTACCCGGCGAGCGAGCCGATCACGACCACGAGGACCGTCGCCGGGACGGTGATCAGGACCGTGGAGACGAGCGAGCCCGTGATCGTCTCGTTGGCCAGGAGGTCGGCGTAGTTCTCCGTCGTGAGCTGCGCCGGGGTGGTGAAGACCTTCCACCAGCCGCTCTCGCTGATGTCGGACGGACCGCGCAGCGACGACAGCAGCAGGCCGACCGTGGGCATGAGCCAGAAGAGCCCGACGAGGACCAGGAAGACCCGCATCGCACCCCCGGCGGTCCGGGCGGCGAGCCGTGCGCCCAGGACGCCCCCGTCTCGATCCGACGCGGTCACCGGCGGGTCTCCCTTCGCATGCGGCGGATGTTGAACGCCATCACCGGGATCACCAGCAGGAGCAACAGGACCGCGATGGCGGAGCCCACCCCGAGATCCGCGTCCGTGCCGAACGACGACCGGTACAGCTGGAGCGCGAGGACGTTCGCGTCGTCCTGCGCCGAACCCGGGGCGATGATGAACACCAGGTCGAAGACCTTCAGAACGTTGATCATCAGGGTGACCACGACCACGGCGAGGACCGGCGCCAGGAGCGGCACGGTGATGCGGCGGAAGACCTGCCATTCGTTCGCCCCGTCGACGCGGGCCGCTTCGAGGAGTTCACGCGGGACGCTCGCGAGCCCCGCGGCGATCAGCATCATCGCGAACCCGGCCCACATCCACACGTAACTGCCGATGACGGCAGGGGTGACGAGCGAGGGGCCGAGCCACTCGACGCCGTTGTACTGCTCCCGGAAGTTGCCCGCCGGCAGTCGCAGGACGGCGCCGTCGGCGGCGGCCGGGAGGGCGAACCGCCCGTCGGCGCCGGCCGTGGTGCTCGCGACCACCCGGCCGTCCTTCACCGCCTCGATCCGCAACCCCTGGAGACCGAGCTCCTGCGGATCGACGACGTTCGGCTTCCCGCCCCCGCCCCGGGTGAAGTCCAGCCACGCCGTGCCGCTGATCCCGCCGTCCGCCGGCGCGGGCTCGGCGGGGCGCGCCGGGCGCGCGTCCGGCGGCATCTGCGCCGGCGGGACACCGATCAGCGGGAGCCGAACCGCCTCGCCCGCGCGGACGGGGCTCTTCGTCACGAACGCCCCGCCGCCCGCCGCCTCCAGCGGATGAACCGGCAGGGGACGGGCCCGGGGGAAGACGGACGACTCGGCGAAGGTGTCGTGCACGCCCACCCAGACGGCGTTGGCGACCCCGCGGTCCGGATCCTGTTCGTAGACGAGCCGGAAGATGATCCCGGCGGCGAGCATCGAGATCGCCATCGGCATGAAGACGATCAGCTTGAACGCCGTGCCCCAGCGCACCCGCTCGGTCAGCACCGCGAAGATCAGCCCGAGCGCGGTCGCCACGGCCGGGGCGAAGACCACCCAGATCGCGTTGTTCCTGACCGCCGTGAGGATCGTGTCGTCGGTGAAGAGTTCGACGTAGTTGCCGAGGCCGGCGAAGGACTCCCCGGACTTGTCGAAGAACGACCGCTGGACGGAGTACCCGATCGGGTAGACGACGAGCGCACCGAGCAGCAGCAGGGCGGGGAGGAGGAACCCCGCCGCCACTGCCTTACGGGTGCCGGTGACGCTCTTGTGCGGTGTGCGGGGCGTGCCGTGCCCCGCCGTGCGCGGCACCGAAGCCATGACGGCCGATCAGCTCCGGTACGCCTTGGCCGCGTCGGCCTCCAGTCGTGCCTGGGTCCCCGCGATGTCCTTCGGGTTCTTGAGGAAGTCCTGGAGCGCCTTCCACTCGCCCTTGCCGGGCGTTCCGCCGAACGACTGGGGCATCTGGTCCGACATGTCGAAGCGGAAGTCGTCACCGGCCTCGATCAGCGCCTTGGCGATCTCCCGCTGGACGTCGTTCGGATACGCGGCCGGGTCCAGGGCCTTGTTGGGGGAGAGGAAGCCGCCGGCGCCCGCCCAGATCCGCGCCGCGTCCGGAGAGGCGAGGAAGGTCAGCAGCGCTTGGGCGCCCTTGGTGTCCTTCAGCGCCACCGCCGCGTCGCCGGCCGTCACGACCGGGGACTCCGCGCCCACCGCCGGGAACGGGAACACCTTCGCGTCCGTGCCGATCTCCGCGTCCGTCTGCGCGATGTTGATGGCGGCGAAGTCTCCCTCGAACACCATCGCGCCCTTCGGCTGGTCGCCGCCCGTGAACGTCTGGGTGACCGAGGCCGGGAACTCCGTCTGCAGGGCGCCGTCCGCGCCGCCCGCGATCAGACCCGGCTTGCCGAACAGCTGGGCGAGGGTCGTCAGGGCCTGGGTGACGGACGGGTCCGTCCACTTGATCGTGTGCTGCGCCAGTTGGTCGTACTTCTCCGGGCCCGCCTGGGAGAGATAGATGTTCTCGAACCAGTCCGTGAGGGTCCAGCCGTCCGCGCCGCCCACCGAGACGGGGGTGACGCCGGAGGCCGAGATGGTCTCCGCGGTCGCGAGGAACTCCTTCCAGGTCGCGGGCTCGGAGGCGCCGGCGTTCTCGAAGGCCGCGTTGTTGTACCAGATCAGGGACTTGTTCGCGGCCTTGAAGTAGACGCCGTACTGCGTGCCGTCGACCGCGCCGAGGTCCTGCCAGCCCTGGGAGTAGTTCTTGGCGAGCTGGGCCTTGGCCTCCGGGCCGACCGGCTTGATCCACTTCTGGGCGGCGGCCTGCTTGATCGCGCCGACCTGGGGGAGCATCGCCACGTCCGGCGGGGCGCCGCCGGCGATCTTCGTACCGAGGAAGTTCACGATCGGGTCCTGCGCGGGCACGAAGGTGACGGTGGCGCCGGTGCGCTTCTCGAACTCCTTCAGGACCTTGGTGAAGTTCTCCTGCTCGGGGCCCGTCCAGACGGCGGCGACCTGGATCTTCTCCCCCTTGAGGGAGGGCAGGGAGACCGACTCCCCGCCCGGGTCCGCGGTGCTGGTGGGCCCGGCGGGCGGGCCGGAGTCCTTGCCGCTCTCGCCGCCGCAGCCGGCGAGGGCGAGTGCGGTGAACGCGGTGACGGCGGTGATCGTCGTCGCGGCTTTGCGTGTACGAAGAGGTGTACGCATGACTGCCCCGTCTCCCTGTGCGCGTGCTCGTCCCGTGCTCGTGCCAGTGCCGACAGGTCTACGCCCGGTGATCGGCCCCCGCAATACCGCCTCCCGTGCCCGGGCGGGGATCGTGATGGGCTCGTGACGGACGCGCTCGTACGGGAGCGGCTCGCGCGGGACGGGCTCGCGCCCGGTGGGCGGGGCGCGGGTCAGGGGTGGACGGCCGGGGCCAGGGGAGCCACGGGGGTGGCGTCGACGGAGCGGGCCGCGCGGTCGAGGGCGCTCGCGAGGAGGGCCAGATCGGTCGGGCCGTTGCCCAGCTCGCGCACGGGTCTGCGGGTGGGCGGGTCGCCCATCCGCTCCCACTCCAGGGGGACCACGGTCGGCCGGAGCGTCGCCGTGCGCGGGATCCGGCCGGAGACGCGGCCCGCCTGGAACGGGGTCACCCGGCCGTCCGGGTGACCGAGCCGCCCCCGGCCGGGCACGGGCTCGTCGGGGCCCGGGACCGCCGGGGGAGCGTCGAGCACGATCCGCAGCCGGGCGCCGTGGGCCAGCTCCGTGTCCGCCGTCCGGTCCGGGCGGGCCGAGGCCGCGATGAGGTGCACCCCGAGCCGGGCGCCGCCACGGACGACGGCTTCCAGGGCGCGTACGACGGAACCGGCGGCGGGCCGTCCCGGGGCGCCGAGCGCGGGCGCCACGAGTGCGTCGAAGTCGTCCACGAGGACGACGAGCCGGGGCAGCGCGCCGGACTCGGCGCCGGACCCGGACGCTTCCGGGGCGGGCCCTTCACCGAGCACCTCGGCCTCCCGGGCCGGACGCGGGACCCGCCCACCGGCCCGGTCGGCGAGATCGGCCCCGCCCCGCAGCGGCAGCCGGCCACTGGGCCGGTCGCCGAGCGCGCCGTCCCCACCGGCCAGGGGAGCGCCCCGGCCACCGGCGGTGGCGGGAAGGTCGTCGGAGGTCGGGCGGCCGACGCGGCCGCTCGGCGTGGCCGGGAGGTCGTCGGGGGCGCGGCGGGCGGGACGGGTGGGACGGGTGCTGGGCTGGTCGGTGAGGAAGCCGTCGGGGGTCTGGCGGGTGACGCGGCCGCTCGGCGTGGCCGGGAGGCCGTCGGAGGCTCGGCCGCTCGGGGTGGCGGGGAGCTCGTCTGGGGTTCGGCAGGTGACCCGGCCGCTCGGGGTGGCCGGGAGGTCCGCGGGGGCCGGGCGGCCGGGTGGTGTCGAGGGTGCGTCCGTGCGCGGGGGGCGGACGCTGGGGTGGTACGTCAGGCCCTCGGGACCCGTGCGGACCGTACGGCCGCTCAGGCGGTCGGCGGCCGGGGCCTCGGCGTGCGGGCGGTCGGTCCGCCCGGAGGAGACGCGGGGGTCCGGGATACGGGCGGTCGCCCGACCGGCCTGCGCCACGGCCTCCGCCGGGCTCGGCGTCCGCTGCCCGGCCGGACGGTCCGCGGACGCGCGCCGCCCGGCCGTCCGGCGGTCGGCGAAGTGCCCGTCGCCCAGCAGCTCGGCGCGGCGCTTCAGCTCGGCACCCAGCGCCTGCGCGAACGCGCGCATCCGGACCGGGTCGGAGGCGACCAGATGCTCCGTGACATGCGGCAGCTCGCCGCAGACCGCCAGGCCCTCGCCCCGCTCGCCGCCCCCGCCGTCCACCAGGAGCAGGCCCAGGCGGTCGGGCCGCCCGCCGGCCGCGAGGGAGGCGGCGATCGACCGCAGCAGCTCCGTGCGCCCGCTGCCCGCCGGTCCCTCGATCAGCAGGTGCGGGCCCTCCGCGGTCAGATCGACCGAGACCGGCCCGCGCGGCCCCGCGCCCAGCACGACCGTCCCGTCCGCCGCCGACGCCCAGCGGGCCAGCAGCGACGCGGGGGTGGCCCGGGCCAGGCCCAGCTCGTCGAGCAGCCGCGCGGACCGGGGCAGGGCCGCGGCCGCCCGGCCGCGCGGCGCGGCCGCTCCCTCCGTGCGCAGCGGGGCCAGGGCGCGGCCGAAGCGCTCCGCCCAGGCGACCGAGACGGCGTCCACCACGCCCACCGTGCCGTGCCCGGCGGCCCGGCCCCCCGCCGTACGCAACAGCCGCAGCGCCGTCGCCACGTCACCGCTCAGCAAGGCCACCGCCCCGCACTCGCGGAAGGCGAGGGAGGCCGCGCACGCGCTTTCGTACGTCGCTGCCACCGGCGAGACCGGGGAGGCGGCCGGCGCCTCGGCCAGACAGATCAGATGGATCCCGGCGGCGGCGCCCGCTCCGGCGAGCCGCGCGGTCGTCTCGCGCAGGGCCGCCGACCCCGGGTCCCCGTCCACGATCACGACCGTGGACGGGCCCTCGTGCCGGGCCGCGGCCTCGGCGACGGCGGCGCGGTCGGCGCTCGGCCACCCGGGACCGAGCGGACCGTCGTCGAGCCTGCGGGTCAGCTCGGCCGTACGCGCCTCGGCCTGTTCGCGGTCGTACGCGAGGAGCAGCCGGCAGTCCTGGCCGTGGGCGGGCCGCAGATGGGGGAGCCAGCCGAGCCAGCCCCAGGCCCGGCGCCGCTCCTCAAGGGAACGGCCGCGGTCCGCGCTGATCAGCACGATCTCCAGCTCGGCGGGGGAGTGCAGGGCGGCGAGCTGGGCGACGACCGAGCGGGCGAGGCCCGCGAGCCGGTCCCCGGGCCCGGCGAGGCCGAGCGAGCCGGCCTCCCGCAGGCCGACGGTGACGGGCACGCCGGAGAGCTCGGCGCGGTCGGTCGTGCCGAGCCGGACGACCAGCGATTCCGGGTGGCCGGGGCCGCGCTCCCAGAGGCGGGGGCCCGGGCCGAGCGCGGTCAGCAGCACGGCGGCCGGATCCGGCCAGGTGTCGGCGGCCGGGGCAGGACCGCCCGCGGACGGGCCCGCCGCGAACAGGCCGGAGGCGCCGGCGGCGACGCCCGTCTCCGAAGGCGCCGCCTCGCCCTTCCCCCCGGTCAGCCGGCGCGCCCACGCTCCTATGCCGCGCTTGCCCCGTGCCGGCGGGGCGGTCTGACGGCGGGTCCTGCTGTGGGCCTCGCCCTCGTCGTCCCCGTCCTCTTCGGCGCGCGCGTGGCCGAGGGAGCCCGCGTGCGTGGCGTCGTCCGCGCGGAAGGGGGCGGGGTGGTGGCGGAGCCCGTCGTGCTCCGGGGCGCCGCCCGGGCCCGGCGAGGGCCGGGGGCCCGGGACGTCGGCGGCCCGGGCGTCGGCGCCGTGGAGGCCGGGGGTCGGGTACGGGCCGGCGGCGCCGCAGGCCCCCTGGGGGCCCGCGTCGAGGGCCGAGGAGCCCGCGCTCCGGCCGTGGACCGGGCCGCTCCCGGCCGGGTCGCCCCCGGAGAGGCCGCCGATTTCGGAGGGTCCGCCGTCCCCGGCGGCCGTTCCCACCCGCAGATGGCCCTCGCCGTCCGGGGTCGTCGGCAGGGAGTCCGTACCGCAGTCGCCGCGGTCCGCGAGGCGCAGGGCCGACTCGCCCAGGCGCAGGAGGGCACCGGGGGCCAGACGGACCGGGCGGGGGCCGACGGGGGAGCCGTCCAGCGTCGTGCCGTTGGTGGAGCCGAGGTCGGCGACGGTGATCCGGCCGTCGTCGCCGACCGTCACCGTGCAGTGGACCCGGGAGACATCCGGGTCGTCGAGCGGCACGTCCGCGTCCAGGGAGCGGCCGACCCTGATCGGGCCGCCGTGCAGGAGGTGGACCCCTCCGGCGTCCGGCCCCGCGACCACGTGGAGCCGGGCCGGGGCGCCCTCGGCGACCCGGTCGTCCTCGCCGGGAACCTGGAGGGTGAGCACCGCGCCGTCGACCAGCGGGGGCTCGCCGAGGGCGCAGCGCCGGGTGTCGAGCCGCTCCCGGCCGGCGTAGAGCACGGTGGTGCCGGAGGTGGAGGTGTCCGGGCCGGAGACGGCCGCGGCGAGCTGGGAGGCCACGGCGGCCAGAGCCGTCCCCGCGGGGGCGGTGACGAGCATGTCGCAGGCGCGCCCGGCGCCGTGGCCGGCGTGCGGCGCGAGGACGGTCAGCCGGATCTGCATCGCCGTCAGCGGTCCCTTCTGCGCGTGGTGCCGGCAGGGGAGCCGCCCTGTGACCTCCCCCACCCGCACGGACGCGTCGTCCGGTACAGGTCGGCACGGCGCGGGGCTCCCGACCCCTCGATGCGACGTGCTGTGTGCATCCTCGCACCTGCCACTGACAACCCGCCCGCGGGTCGCCTCGAAGTGATCTTGAATGGTCGGCTGTGGACGTAAAAGTGCCTGGTTGGGCACGTCTCCCGGCACTTCCCGCAACCTCGGGTGCGCCATATGCGTCTTGTTTTCGGACAAGTCCGGTGCCGGAATCGGCCGTCTCGCGATCGACCGCTGACCCGTTCGGCGGCACTAAAGTGGGTTGGACCCCCGGACGGGTCACAACAGATGACAGGGACTCCGGGGGGTCCAGGACCACGATCAGCAGGGAGCGCGTGACGTGCGGCCAATCGGCAGCAAGTACCTGCTCGAGGAGCCGCTCGGCCGCGGCGCCACGGGCACCGTCTGGCGAGCCCGCCAGCGGGAGACGGCGGGCGCCGAGGCCGCCGTGCCGGGCCAGCCCGGAGAGACCGTGGCGATCAAGGTCCTCAAGGAGGAGCTGGCCAACGACGCGGACATCGTGATGCGCTTCCTGCGCGAGCGGTCCGTGCTGCTCCGGCTCACCCACCCCAACATCGTGCGGACCCGCGACCTCGTCGTCGAGGGCGATGTCCTCGCCCTGGTCATGGACCTCGTCGAGGGCCCGGACCTGCACCGGTACATCCGCGAGAACGGCCCGCTCACCCCGGTCGCCGCGGCCCTGCTCACCGCGCAGATCGCCGACGCCCTCGCCGCCAGCCACGCCGACGGCGTCGTCCACCGCGACCTCAAGCCCGCCAACGTCCTGCTCGCCGAGCGGGACGGCGGGATGCATCCGATGCTCACCGACTTCGGCATCGCCCGCCTCGCCGACTCCCCGGGCCTGACCCGGACGCACGAGTTCGTCGGCACGCCCGCGTACGTCGCGCCGGAGTCCGCCGAGGGCCGCCCGCAGACCTCCGCCGTCGACATCTACGGCGCGGGCATCCTCCTCTACGAGCTGGTCACCGGCCGGCCCCCGTTCGCGGGCGGCACGGCCCTGGAGGTCCTGCACCGGCACCTCAGCGAGGACCCGCACCGCCCGGCGACCGTCCCCGGCCCGCTGTGGACGGTGATAGAGCGCTGCCTGAGCAAGAACCCGGACCGCCGGCCCAGCGCCGAGAACCTGGCCCGCGCGCTGCGCACGGTCGCGTCCGGCATCGGCGTGCACGCCGCGCCCGCGCAGATCGAGGCGGCCGAGGGCGTCGGCGCCCTGCTCGGCCCCGACCCGGCGCCCGCGCACGTCCCGGAGACGCCCGGCGCGGCCGACCCGACCCAGGTGCTGCCCAGCGGCGGAGCCCACCAGTACGACCCCGCCGCCGCGACCAGCGTCATGCCGACCGGCGGCCCGGGGGCCGGCGCCGACCCGACCACGGTCCTGCCGCCCGTCCCCGCCCAGCCCCCGCAGGGAGCGCAGAGCGACGAGCCGCACCCCTGGCAGAGCCAGCTCCGCGCGGCGCGGGACCGCAACGAACAGACCCAGGTGCAGTACCTGGACCCGAGCGAGGACCCGCTGCGCCGACGCCCCCAGCGCCGGCCCCAGCAGCAGCCTCAGCCCCCGCAGTACCAGCAGCAGCCTCAGCAGTACCAGCAGCGTCCGCCGCAGCGGCAGCAGCAGCCCCAGCAGTACGCCCCGCAGCCCCAGCAGCAGCAGTACGCGCCCCAGCCCCAGCAGCAGCGGCCGCAGCAGCAGTACCGGCCGCCGCAGCCCCCGCCGCAGGCGCCGGCTCCGCGCGAGCCCCGCCCGCCGCGTCAGCGCAGCGCCAACCCGATGCGGATCCCGGGCCTGGGCTGCCTCAAGGGCTGCCTGTTCACGATCGTGCTGTTCGTCGTCGCCGGCTGGCTCGTCTGGGAGCTGACCCCGCTCCAGAGCTGGGTCGCCGAGGGCAAGGGCTACTGGGAGGCGATCGGCGACATGATCTCGTCCGTCTCCACCTGGGTCTCCGACCTCGGCAGCGGCACCGACACCGGGACCACCGGCGGGACCACTACCGGCGGTACGGGACAGTAGTACTGCCGATTTATCGACTTCCGAGGGGTGATTTCCCCTCGGAAGTGACGACCAGCGCCCGGGGACGCGTAACTTTGTCGCGACCGCCAGCCGCTGAGGGAGCAGTCTTGGCACGGAAAATCGGCAGCCGCTACACAGCCCATCAGATCCTCGGGCGGGGCAGCGCCGGCACGGTGTGGCTCGGCGAGGGCCCCGAGGGCCCCGTCGCCATCAAGCTGCTGCGCGAGGACCTGGCCTCCGACCAGGAGCTCGTCGGACGCTTCGTCCAGGAGCGCACCGCCCTGCTCGGCCTCGACCACCCGCGCGTGGTCGCCGTCCGCGACCTCGTCGTCGACGGCAACGACCTCGCGCTCGTCATGGACCTGGTCCGCGGCACCGACCTCCGCACCCGCCTCGACCGCGAGCGGCGGCTCGCCCCCGAGGCGGCCGTCTCGATCATCGCCGACGTCGCCGACGGGCTCGCCGCCGCGCACGCCGCCGGCGTCGTCCACCGGGACGTCAAGCCGGAGAACATCCTCCTCGACATGGAGGGCCCGCTCGGCCCCGGCGGCGCCCATCCCGCGCTCCTCACCGACTTCGGCGTCGCCAAGCTCATCGACACCCCCGGCCGCACCAAGGCCACCCGGATCATCGGCACGCCCGACTACCTCGCCCCCGAGATCGTCGAAGGCCTGCCGCCGCGCGCCGCCGTCGACATCTACGCCCTCGCCACCGTGCTGTACGAACTCCTCGCCGGGTTCACCCCCTTCGGCGGCGGCCACCCCGGCGCCGTGCTCCGACGGCACGTCACCGAGACCGTCGTCCCGCTGCCCGGAATCCCCGAGGAGCTGTGGCAGCTGATCGTCCAGTGCCTGGCGAAGGCCCCCGCCTCCCGGCTGCGCGCCTCGGAGCTGGGCGCCCGGCTGCGCGACGTCCTGCCGCTGCTCGCCGGCATCCCGCCGCTCGACGTGGACGAGCCGGACGCGGAGCCGTCCGGCGAACCGGAGGAGGAGCCGTACGCGACGGGCTCCGGGACATCCGCCGCGGCCGGCGGGCCCGCCCCCCGCCGCGCCGCCGTCCCGCTCGTCCCGGGCGCCACCCCCGACTCCAACCGCGACACGCACACCTCCATGCGCGTGCCAGCCCCCGACGAACTCTCCGGCGGCCCGCTGGGCACCGCCCGCGCCCCCCGCCCCGCGGGAGCCCGCCGGCCCGGCTCGGCCCGCCACAAGGCGGGCGCGGCCCGCAAGCGCCGGCTCACCCTCTCCATCGCCGCGGTCCTGGTCACCGGCGCCCTGGCCGCCGGCGGCTACCTGGCGACCACCGGCGACTCCGACGCCCCGCCCCAGGACTCCAAGACCTCCACGAGCCCGTAGGGGCCCCTGCCGATCCTGCCGGGGTCGCGGTGTTCCGAGGCGGGCGGCGGGTCGGGGAGCGGTGGGGAGCCGTTACGCTGGACGCGTGGCAGTCGTCGATGTATCAGAAGAGCTGAAGTCCCTCTCCTCGACCATGGGGTCGATCGAGGCCGTCCTGGACCTCGCACAGATGAGGGCCGACATCGCCGTGCTCGAAGAGCAGGCCGCGGCCCCGTCCCTGTGGGACGACCCGGAGGCGGCGCAGAAGATCACCAGCAAGCTTTCGCACCTCCAGGCCGAGGTCCGCAAGGCGGAGGCCCTGCGCGGCCGGATCGACGACCTCGCGGTGCTCTTCGAGCTCGCCGAGGAGATGGACGACGCCGACACCCGCGCCGAGGCCGAGACCGAGCTGGTCTCCGTCCGCAAGGCGCTGGACGAGATGGAAGTCCGTACGCTCCTGTCCGGCGAGTACGACGAGCGCGAGGCGCTCGTCAACATCCGCGCCGAGGCCGGCGGCGTGGACGCCGCCGACTTCGCCGAGCAGCTCCAGCGGATGTACCTGCGCTGGGCCGAGCGCCACGGCTACGGCACGGAGGTCTACGAAACCTCGTACGCCGAAGAGGCCGGCATCAAGTCGACCACCTTCGTCGTCAAGGCGCCGTACGCCTACGGCACCCTCTCCGTCGAGCAGGGCACGCACCGCCTGGTGCGCATCTCGCCCTTCGACAACCAGGGCCGCCGCCAGACCTCGTTCGCGGGCGTCGAGATCCTCCCGGTCGTGGAGTCGTCCGACCACGTGGAGATCGACGAGTCCGAGCTGCGCGTCGACGTCTACCGCGCGTCGGGCCCCGGCGGCCAGGGCGTCAACACGACCGACTCGGCGGTGCGCATCACGCACCTCCCGACCGGCATCGTGGTCTCCTGCCAGAACGAGCGCTCCCAGATCCAGAACAAGGCGAGCGCCATGAACGTCCTCCAGGCCAAGCTGCTGGAGCGTCAGCGCCAGGAGGAGCGCGCCAAGATGGACGCCCTGAAGGGCGACGGCGGCAGCTCCTGGGGCAACCAGATGCGTTCGTACGTCCTCCACCCGTACCAGATGGTCAAGGACCTCCGGACGGACTTCGAGGTCGGCAACCCGCAGTCCGTCCTGGACGGCGAGATCGACGGCTTCCTCGAGGCGGGCATCCGCTGGCGCAAGCAGCAGGAGAAGTAACCCCCTTCGGCTTTCACCGCACCGGGCCCCTCGCGCACACCGCCGCGAGGGGCCCGGTGCTTTCGTCGGCGTACGGCCGATTCGCGGGCGCAAGCGGAAACGATGCCGACGAGCCGCTTTGTCGACATAAGAACTGGCCTGGGAGAGGCGGAAGTTCCGCGTTTACGTCACAGTTGCATCCCCGCATGACGGTCAACTGATGATCTTTCGGGCATCGCACGCGCAACGACCTTGACGCGTATGCGGAAACTCGCAAGGGTGACCCGCGGCATGCGTATTTCTGGGGCGCGTGTGAACGGGGACCGGTTGAGTGATCATCCCGCTCCCGATGCCCGTGGCCCCGAACGCGGCCCCATGACGAGATTGAGCTACTGGGGGTAGCAGGCATATGACGAAGAAGACGCGGGTTCGCCTCGCGCGGATAGCCGCCGGGACGGTTGTCGTCGCCGGTGCGTCCCTGACCGCGGCCGGTGCCGCGCAGGCAGTCGGTGTCGGAGTCGAGATCGGCGGCCTCAGCGCCTCGGTCCAGGTCGACTCCGACGACCCGTGCGAGGAAGTGGGCGGAGTCTGCGAGGAGACGACCGGTGGCGGCGGCGAGCCGACGACCGGTGGTGGCGAGCAGCCGACCACGGGCGGCGGTGAGCAGCCCACGACCGGTGGCGGTGAGCAGCCGACCACGGGCGGCGGTGAGCAGCCCACGACCGGTGGTGGCGAGCAGCCCACGACCGGCGGCGGCGAGCAGCCGACCACGGGTGGTGGCGAGCAGCCGACCACCGGTGGCAATGGCGGTCAGCCGACGACCGGTGGCGGCGAGCAGCCGACCACCGGTGGCAATGGCGGTCAGCCGACGACCGGTGGCGGCGAGCAGCCGACCACGGGCGGCAATGGCGGTCAGCCGACGACCGGTGGTGGCGAGCAGCCGACCACGGGCGGCAACGGTGGTCAGCCGACCACCGGCGGCAACGGCGGCACGCCGACCACGGGCGGCGGCGAGCAGCCGACGACCGGTGGCACCAGCGGCAACGGTGGTTCGTCGTCCTCCACGGGCGGCTCCACGGGCGGTTCCACCGACGGCGGCACCACCGGTGGCGACGGCAACACCTGCACCGTCGACCTCGACGGTGCCGAGTGCGTCGACAACAACCCGGGCACCAACAACGCCGGCTCGCAGCCGGTCGAGCAGGGCAAGGCCAAGGAGGAGCTGGCGGAGACCGGCGCCGCCGAGACCTCGTTCCTGATCATCGGCGCCGCGACGATGATCGCCGGTGGCATCGGCTTCCGGATGCTCCCCCGCCTCGTCGGCGGCGGGCGTGCCGCCGTCTGAACGGATCGATCGCCGGCTCGCACCGGCCGGAATCCGGCCGGTGTGAGCGGATCGGGCGGAACGGTGGGGCCGTGAGGCCGCACGCGTGACGAAAGAGGGCCGGGGGGCGAACCCCCGGCCCTCTCCCGTGTCCGGCTCGTATGCGGAGTGCTACGCGGTCTGCAGCGCCGCGAGCAGCGCCGCCATCGCCACCAGGGCGATCACCAGTGCCAGCAGCATCCCCGGGGTCAGACCCGTCGACGGGTCCAGGCGCTCCCGGTTCGCGCGGCAGACGGGACAGCGGCCCTCCGTGACGGGGGCCGCGCAGTTGGCGCACACCAGTCGGTCGTAGGTCATGCGCTCTCCTCTCCCGCACGGGGATCCTCACCACGGTCAACGCCGAGCGGCACCCGTGCGTTCCCCCTACCACTGTGCCAGCTCCGAGGCGTTTCGGCGCGCCCCGTCGGATTGCACCCGGATCGCCTGCGTTCCGCCCGGAAGGGCGAAAAGGATATACCGCACAAGCCGGGACCGCGACTGCGCGGGCCATCCCGGGTCGCGTAAGGTCGCGCACACCTACTCCCGGCCGACCGTGGTGCATCCGTGATCCGATTCGACAACGTCTCCAAGTCCTATCCGAAGCAGAACCGCCCCGCGCTCCGGGATGTATCCCTGGAGATCGAGAAGGGGGAGTTCGTCTTCCTCGTCGGTTCCTCCGGCTCCGGAAAGTCGACTTTCCTCCGGCTGATCCTGCGCGAGGAGCGCTGCAGCCACGGCCAGGTGCACGTCCTCGGCAAGGACCTCGCCCGGCTGTCCAACTGGAAGGTGCCCCAGATGCGGCGCCAGCTCGGAACCGTCTTCCAGGACTTCCGGCTGCTGCCCAACAAGACCGTGGCCGAGAACGTGGCCTTCGCCCAGGAGGTCATCGGCAAGCCGCGCGGCGAGATCCGCAAGGCCGTGCCCCAGGTCCTCGACCTGGTGGGCCTCGGCGGCAAGGAGGACCGGATGCCCGGCGAGCTCTCCGGCGGTGAGCAGCAGCGCGTCGCCATCGCCCGGGCCTTCGTCAACCGGCCCATGCTGCTGATCGCCGACGAGCCCACCGGCAACCTCGACCCGCAGACCTCCGTCGGCATCATGAAGCTGCTCGACCGCATCAACAGGACAGGGACCACCGTCGTCATGGCGACCCACGACCAGAACATCGTCGACCAGATGCGCAAGCGCGTCATCGAGCTCGAGAAGGGCCGTCTCGTCCGCGACCAGGCGCGCGGCGTCTACGGATACCAGCACTGAGCAGGTAGGGGACAGATCACCATGCGCGCTCAGTTCGTGCTCTCCGAGATCGGCGTCGGTCTCCGGCGCAATCTCACGATGACCTTCGCCGTCATCGTCTCCGTGGCCCTCTCGCTCGCCCTCTTCGGCGGCGCGCTGCTCATGCGCGAGCAGGTCAGCACGATGAAGGACTACTGGTACGACAAGGTCAACGTCTCCATCTTCCTCTGCAACAAGAACGACGCGGCCACCTCCCCCAAGTGCGCCAAGGGTGCGGTGACCGCGCAGCAGAAGGAGCAGATCGAGGCCGACCTGAAGAAGATGGACATCGTCGAGACCGTGCACCACGAGTCGACCGACGAGGCCTTCAAGCACTACAAGGAGCAGTACAGCGACACGGCGATCGCCTCCGTCATCACGCCCGACCAGATGCAGGAGTCGTTCCGGGTCAAGCTGGACGACCCGGAGAAGTACAAGGTCGTCGCCACCGCCTTCGCCGGGCGGGACGGGGTGGAGTCCGTCCAGGACCAGCGCAACATCCTGCAGAACCTCTTCGACCTGATGAACGGCATGAACATCGCCGCGCTCGGTGTCATGGGGCTGATGCTGGTCATCGCGCTGATGCTCATCGTCAACACGGTGCGCGTCTCCGCCTTCAGCCGCCGCAGGGAGACCGGCATCATGCGGCTGGTCGGCGCCTCAAGCTTCTACATCCAGATGCCGTTCATCATGGAGGCCGCGTTCGCCGGCCTCCTGGGCGGCGCCGTCGCCTGCATCATGCTGCTGGTCGGCCGGTACTTCCTCATCGACCACGGCATCGCCCTCGCCGACAAGATGCAGCTCGTCAACTTCATCGGCTGGGACGCCGTCCTCGCCAAGCTGCCGCTCGTCATCGCGATCGGCCTGCTGATGCCGGCCCTTGCGGCCTTCGTGGCGCTGCGCAAGTACCTCAAGGTGTGAGAAGAGCCGCCTGAGTGCCCCGGGCGCCGTACGGTCAACCACCGTACGGCGCCTTTCGCTTGTCCTAGAGTGGGCGACATGCCGGTCGGCCCCGGGCTCCGTCCCGACCACTGTCTCCGGCCCCGCGGAGCGCTCCGTGGGGCCGCTTTGACGTTCGTCTTCGCCGGAGTGCTCGCCACCGCCGCCGTCACCGGCGCGCTGCCCCGGCAGGCGCCGGAGGCCGCGAAGCCCGCCGGGGTCGCCCCCGCGCGGGAGACCGTCGACCGGGGCGCCCTCAACCGGGTGGCCGCCGAGGCGATGGCCGACGGCAAGTCCGGCAAGCAGGCCGCCGAGGAGTTCGTCAGCCGCAGCGGCGACCGCTGGGGCGCGGTGTACGGCCCGGCGGAGTACGAGGAGTTCGAGCAGGCCCTCGACGGCTCGTACACCGGTGTCGGCCTCTCCGCCCGCAAGGCGGGGGAGGGACGCGTGGAGATCAGCCGCGTCCACCCCGGCGGGCCCGCCGCCCGGGCCGGGTTGCGGCCGGGCGACCGTCTCGTCACCCTCGACGGGCGCCCCGTCGGCGGCCTTCCGGTCTCCGAGGTCGTCTCGCTGCTGCGCGGCGCCGGCGTCCCAGGATCCGCCGTCGCCCTCGGCGTCGAACGCGGCCGCTCCGCCTGGACCGAGACCCTCCGCAGGGCCAGGCTCGCCGGCGAGGACGTCACCGTGCGCCGCCTCGACGACGGGACCGTGCTGATCAAGGTGGTCGCCTTCACCAAGGGCACGGGCGAGCGCGTACGGAAGGCGGTGCGGCGCGCCCCGGCCGGCGCCGGGATCCTGCTCGACCTGCGCGGGAACGCCGGCGGTCTGGTCTCCGAGGCCGCCGTCGCCGCCTCCGCCTTCCTCGACGGCGGCCTGGTCGCCACGTACGACGTCGACGGGGAGCAGCGCGCGGTGTACGCGCAGAACGGCGGGGACACCGCGCGGCCCGTGGTCGCGCTGATCGACGGCGGCACCATGAGCGCCGCCGAGCTGCTCACCGGCGCGCTGAAGGACCGCGGCCGGGCGGTCACCGTCGGCTCGCGCACCTTCGGCAAGGGCGCGGTGCAGATGCCGAGCACCCTGCCGGACGGGTCCGTCGCCGAGCTGACCGTCGGCCACTACCGCACCCCGGCCGGTCACGGTGTCGACGGCCGGGGCATCACCCCGGACCTGGCGGTCGGCGAGCGGGCCGAGGAGCGGGCGAGGACGGTATTGAGTGGCCTCGGAGGGGGGTCGTAGTGCGAAAATGGCCGCACTATGGCAAAGGGACTCGTGAACGTGCAGGGCAAGCCTGCCAAGAAGAAGGACGCCGACAAGGGTCCTGAGCGCAAGATCATCGCGCAGAACAAGAAGGCGCGGCACGACTACCACATCATCGACACGTACGAGTGCGGTGTGGTGCTCATGGGCACCGAGGTGAAGTCGCTGCGGATGGGCCGGGCCTCGCTCGTCGACGGCTTCGTCCAGATCGACGGCCACGAGGCGTGGCTGCACAACATCCACGTGCCCGAGTACTTCCAGGGCAGCTGGACCAACCACGCGGCGAAGCGGAAGCGCAAGCTGCTGCTGCACCGCGAGGAGATCGACAAGCTGGAGTCGAAGGCACAGGAGACGGGTCACACGATCGTGCCCCTCGCGCTGTACTTCCTCAACGGCCGGGTCAAGGTCGAGATCGCGCTCGCCAAGGGCAAGAAGGAGTTCGACAAGCGGCAGACGCTCCGCGAGAAGCAGGACACGCGGGAGACCAGCCGTGCGATCGCGGCGGCGAAGCGGCGCCAGCGGGCCGCCGAGGCCTGACCCGCCCCGGGTCCACGGTAATGCGCTGGCGACGGCGCCCGTTGTTCCCGTACGATGGGCCTCGCACCTCACAGCGGGTGCGTCTTTGAAAAATCAACATGGGGATGATCGGTTTCGACAGCGGATGCCGAATCAGGGGAAGCGTGTCGAGGAAGCGGCAATGATCTCGTAAACCATATGTCGCAACCAATAATCGCCAACTCCAAGAGCGATAACTCCCGCTTCGCCCTCGCTGCCTAATTTTTAGGTAACGAACAGAAGCCTCTGTGAGGAGCGTCAGCCCGGGGATGGTCCCGACCCGGATCCTGGCGTCATCTAGGGATCTAAACCTCTAGCCCCGGTCACGGGGGCCTGAGGGAAATCAAACAGTGACTGAGCCCGTCGGAGACTTGTCCGCGTGATCTCCGGGGCTGAGAAACTCCTAGCGGACTGCACACGGAGAAGCCCTGTTTTGCCACCGTTGGACGCGGGTTCGATTCCCGCCATCTCCACCGAGCGTCCGAGCGGTCCTCCGCCCGGACACCTCATCCCATGTGGGCGAAGGCCCGGTGACCGTCACGATGGTCACCGGGCCTTCGTCATGTCCGGGGCGTGCCCACGCGCAGGAGGACGGACAGGGCCAGCGCCAGGGCGGCCGCCGCGGTGGGCACCAGGAAGCCGTACGCCGTCGCCGGGGCGTGCTCGACGGTCCAGCCGCCGGAGGCCGAGCCGGCCGCGATGCCGCCGAGGAGGGCGGTCACCGCCAGGGTCATCCCCTCGTTCAGGCGCCCCGCCGGGGTCAGGCGCTGGACCAGGGTCATCCCCGTCAGCAGGGTCGGCGCGGTCGCCATCCCCGCCACCAGCAGCCCGCCCGCCAGGGCGGTCAGGGAGCCCGTCACGGCGCCCAGGAAGGGCAGCGTCATCAGCATGGCCATCGCGGCGAGACAGGTCCGCGGCCCGGCCGAGCGGCTCGTGCGGCCGTAGACCAGGCCTGCCGCGCACGAGCCGGCCGCCTGGAGCGCCAGCACCGGCCCGGCGAGCGGTCCGTCCACATGGGCCAGCGTGACCACCTCCATCGCCCCGAAGACCGCGCCCGTCGCCAGGAAGACGCCGAGCAGCGGGGCCATCCCGGGCGCGCGCAGCGGGGAGCCGGAGCCGTGGGCGCGGGGTGTGGCGGGTGGCTCCGTGGCGCGCTGGGCCGTGAAGACCAGGACGCCGGTGAGGAGCAGGACCGCGCCGGCCAGGGTCCCCGCCTCCGGGAAGAGACCGGCGCACAGGAACGCGGCCAGGACCGGACCCAGTACGAAGCACAGCTCGTCCACGGCCTGCTCGAAGGCGTTCGCGGTGTGCAGGGCCGCCGGGTCGTCCCGGTGGAGGTGGGCCCAGCGGGCCCGGGACATGCCGCCCGTGTTGGGGGTGGTGGCGGTCGCCGCGTACGCCGCGAAGAGGGTCCAGGCCGGCGCCTGGTGACGTACGCACAGCAGCAGCGCGAGCGAGCCGAGGGTCGCCAGCGCCGTCGCGGGGACGGCGACCCGGGCCTGGCCGTACCGGTCCACCAGCCGGGCCGTCCAGGGCGCGACGAGGGCGGTGGCGGCCAGGCCCGTGGCGGTGACCGCGCCGGCGAGCGCGTACGAGCCGTACGACCCGGCGATCATGATCACCGCGCTGACGCCGAACATCCCCATCGGCAGGCGGGCGATCAGATTGCCGAGGGTGAAGGCGCGGGCGCCGGGGGTCGCGAAGAGACGGACGTAGGGGTTGGCCGAGCGGCGGGACGGGCTCGGCGCGCCGCCGGGACGGGGGCGACGGAGCCGGCCGGGCGGGTGGGGCCGGTGGGGACCGGCGGGCGGGTGGGGGTCGCGGTAGCGCGGTGCGAGAGCGGGACCGGACGGGGTGAGCATGAGGTCGAGCGGCATGGGACCAGCCTCGGGGCCCGGGTCCCGGGCGGTCCAACACCTGGTCGGTGGCCATTCACGCGCCGGCGTTGTTGAATGCGGCGTGGCTCCTTCCCCGGTCCCTTCCCAGACTCCGTCCGCGGTCGCTCCTCCGGTCGCTTCCCAGGCTCCGCCCGCGGTCGCTTCCCAGGCTCCGTCCCCGGTCGCCTCCCAGGCTCCGTCCGCGGTCGCTCCTCCGGTGCCTTCCGCGGTTCCCCTCCCCGCTCCGTCCGGCTACGGCCACGACGTCGAGCCGCGGCTGCTGCGCGCCTTCGTCGCCGTCGCCGACGAACTCCACTTCACCCGCGCCGCCGCCCGCCTCTACGTCGCCCAGCAGGCGCTCAGCCGCGACATCCGGCGGCTGGAACGGGGTCTCGGCGCCGAGCTGTTCGTCCGTACCACCCGCAGGGTCGCGCTCACCGCGGAGGGGGAGCGGCTCCTGCCGTACGCGCGCGCGGTGCTGGCGGCCTGCGACGCGCTCGCCGACGCCTTCCGGGCGGCGGACCGGCCGCTGCTCGTCGACCTCAACACCACCGCCCTCTCCCACAGCCGCGTCCTGGAACGGGCCCGCGAACTCGCCCCCGAGCAGGAGCTGATGGCCCGCTACGAAGGCGGCCTCGCGGGAGCCGCGGCCCAGATCCTCGCCGGGAGCCTCGACGTCTCCTTCGGCCGCTACGGCGGGCTCGGCCCCACCGAACGGGCCGGCCTCTCCTCGCAGTTCGTACGGTACGAGGCGATGGCCGTCCTGCTCCCCGAGGACCACCCGCTCGCGGCCCTGGCGGCCGTCCCGCTGGCCGCCCTGGCGGGCGAGAGCGTCTACGCGGCGGCGGGCAACGACCTCACCCGGGAGTGGACCGATCTGGCCGCGCGGCTCTTCGAGGGCCGGGGCATCGCGGTGGCGCCGCGCGTCCCGAGAGCCGTGGGGAAGGAGGAGTTCCGCCGGATCCTGGCCAAGCTCGGCATCCCCGCCCTCGTGGTGGTCGATTTCCCGCCCTTCCCGGGGAGCGTGCTGCGCCCCCTCGTCGATCCGGTGCCGCTGTCGCCCGTGAGCCTGGTGTGGCGCACAGGGCTGCGGCACCCGGGTCTGGACGCCCTGCGGGCGGCCGCGGCGGAGATCGGCGCGCGGGAGGGCTGGCTTGACCGCCCGCCGGGCTCCTGGCTCCCGGAGGACGAGCTGCTCACATCCGTGCCCCGCCGCGGGTGAGAGCAAGGTTCCGCCCCCGTCACCTCCCGCCACCGCTCCGAAACGAGGCCTCCCTAGTCTCTCCGGAAAGAGGTCCAGGGCATCTGGACGCTCAGGACCCGACTCCGTGGAGGTACGTGATGGGCGGCCGCTGGATCGAACGGTGGGAGCCGGAGGACGAGACTTTCTGGCGCGAACAGGGAGAGCGGATCGCCCGGCGCAATCTCGCCTACTCCGTCTTCTCCGAGCACATCGGGTTCTCCATATGGAGCCTGTGGTCGGTCATGGTCCTCTTCATGGGCCCCGCGTACGGCATCGACCCGGCCGGGAAGTTCTTCCTGATCGCGACCGCCACCTTCGTCGGCGCGCTCATCCGGATCCCGTACACCTTCGCCGTCGCTCGCTTCGGCGGCCGGAACTGGACCGTCTTCAGCGCGCTGATGCTCCTGCTGCCCACCGGCTTCGCCTTCGCCGTGATGGAGCCGGGCACCTCCTACGGCACCTTCGTCCTGGTGGCGGCCCTCACCGGCGTCGGCGGCGGCAACTTCGCTTCCTCCATGACCAACATCAACGCCTTCTTCCCGCTGCGGAAGAAGGGCTGGGCGCTCGGGCTCAACGCGGGCGGCGGCAACATCGGCGTCCCCGTCGTCCAGCTCGTCGGGCTGCTCGTCATCGGCACCGCCGGCGCCCTGCACCCCCGGATCGTCCTCGGCGTCTACCTCCCGCTCATCGTGATCGCGGCCGTGTGCTCCGCCCTCTTCATGGACAACCTGGCGCCGGTGCGCAACGACACCGGCGCGGTCAAGGAAGCCCTCGCGGCCCGGCACACCTGGATCATGGCCTTCCTCTACATCGGCACCTTCGGCTCCTTCATCGGCTACAGCTTCGCCTTCGGCCTGGTCCTCCAGACCCAGTTCGGCCGTACGCCGCTGCAGGCGGCCTCGCTCACCTTCATCGGCCCGCTGCTCGGCTCGCTGATCCGGCCCGTCGGAGGCTCCCTCGCCGACAAGCACGGCGGCGCCCGCATCACCCTGTGGAACTTCGTCGCCATGGCGGCCGCCACCGTCGTGGTGATCTACGCCTCCGTCGTCGAGTCGCTCGCCGTCTTCCTCGTCGGCTTCATCGCCCTCTTCGTCCTCTCCGGGCTCGGCAACGGCTCCACCTTCAAGATGATCCCCGCGATCTTCCTCGCCCAGGGGCACCGCAAAGGCCTGGCGGGCGAGGAGGCCGAGGCGTACGGCCGCAGGCTCTCCGGGGCCGCGATGGGTCTGATCGGGGCCGTGGGCGCGCTCGGCGGGCTGGGGATCAACCTCGCCTTCCGGCAGTCCTTCCAGACCACGGGGTCCGGCACCTGGGCCTTCGTGGCCTTCCTCGCCTTCTACGCGGCGGCCCTCGCCGTGACCTGGGCGGTATACCTTCGCCGGCGCCCCGCCGTACCGGACACGGCGGAGGCGGCGGAGGAGAGGAACCCGCGGCTCGGTTACGCCGAGGTGTGATCGGGAGTGGTCCGTAACGGCCAAGAAATACGGGCGAACCGAGTCTGTCACGGATCACCGTCAGGCTCGGTCGTCATGTACGAGCATGAGCAGGGTCCCCTCGCGGGGTTCACCGTCGGGGTCACGGCGGCGCGGCGCGCGGACGAGCTGAGCGCGCTCCTCCGCCGCCGTGGCGCCGCCGTCGTCCACGGCCCCGCACTGAGGATCGTGCCGCTCGCCGACGACACCGAACTCCTCGCGGCCACCAAGGAGATCATCGACCACGCGCCCGACGTCGTCGTCGCCACCACGGCGATCGGCTTCCGGGGGTGGGTGGAGGCGGCGGACGGCTGGGGGTACGGCGACGAACTCCTCGCCCGGCTGCGGGGCGTCGAGGTCCTGGCCCGCGGGCCCAAGGTCAAGGGCGCGGTGCGCGCCGCGGGCCTGACCGAGTCGTGGTCGCCGTCGTCCGAGTCCATGGCCGAGGTCCTCGACCAGCTCCTGGACGAGGGCGTGGCCGGGCGGCGGATCGCGCTCCAGCTGCACGGGGAGCCGCTGCCCGGGTTCGTGGAGGCCCTGACGGCGGGCGGCGCGGAGGTCGTCGGCGTCCCCGTCTACCGGTGGATGCCGCCGGAGGACATCGGGCCGCTGGACCGGCTGCTGGACGGCGTGCTGAACGGCGCCCTGGACGCGGTGACCTTCACCAGCGCGCCGGCCGCCGCCTCGCTGCTGACCCGGGCGGAGGACCGCGGGGTGCTGCCGGAGCTCCTCGCCGCGCTGCGGCAGGACGTCCTCGCCGTCTGCGTGGGCCCGGTGACGGCCCTGCCGCTCCAGGGGCACGGCGTCGGGACGCTCCAGCCCGAACGCTTCCGGCTGGGGCCGCTGGTGCAGCTGCTGTGCCAGGAGCTGCCGTCCCGGGCGCGCACGCTGCCGGTGGCCGGACACCGCGTCGAGATCCGCGGCCAGGCGGTCCTCGTCGACGGCGCCCTGCGGCCGGTGCCGCCCGCGGGGATGGCGCTCCTGGACACCCTGGCGCGGCGCCCCGGCTGGGTCGTCTCCCGCGCCGACCTGCTGCGCGCCCTGCCGGGCGCGGGCCGCGACGAACACGCGGTGGAGACCGCGATGGCCCGGCTGCGGACCGCCCTCGGCGTACCGAAGCTGATCCAGACGGTGGTCAAGCGCGGCTACCGGCTGGCGCTGGACCCGGCGGCGGATCCGGCGGCGGACGGCACTCAGGCGGACGGGCAGGACGGGTAGGGCCCGGGTCCGGGGCGGTCTCCGGCCTGACCGACACCACACCCTCTGGCGGGATCCGGCGGCGGACGGCACTCAGGCGGACGGGTAGGACGGGTAGGGCCCGGGCCCGGGGCGGTCTCCGGCCTGACCGACACCACACCCTCTAGCGGGACCCGGCGCGGGTGGGCACTCTGGGAGGGCGCCCGGACCGGCTCTCGACGGCAAGGTGGTGACAGGGGCATGACCGTACGGTTCGACTCCGGGCGGATCTGCCTGGACCTCGCCGCCCAGCCGCTCGACCGCCCCGAGACGCTCGACCGGTTCCTGCACGCCGCCGGGCTCGTCCCGGCCGCCACGCCGCTGAGCACGCTGGACCCGCACTGGCTCGGTCCGTTCCGCGAACTGCGCGACTGCGTGGACGACCTGGTCCACACCCAGCTCGAAGGGCGGCGCCCCGGGCCCGCCCTGGAGCGGCTCAACTGCCTCGCCGCCGCCTCCGCGCCGCCCGCGCCCCGCGCCGTCCGCACCGAGACCGGGCTGCTCGTCCGGGTGTTGAGCCACGAGCCGGAGTGCCGGGCGCTGCTCGCCGCCGTCGCCCGGGACGCCGTCGACCTGCTCACCGACCCCGTCGCCCGCGCCCTGCTGCGCCAGTGCGAGGGCGACGACTGCCGCCGCTGCTACCTCGACACCTCCCGCGGACACCGCCGCCGCTGGTGCTCCAGCGAGCTGTGCGGCAACCGCGAACGGGTCGCCCGGCACCGGGCCGCCCGCGCCCGCGCGAAGAATCTCGTCACGCGCTGACGCGGCGCGACGCCCACTGACCCGGCCTGGTCGTGGCCGCAACTCGGCCTCACCGGACGGGCTTTCACCTGCCGTGGAGAGAAACTTCGCCGCGCGTTGAGAAGAACCCGCTCCGGTTCCGTACCCCTGGACGACAAACAAGGTCTCGACCGGGAGGTTCAGGTGCGCAAGGATGCGGCCGTGGCCGATGACCGTCCGCATCGGGCCCGGCATCGCAGCGAGGTGTCACGTCTTCGATCCTCCGTCCCTGACGAGGAGTTGATGCGTGCTCTCTACCGCGAACATGCCGGACCTTTGCTCGCCTACGTACTGCGCCTCGTCGCCGGTGACCGCCAGCGCGCCGAGGACGTCGTACAGGAGACGCTCATCCGTGCCTGGAAGAACGCCGGTCAGCTCAACAGGGCGACCGGCTCCGTCCGACCTTGGCTGGTGACGGTCGCCCGGCGCATCGTCATCGACGGCCACCGAAGCCGGCAGGCCCGGCCGCAGGAGGTCGACCCGGCACCGCTCGAGGTCCTGCCCGCGGAGGACGAGATCGACAAGGCGCTGTGGCTGATGACGCTCTCTGACGCGCTCGAAGATTTGACCCCTGCCCACCGGGAAGTATTGGTCGAGACCTACTTCAAGGGGCGTACCGTCAACGAGGCGGCCGAAACCCTCGGAATCCCCGCGGGAACCGTCCGCTCCCGGGTGTTCTACGCACTGCGTTCGATGAAGCTCGCGCTGGAGGAGAGGGGGGTATCGGCATGACACCGCCGCATGACGCCGCGGGTGCGTACGTACTCGGCATCCTGGACGACGTCGACACCGCCGCCTTCGAGGTTCACCTGGCGGAGTGCGGGCTCTGCGCCGCGCACGTGCAGGAGTTCGCCGGGATGGAGTCGATGCTGGCCATGCTGGCCGACGCCGGCGCGCAGCCCACCGCCCCCACCGCCCCCACCGGCGCTCGCCCCGGCGCACCCCGCCCGGGACCGACGGGCGCCGACCCGTACGGCGACCGCGACCCCTACGCCGGACCGGCCGGCTCCGACCCGTACGCCGACGAGGCCTTCGACGCCTTCGCGCCGCGCCCGCCCGCGCCCCCCGGGCCGCGCGCCGTCCCCGTCGGCCTCGACGCGGCCCCCGCCCCCGCGCTCCTGGACCGGCTCATGGACGAGGTCGGCGCCAAGCGGGCCCGCTCCCGCCGCCGCACCTTCTTCCTCGTCGCGGCCGCCGCCGTGCTCGTCGTCGGCGGGCCCGCCGTCGCCGTGGTCGCCACCTCCGAGGGAAGCCGCGAGAACCGCGCGGTCGAACCGCACCCCACCAGCCCCGCCGAGGACGCCTTCTTCAACCACATGGAGGAGAAGGTCCGGGCCACCGACCCGACCAGCAAGGTCAGCGCCACGGTCGGCATGGAGAAGAAGGGCTGGGGCACGCACACCGTGCTGGAGCTCAAGAACGTCAAGGGCCCGCTGAAGTGCCGCCTCATCGCCGTCTCCACCGGCGGCGAGGAGGAGGTCGTCACCTCCTGGGCCGTGCCCACCTGGGGTTACGGCATCCCCGGCGCCCCGACCGAAGCGGCCAGGAACCCGCTCTACGTCCACGGCGGAGCCGCCATGGACCGCGACGACATCGACCACTTCGAGGTCCGCACCTTCGACGGCGAGCGCCTGGTGGAGGTGGACGCCTGACATTCGGCCCCCGAGTGGCATAAGCTCGACGGCTGCCCCACGGCGGGGGCAGTGCACGTCAGAAGGGGGCCTCGGTGGCCGCGCAGGAAGCCGTCGGTGTGGTCGACACGGTCCGGGACCGCGAGATCGGCGTCGAGCAGCAACATCTGGACCAGGTCTACCGCCGCCTCGAGGAGAAGATCCACGAGGCGGAGTTCCTGATGAAGGACGCCGCCCAGCGCGGCCAGGTCGGCACGCCCGGCGCACTGGCCGAGCGGGACGCCCAGGTCTTCCGGGCCGGCATCCACCTCAACCGGCTCAACAACGAGTTCGAGGACTTCCTCTTCGGCCGGATCGACCTGCTGTACGGCAAGGACGGCAAGAAGGGCCCGGACGGCGCGTACACCTCGGTCGAACCGGCCGAGGACGCCGTGCGGCCGGACAACACCGCCGAGATCGGCGAGACGCTCCACATCGGCCGGATCGGCGTCCTCGACTCCGACTACGCCCCGCTGGTCATCGACTGGCGCGCGCCCGCCGCCGCCCCGTTCTACCGCTCCACCCCGGTCGACCCCGGCCGGGTGGTGCGCCGCCGGGTCATCCGCTCCAAGGGCCGCAAGGTCCTCGGCGTCGAGGACGACCTGATGCGCCCCGAGCTGACGGCGACCCTCGACGGGCGCGAGCTGCCCGTGATCGGCGACGGTGCCCTGATGGCCGCGCTCGGCCAGGCCCGCAGCCACACCATGCGCGACATCGTCTCCTCGATCCAGGCCGAACAGGACCTGGTCATCCGCGCGCCCGCCGCCTCCGTGACGTACGTCGAGGGCGGTCCGGGCACCGGCAAGACGGCGGTCGCCCTGCACCGGGCGGCCTACCTGCTCTACCAGGACCGGCGGCGGTACGCGGGCGGCATCCTCATCGTCTCCCCGACCCCGCTGCTCGTCTCGTACACCGAAGGCGTGCTGCCCTCCCTCGGCGAGGAGGGCCAGGTCGCGATCCGCGCGCTCGGCTCGCTGGTCGACGGCGTGGAGGCCACCGTCTACGACGAACCGGCCGTCGCCCGCGTCAAGGGCTCCTCCCGCATGCTCGCCGTCCTGCGCAAGGCCGCCCGCGGCGCCCTGGAGTCCCCGGCGCCGAAGGCCGCGCCCGCGGACCCGGCCGGTCAGCTCTCGTTCGGCGAGGACGAGGAGGACACCGCCCCCGCCCCCGCCGCCACCCCCACCCGGCTGCGCGTCGTCGCCTTCGGCCGCCGCCTCGAACTGGAGGCGGACGAACTCCAGCGGATCCGGCACAACGTCCTCGGCGGCTCGGCGCCCGTCAACCTGCTGCGGCCCCGCGCCCGCCGCCTGCTGCTCGACGCGCTGTACGCCAAGTCCGGCGCCGTCGGTAGACACAGCGACCCCGAACTCGCGGCGGAGCTGCGCTCCTCCTTCGACGAGGACGTCTCCACCGAGGACTCCTTCCTCGCCTTCCTCGACGCCTGGTGGCCCGAGCTGACCCCCCGCCGGGTCCTGGAGGCGATGGCCGACGAGAAGCGCCTGAGCCGCTGGGCCCGCCGCGTCCTCAACCAGGGCGAGATCCGGCGCGTCGCCCGGTCCCTGCGCCGCGACGGCCTCTCCGTGCACGACGTGGCCCTCCTCGACGAGCTGCACACCCTCCTCGGCGCCCCGGCCCGGCCCCGCAGGAAGCGGGAGTACGACCCGCTGGACCAGCTGACGGGCCTGGAGGAGCTGATGCCCGTACGCGAGGAGACGCAGCGCGAGCGGGCCGAGCGGCTCGCGGCGGAGCGCACCGAGTACGCGCACGTCATCGTCGACGAGGCGCAGGACCTCACCCCGATGCAGTGGCGGATGGTGGGCCGGCGCGGCCGGCACGCCACCTGGACGGTCGTCGGCGACCCGGCGCAGTCGTCCTGGTCGACGCCGGACGAGGCCGCCGAGGCCCGGGACGAGGCGCTCGGCAGCCGTCCGCGCCGCCGCTTCGAGCTGACCGTGAACTACCGCAACCCGGCCGAGATCGCCGATCTCGCCGCCAAGGTCCTCGCCCTCGCCATGCCCGGCAAGGAGTCGCCCCGCGCGGTCCGCTCCACCGGCGTGGAGCCCCGTTTCGTGGCCGTGGCGGACAAGGCGGAGATGGCCGGGACCGTACGGGAGGAGGCGCGGCGCCTGCTCGACCGGGTGGACGGCACGGTCGGCGTCGTCGTCGCCATGAACCGGCGCGAGCAGGCCGCCCGCTGGCTGGCCGGCCTGGGCGACCGGGTGGTGGCGCTGGGCTCCCTGGAGGCCAAGGGGCTGGAGTACGACGCCACGGTGGTCGTCTCGCCCGCGGAGATCGCGGACGAGTCCCCGGCCGGGCTGCGGGTGCTCTACGTGGCGCTGACCCGGGCCACCCAGCAGCTGACGGTGATCTCGGGAGACCGGGACGTGCCGGACGCGGCGGGCGTCCCCGACCTGCTCAGGGAGTGAGCGCGGGCCTCCCCGGGCGGTGACCGACCGTGTGCTCGAAGGGTTGTTTTCAAGTCAACCCGCGCGGGAGGAATCACTTACCAGGGTGGTTTGTTAGCCTTGGTCGTGGCACCGGCTCGATCCAAGCCCCCGGGCCCAACCTTCGTCCCTCAGAGGGACCACTTGCCGCGAGGCGAGCATGGCGGGTCGGTGCCACTTACACCTCTTCGTGCGTACGTACGAAGTTGAGGCCCCTGTCACCTGTGGTGACGGGGGCCTCTTCTGTTTCCCCCAAGCTTCTCGTATGGTGGAAACTACTTTCCGAAAACAAAATGACCGCATTACCTGCTACCGGCAGGTAGGTGCGACCATCGGAGGGCGCCGCCGGGCAACCAGCCGGGGCGGCGTAGCAACGAAGCTCAGGGAAAGCAGAGGAACTCGGCCATGGCAACGGCGCCCAGCGTCTCGTACTCGATGACGGTCCGGCTGGAGGTTCCCGCGAGCGGAACCGCGGTCTCCCAGCTCACCACGGCCGTGGAGTCCCACGGCGGTTCGGTCACCGGCCTCGACGTGACCGCCTCCGGCCACGAGAAGCTCCGGATCGACGTCACCATCGCCGCCACCTCCACCGCGCACGCCGACGAGATCGTCGCCCAGCTGCGCACCATCGAGGGCGTCACCCTCGGCAAGGTCTCCGACCGTACGTTCCTGATGCACCTCGGCGGCAAGATCGAGATGGCGTCCAAGCACCCCATCCGCAACCGCGACGACCTCTCCATGATCTACACCCCCGGCGTCGCCCGGGTCTGCATGGCGATCGCCGAGAACCCCGAGGACGCCCGCCGCCTCACCATCAAGCGCAACTCCGTCGCGGTCGTGACGGACGGCTCCGCCGTCCTCGGCCTCGGCAACATCGGCCCCAAGGCGGCGCTGCCCGTCATGGAGGGCAAGGCGGCCCTCTTCAAGCGCTTCGCCGGCATCGACGCCTGGCCGCTCTGCCTGGACACCCAGGACACCGACGCCATCGTCGAGATCGTCAAGGCGATCGCACCGGGCTTCGCCGGCATCAACCTGGAGGACATCTCCGCACCCCGCTGCTTCGAGATCGAGGCACGGCTGCGCGAGGCCCTCGACATCCCCGTCTTCCACGACGACCAGCACGGCACCGCGATCGTCGTCCTCGCCTCCCTCACCAACGCCCTGCGCGTGGTGGGCAAGAGCATCGGTGACGTACGGGTCGTCATGTCCGGCGCCGGCGCGGCCGGTACGGCCATCCTGAAGCTGCTCATCGCGGCGGGCGTCAAGCACGCCGTCGTCGCCGACATCCACGGCGTCGTGCACGCCGGCCGGCCCGACCTCGTCGAGGCCCACCCGGACTCGCCGCTGCGCTGGATCGCCGACAACACCAACCCCGAGGGCGTCACCGGCACCCTCAAGGAGGCCGTCGTCGGCGCGGACGTCTTCATCGGCGTCTCGGCCCCGAACGTCCTCGGCGCGGACGACGTCGCCGCCATGGCGAAGGACTCCATCGTGTTCGCGCTCGCGAACCCGGACCCCGAGGTCGACCCGGCGATCGCCCGCCAGACGGCGGCCGTCGTGGCCACCGGCCGTTCGGACTTCCCCAACCAGATCAACAACGTGCTGGTCTTCCCCGGCGTGTTCCGCGGGCTGCTGGACGCGCAGTCCCGCACCGTCAACACCGACATGATGCTCGCCGCCGCCGCGGCCCTCGCCGACGTCGTCACCGACGACGAGCTGAACGCGAACTACATCATCCCCTCGGTCTTCAACGACAAGGTCGCCGGCGCGGTCGCGGGCGCCGTCCGCACCGCCGCCAAGGCGGCCGGCGGCCCCGGCGACGGCGCCGTCTGAGAACGCCGGCCGGGCCCCGGGGTTCCCCTGCGGGCCCGGTCCGCCGCGCGAGGCCGTGACAGGCCCGCGCAGCGGCCCCACGGCGGCCGTCACGGACCGCGGCGGGGACCGGCAACGGCCCCACGGCGGCCGGTACGCCCGCCGAGACCCGGCGGACACCTCCGCCCGGGTTACGGCGCGTCGCGAGTCGCCGCGTCGTAAACCCGCCTTTAGGGTGGCTGTTCGGCTCCAAAGAGTCTCGGCAGAGTCGACGGAACGTCACCATGCCGGTGGCAGTGGCGCTTTTCGTGTGACCCCAGGGGGTGCCGGATTGGCGTTCCCGCCGCTGGTGGGGGCAGGATGCCTATTCGGGCGCGAGGGTCTGTCAGCAGACCCGGGTCCGGGGACTGTCCGAGGGCCCTGGCAGCATCGGCTTCGCTGTGCCCAATGTGCGGCTCCGCCGCGTGGCACGCCTCAACAGCAAGAAGAACACGGGAGTAACAACATGAACCGCAGTGAGCTGGTGGCCGCCCTGGCCGACCGCGCCGAGGTGACCCGCAAGGACGCCGACGCCGTGCTGGCCGCTCTTGCCGAGACCGTCGGCGAGGTCGTCGCCAAGGGCGACGAGAAGGTCACCATCCCCGGCTTCCTGACCTTCGAGCGCACCCACCGTGCCGCTCGCACCGCGCGCAACCCGCAGACCGGCGACCCGATCAACATTCCGGCCGGCTACAGCGTGAAGGTCTCCGCGGGCTCGAAGCTCAAGGAAGCCGCCAAGGGCAAGTAAGCCACGAGGGCCTCGTCCGCCGCCGCAGGGTGGCGGACGAACGGCCCCAGCAGCCTCAGGGCAGCAGGAAGGGCGGTCACCCTGTCAGGGGGTGGCCGCCCTTCCGTTCGTCCCTCTGCGGGCGCTACACCAGCGCGCTGCCCGGCAGCTCGACCTTGGCCCCCAGCTCCACGAGCTTCTGCATGAAGTTCTCGTAGCCGCGGTTGATCAGGTCGATGCCGTGGACCCGGGAGGTCCCCTGGGCCGCGAGGGCCGCGATCAGGTACGAGAAGCCGCCGCGCAGGTCCGGGATGACGAGGTCCGCGCCCTGGAGCTTCGTCGGGCCGGACACGACCGCCGAATGGAGGAAGTTGCGCTGGCCGAAGCGGCAGTCCGAGCCGCCCAGGCACTCGCGGTACAGCTGGATGTGGGCGCCCATCTGGTTCAGCGCCGACGTGAAGCCGAGCCGGGACTCGTAGACCGTCTCGTGGACGATGGAGAGGCCGGCGGCCTGCGTCAGGGCCACCACCAGCGGCTGCTGCCAGTCGGTCTGGAAACCGGGGTGCACGTCCGTCTCCAGGGCGATCGCGTTCAGCGAGCCGCCCGGGTGCCAGAAGCGGATGCCCTCGTCGTCGATCTCGAACGCGCCACCCACCTTCCGGTAGGTGTTCAGGAACGTCATCATCGAGCGCTGCTGGGCACCGCGCACGTAGATGTTGCCCTCGGTCGCCAGCGCCGCCGACGCCCAGGAGGCCGCCTCCAGGCGGTCCGGGAGCGCCCGGTGGGTGTAGCCGTCGAGGCGGTCGACACCGGTGATCCGGATGGTCCGGTCGGTGTCCATCGAGATGATGGCGCCCATCTTCTGCAGGACGCAGATCAGGTCCTCGATCTCCGGCTCCACGGCGGCGTTGGAGAGCTCCGTCACGCCCTCCGCGAGCACGGCCGTGAGCAGCACCTGCTCCGTCGAGCCGACCGAGGGGTACGGCAGCCGGATCTTGGTGCCGCGCAGCCGCTGCGGGGCCTCCAGGTACTGACCGTCCGCCCGCTTCTCGATGGTCGCGCCGAACTGGCGCAGCACGTCGAAGTGGAAGTCGATCGGCCGGCCGCCGATGTCGCAGCCGCCCAGGCCCGGGATGAAGGCGTGGCCGAGGCGGTGCAGCAGGGGGCCGCAGAAGAGGATCGGGATGCGCGACGAACCGGCGTGGGCGTCGATGTCGGCCACGTTGGCGGATTCGACGTGCGTCGGGTCGAGGATGAGCTCGCCCGGCTCGTCGCCGGGGCGGACCGTCACACCGTGCAACTGGAGCAGCCCGCGCACCACGCGGACGTCACGGATGTCGGGCACGTTGCGCAGCCGGCTCGGCCCGCTGCCGAGGAGAGCGGCGACCATCGCCTTGGGCACGAGGTTCTTCGCGCCGCGGACGCGGATCTCGCCCTCCAGCGGGGTTCCGCCGTGGACAAGCAGTACATCGTCTGTGCCGGTCATGAATCTCGCGTTCCGGAGTCGTCGGGCAGGGGGCCAGGGAAAAGGGTAAGGGGGCGGAGGCCCCTTGACGGCAGTCCGGAGGGGCCCGGCAGATGTAATGAATTCGGCACAACACCCTCTGTTCATATGATCTTGCGGAGTGTCACCGTCCGGTTGTGTTCCCGGACCGCGCCCTCATCCGTCCTGAACTGCGTCGCCGTCCATCGGTCCCGAGTGCCCCCACGAACGGCGAAGATGCGGGATCATGTGTCGCATGACCGAGGTGTCCTCGCTCACAGGGCGGCTGCTCGTCGCCACCCCCGCCCTGGCCGACCCGAATTTCGACCGCGCGGTGGTGCTCCTCCTCGACCACGACGACGAGGGCTCCCTCGGCGTTGTCCTGAACAGGCCCACGCCCGTCACGGTCGGTGACATCCTGCAGCCGTGGGCCGAGCTGGCCGGCGAGCCCGGAGTCGTCTTCCAGGGCGGCCCCGTCTCCCTCGACGCGGCCCTCGGACTCGCGGTGATCCCCGGCGACGAGGGCCCCCTCGGCTGGCGCCGGGTGCACGGCGCCATCGGCCTGGTCGACCTGGAGACCCCGCCCGAGCTGCTGGGCCCCGCGCTGGGAGCGCTGCGGATCTTCGCCGGGTACGCCGGCTGGGGCCCGGGTCAGCTGGAGGTCGAACTGGGCGACGGCGCGTGGTACGTCGTCGAATCCGAACCGGGCGACGTCTCCTCCCCGCGCCCCGAGGGCCTGTGGCGCGAGGTCCTGCGCCGCCAGCGGGGCGACCTGGCGATGGTGGCGACGTACCCGGACGATCCCTCACTGAACTGAGCCCGGCGGTTTTCAGTACCCTGGTGGCCATGAGCACTCTCGAGCCCGAGCGCGGGGCAGGTACGGGAACCCTCGTCGAGCCGACGCCGCAGGTGTCCCACGGTGACGGCGACCACGAGCGCTACGCCCATTACGTCCAGAAGGACAAGATCATGGCGAGCGCCCTCGACGGCACTCCCGTGGTGGCGCTGTGCGGAAAGGTCTGGGTACCGGGGCGCGACCCCAAGAAGTACCCGGTCTGTCCGATGTGCAAGGAGATCTACGAGTCCATGGGCCCCGGCGGGGACAAGGACAAGGGTGGCAAGGGCGGCAAGGGCGGCGACAAGTAGCTCGCCCCCGTCCGCGGGGACGGCCCCCGGTGCGCGTACTTCGGTGCGCGGACCGGGGGCCGTTTCGCGTTGCACGGGGTGCTTCCGCCGGTCACAGAGTGGTTGAGACCACTTGTCGGCGCGCGTTCCTCGCCCCTAACCTCTCGCGTGTTGTGCAGCACGAAACGCCCGTTGCGCATGCTGCAACGCCGATTGGTGGGAGCCCCCGTATGAAGCTTTCTGCCCGTATCGCCGCCCCGGTCACCGCCCTCGTCCTGGCCGGCCTCACCGCCACCGCCTGCGCCCCGCAGACCTCCGACGGCAAGGCCGCGACGGACGAGAAGAGCGGCACCCTCCGCGTCTGGCTCTTCCAGGAGGTCAACAACAAGCCGAAGGAGCAGGTCGTCGACGCGGCCGTCGCGGCCTTCGAGAAGCGGCACCAGGGCGCGGACGTGGAGGTCGAGTACATCCCCGTCGACACGCGGGCGCAGCGCATCAAGGCCGCCTTCAACGACCCGAAGTCCGCCCCCGACCTCATCGAGTACGGCAACACCGACACCGCCGGCTATGTGAAGGACGGCGGACTGGCCGACATCAGCGCCGAGTTCGGCGCCTGGGCCGAGGCCAAGGACACCGACCCCACCGCCGCCGCCTCCGTCACGGTGGACGGCAAGGTCTACGGCGCCCCGCTCTTCGTCGGCGTCCGCGCCCTCTACTACCGCACCGACGTCTTCCGGGAGCTCGGCCTCACCGCCCCCAAGTCCCAGGCCGAACTGATCTCGACCGCCAAGAAGATCCGCAAGGCGAAGCCCGGGCTCTACGGCATCGCCGTCGGCGGCGCCTACACCTACGGCGCCATGCCCTTCCTGTGGGCCCACGGCGGCGAACTCGCCACGGAGAACGGCGGGACGTACACCTCCGCCGTCAACGGCGAGGCCGCCCGCAAGGGCATCACCGCCTACACCTCGCTCTTCGGCGACGACAACTGCCCGGCCGCCAAGTGCGCCCAGATGGGCGGCAACGCCACCGTCACCGCCTTCGCCTCCGGCAAGGCCGCCATGGCGATCGGCGGCGACTTCAGCCACGCCGCCGTCGAGGCCGGGACCGTCAAGGGCGCGTACGCCGTCGTGCCCCTGCCGGGCGTCACCCCGGGCTCCATCGCCCCGGCGTTCGCGGGCGGCAACAACCTCGGCGTGCTGAAGAGCAGCGAGCACCGCACGCTCGCCGTCGACCTGATGAAGTCCCTCGCCGGCAAGGAGACCCAGGGCAGGCTCTTCGACGCGATGGGCTTCCTGCCGACCTACACCGACGTGCGGGCGGAGGCGGCGCGCAAGCAGCCCTTCGTGAAGCCCTTCATCGACACCCTCGGCGCGGGCGCCAAGTTCGTCCCGGCCTCCGCGGGCTGGGGGCAGATCGACGCCTCGCTGGTGCTGCCGACGATGTTCCAGGAGGTCGTCAGCGGCCGCAAGGACGTGGAGACCGCCTCCGACGACGCCGCGAAGAAGATGGACGCCGCCTTCGCCGCAGCGGGCCGATGACGATGGCGTCCGCGAAAGGCACGGAGACGGGCGGCACGGAGACGGGCGATACGGAGAGGGGCGGTACGGAGACGGGCGGCAGGCGAGCCCGCGTCGACGAGGGGGGTGTGACGAAGACGGGCGCGGCGGGCGGCCCCGCCGCGGCCCCCGGCGTCGTCCCCGGCCCCCGCGAGGGCGACGGCCCGGCGGCCCGGGCGGCGGTGCGGGGGAGGGGCGCCCCAAGCCGGCACGGCTCCGGCTGGACGCCCTGGCTCTACCTCCTGCCCGCGCTCGTCGTCCTCGGCGGGCTGCTGCTCTACCCCATCTACCAACTGGGGCTGATCTCCTTCCTGGAGTACACCCAGGCCCAGGTCAGCGGCGGCGAGCCGACCTCCTTCCAGGGGTTCGGCAACTACACCGCCCTCTTCTCCGACCCCCAGTTCCGGCAGGTCCTCCTCGCCACCGTCCTGTTCGCCGCCGCCTGCGTCGTCACCACGCTCGCCGTCGGCTGCGCGCTCGCGGTGCTCCTCACCCGCGTACGGGCCGTGCCCCGGCTCGCCCTCATGCTGGCCGCGCTCGGCGCCTGGGCCACCCCCGCCGTCACCGGCTCCACCGTCTGGGTCTTCCTCTTCGACCCCGACTTCGGACCCGTCAACCGCGTCCTCGGCCTCGGCGACTTCTCCTGGACGTACGGGCGATACAGCGCCTTCGCGCTGGTCCTCTTCGAGGTCGTCTGGTGCTCGTTCCCGTTCGTGATGGTGACGGTCTACGCGGGCATCAAGGCCATCCCGTCCGAGGTCCTGGAGGCCGCCGCCCTCGACGGCGCCTCGCAGTGGCGGATCTGGCGCTCGGTCACCGCGCCGATGCTCCGGCCCATCCTGGTCGTCGTCACGATCCAGTCGATCATCTGGGACTTCAAGGTCTTCACCCAGATCTACGTGATGACGGGCGGCGGCGGCATCGCCGGGCAGAACCTCGTCCTCAACGTGTACGCCTACCAGAAGGCGTTCGCCTCGTCCCAGTACAGCCTGGGCGCGGCGATCGGCGTCGTCATGCTGCTGATCCTGCTGGCCGTGACGCTGGTCTACCTCCGACTGCTGCGCCGTCAGGGAGAAGAGCTGTGAGCGCGTTCCGTATCCGCCGCCCCGGGCGGCTCGCCGCCGAGGCGTGCGCCCTCCTCGTCGCGGCCGCGGTCGCCTTCCCGCTGTACTGGATGGTCCTCTCCGCCTTCAAGCCGGCCGGCGAGATCCAGTCGGCCGAACCGCGGCCGTGGACCCTGGCCCCGTCCCTCGACTCCTTCCGGCGGGTCTTCGAACAGCAGGATTTCGGCCGCTACTTCCTCAACTCGCTGATCGTCGCCGGGACCGTCGTCCTCGTCTCCGCGCTCATCGCCTTCCTGGCGGCGACCGCCGTCACCCGCTTCCGGTTCCGCTTCCGGACCACCCTGCTGATCATGTTCCTGATCGCCCAGATGGTGCCGATCGAGGCGCTGACGATCCCGCTCTTCTTCCTGCTGCGGGACTTCGGCCAGCTCAACACCCTGGGCTCGCTGATCCTGCCGCACATCGCCTTCTCGCTGCCCTTCGCGATCTGGATGCTGCGCGGCTTCGTCAAGGCGGTCCCGGAGGCGCTGGAGGAACAGGCCCAGATCGACGGCGCGAGCCGGACCCGGTTCCTCTGGCAGATCCTCTTCCCGCTGGTCTTCCCGGGGCTTGTGGCCACGAGCGTCTTCTCGTTCATCTCCACCTGGAACGACTTCCTGTTCGCGAAGTCGTTCCTCATCAGCGACACCTCGCAGTCCACCCTGCCGATGGCGCTGCTGGTCTTCTTCAAGCCCGACGAGAACGACTGGGGCGGGATCATGGCCGGCTCGACCGTGATGACGATCCCGGTGCTCGTCTTCTTCGTACTCGTCCAGCGCCGCCTGGTCTCGGGTCTCGGCGGCGCGGTGAAGGACTGACAAGTCACCCGCCCCCGTTCGCCGTGCACCCCGAGCACCCCCCCGCTCCCCGTTCCGAAAGGCCGATGCCATGCGTGACGACGACCACCACGAGCCGCTCATCCCCGCGCCCAGGACGGTCGAGACCCTGGGGGACGCCCCCGGACGCCTCGCGCTGGACGCGGACACCACGCTCGACGCCGGGCCGGGGACCGAGGGCGCCGCCCGGTGGCTGCGGTCCGCGCTCGGCGCGGCCACCGGACTGCCGTTCGCCCCGGGCGACGGGCCGCACGCCGTACGGCTGCGGATCAGCGCCGAGATCGAGCGCGCCGAAGGCCCGGAGGCGTACCGGCTGTCCACCGACGGCTCCGTCGAGGACGTCACCGTCCTGATCGAGGGCGGCGGCCCCGCCGGCGTGTTCTGGGGGGCCCAGACGCTCCGTCAACTGCTCGGCCCCGACGCGTACCGCAAGGCGCCCGTCCGCCCGACCGACCGCGGCTGGGACCTCCCGCCGCTCACCGTCACCGACGCCCCGCGCCTGCGATGGCGCGGGTTCATGCTCGACGTGGCACGGCACTTCATGCCCAAGGACGACGTCCTGCGCCAGCTGGACCTCCTCGCCGCGCACAAGCTGAACGTCTTCCACTTCCACCTCACCGACGACCAGGGATGGCGCCTGGAGATCGAGCGGTACCCCCGGCTCACCGAGGTCGGCGCCTGGCGGGCCCGGACGAAGTGGGGCCACCGCGCCTCGCCGCTGTGGAACGAGACCCCGCACGGCGGCTACTACACCCACGACGACATCCGCGAGATCGTCGCCTACGCCGCCGAACGGCACATCACCGTCGTCCCCGAGATCGACGTCCCCGGCCACTCCCAGGCCGCCATCGCCGCCTACCCCGAACTGGGGAACACCGACGTCGTCGACACCGCCGCCCTGACCGTCTGGGACACCTGGGGCGTCAACCCGAACGTCCTCGCCCCCACCGACACCGTCCTGCGCTTCTACGAGGGCGTCCTCGAGGAGGTCCTCGACCTCTTCCCGTCCACCTTCGTCCACCTGGGCGGCGACGAGTGCCCCAAGGAGCAGTGGCGGCGGTCGGCCACCGCCCAGGCCCGGATCAAGGAGTTGGGCCTGGCCGACGAGGACGCCCTGCAGGCCTGGTTCGTCCGCCACTTCGACCGCTGGCTCGCCGACCGCGGCCGCCGCCTCATCGGCTGGGACGAGATCCTGGAAGGCGGAAGCCTCGGCCGCGCGGCGGGGCCCGGAGGGCCAGGACCGGGCCTCTCGCCCGGCGCCGCCGTCTCCTCCTGGCGCGGCTACGCCGGCGGGATCGCGGCCGCCGAGGCCGGCCACGACGTCGTCATGTGCCCCGAGCAACAGGTGTACCTGGACCACCGTCAGGCCCCGGGCGAGGACGAACCGATGCCCATCGGCTACGTACGGACCCTGGAGGACGTCTACCGCTTCGATCCCGTGCCCCCCGCCCTCTCGCCCGAGGCGGCCGCCCGGGTCATCGGCGCCCAGGCGAACGCCTGGACCGAGGTCATGGAGAACCGGTCCCGCGTCGACTACCAGGTCTTCCCGCGCCTCGCCGCCTTCGCCGAGGTCGCCTGGTCGACGCTCCCCGCACCCGCCGAACGGGACTTCGCCGATTTCGAACGCCGGATGACCGCCCACTACCGGCGCCTCGACGCCCTCGGCGTCGACTACCGGCCGCCCGCCGGCCCCGCGCCCTGGCAGCGGCGCCCGGGAGTGGCGGGCCGCCCCCTCGACGGAGCGCCCCCGATCGTGTGAGGCACCTCGCTCCCCGACGTCACCCAAGAGCGGCAAAACGGAAGTTACCGCCGCTCGCGGGACGTCCTGGACGGAACCAGCCTTCGCGGACCCTCGCGCCGGACGGCCCGGAAGATGTGCCAGAGTTGCCACGTCCAGGCTGTGAGCACGTACGGTACGGCCACACAGGCGTCACAGCCGGGGACGAGTCGGGGACCGCCGGGGACACCGGGAAGGGGCAGCGGGTTGACCACGCACGCACCACAGACGGCGCAGTCCGTGACGCTGCCCGCCTCGCTCGACGAGGCCGTGGCGGCGCTCACCGCCATGCCGGCCGCCGTGCCCGTCGCGGGCGGCACCGACCTGATGGCCGCCGTGAACAAGGGCCGGCTGCGGCCCGCCGGACTCGTCGGTCTCGGCCGGATCAACGAAATCCGCGGCTGGCAGTACCAGGACGGCCACGCCCTCCTCGGCGCCGGCCTCACCCACGCCCGGATGGGCCGCCCCGACTTCGCGGCGCTCATCCCCGCCCTCGCCGCGGCCGCCCGCGCCGCCGGCCCGCCCCAGATCCGCAACGCGGGCACCCTGGGCGGCAACATCGTCACCGCCGCGCCCACCGGCGACTCCCTGCCCGTGCTGGCCGCCCTAGAGGCCGACCTGGTCGTCATGGGCCCGCTCGGCACCCGCGAGATCCCGATCTCCCACCTGCTGGCCGGCCGCGACCTGCTGGCCCCCGGCGAGCTGGTCGCCTTCGTCCGCGTACCGCTGCTGCACGCCCCCCAGGTCTTCGTCAAGGCCACCGGCCGCACCGGCCCGGCCCGCGCCACCGCCTCCGTCGCCGTCGTCCTCGACCCGGCGCGCCGGGGGGTGCGCTGCGCGGTGGGCGCCATCGCGCCGATGCCGCTGCGGCCACTGGAGGCCGAGCACTGGATCGCCTCGCTGGTGGACTGGGACGGGGCGCGGGGGCTCGCGCCGGAGGCGCTGGCGGCGTTCGGCGAGTACGTCGCCGCCGCCTGCATCCCGGACCCGGAGGGCGACGAGCAGCTGCCCCCGGCCGTACTGCACCTGCGGCGCACCGTCGCCGCGCTGGCCCGACGAGCACTGGGGAGGGCGCTGTCGTGAGCGACGAGCACGATGACCGGACGGGTGGCTGGGAGCCGATCCCGCAGAGCGAGGGGTACGACGGCGACGCCACCGCCTTCGTCCAACTGCCGCCCGAGTTCATGCTGGACGGCGTCCCGCTGGAGGCGCCCGGCCACGGCTACGTACCGCCGATGATCACGCCGCTGACCCCGCTGGCGGCGACCGACCCGGCGGCCACCGGCTCGTGGGCCGTGCAGCAGCCCCCGCAGGCGCCCGACCCGCACGCGACGGGCCAGTGGACCTTCCCCGAGGCCGCCGGACCCTCGCCAGAGGCGCAGTCGGCGTCGACCGGCCAGTGGCGCATCCCGGTGGTGCCCGACGGCCCGGACGAGTCTGGCGAGTACACGGCCTCGATGCTGGCGCAGTACACGAGCAGCGCCCCGGCGACCCTGCCAGGCGGCGCGCCGGCGCCGTGGGCGGAGGCCGGCTTCGTCCAGGAACCGGCGCCCGGCTTCGTACCGGAGACGGCGGGCGCACCGGACGCCCCGGCGTCGCCGGAGCAGGCCGCCGACGCCGGATACGCACCGGAGGAGACGTTCGAGGGCTTCGCGACGGGTGAGGCCGTCGGGGAACCCGAGCACCACGCACCGGGTGAGGCTGCCGAGGCGCCCGAGCACCTCGCGCCGGGGGAGGGCGCGGCGCCCGACGAGGCCCCCGCGCAGAGCGAGGACCCCGGCGAGGCACCCGCGTCCGACGAGGTACCCGGGGGCGCCTACGCGCCGTTCGGGGCGGTGGAGGCGGCCGCGCCCGCCGTGTCCACCGGCAGCAGCGCCGACAGCGACGAGCACCCGCACACCTCGTACGTCCTGCGGGTGAACGGCGCCGACCGCCCCGTCACCGACTCCTGGATCGGCGAGTCCCTGCTCTACGTCCTGCGCGAGCGCCTGGGACTGGCCGGCGCCAAGGACGGCTGCTCACAGGGCGAGTGCGGCGCCTGCAACGTCCAGGTCGACGGCCGGCTCGTCGCCTCCTGCCTGGTGCCCGCCGCGACGGCCGCCGGCAGTGAGGTGCGTACGGTCGAGGGCCTGGCCACCGACGGCGAACCGTCCGACGTGCAGCGGGCCCTGGCCCGGTGCGGAGCCGTCCAGTGCGGCTTCTGCGTCCCCGGCATGGCGATGACCGTCCACGACCTCCTCGAGGGCAACCACGCCCCCACCGAGCTGGAGACCCGCCAGGCGCTCTGCGGCAACCTCTGCCGCTGCTCCGGCTACCGCGGCGTCCTCGACGCCGTCCAGGAGGTCGTCGCCGAGCGCGAGGCCGCCACGGCCGCCGACCACGCCGACGAGGCGCGCATCCCGCACCAGATCCCCCACCCGCACGACGGAGGCATGGCGTGAGCAGCGACGCGACCACCGCCACCAGCACCGCGCTCGACGACGCCCGGCAGGAGCTGCCGCCGCACGGCCTGGGCGCCTCGCTCCCGCCCGCCGACGCGCGGGCCAAGACCGAGGGCACCTTCCCGTACGCCTCCGACCTGTGGGCCGAGGGGCTGCTGTGGGCCGCGCTGCTGCGCTCCCCGCACCCGCACGCCCGGATCGTCTCCATCGACACGACGGCCGCCGCCGAGATGCCCGGCGTCCGGGCCGTGGTCACCCACGCCGACGTGCCGGGGGAGGCGACGTACGGCCGGACCGTCGCCGACCGCCCGGTCTTCGCCTCCGACCTGGTCCGCCACCACGGCGAGGCGATCGCCGCCGTGGCCGCCGACCACCCCGACACCGCCCGCCTCGCGGCGGCGGCCATCACCGTCGAGTACGAGATCCTCGACCCGGTCACCGACCCGGAGAAGGCCTTCGCCGCCCCCGCCCTGCACCCCGACGGCAACCTGATCCGGCACATCCCGCTGCGCTTCGGCGACCCCGAGGCGGCCGGCGAGGTGGTGGTCGAGGGGCTCTACCGCATCGGCCGCCAAGACCCCGCGCCCATCGGCGCCGAGGCGGGACTCGCCGTGCCCCGCCCCGACGGCGGCGTCGAGATCTACACCGCCTCCACCGACCCGCACACCGACCGGGACCTGGCGGCCGCCTGCTTCGGCCTCGCCCCCGACCAGGTGAAGGTCGTCGTCACCGGCGTCCCGGGCGCCACCGGCGACCGCGAGGACCCCGGCTTCCAGATCCCCCTCGGCCTGTTGGCGCTGCGCACCGGCTGCCCGGTCAAACTGACCGCCACCCGCGAGGAGTCCTTCCTCGGCCACGCCCACCGCCACCCGACGCTGCTCCGCTACCGCCACCACGCCGACGCCGAGGGCCGGCTGGTGAAGGTGGAGGCGCAGATCCTCCTCGACGCCGGCGCCTACGCCGATGCCTCGTCCGAGTCCCTGGCCGCCGCGGTCTCCTTCGCCTGCGGCCCGTACGTCGTGCCGCACGCCTTCATCGAGGGCTGGGCGGTCCGTACGAACAACCCGCCGTCCGGCCATGTGCGGGGCGAGGGCGCGCTGCAGGTCTGCGCGGCGTACGAGGCGCAGATGGACAAGCTGGCGGCGAAGCTGGGCCTCGACCCGGTCGACGTACGCCTGCGGAACGTCCTCGCGACGGGGGACATCCTGCCGACCGGCCAGACCGTGACCTGCCCCGCCCCGGTGGCCGAACTCCTCGCCGCCGTACGCGAGTTCCCGCTGCCCGCGCTGCCCCTTGACACCCCCGAGGACGACTGGCTGCTCCCCGGCGGCCCGGAGGGCGCGGGCGAGCCGGGCGCCGTCCGGCGGGGCGTCGGCTACGCCGTCGGCATGGTGCACATGCTCGGCGCGGAAGGCGCGGACGAGGTGTCGACGGCCACCGTGAAGGTGCACGACGGCATCGCGACGGTGATCTGCTCGGCCGTGGACACCGGTTCCGGCTTCACCACCCTGGCCCGCCAGATCGTGCAGGAGACGCTGGGCATCGACGAGGTCCACGTCGCCGGCGTCGACACGGATCAGCCCCCGGCGGGCCCGGCCACGCACGGCCGGCACACCTGGGTCTCCGGCGGCGCGGTCGAGCGGGCGGCGAAGATGGTGAGGACGCAGCTGCTGCAGCCGCTGGCCCACAAGTTCGGCATGTCCACGGAGCTGCTCCAGATCACCGACGGCAAGATCACCTCGTACGACGGCGTGCTGTCGACGACGGTGACCGAGGCGATGGACGGCAAGGAACTCTGGGCGACGGCCCAGTGCCGCCCCCACCCGACCGAGCCGCTGGACGAGTCGGGCCAGGGCGACGCCTTCGTGGGCCTCGCCTTCTGCGCGATCCGCGCGGTGGTGGACGTCGACATCGAACTCGGCTCGATCCGGGTGGTGGAGATGGCCGTGGCCCAGGACGTCGGCCGCGTCCTCAACCCGGCCCAGCTCGCCACCCGCATCGAGGCCGGCGTCACCCAGGGCGTCGGCGCGGCCCTCACGGAGAACCTCCGCACGGCCCGCGGCCTGGTCCGCCACCCCGACCTCACGGGCTACGCCCTGCCGACGTCCCTGGACGCCCCGGACGTCCGCATCGTCAAGCTCGTCGAGGAACGCGACGTCGTGGCCCCCTTCGGCGCGAAGGCGGCGAGCGCGGTACCCGTGGTCACCTCCCCGGCGGCCGTCGCCTCCGCGGTCCGCGCGGCGACCGGCCGCCCCGTCAACCGCCTCCCGATCCGCCCCCAGGCGGCGGTCGCGGTGCCCAACTCCTGACGCGGGGGCGGCGCCCCTGCCGCAACGACGGACGCCGGCGCCGCCCTCCTCGTGGGGGCGGCGCCGGCGTCGTATCGGAGACCGTGGCGGGAATTGAACCCACGTACCTCGCTTTGCAGGCGAGTCCCTCAACCACTCGGGCACACGGTCCGGTTGAGCACGAGTACGACGGTACGGAGCGGGCCGGGGCCGCTCAAGTGAACCGGGCATCGTGCAACACGACTGCCATACGCCGTTCACGGTCCCGGGGCGTGTGTCAAAAGTCCCGTCTGGCCGGGGACGCCTGGCACGCACGCTCGCTGCGTTGTCGGTCGTCGGCGCAGCCCGCTGCGCTCTCCTCCCTCCGCCTTGCGA
>NZ_JBIBHT010000012.1:0-86796 GCF_042957155.1 Streptomyces sp. NPDC008121 | reverse complement strand
GGCACCACTCCGCATTGGTCAGATCCCCACGGCCCATCCGGTCATCCTGACCCCAACACCCCCGCAACGTCCGGAGATCCAAGAAACAGTGCCTAGCTGAGCTTCACGGTGAGCCGTAAAGGGCCTTCTTGCCCTGGATCCGGAACCGTGCGGTCGCACGCTGCGTGTGCATTGCGTCCCGGCTCACCCGTGCGCACCCGGGGGCCCAGCGGCCCTGGCACGTCGCGCAGGCAGGGGCTTCACTGGCCTTGCCCGGGAATCGTCGTCGTCGCGATGACCTAATCGCTTTGGCCGGTGCCGGTCAGGAGATGCGCCGTCGTCCGCGTCCGAGTGTTCGAGCCCTAGGTTTCTTGCCGTCCGTCACTAGGCACACAGGCCGCAGCAGCCCGGCCTGGCCATGGGGTGCAGGCGTCGGCGAGCCGGTGGACGGTGTCCCCCGGCGCGGTCGGCCCACCCCCAGCGCGCCGCGGACTGGGAAGCCCAGCCAGGCCCAGAGACGTCCCAGGGCGCCCCGCCGCAGCCAGTGCCCACCGCCCCGTGAAAACGTGACCCGGCCGCCACCGCGCGGGCCCCGCCCTCACCAGTGCCGCCAGCGCCTACCTGGCGAGCAGGTGGACCAACAGCCTCCGCCGCATCCCGTCGGGGGGACGGAACGCGGCAGGACGAACGAGGGCATGGCAGACTCACAAATCACCGAAGCTCCGTTGTCTGCAGGCGGGTTGGTTGCTCACCCGCATCAACGGAGCTTCGGCATGCTGGCTAACACCTTGGTTGACCAGCACATTCACAAGATCGCGGTGACTTGCAGGACCCCCCTAATCAGCCCACTTCGCCCTCCAGCACAGGATGGGCAACTGGGCTGGGGAGGCCGACTTCGTATCGCCGACGGCACCCTGACCGCTATCGGTAGCATCAGAGCGGACGCGCCGAGCCGCTCGCAGAAGCACAAGACGCTCGCTCAAGCAGGTGTCGCGCCGAGACCGAGCCAATCTTTTGCGGCTGCAAAGCTCTCCGCTTTTGCGCCCCTGCGAAGAATACTCCTACTCCCGCAGCTCGAAAACCCACGTGGAGTCGCTGCTTCTCCACTCAGGCGCAACCGGTGCATAAGAGCCGTCTGGGTACACGACAGCGCCGTTTGCGCTTAGGTAGTAGGCTTCACAAACCAGTGCGCCGCCGCCGCTCACTTCGAAAACAACCTTAGAGACGTTGTTTCGGGCAAACCACCAGGTGACATCATAGGTATAGGTAGCACCGGGTCCAACAGTATCCCCAATATGGGGCGCCTGCGTGTCGAAACTGTCACTTGCCCAGGCTTCACGCACCGCAAGAGGCTTGCCCGTGTGGTTGATAACCTCAACCCTGTAGCTGACGTAGGCCGGAGAATAAACCGCCCGGCCTTCAGTCACAGAACTTCCTGTCCCGTCCTGCTGGTGCACAACGGTGCTTCCACCAGCCGAAATTCCGTCCAAGCTCCGTTGCACGGCCAACTCGCTGGCTGTTGCGGTTTGAATTCCGCAAAAGCTCGCCAGAATGACTGCCGACAGAAGCGGCAAAGTCACCGTAATGGCTTTTCTCGATGCACGCACCCTGATCCTCCCCAGCTCCTCGCATCAGCACTGTCAGCCCCTATTAGCGCTGACAGCATAGATGTGCCGACAGCTTTCGGCTCTGCCGGCCACCGCTGCGCCTAATGGCGGCATGCTATTTTGGAAGGCCAGCCGTGTCATCCCGAAAAGAGGGGGCACATTGGAGGGAGATGCAACCCTCTCTTTTCCCTTCATCTTGAGCTTGCGGTTCAGTCCATCACAGGCTGGTCGGCCCTCTTGCTCCTCGTCCGAGCTAATGGTGAAGGTAGTCAGGCGCTTGGAGGTGATGCGGCAGGGCCTCTGATTGTTGGGATGGCGACTGCACTCAACACAGCAGCCTCCGCGGGAGCCTCTATGCCCCGATCCTGACCTCGTGATTGAGGGTGAAAGAGTTCGGCATCCCCGTTATGAATTTTGATAGCTGCAGTTCAGGAGCGTGTGCACGGGTTTGCTGCTAAGGCTGGGCCGGGGGGTCGAACAACGAGGCCTGCCGGATAGTGGGCGATTGTTTACGCTGTGCAAACGCGCCCTCCGGGCTCGAAGACGGGTGCCTCGTGGCGGTTCTGCTGGCACTGGCCGACTGGATGCTGGGATGGCAGCAGGGTGTGAGTTCGAGGGCCTCGTCCTGCCACGACGCGGCCTGCCAGAACGAGGCTGGCCTCGGGTAGTCCTCCGGCGACCCGGCGACAGACTCCGGGAACTGCTTGCGAGCGGGGAGGTACCCCAGCCAGACATATGACTTCAGCAGCTCACGCAGCGGTCCGAGGTCGTCGACCTGCGGGTCGCCGTCGAGCAGGAGGACGGGGTATCGATAGGGCACGGAGGTTCGAATTAGTACTCCAGCAGGATTTTGCTGTCTGACCTGGTCTTTTGCCGGGTGACGGGAGTGTAGCGGGACTTCGGTCATGTGGGGGCGGTCTCAGGGAGACCGCCCCTCGATCGTGCGACAACGCCGCAGGTAGTGACACTGGCGGACGACTGCTTGGCGTCGGCGGCGCCAGTTTGACCAGCTCAGCGCGTGGTGTCGTCCTCGGTGTCCGCTCAGGTGCGGGGGCCGGGCACGACAGGCTGCCAGGAGTCGCCGAATCTCCGCCACTGTGAGCCCGACGGCCCCGGTTGTCCCACCTGTTCCGCCCCTATTTCCCAGGACTGGTGTGCCGTGGCGGCCAGGAAGGCGTGCGCGAGCATTGCGAGGGTGATGTGCCGATACCAGCCCACGTAGCGGCGGACTTCGTACTGGTCCAGGCCGCATTCGTTCTTCGCGGCCTGGAAGCACTCCTCGATCGTCCAGCGGGTCCCGGCGACCCGCACCAGTTCCTGGACGGTGACCTGAAGCGGAGCGTAGGCGAGGTAGTAGGCGATCTCGTCGGGCTTGCTGATGCTGCGGCGGGCCAGTGCCCACCGCATCCGGTGGGGGGCCTCGCCCTGGCAGTCGAACTCGGCGACGGCCGGCAGACGCACTGCCGCCCAGTGGTAGACGCGGGGCCCCCTCGCGCCGTCGCCGCATGAGACCTTCTCCCACGCATCGTCCGGGGTCTGTGCGAACAGAACCTCGATCCGTGAACAGCCCACGCTGCATTGGGACTTGGGGACGGCCAGCACGTAGCCGACGCCCGACTGTTCCAGCAGCCGGCGGAATCGGCTGTCCTGACCGTAGGCGGAATCCGCGGTGACCCAGGCGATGGGCAGAGGCGAGGCGAGGGTCCGCAGCACCAGGTGTCGGGCCAGTTCGCCCCTGGTGGCGAACTCCCGCTCGTCGGGGACCCTTGCGGTGCGGCAGCGTTCCCGGTCCCCGGTCCAGGACTTCGGAATGTAGAGCTCGCGGTCGACCAGGGCCCGGCCGCGGGCGGAGGCGTAGGCGGCGAAGACGCCGATCTGGCAGTTCTCGGTCCGGCCGGCGGTGCCGGAGTACTGGCGCTGGACCCCGGCGGAGGTGGTGCCCTTCTTGATGAACCCGGTGTCGTCGATGATCAGGACGCCGTCGTTCTCGACGAGCTTGTCGGCGACGTATTCCTGCAGGTCGTCGCGGATGTCATCGGGCTCCCACTTCGCTCCGGCGAGGAGGTGCTGCAGGCCGTCGGGCGTGCGGTGGCCGGCCTGTTCGGCCAGTTGCCAGCTGTTCTTGCGGGCCACCGGGGCGAGCAGCCCGCGTACGTAGTCACGCATGCGGCGGCGGAGCTCGACTCGGCCGAAACGGTGCCCGATGGTCAGGAAGAGATCGTCCAGTTCGCGGTCCCACTGCGCGGCAGCATGCTCGGTGATCACCCTCGGAGGCTGCCCCGCCAGTGTCACTACCTGCGGCGTTGTCGCACGATCGAGGGGCGGTCTCCCTGAGACCGCCCCCACACGACCGAAGTCCCGCTACACTCCCGCCACCCGGCGAAAGACCAGGTCAGACAGCAAAATCCTGCTGGAGTACTAGCTCGGCCCCGCGTCAGCTGCTCAAGTCGGGCGCCGGCAAGCTACTCCTTCGAGGGGTAGGTGGTGCAGGCTTCGGCCGCGGGGCGATGTACTCCTGCTGGCTTATCCCTTTCTGCCGTCGCCGCGGCCGCGATGGCAGCTGCTGATCAGATCCGGGAGAGGCAAAGCAAGGCCTCCGCCACCGCAGCCCAGCATCATGCTGTAGCTCTGGACACTTCCAGCCGATCGCTGCGCGGTTAGGGCCCGATTTGCTGCCTGATCGGGTGGGAGGGCGTGGGGTAGGGCATGGAAGGCTGACGGACTAGGGCCGGACCTGGAGAAGACATCTCCGCGGTCCAAAGGTAGCCGTACATGCGTATCAGGGAGCTGAAGTGAATAGGACTGCTGGCAACCGATTTCCACGCTGGGCGCGCTGGGCCGGGCTCGTGACCCTCACGACGCTGGCGGGGGGCTCTGTCCTGACAGCCTTGTCAGCCCCCGCAGCGGCAGACGCTCTGGTCTCGCATACTCGGGTTGCACACGTGACAAAGACAGTGAGTGTTCCTGCAGGTGGTGCAGCCCGTGCAGTGGCGGAGTGCCCTGCGGGCAAAGTCGTCCTGGGAGGAGGCGCCGGGGTTGTAGACGACGGCAGCGGAAACTTCCGTACCACTGTCCAGGAATCACGGCCGGGAACGCTTGACACGGATACATCCCTATGGCTGGCATCTGTCAAAAACTCGGACAGCTCCTCGCACACGGTGAGCATCACAGCAGTATGCGCAGACCAGCCGCGGGGGTACGCGGTCGCAGCGAAGACCGTGAGTGTTCCTGCAGGTGGTGCAGTCCGTGCAGTTGCGGAGTGCCCTGCGGGCAAAGTCGTCCTGGGAGGAGGCGCCGGGGTTGTACGCGAAGGTAGCGGAAACTTCCGTACCACTATCCAGGAATCACGGCCGGGAACGCTTGACACGGATACATCCCTATGGCTGGCATCTGTCAAAAACTCGGACAGCTCCTCGCACACCGTGAGCATCACAGCAGTATGCGCAGACCAGCCGCGGGGGTACACGGTCGCAGCGAAGACCGTGAGTGTTCCTGCAGGTGGTGCAGCCCGTGCAGTTGCGGAGTGCCCTGCGGGCAAAGTCGTCCTGGGAGGAGGCGCCGGGGTTGTACGCGAAGGCAGCGGAAACTTCCGTACCACTATCCAGGAATCACGGCCGGGAACGCTTGACACGGATACCTCCCTATGGCTGGCATCTGTCAAAAACTCGGACAACTCCTCGCACACCGTGAGCATCACAGCAGTATGCGCAGACCTGTCTGATGCTGCTACGACAGCGGCGGACAGCCGAGACTGAGACTTCTTCGCCACGGCGGGTGCTGCCATGCGTGCTGGCTGCCCGGCATGGCACCGGACCGGGCGGGGGCCGGATCACGTGCAAGCGTCTCCCGGCCCGGCCATACCCTCCGACTGATCGCGGACGGGGGAACATCAGACCCAGCGGCTCTCTTGTGCAGGACCACGTGGAACAGGCGCCAGGGTGGGCTGATGAAGTCGGCGAGGTGGGGTTTCGGTGTAGTCGCGTAACCGGCCTTGGCGGGCCTGCCCAGCTGACGGATCTGCTGATTCCGGGATGTCATATTCCTTGGCCAGAGTGCGGGCCAGCCCAGATCGCGGCCATCCTGCCTCGGGCGGTGGGTCTGCTGGGTGCCTCCAACGGACGGCCTCTGCTGGTTCTCAGCGCAACGATCATTCACAGCTCCTGATAGACCGGCGGTCCGCTTGCCATTAGCCGAAGCTAGCAGCGACTGTGACAGGCCCGTCTTTGCTCATCCCCGGCGACTCACTTTTGGGGAGAGCTGCAGCACGGTGGTTCCTGCACGGGCAGGAACCTGCTGGATCTCCGGCCGTGGGGCACATCAGCCTATCGGCAGCGAAATGCAATGAGTTGCCATTAGTACAAAAGGCTCCCCCTTTCGCTCTCTCGGGCTGGCCATACAACACGTTACCTTGACGCTCCACTGGCTCAGCCACCGAAAGGGATCCGATGAGGAGAAGCCTCCGGCGCAGCTGCTGCATCGCCCGTCACATATGCCAAGGGTTTGTGTGGGTTCGCAGCGGAATCCTCCGGAGCGCGGTTCTCTGACGAGAAATGGATTGCCATCCTCACGGAAGCTATGCGCAACCGTTGACTGCACAAATCTGTGGGTGACGTTGCACGCTGGCTAGAGTAGGCGGTGCTCCGATGAAGAGCGGGATGTTCCGCGCGGGGGGTTATCTACCTGCTGGTGCAAATTGTTTCGCACCCCCGACGACATGGGACTGCCTCCGTTGGCGCTCTATGCTCTCCTAGCCGACTCTGCGGTAGCCGAGCAAGCGAGGCGCCGAGAGCGGCGTGCTTGAAAAAAGATCACAGAGGGGCGTCCACAAAGAAGTAGGGACAGGCGAATAGACCCTGCCCTTTACTTCTGTCAGCCTTACCGATTTTTCTTGCAGAAATGAAGGCAGGTTTTTCACATGAATCGTCAGCAATTATCCCGTCGCGGTTTTGTGGGTGCAGGCCTGGCTGCTGCCACGATGATCGCTCACACACCAAGGGCAGCAGCCCAGACAGCACGTCGACTCGGTTCAGAGCGCTACCCGGCAGTGATCGTTGGCAGCGGATATGGTGCGTCCGTGGCAGCTCTTCGGTTGGGTTTGGCGGGCATCCCTACGCTCATTCTGGAGATGGGCAGGGCTTGGGACAAGGCGGCGTCAGATGGCCGGGTCTTCTGCGACATGCAGCACCCCGATGAACGCTCTATGTGGTTTCGAGACCGCACTGAAGCTCCGCTGGCTTCATTTCTCTGGCTCGACGTCGTGAACCGGGATATCACGCCGTACGCAGGGGTCCTGGATCGGGTGCACTTCGACAACATGAGTGTCTTTGTGGGGCGTGGTGTAGGGGGCGGGTCTCTGGTAAATGGCGGCATGGCAGTAACCCCATCCCAGAGCTACTTCAAAGAGATGTTGCCTATGGTAGAGGCTCGGGAAATGTATGAAACCTACTTCCCTCGAGCTAACGCCATGCTAGGGGTGAACCATTTTTCCCCGGAGTTTGTGGAAAGCAGCGACTACTACAAGTTCGCTCGCGTCTCTCGCGATACCGCCGAAAAGGCCGGCCTCAAAACTACATTTGTGCCGAATGTGTACGACCTCGATTACATGAGGCAGGAGCAGGACGGTGCAGTACCTAAGTCAGCCCTGGCGGCGGAAGTTATCTACGGCAATAATTATGGCAAGCGGAGCCTCGACAAGACGTACATAGCTGCTGCCTTGCGCACCGGGTATGTACAGATACTGCCCCTTCACCGAGTCTCTGGCATATCGCAGATCGACGACGGTGACTACCTTCTGTCCGTCGATAGGATATCTGAGTGGGGTCAGGAGATCGAGCACAAGCAGATCTCCTGTGGCAGTCTATTCTTGGGTGCAGGCAGCCTTGGTACTACGGAACTGCTGCTCCGGGCCCGAGAACAAGGCACTCTGCCCGACCTTAGCTCCCGCATCGGCACTGAATGGGGAACTAATGGAAACGTGATGACAGCGCGGGCTAATCACATGTGGCAGCCCACCGGGGCGAGGCAGTCCGCCATCCCGGCAATCGCCATCGACGACTGGAGCAACACGGAAGCGCCAGTATTCGCTGAAATTGCACCCATGCCGACAGGCATGGAAACATTTATTAGCCTATATCTCGCAATCACGAAGAATAGACAAAGGGGAACCTTCACCTACAACCACACGACTGATCGTATGGACCTATCATGGTCACGCGATCAAAATGCCGCCTCCGTGGCAGCGGCCAAGAACCTGTTTGACAGAATCAACAGGGCAAATCATACCGTCTATCGGCATGACCTCTTCGGCGCAAACAGGGCCTTCGCTGATGACTTTTGCTACCATCCGCTGGGCGGCTGCACCCTCGGTCAAGCGACTGATTCATTCGGCCGCATCAAGGGGTACTCAAAGATTTACGCGGTGGACGGCTCCTTGATTCCGGGGTCCATTGGGGTAAACCCCTTCGTTACGATCACTGCCCTCGCTGAGCGCAACCTCGAACGCATCATCTCTCAGGATTTGCTCTGACCAAGGGAAAGGAAAGCCGATCACAGTCCCACAGAGAGACAAGGATGGGACAGCGCGAATTTCGGGTCGGCAAGGGCCGTGAGCACGGCGGCCGCCCCGTGGAGCCGGGCCGGCACCGATACGAGGGCACCGTGGCGCACGGCCTGGCGCATTACCGCAGATGATCAGGCAGGCAGCACATCTCGTGCTCGACACCGTCCACGCTCTGCCAGCGCAGGAAGCGGTCTCCGCTCGCAAAGTCACCTTGCCCCTGATGAGGTCCTGAAGGCTGCAGCCGTGTCGCCGAGCGAGGGCACCACGAGGGTGGCGCCCGGGCAGGAGCAGGCATGGCATGCCCTCAGCTCCGGGCGGAGCACATTCTTGCCGGACTCCATTTCAGCATCATCGAGCTGATCCCCCGTCATCGCTTTCCGATGGTCGCGATCCCGCCGATGCGCTCTGTAGACCTACCTGCGAATTGGACTGTGATGAGTGCGACGGCTGTGAGCACAGCATGGAACGGGCGGCGGTGTCACGCCCGCCAACGGTTGCTGGAGGCGGCGACCCGCCGGCTCTGCTCGGGCGGGGTCGCTGCGACCGGCACCGACACCATCACCGCCGGGGCGGGCGTGGCGAAGATGAACCTCTTCAAGGCCGCCCCGGTCCGCGCCTATCTGGACGCCCGGCACGAGGAGTGGCTCGGCCCTCTACCAGGCCCGGCTGGAGTTGGCGGCCGCTCCGCGGGGGGTGCTGCCCGTCTTCGACGCCTTCGCCGATCACGCGGTTTCCGCCTGCGAGGCCGCGGCCTGCTCAACGCCGCCGCCCGGCCCCCGGTCGGCGAAGAGGGCCGGGCCGTGGTCCGCGCCGCCCACAAGGTGGAGAGCGAGCGGCTGACGGCCGACCACCTGGAGCAGCTCATGCCCGACCGTCCCGATGAGGCGCACGGGGCCGCCAGGCACCTGCCCTCCCCCTGCAGGCACCCTGCGGCCTTGCTGGACCGACTGTGAGCACCGCCGACCGCAGCCGGTCCGCGGGCGTCGGGGCCCTGTGTGTGCTCGCAGCTTCCATCCTGTGGGGTACAACAGGCACTGCCGCCACCCTCGCGCCCGACGTAGGCCCGCTCGCGATCGGAGCTGCCGCGATGGGCCTCGGCGGACTGCTCCAGGCCCTCATAGCGGCCCCGCAGATCAGCCGTCACGAAATCCGGCTCCGCGACCAGCGTGGCGCGGTCCTGCTCGGCGCCGCCTCAGTGACGGTCTTCCCCCTGGCGTTCTACAGCTCCATGCACCTGGCCGGAGTCGCCGTCGGCACGGTCGTGTCGATCGGCACCGCCCCACTGGCCTGCGCGCTGATCGAACGCGTCGTGGACGGCCACCGGCTCACGCGCCGCTGGATGCTCGCGGCCGCGCTCGGCCTGCTAGGCACCATCCTGCTCTGCGTCGCCGAGGCCGCCCACGCGACCGATGGCACAGGGCAGGGGTCCGTGGCGACCACGCTGCTTGGCATCGTCCTCGGCCTCGTCGCCGCTGCCACGTACGCCCTCTACTCCTGGGCCGCGCACCGGCTCATCACCCGCCAGGTCCCCACACGGGCGGCGATGGGTGCCGTTTTCGGACTCGGGGGCCTGCTCCTCCTGCCCGTCCTCCTCGCCACGGGCGCCCCGCTCGCCGCGTCCTGGTCCAACGCCGCCGTCGGCGCATACATGGCCCTTGTCCCCATGTTCACCGGATACTTCCTCTTCGGCTGGGGCCTCACTCACGTATCTGCCAGCACCGCCACCACCCTGTCCCTCCTCGAACCGGCCGTCGCCGCCCTCCTCGCCGTCCTGGTCGTTGGGGAACGCCTGTCCGCCGCGGGATGGTTGGGTATCGGCCTCGTCATCGCCTGTCTCGCCGTACTCACCGCCCCCACTCCCATCCTCCGCTATTCACGCCTGCAGCAGCGCAATACTGTGGCCTCCGGCAGGGAGGCCAGGGCTACCAGCCACGCTGACTGACCGTCGGCCGTCGCGACCCACTGTCCGGCGTCGTCGTCGTGGGGACGGTCGGGCCCCGCACAGGACGCAGACCTCGGCCGGGGCCGCCGCTGGCCTTTATGTCTGAGCAGGTTGATGTGGCGGGTCTTGAGCGGGGGGAGCCGGGCGACGTCCAGACGTCCATCGAATTGTGGTGTGCGTGCGCGCGGCCGGAGCGGCGAGCCAGGGCGAAGGGGACGGGTTGATCAGCGGCTTAGACTCGCGGCCGGGGCGCCGGTCGCGGTGTTCTTCCAGGAGCTGCTCCCAGCTGGGACGGCGGCGGCGACCGTCCGTCCCTGCAGTGGGTCTCCTCCCCGCTCCTCAAGGAGGAATTTCTAGTTGGCGCTGCGACGGCCCGCCCGGCCTGTAGGACCTTCAGCGCCCACGGTGTCGGCGTGCGCCTGGTGGCCGCACGAGACGCAGTGGAACCTTTCCTCTGTGGGCCGGTTCTCCGCTGAGATGTGCCCGCATGGTGGGGCAGGTCCGGGAGGTGTTGCGGGGGTCCACGGCGATCACTTCCCGGCCGGCGCTTTCAGCCTTGCTGGCAAGGACCGTGAGGAACACCCCCGTCCGTCGTCGGCTATCGAGCGGTTCAGCCCGGCCTTGGCGGCGGCGTTGTTGGGCATGAACCTTTTCCAACCTGCTTCCGGGATACCGCAGTGGCTGACAACGTGGTGAAGCCCCTGGTAGATGGGTTTTCGACCAAGAGAACCGGCTCCACCAGAGGCTTCACATGCTTGTCTGCCCGTCGGGTGTCGACGTGTCCAGGTCCGCCCTACGTTTCCTCGCGCAACAGTTGCGGCGCCACCGCCGCGCGATCGGCTCCCGGTGGCGGCGCCTGACCGCCGGCCGCCAGGCCCTGCTCACCCTGGCCATCTGCGGATGGGACACACCTATGCCCAGCTCGCTGCCGGGTTCGGCATCGGCACCACGACGGGCTACCGCGCACCGAGACGGCCGGGCTCCTGGCCGCCCTCGCCCCGAGTCTGGACGACGCGGTGCGGGCCGCGTCGACGAAGGCGTATCTGATTCTGGACGGCACTCTCCCGCCGATCGACCGCGTCGCCGCGGACCGGCCGTCTGCTCCGGCAAGCACAAGAAGCATGGGATGAACGTGCAGGTCATCGCCGACTCCTTCGGCCGGCTGCTGTGGGCCCCACCGGCCCTGCCCGGGGCCGTCCACGACATTCGCGCGGCCCGCGAGCACGGCATCGCCGAGGTCGGCATCCGGCGCTGGGCCGACAAGGGCTACCGAGGTGCCGACGGCACGGTCCGCATCCCGCTCTGGTGACGCTGGGAGACCCTCTCCGCAGGCCAGCAGGCGGTCAACCGGTCCCACGCAAAGATCCGGGCCCTGGCCGAGCAGGCCGTCGCCACCCTCACGTCCTGGCGACTCCTCCGCAAACTGCGGTGCTCGACCATCCGGATCACCAGCCTCCTCCAGGCCGTCCTCACCCTGCATCTGACCAGCTCAAAGTGAGGTTGAAAAATTCTCCGTGGCTTCCGGATCGGGCTTGGGGCGGGGTGCCTTGAGCATGCTGCCGATCTTCTTCGTGCGCGATGAGATCACGCGCGCGTACGAGGTCAAGGGCGGTCCTGTGCGCGTGATCCAGACGCTCGTGGCGCACCTTACGGTGCAGGGCCGCGCCTCTCTCAACGGCACGGGGTGGCTGGCAGTGCGCTTGTCCCGGCGCAATCGGGGAAACCAGGCGAGAGCCTGCTGTGCGGCGGCGAGCCGGCGGGCGGCACGTCGGCCGTGACGCGGGCTGGGAACGAACCCGCCACCCGAGTCGGCGAGGAGGTTGGCGATGCCCGTGTCGATACCGACCGCGGACCCGGCAGCGGGCTGCGGGCAGCGGCTACGCCTGCGCAGCCGTGAGAACCACATACCAGCGCTTGCCTTCGCGCTTGACCGAAACGGTCCTGACCTTGCCGGCCACCGGCCGGTGCTGGTGGAACCTGACATGCCGACACCCTGGAATCGAACCCGGGTGACGGGGTCGTGCGGGGCGGCATCCCACCAGCAGCCATGCCGTTCCTGGGGAAGTCGACCGTGCCCGGACCAGTTCTGCCCGCGAGAACGCGGGGAGCCCCGGGTGTCGCCGGACTAGATCCGGCGGAAGAACGCGGCGAACGCCTTGTCCAGTCGGCGCAAGGTCGCCTGCTGGGAGCAGAACGACCAGCGGCCCTGACGGATGCGGACACCCAGGGCAACCCTCCGGAGCTCGGACCAGAAGGTCCTGCCGCTCCTGCACGGTTGGCTCGCGGAACCGCTTCCGGGCCGCCAACGACCGGGCGCCCGGCGGGGACGGCGCCAGCTTTCCCACGGCCGCCCGCGACCTGCCTACGAACCATTCCCCCACGCCCCTCGGCCCCTCACCCCGCTCACCAGTAAAAACGCCAGAAGAATCGAACTTCGCCAGTGTCCTGCCAGGCTGGGCTGCCGCCTTCACTCAAACCGGCGATCCTAAAACAAGATCGAGAGGACGCGTAAGAGATCTGCAGCCCCATAGCCGGAAACCCCGCACTTTTGGCGCAATACAGCAAGCGATATCAATGATCAATCGGATGGCCGAGCGGGACGAAACCATGCAGCTTCGGTCTAAAAACTTGATCGTCAGAGCTGGCTGAAAGAATTCCTGGACCTTTCAGCTCCCATCCGGCATCCTCCCGGTCAGGAGGTCTCTATGAGACGCAAACTTGTCCGCCCTTCAACCTCGAAGCGCACAACCAGCACTCTCTCAGTTCTAGCGCTACTGCTCGCCGCCACTGCGACCGCAAACGTGACTGCGGCTAGCCCCGCGTCCGCAGCATGCCACGGAGTACGCACGGCCAGCACGCTAAATGGCGCTTCAGCAGAGACACATACAGATACTTGCGCCATGTGGGGCCGCTCCATCGCCAGACACGGCCGCATATATCGCGACTCCGGGTGGTGGCCGAACCACTCGTACGCTACGGCTTTTGACTACCAAGGCGCCGCTGCAGAAGCGAGCTATCAACTCTCCACTCGCTAGAGGCACTGCCCCACCTAGCAGAAGCGTCCGGTGGGCCGAGCTATATACCAGCTCAGCCCACCGGCCCGCTGCCGACTCATCACCCGTGCGTAGGAGTCACCGCCATGCGAGAACGTACACTCAAGCGGCATGTGCTAGGGGCCTTCTTTTTCGCCGTGTCCATCACTGCATGCTCTTCTACTTCTGCACCCACCCCCCACGCTGCCGGGATTCCACCCGCACTTCATGCGCAACTGAGAAGAGGCCTTGAGCAGTCCTCGTCGGACTTTGAACGCCGAGTCTTCGCGGATGCCATCAAGAGAGGCGGCATAACACAGAAGCAATATGACCAGGCCTTCGCTATGTACCGGAAATGCGTCAGCACTGCCGGCGTAGAGGAAGTCTATCAGCGAATGCCGAGCGGCATATACCGCGTTATTTCAAATTCAGCCGAGACCGCGAGCCAGATAAAGACAGCCGAGAAAATTGTAAGGTCGTGCGCTGACGGATCTACAATGCGCATTGAAGCTGTATACCGGATGCAACTTTTCAATCCGACCGGGGAAAAGGATCTTCTTAAGCTTGCAGTGCAATGCCTTATCAAGGAAAAGGTGGTAACTCCGGGCTATACCGCAGAGCAACTCAGAAGGGAGCTGCGGCGCATCGGATCCGAACCTGCCGAGAACGAGGCAGACCGCGTGCGAACGGGTAAGGCCGTCGAATGCCTCTACAATTTTGGATTCGCCGTTTAGGTATCCGCTTGAGGAACGACCAGCGAGCGGGGCGCACAACCGCCTGTACAAGATCTCTCGGCGGAGGCTAGTGCTGCACTCCACTAAACCTCAGGCCAAGACGCTGACGGAGAGCTGCTCTACCACAGCCGGCGGAGCAGATGGCCAGGCCAGTAAGACAGCAAGTGACCCGCAGGTCACAGCGGACGCTCAATGTGCTGGCGGGCGACCGACAGCGGGGCCCCGCCGGCCGACCCGGCGAAGTACGAGCCCGCCCGCAGCCGTTGCGCCCGCCAGTAGTGCGGGACTAGTTCCGGGTACTCCTGGCGGAGCCTGCGTGAGCTGACGCCCTTACCCTTAGCCTCGCCGTTTCAGTTGGGTTTGCTGGGCGGCTGAGCGAGGTTGTTTGAGGCCGTGTCGGCCGGGGGCATGGTGAGGGCGCCACGGGATCGGGTTCTCCGAGGTCCTTCGGGCGAGGGTGGGGCGGGGACGGCGAGTCAGCTTGCGGTGCGGGGCAGTGCTGTCAGGCGGTGGAACGCGGCTGCGCGTTCATGCCGCCAGGGCCATGTCGCCGATATCCGCAGGTGGAGGCGGCGGCCGCCCCGGGTGATGCGGGCGGCGACGTGCAGGATCCGGTAGCGGAGTTTCTTGGGTTCGGCGTGGCGAGTTCGCCGTGAAGGCCGGGTTTGCCGTCTGGTCGCCACGCCGGAAGCAGCGGGAGCCTGGTACCAGGCAGTGGCCAGCTTGTCGCGGTGGACGGCACCGTCTTCAATGTCCCGGACACTGACGTCAACGGAGAGTCTTTCGGGCGGCCGGGTTCGGGGCGGGTCAGCAGCGCAGTGCGTATCCGCAGGTCAGTGTGGGCGCGCTGGTGGAATGCGGGACGCACGCGGTTTTCGCTGAGGTCACAAGTCCGCTGTCGGAGCGTGAACAGCAGCTGATCCCGGATCTGCTCGGCCGACTCGAGCCGGGAATGCTGCTGATGCCGACCGGGGGATCAACGGATTTAAAGCTGTGGCAGGCAGCGTCACGGGTGCGGAGCTGTTGTGGCGCGTCTGCAAGAACACCATCGTGCCGGTCCTCAAGTCCGTCGGCGACGGCTCTTTCCCTCCGGGACGCGGCCGCGGGTGACTGCGAACGCCGTGACCCGGTCCGGGTCCGTGTCATCGAGTACCGGCTCGAGGGCACTGTCTTCCATGGCTGGTCACCACCATTTGCGACCCCGGCCGGGCGCTCGCCGTCGACTTCGCCGCCCGCCGCCACCCGCGGTGGAGACCGAGAACACCTTGGACGAGATCAAAGCTCATCAGGGCGGCCGCCGGCTCGTCCTGCGCTCGCAGTATCCCGACGGGGTCAAGCAACATCAGGCCGGCCTCGACCCGACCGGATCTCCCTCACCCGCACCCTCAACGCCGCCCGCCTCCCCGTCACCGGACAGGCGGCTTTTTCCCCCTCACGACTCAGCCGTGCTCATCACCACGCTGCCCGTGAGCTGCTCGAACGACTTCTGCCACCCCGCAGTCAACGCTCCAACCCCCGTGTCATTAAACCGGCACCTAAAGCACCTCCGTCGTCGCAACCCGCCCCGCCACCGACTCCAACCCTCACGCTGGTGCCACCCACCGAACCAAACAGCAGACGCCTGAAAAAGCCCTAATTCACCCGTATTAGATTTAGTCTCTCTATTTCAGGCGCATCGCACGAGATGTCTGCGCGAGAACCACCCTGCGTAAGCGAGCTCACTGCGCAGGGCTCTGGAGCAGTACGGCGCAGCCCCCGGACCGGCCCCGACCGCTGTCTGAGCTGGTCCGTTCCGGCATGTGTCCAGCGTGCTGGTGCTCGGACTCAGGGCCGCAGATTTTGCAATAGCCCTAAAGAGTCACCTGTTCTTGCGCAATACGTCGGCCGATCGGAGGGTGCTCGGTACCGTTTCCATGTGGTTCAGTGGTGCGTCATGGATAGCCAAATGGAGAGGGAGATGGTGCGATCCGCGCCCCGGGATGCCCAACAGAGCTGAGCTCTATGAATATTCGCTTTCCCGCTTGGGGACGGTCTCGGTTGCGTCTGACGATATAGGGACATAGGGCGACAGGAATCTGGAACCTTCGCTGCTCCATCACCGGGGAGAGGCTCCGGAATGAGCATGTGGCGCATGCGCAGCCGGAAATCAATTTCCCCTGGCAGAAATTGAGCGGTACCGCGACCATGCATTCGGGGCACCAGTTCGGGCTAACCATAATCGCGGAGTCTCATTTCAGCACCTCCAGCCGAGCTTCGATTACAGGAAGTGAAGGTAATTGCATTGAATGGCACTACCGTGCGGGCGCTTGGCGCAACCACCGCTCTCGTTTTGGGCAGTACGCTATTTTCCGCTGCCCCGTCATACGCGTCAGGCGGGACGAATGCGGCGGTCAGTGACTATCTTTACGGCCTGAAATATGACAAGGAGCAGCTGCTTGCATATCAGGGTGAAACAGTAAGCAATATTCCCCCGACGCAAACAGAAGAGAAGAATGGGCAGTTTATAGTCGTCAGTAAGGAAAAGAAGGCACTCTCCAGCCCCTCGGTGGACATAGCTGTAACTGCCAGTGACGACAGAACGTTTCCGGGAGCGGTACTCCAGGCGAATGCGGGATTGATGGAGAACAACCCGACACTGATTTCCGCGCGACGGTCGCCTGCCGTGTTGAGCGTAGACTTGCCGGGGATGTCAAATGGCGACAACTCAATAGTCGTGACGCAGCCGTCCACTAGCTCGGTGAGGTCGGGTATCAATACCTTGCTCGACCGCTGGAACAGTCAGTATTCGCTGACATATCCGAACATACCTGCTAAAATTCAGTACAGTGAAAGCATGGCGTATAGCCTCTCTCAGCTCAAGGTCAACTTCGGCCTATCCTTTGAGAAGGTGGCTAAACCCCTTGACATCAATTTTTCTGCGGTATCTTCCGGGGATAAACAAATACAGATCGTAAACTTCAAGCAGATCTACTATACTGTCAGCATGGATGCGCCCGAGAATCCAGGTGACGTCTTTGCTTCTGAGGTTACTCCGCAAGACCTGCAGTCTCGCGGTGTCTCTGATAGCACTCCCCCAGTGTACGTGTCGAATGTCGCGTATGGGCGTTCCATGTACATAAAGCTAGAAACCAGCAGCAAGAGTGACAAGGTGACGGCCGCCTTCTCTGCAGCGATTAAAGGGGTCGATGTCCGCGCAAACGCGGAGCTTCAGCACATCCTAGACGACACCTCTTTTACTGCAGTCATACTGGGCGGCAACGCGGGGCTGGCAACTACCATTGTAGGCGCTAAGCCCGACGGGACCCCGGGCCCCGGCATCGGGCAGCTCGACGATATTATTCAAGAGGGTGCTCTGTACGGGAAACTAAGCCCGGGTGTACCGATCTCCTACTCCACCTCATTCCTCAAAGACAACACGCCTGCGGTATCGATCAATTCGTCAGAATACATCCAAACAAAAGCCACCGCTTTCAACAATGGATCCATAAATCTGGACCACTCAGGCGCGTACGTGGCTCGATTTCAGATCCATTGGGATGAACTCGGTTACGATAGCAGTGGCCAGCCGGTTATGGTTGCAAAGTCCTGGGACGGAAACAATCAGGATAGAACCGCCCATTTCAGCACCACCATACCCCTCAAGGGAAACGCCCGGAACCTGCGGATACAAGCAATCGAGGCAACGGGCCTGGCCTGGGAGCCATGGCGGACCGTCTATTACCGCGAGAATCTTCCTTTGGTGGGGAGCCGAACAATTAAGATTGGCGGCACCACCTTGCACCCAAGCGTCTCAGAGGAGATCACTAACTAGGCCCGGCTAGGCATGTGCGCGCGGTCCGCCGGGCATCCGGCGGACCGCGCCCGTGCGCTGTCTCTGTTCTCTGAGGGCATCGCGCTGCCGGGGCGTGCCTGCTCTGCTGCATTCCCGTCGGCGGCGGGTCCGGTGCTCAAGAGAGCTCCCAGGGGCCCTCGGGCGGCGAGTGCGCCGACTGGGCAGGTCTACTTTATGTCCAGAATGACGGTGCTGCTGCCGGGTGACGCCTGCTCGGCTGAGCAACGGAAGAGGCCGTATTCGGCTCCGTAGGGCTGGCCGTCCTTGCTGAAGTTGCACTGGGTTCCTGCATCGCCTGTCTGGATATCGAGGAAGAGGCCCCTGTACGCCCGGCACTTCGTAGGCGACCCCGCTGCAGCCCGGAGGACGGGCGGCAGGACCGCATTCCAGGCGTCGCTCTGTACGAGGGTGCCTCTGGGCTTTGGAGGCTGGTCGCCCCACGAGCCGCCGGGTGGCCTGCGCCGGATGGGGCAATCGGGGGGCCCGGCCCTCGCCAGCACCCCTCCGTCTCACGGTGTCCGCCGACCAGCGGATGCACGGACACGCATAAGCCAGCCGTCCGGCGCCGACCGCCGCCTGGGCACAGGCGGCTCACAACGCGGCAATCCGGCACCCGGAGACCAGCCGGGCCGCCGAGCGGCCCGGCGCTACAGCAGCCCGGATATCCGCCGGGCGGGCCTGATGAGAAAGGCCCGCAGCATCCGGGCGCGCCCTGGTGCAGGCAGCGGGATTTCCTGGTCCGTGAGAGAGCCCGGCAGAGGGCCCGCGGCCAGGGAGCGGTCCTGCGGCTCGAGCGGCTCGCGAAGGCATGGCTGCCCCCTGAACGGCTGCGGTCCGCAAGGGCATGTACCGCGCGGAGAACCTCCCGGATTCAAGGAAGCTGCGCGCGGAGCACCGCTCCGGCGGCCGCAGGTCCGCGGAGCCGACGCCGCCGGGCGGCTTCCCGCAGCACCGGCCGGATGCCGTGGGGGAAACGGAGAATTACATGAGCGAACGCCGCCCCCGAAAGGAGGATGGGACCGCAAGACGGGCAGGTGGCAGTCAGCTGAAGGCGCCGGCGCCGCCCTGAACGAGCGGCCCGTGTGACGCTCCGAAGCCCTATATAAGGAATCCAGCATGCGTTTCTAGCTTTCCACTCTGTTACGTCTGGCAGCCCGGCGCGGGAACGGCCAGGCAGGCCGTCCCTGCGCCGTCCCCCGGCAAGGCCCGGCCGCGCAGGACCGTGCGCACCCTGCTGCCCGCCCTGGCGCTCGCCGTGCTCGGCGCCGCTTCCACAGCCACCGCTGCCCCCGCGGATGGCCTGCCTCGAAGGGGTAGTCCCGCATCAGGAGCTGGATCTCGCGGTCCCACACTTCCGGCGTGACGTAGGCCCGGGGGTCGCGGAACTCGGGGCCGGGGGCGGCCTGCGGTTCGGTGGCGAGCATGGTCATGGTCGTGCTCCTCTCGATGGGCATGCCGAGTGGTGCGGGCGGGGCAGGCCCGGCCGTACGGAGAACGGGGGATCTCCGTACGGCCGGGCCCGTCCCTTATCGCCGGCCACCTGTCCGTTGGGCAGAGCGGCGCGCTTGAGGGGCCGGGCGGTCAGCCCATGCCGGGATCGGCCAGCGGCGGCCAGGAGTAGCGGACCGTGGTGGCGCGGGCCTTGAGCCAGGCGATCTCACGCGCTCTGAACTCGTGGGAGTGCTCCGGCGAGATCGCGGCGGGCCACCGGACGATCACCGTGGCGACCCTGCCCGTCTCGGCAAGCTCCCGGACGCGCAGCCAGCCCGCACGCTGCTGGGGGTCAGGCTCGCCGAACGGATCGGTGATGCTCTCCACGAGGTCCAGGCGGTGAAGGGCGGCGAAGGCCAGGCCCTCTTCCTCGGCCCGCTCGATCGGGAGCGCGGGCTGGATCCGGCGGCTGCGTTCGGCGCACACGTAGAGCGCCGCGGCCTTCGCGGCGGCGGGAGGCCGCAGCCGTGTGAGCGGGGCAGTCCGGCCGGCTCCGCCGCCCTGCAGGGTCAGCTGGTAGGCGGCGGTGCCGGTGTCCTCGGGTAACGCGGTCACGACGCCGAGCCGGCCGGGGCCGGTGTCGTGCGCGAGGTCTCCGCGCTGCGGCTGCCAGGCCGTCGCGGTGGCGTTCTCTGTCCCTCGGTCCATGTCCCGGAGGCTAGGACCAGGCCCGGGGGGCGAATATGAATCGGGAGAACAGGTCCTGGTCATCGAGGTGAAACCGGCTCGTCATCCCGCGCAACTGCTGTCGTGTGGCGGCCCGTTCGGCATAGACGATCTTGCGCAGGGTGGCCCGCGCTGTGGGGTGGTTGCGGACGAGCTGAGGGGCCAGGTTCTCGGCCGTGCGGAGTTCGGCCAGGGCCCGGTGCCGGTCGCCGTCCCTCAGATAGGCCCGGGCGGGGTCCATGCGGTGGTGGCCCTGGCGGGAGTGGGGCAGGGCCGCGATCTGGCTGGGGTCGGCCTGATGGTTCAGGTGAAGAGCCCGGCGCTGGTCGCTCATCTCCAGAGCGACGTTGATGCCGTGGATCGTGACGTTGCCGGAGGAGAAGGTGAGCGAGTGCCGGTCGTCGAACGGCTCGCCGGCGGCCCGCTCGGCGCGGCCGGCAGCCTGACGTGCGGGGGCGATGCGGTGCTCGGTCTCGGCCGTGTTGTTCGCGCGGGCGGCGGACACGGCCGCCCTGAGCTGCAGACTCCCCCACGCCCGCAGAGCTCGCGGCTCTCCCCGGTCGTACTCGTCCTTCCCGGCGGGGGCCTTGTCCGCGAGGGAGAGCGCGTCGGTCCAGTCCGCGGTGGCCCACATGTCCCAGATGCGCATCCAGTCGGCAACGGCCGGAAGGACGGGGTCGCCGGACAGTCGGGAGGCCCAGGCGGCCCATTCGCACGCGGTCGCGACCAGCTCGGGGTGGCCGAGCGCATGCGCGCTGGTGTGGGCGAACTTGCAGCACACGGCGTAGATACCGAGGCCTCTTCCCGCTCATGCCCGCGCGCCCGGTCAGCCAGGGCGTGGGCCTCGCGCAGCAGGTCCGGCAGGCTGCGGAGGATCGCCACGTTCGCGGCCGCGTCACGCAGCCGGTGAAGACGCGTCATATCCGCCCACAGCGCGCCCAAAGAGCGAGGGACGCCGGCGAACACAGGCGTGAGGTCGTACCGGCGCAGTTCACGCAGGATCGACGCCGCGGCCGGCCGCCACTGCTCGTCACTCGCACTGCCCAGATAGGGACGGGAGATGAGGTCGTTGGGGTGGCAGTGCAGCGCGGAAGCGATCATGTTGATCAACCCGGCCCGGTCCAGCTCGATCCGGCCCCGCTCCACCTTCGACACCCAGCCCTGAGACTTGCGAATCGCCTCACCCAAATCGGCCTGGGCCATGCCGAGACCGAGTCGACGCCGTTTGATCCGGCGGCCGATGGCCTCCTGTTCCTCCAGCTCGTACGCCATAGACCGAACGGTACCGGCGGCCAGACGCCGCAGCTCCTTCTCCGCCAAAAGGAGCACGATCCTGCCCGCGACCGTCGAGGCCTTCGAGTCCCACCCGGACGCCGAGATCATCACCAGCTTCCCCGGTCTCGGCTCCCTCACGGGCACCCGCGTGCTGACCGAGATCGGAGACGACAGGTCGCGCTTCGCCGTCGCCTAAGGCCTCATGGCCTTCGCCGGAGCCGCCCCGGTCACCAGGACCTCCGGCAAACACCTCGCCGTCATGGCCCGCAGGGTCAAGAACCAGAGACTCGCCGCTGCCGGCTACGTCTGGGCCTGCTCCGCCCTGACCGATTCACCAGGAGCCCGCGCTCACGACGACCGCCGCCGTGAAGCCGGCGACCGTCACACAGCAGCCCAGCGCAACCTGCACAACCAACTCCTGGCCTGCCTGCATCAGTGCCTCAGTCAACCGCATCTCCGCCTTTCCCACGCCGGTCCCGGCGCTACAGGCCATAGCTTGACGAGCAAAACGCATCGGATGTCTAACAGCGGCCTGTTCGCACTTCCTAATCGGCGGCCGAGCCGTCGTGGGGCGCGCCGGACGGCGAAGCCGGCAGAGCGACGAGACGGCAGCCGCCTGATAGCCACACCCAGCGCCCATGGGCGCCCTCACTTTACGAATGGGAGGTCCAGCCCGAACAAGGAGGTAGAGCCGCCTGAGGCGGGGAGGAGTTGGTGACGCCCATGTCGATGCCGACCGCGGAGCCGGTCACAGGCAGCGACTCGGGGGCAGCCTGTTCGGCAGTCAGGACGACAAACCACTTACGGCCTTCGCGCTTGACCAATTCGCGGAAGCCTTCCAGGACCACTCTCGGGGCAGCATCGCCCAATCCGTTTACCCCGATCTTCGCATACGGCCGACACGTCCTCCTCTGTTAGTTCGAGCATCGCACGCAGTTGCCCGCCAAGCTCTGCTATCCGGGGATGCGACTCGCTGGTGAAGTACCAAAGCGCCAAGGCGCGCTGGGCTGCGCCCCAATACGCAGGGCTGTTTATTTCGGCCCAGCCCCGCGCCGCCTTCATGTACAGTTCGCACCCTGCGCCCGGTAAACCGCATATGGTGGCTGCGTGTGCCCTAAGTTCAAGAGAGCGCCACCGATATGGGTGGTGCTCGCCATGGGCTTTGGCGATATCACCTTCCAGGCTCGCTGCCAGCCCAAGGCCGACGCGCTCTTGGCCATGGCCGTAGTCCAGTGCCGCACAGATGGCAGCGACCCGAGCGACGTAGGCTGCAGGGGTTTCTTCCGCATCGGGGTCGCGAGTTAGTCCGCGGACCTGGCGTGTTTCGAGAACCTCGCCCTCCGCGGTGACTACGAAGTGGCACCACTGCCCATTCGGTTCGCTCGCCCTAACCAGTACCGCTCGTCGGCGCTGACGGGCCATCCGGCTGACCTGGCGGAGTGCGGCGTCCCGAGTATCAGCGGGCCTATCCCCTCGTACCTCGACGCCGTTGACCCACCCGCGGCCGTCAGCGGCGAGTTCGATTCTTACCCAACGGGTCATGGCCTTCCCTTCCGCGCGCATATGCGCTCCCCCGCATCCCGTTCTGCAATACCGGTTGAGCGCCTCGAGCGGTTCAGTACGTTCACCTCGTCCTGGGCCGAGACCCCGCCGCCAGTTCCAGGCCGCTATTGGCGGTATGTGTCACCCTGCTTCGGAATGGTCCTGACGCACCCCCTCCATGCAGCGAGGAAAGTCCCGGTTCGATGACGACCAGCTGCGCGCAGGTGCAGCCCGATGATGCAGAAGGACGGCATCGCGGGATCACGGCGGGGGTGCAACACTGCCGACCGCCGTTCGCGGTTCAGGGCTAACGGGCTTCCCAGTGCAATGAAGGCCGCGCCGGCCTGCCGGCCCGGTGGCCCTGACGGCACTGGGAGTCCTCGGCACCGGCAGCTGGGCGGCAGCAGGCAGGACCGTCCCGGCGGCTAGGCCGCTGGCGAGACGCCGCTGCGATTAGGGGCGGCCGTGCTGCGTCTTATATTCCGCGTGTCTGCCATATAGGCGAGGGCACCGGGACAGAACTGCGCAGCAGGCCGTAAACAGCACCGACCACGTATTCCGATGTCCGCGTCGCCCCCTGAGACCGGGCCGTCTAACCACCGAGGACCGAGCCCGCTGCTCTTGCGGTAGGCAACTATAGGGACGGCCAAGAGTGCCCGGCCAGTGCATCGAACCCCCGGCGACCTGGGCAGTTCACCTCAAGCAGCCGCAACGCTTTCGGTTCACCACTGCCCAGGTGCCCACCCTTCGTGATCACCGGGACCTTGAACCAGCCCTATGAGTACGGACGGCCAATGCGATGAATGCACCAGGAGGCAGGGCCAGCATGCTTCCACCCGGCCCAAGCAGCGGGCTGCGTGCCTAAGAGCGGACCGCTGCAGGAAGGGCGGCCGCGTGCCCTGGCCCTTCCATCCCATCGTGTGGCGCGCTCGGTGTTGCGCTCTGCGCTCCGCACACTGCCGCGGCCACGACATAGCTAACGGCGGACCCCATACCGATGCCGGAGAAGGTGACCGTCTCGTTCGGTGCCACCATGCGGCAGGAGCTGGCCTCACCCGTATCGTAGAGGATCTGCAAGGAAAGGAGACCGGTGCAGTTATTCGTGGTGCTCACATACCGCCAGCTCCAGGCTACGTACACACAGGAAGGCGCGATTCCTGGTGACGGCTCGTGGGGTGAAAGCCTGAAGGCGTCATGTGTAGTGAAAGCCACCCCTTCTCGCGGTGGCGTTAGCTTGCGATTCTCCCCTTCTTCCCAGCGCACCGAGCCATTAGGGCTCTTGATTAGGTACTTGAAATCGACAGGCTGCCGCGCAGGTAGACTTACAGAGGCCGACCACACCGGGTACTGGGCGGGGTCGAGAGGAACCGCTTTGGATGGGTCCCATGCACCGAGGTCAGGTGCATCACCCACAACGAACACCGTGTCGCCCCATTGCGTCTGCGCCTCAACCGAAAACTGCACCACCGCACGTGGTATGTCAGAGCGGTCAGCCTGCGCCTCATCCGCTGTTGCTGGAGCCACGCAAGACAGGACACCGGCGAGGGCTGCAGCCAGCACGATGAGAGGCCGCCATGTTCTAGGTACACTCACGAATATCCTCGGACTCTATAGATAGAAGAGATTGACTCGCACGAGATGTTGTGGCTTCCAGGCCTGCATCCGCAAGTCGCACTGCTGAAATTCGGCCAATTTGCAGCTTGCGCTGACCTTTGACCGCATGGGCAAGTGCCACGTGGTACCCATCGCACCAAGCTGTGATCGAGGAGCTCGACCTGCATGCGGTCAGGGCCCGTTCAGCTGCGGACGACTCGCGTCATGCTTTCGAAATCTAGTTCGGTTGCTCGTTGAATTATTTGTGCGCGCAGGCTCCGAGGATTTGCTGTCGGAGACGAGCGTGGCCCACCTGGCGGTCCACATTGCACGAAGTCCGCTGCTGCTCTTACGGCGTCTCCTCGGACACCGCATGTAGTAGGGCTTGGTCAGGTTGGTCTTGCCATGGCTATGCCGCGGTGGCAAGTGGGGCAAGCACCGGCCCAGCTGGCGAGGAGGGCGTGCAGTTCGCGGACGACGCGGTAGAAGCTCTGGCCGACGTCCTGTCTTTCGGGTTCTGGCCAGCCGTTGCAACGGAAGGCGTGCGCGGCGGAGACGCCTGGTTCATCGCGCGTAGTCGCGTTCTATGCGCCAGCGGAGAAACTTGAACGGGGGGCTCTGTTCGCCACCTGTCCTGGCGCACTGCTCCTTCCGCATGCTCCGGTGGAGTCAGTGACGATGCTGACCGTCACTCACGAGGGTGACCGTCGGTGCAAGCTACGGCTGTCCCAGCGTGCGGTGGCGGCACGAGCGTCCCTGCGCAGGCAGGGCACCCCATCTGAGAGCGCCGCGGGCTTCGGCATCAAGCGTGCAGACCGCCCGCGCCTGCGTACACGCCGTCGCTCTCCTGGCCGGGAAGGCGGCCCTGGGTCTCCCCCAGGCCCTGCGGCAGGCAGGCGAACCCCTTTGTCCTGCTGGACACAACACCCCCGCAGAGTGCGAGTGCGACCGCGCGGGTTGGTGACAACAAGGGAGGATGCTCGGGCAAACATCGGCATTGACATGGTGGATCAGGTTCCGGGTCCGGTCGCCACCGGTGAACGACGCCTCCGGGATCCGCGCCGTCGACATGTCCTGCACGGACAGCAGCACCATCTGAGCCCGCCGTCACCGACCCGTGCAACGGCGGATGGTCCGCCACGGCCGCCGCCTCTGGTCATCATCGATTTCACGGACCCGAGCCCGCTAGGCCACTCAGCCAGAACGACACATCACCACAGGGCCAACTTTGCTTGACCACGGCTCTAGAGCCTCGCTTTGCTCCTGACCACCTGAGGCACGAGCGATCTGATCGCGAAGGCGGTCGCCGACGCAAAAGCTGGCCGCCGGAGAACGATCAGATGGCCCGGCCGCAGCCGGCCGCGTCGTCCCGTCAAGGCCGTCCGGCAGCCTCGTCGGTTAGCGGCACACTGTCGGGCCGAGAAATTTTAGTGGTGGCAGATCTTGGTTTAGCGACCCCACCCGAGCGAGGATTACGAAACGCACCGGACACGCTCACGCCTCTAAGAGAACGACCGGCGTAGCGTTGCCGTGTGGTGTGCGCTCGTCGTTCGTAGCTCGGTATAGCGGCGACTGGAACAGCTGGCCGCACGCCGTATCTTGCCGTCAGTCAACGAGGCAGCAGCGGCTGGCCCGGTGGTGTGACAAATCCGAGCTGCGACCGGACAGTCTTGCTGCCGACGTGCCCAGGCTGGATGGTCCGCGGGTCCACTGCTTCGCCGGGCGCACCTGCGCGGTACAGGCCATCGGGCTCAGCGTCTCGGTCGTGCGGCAAGAGGTAGAAGACGCGGCGTTTCTGAAGCCCGCTGTCGGGGTCGGCCTCGGCTGTCTCATTGAGTTCCGCGAAACCGATCATGCGTCCGTCGCGCTGGTATCGGGGCTTTCCACGGCGCCGGGTGGTCTTCTCCAGGGCCTGGCGCACGTAGTCGAGCTGGTGGGGATCTTCCAGCCACACCAGGTTGTCTTCGTGAGTGAGGTCGCTTGCTGTCAGTAGCGAACTCATGGCGTGGGTCCCTCCTTAGTCGCATGGGCCATTAGAGAGCCTGGGCCGACCCGTGTCACCCTGGGCGCCAGCAGGCGTTCAAGGATGGGCGTCGCCGGGCCTGGCGATTCTGTGGCTCGGCTCATCTTCCTCGTCCATGGTATGCGTGTCAGTCCCTTCTGTGGAGCGGTGTCCTCGCGTCACAGGCGGCTAACGAGCCTGCTTGCCTCCTGTGGGCTCTTCCTCGGTCATCAGGGCGAGGCCGGGATAGAATTTCTGCCCGTTTGAGCGCAACATGTCACTGGGGGAAGCAACGCCTGCCTCGGCTCTTATGCGGGTGGCGAACGCCCGTGCGGTGGCAGGACGTAGGCCCTCTCCATCCTGACACCAGGCACTGTATGCGCGGTATAGGGCGCCTTGCTCAACTCTGAGGTCTCGTGGCTTGTCGGGTCCTGTAGCCGTAATGCAGCACTCCGCGAGAAAGCGCCCGATGTGGTCCTCCGTAGCGGCATACGCTTGAGTGGCAGTGCGAACCACGCTAGGGCCGGTAAGCGGCGGCTTGTGGGCGAGATAGGCCCTCGCTCCCTGGATCATCCAGTGGAGAATTCCGGGACCTTCATCATGAACGAGGATCTCGGCAAGGTTGTCGATTTTCCGGTCATCGGGTACGACCTTTTCAAATGGTATGAGGCGGATTCGGCGCCAGAAAGCATGCCCGCCGGTTCCGACCTCGGGCCGATGATTCCCGAGAAGCCATAGCTTATGCGTGGGCTCGAAACTGAAAAAGTCCTGCCTCATTCGCCGTGCTTTCAGACGGTCGCCACCTGTAAGGAGCTTAACTCGGGCCTCGTCGAACTTGTCGTGTGGTTTGAGTTCGCTGCAAACGAAAAGCCTACGTCCGTGGAGCTCTGTCAGTTCCGTGGAGTGCTCGTTGAATTTTCCGCGTTCCATCAGAAAACCAGGGGGGGCAACGTCGGCGTAATCCCCCAAAATTTTGATCACGACATCAAGAAGGGCAGACTTTCCGTTAGCTCCGACGCCGTATAGAAAGGGGAGCACTTGGCCACCGACGTCTCCGGTAATCGAGTATCCGAGGAGAAGATGCAAAAACCTGATCATTTCCGCACCTTTGTCATCCCCTCCGAATGTCTGGTTGAGAAAGGCATGGAATCTGGGTGTAGGCATGGACTCGGGTGCAAGGAAGGTGGCACGTGAGTGGAGGTCTCGGGTGGCGTCAGGCTTGCGAAGCTCTCCTGTACGCAGATCGACCACACCGGCCGGGGTGCACAGGGCGTATTTGTCGCCGTCGAGGGCGTCAGGATCCAGCGCGAGTTCGGGTGAGGCTTTAGCTTGGGTCAGCATCGCTCGTACCCCAGAAGTGGACATGGCTCGCTTCCGGTGCTGGGCGAGCTCCCTGTCGGTGAAGACGCCACGCGCATCGTGTGTGGGAAGCTCCTCCCCCATGTCGCCGGCGGCCCAGATGGCAGCCTTCTCTCCGCCTGTTCTCTTCCACCGATACTCGTCCCACACGTACCAGCCCATTCCTTCAACGTGGCGGAACCGGTCATGGTGCAAGTGGGCGAACAGCTTCGCGTTGCCACGGTCGCTGAGGCTCGCCAGGAGCCCCGACTGAACATAGTCCGAAGGATCGGTAATGACAGGCGCCGAGTGTTGCTGCACAGCATTGGCCTGTGCCTCCTGATGGGGCACATTGGTGAACGCGGCGAGCTGTTCGGCCGCTGCCTGGGCGTTGAACCCCGGGGTTCCGGCGCTGCTCATATGCGTTCCTTGGGATGAATGGGGCGAAGACTGCCGGCACGGAGGCCAGATTCGATGACTAGGGCGCTTCTACGTGGCTGCTGAGGCCGTGCTTGGGCCGCCGCCTGGAGGAGGAGGCTTCGGCAATCGGCCTCGGAGAGATAACCAGCCCTCATGAGCCCCCCTGCAGTAAAGGCTGCCCGGTTGAGCTTTTCGGTGAAGGCCATGCTATTAGGGCTCACTTTGCAAGCGCGTACTTCCTCGAGGAGCGAGGAGAGGATTTGCCGGCCTTCCCCCGGGATGGGGGCGCCGACGCGGGACCGAAGGGGTGGCACCCCTGCAGCTGGCTGGTGAGGTGAGTGCAGTGCATGGCCCGTGCGTGTGAGTTCAGCGATGAGCCACAAGGGAATCGGTGCAGGCAACCGTGCTCCGGGCAGGGCCGTATATGCGCCTGCTGATGTTTTCGTTCCAGGCGCTACGATGTAGCCATTGACGGCGCGGATGTCTACCTGCCAGCCAAGTGCTGTCTTGGCGCTGCTGCCACTGGAGGACCTGAAGCGAGGTCCATGGCGGGGAGCCCTGTACCAGATATGAATTCCCCCTGACGGCGTGCGCACTCGTAGGGTGGTTGTGTCCTGGCAGGGATTGGGGCGGTTACGGACTGCCGCCAGTAGGGCAAGGGTGTCAAATCCGCTGTTCAAACCGGTCAGGTCGACCGCGGGGTGCATAAAGATCCCAGGCAGAAGGCGATCGCGTCTGGGCAGAGTCTGAGCGTGGGCGTCGACATCAATAACAATCAGTCTGGCCGGTCCGCAGGCAACACCCACGCCGAAGACAGGCTTTGCCTGCCACCAGGACTTAATGGTCTCCGCGCTTGTGGTGGCTGCGTGAAAACCGTGACACCACCCCCTCCGCGTATGGCAGGGACAGTTGTGCGGTGGGTGATCGTTCCCTCTACATGCAGAGCAATTGGCCGCCGGAGTCTTTCCCCCCGGAATCAGTGGAAGCACCGGGTATCCGTGCTGGGCCAACCACAAAGCAGTATCCAGGGAAGCCCGGCTGGTCTTTGCCCTTGGTGGATGATGCTCGGATTGGACACGCACAGGGCCTTCCTTGGCGGGTGTGTCGGGTCGTTCTTCAGACCACCTGCATGTTTCGGTGACGTCACATTCAAGGAGGCCGAAGGGACTGAAGGGACTGAAGAATATCTATGACGGAGGCTATCGCAGAGGAATGACCCGCTCGCTGATGTAGTCCCCGTTGCCTCAAAGTCAGTCCCTTTGGTCCCTCTGTAGAGATTTTCGCATCTCTTCCCCTTGCTCCCATTGACAATTGTGTACGGATCATGCCCTGCCCGGATGGCGGATGCGGTTTGGACCGGTGTTGGCGTGGGCGGAGATCTCAGAAGCTGTTGTCGTACCCGAATGCGATCGGCGGGCTTCCGCAGGTCAGACATGGTTCCGTTGTAGTGAGGCAGGCTCGGGCTGTGGGGTGGTCTCGTTGATAGAGGTGCCGGGATGACGCCGGTCGTGGGGCGCTTGCAGGAGCGGAAGCGCGGGAGCGAGGCGAGGTACTGCGGGTGGAGGCCGGCCGGATTCTGACTGGGCTTGCGAAGGCGGAGACCAGCTGGCAGGTACGGGTGATCGCGCGGCAGCGGGTGGGCGAGGTGCGGCCGTGCGGGCCGCCTGCTGGCGTATCACTTCGCCGCGCAGAACTTGGGCCGCGGTGGCTTGGTCGGGCCACGAGGTCACTGCCGGCGATGGTGACCTCCTCGTTGTCAGTGCGGACCGTGACCCTGTTGCCGACGGCCCCGGGTTGGACAGAGGCCGTCTGTGTCGACGCAGATGTAGTGGTCCCGGGCCGATATGGTGCGGGTGCGCCACCAGTTCGGCGGGGCCACCGGCGGGATGGCGGGCATCGCCGCGCGGTCGGCCCCCCAGCGGTCCGCCGGCCGGGGGCCGTGGACACGCAGCTGGCGCCAGATGGCGATCTGCAGCCAGGCCGTCAGCTGGGTGTGGCAGTTGTCAGGCCGGTGAAGGTCCGTCCGGGCAAAAAAGGCTGGTCTCCAGGCAGCGGGTCACCCGCTCGACCCGCCGCGCGGAGCCGGCAGAGGTCCACGCTCCCGGCGAGAAGCCCGGCGAACGCGGCGAAGTCGCTGGTCAGCCTGCGCGTGGATCGCGGCTTCATTGTCCCAGACCAGCATCTTCAGGACGGCTCACCAGCCGTGCCAGCAGTCGCCAGTGGCTGCCGATCGGGTCGGTCGCCAGACTGCCGGGAGGACACTATCCGGGCCGTGGTCACCCGCGGACACCCCGAGACGATGAGGCCAGCCCGACTGCTCAAAGCCGAGCGAGATGTCCATCGGTGTGAAGCACAGGTCGCACTGGGCGCGAGCTCGGCGGGTCAGCAGACTGATCCGAGACCGAATCGACCGGCAGGCAGGACGGCCGGAACTCGCGCACGTGTTCCTTAAGGATCCTCACCCCCGCTCCCAGCGTCTGCACCCTCTCAGCAAATCTGAACCGAGGGATCACAGACCCAGACGGCAGCAAGCTTCCACCTCACACAACGGGCCTCGCACTCCCGTACTCGACTCACTGCTGAGCTATCAGATCCACCTGCGCCGACCGCTACTGCCGCCGACCGATCGCGATTCTGACCCCCGGGCAGGCGGCAGACCGCCCGCAGTTCGTTCCCGTCCTGGACAAGCTGCGGGTACGCCTGCCGACGGGTCGGCCCCCAGGTCAAGCCGCGGAGTACTGCGGGAGTCACCGTGCTGACCGGCTTCGACCAAGACCTCGCCGCCGAGGCCACCCGCACCAGCAACTGGCTACCCGGCCTGCCACGCAGTTCCACCCCAGCCCCGAGCGCGCCCTTGGGCCACGGCTGGATCACGCCGCCGTCGCTTGGCTCCTCGAGCGCTACGGATCCCGGGCCGCCCTGAGGACAGCCGACCCCCGAAGACTTGCCGAGATGATCCGTCCCAAGCCTTCCGCATGGCGGCCCGGGGATCAGCGACGTCTTCACCGCACTCGACGAGCAGACCGTCATCGTCTCCGGCAGGGGCGCCCCCGGCAGCGTCATCCCCCTCCCCTGCCCCCTCGCTCGCCGCAGGCCATGACCAGCACAGGGCTCTGGAAGCCCACCCTCTTCACCAGGTTCTGGCCTCGATGCCCGGAGTCCGAGTCAGGACCGCGGCGTCCTGCTGGTCACCGTCGGCGAAGGCACAGGCTTCCTCAGCGAAGCGCATCTCGGCTCCTACGCCGCCCTCGCCCCCGCCACACGCCCCCAGGGGAGGACCCGCAGCTCAAACACGTGATGTTCCTCTCCGCCTCGCCTTGTCTCCGACCAACGGGCGACAGGCGACGGCGGGGTGCTGGCAAAGGTTGGCGGGGCAGAGCTGAACGCTGCCCCCCGGTGACTTGCGGCTGAGCTCCTGGACGGCGGGTGGGCCCCACCTGCCGTCCAAAACTCTCGTTCACCGGACCGCGGCGTACGCTTACGCGGCTAGCCGACGAGGCGGGCAGCTGGCCGCCTTGAAGCGGTCTTCTGCGGACAGTCCGGTGCGCCGAGATCAGACGGCCGACCGTCTACTTCTTGGAACGCCGCGGCCGCTTAGCTTCCGGAAGGAAGTCGTTGAGAACCGCGTTAATGAACTGGGACCGGTCCTTGAAATAGGCCGGCCACACGCCATCCAGCTTCGCGAGCTGTCCGAAGGTCGGTCGCCACGACAGCTGGTCGGTCTTCCGGCGCTCTCGTGAAGTACGCCGGCCTGGAGCGTGGATCGCGAGGAAGTCCTCAGGGTCTTCCTCGGGGGCTTCATTGAGCTCCCCCAGCCGGTTGGCCCGGACAGCCGCGTTGATGGCCTGGAAGACAACCACTGTGTTCGAGGGTTCTGATCCAGTCCTGACCTTGAGGTCCAGCTGGTAGGCGTGGAAACGGTCCACCACGCTGACCTCGACGATCGAGGTGACCTGGGTGAATCGATCGTCAGCCGCTGTCGCATCCGCCGTCGATCCCTCAGCGCGTGCTGCCGGTGTGGGTGCAGGTTCGGCCGAGCGAGGCTGCGGCGGCGCTGCAGCCTGTGTCGGAGCGGGGCGCGCGGCAGGGGAAGAAGGCGTTGCCCCTGCCGGTACCGGAGGTACAGAAGTGGCCGCAGCGTTCCCGCTCCGGGACGCACCCAGTGCACTCGAAGCGAGGGCAGCGAGGTCAGCGTCATCGTCCGGGAGCCCGCCCCGCTTGTTGCTTTCCTGCTGCTGTGCACTCACTGCTCCGCACCTCCGGTGTTATTCGCCTGGGTCATCGCCGACAGAACCTCCATCGCGAGCGAGCGGTAGTCCTTCGCCAGATTCCTTACGGACTGCATGACCGAAGGATCGACGCCGCGGTCCGTCCGCTTGGCCAGCTCCTGCGGAACCAGCCCGTTGGTCCGGCAAGCAACCGCAGCTGCTTCTACGTGCCGAATCGCAGTTGAGAATACCTCTGCGACGCCCCGGAGGTCGCCTTCGAAAAACTCGCGGATGTTGCCGAGGACCTTCTTGGCACTGGAGTTGACACCGAACAGGGCAACGCCAAGCAGGACGATCGAGGGGTTGTGCGCCCTCGCCCGCAGCATACGTCGGGCCACGGTCCTGAGGCCCTTGCGAGAGCTGGGGTCACTCTTGGCGGGGATTATTACCATGTCTCCCGCGGTGAGCGCCTGGAGTTGAAGGGTTTCGTAGCCGGGGGCTACATCCAGGATGACCAGGTCGAAATCGTCGTCAAGGTCTTCGAGGGCAGCCGCATACATGCCCATCCATGCGTCCCTGGCAAGGGGATCCTCGTTGTCCCGATAGGCACGCTTCTGGATGTACAACTCCTCGACAATCTCTTCCAGGCGATCACCGCCCGGAATCACGAAGAGGTTCTCGCGCACCTCCCCCGTCGGCACCAGGCGCTTGCCGTGAAGAATCGCATCAACTTGCGCCTGGCCGTTGTCGAAGAACTCGGTGCCAAGGAAACCAAGATCCTCCGCGTTATTTCCCTGCGGATCTAGCTCGACGAGGGCGACCTTGCGGCCGATGGTTGCGCAGGTGACGGCGAGAGCGGCAGCCAGACTCGACTTCCCGACGCCCCCCTTACCGTTAATGATCACCAGCCGCTTGCGCGGGCGGACAGCTGACGGCGTCACATCGATCCGACGCTGCAGCGCATTCCAGGCAGGGCCGATGTCCGCGATTTCAAGTGTCGTCGTTGCCATCTCTGCATCCTCCTCTTCTCATGAGACATGACGTGTTCTCAAGGGCCCGCAGCAAGCCGCGCACAACCCTGCTGCTCGCGCCGTGTGCGACACCTGATCGCCGAGCTTTACCCGCGAGCAGACGCAGGGTTAACCACAAGGCAGGAGAGTACACGTTGCATCAGGGGTCTTGGGTCGCGAGCACATAAATCCCACGTCGTGTCGCACGTTGAGAGCGCAGTGTTGGACCTCGACAGATCGTTCTAAGACGACGCAGCGCGCATGGACCCCCACCAAGAGCCCTAGCGAAACGCAGTGCGCGGGGCCTAGCGTGCTAGGCCTTACACCTCCTAGTACTTGACTAGTCTTTTACTATCCTTGACCTTCTCGATGCGCCTCTGAACTGCCGTTATGCTAACACCGGCTGACAGCATTGCGGCCCGCAAGGCGGTGAGCCGTTCCCTCTCAGTGTCACCCGGAGAGTGCCGTTGAGGCTGCTCGCTGGATTCAAATTGAGCCCCGGGAACCCTGTCTGACTGACTGTAGACTCGAGCGCGGCGTTCATGTGACCAGGCCTCGCCGACAGAGGACTGCAGCTGCTTGGTCCGCACCGGTCAGCGGTCAGCGCAGGAATGCTGTGGCGCAGCAGCCATTGATCATTTCCACCATCGCTCGTTTGCCGACCGCGGTGGTTCTGCGCCATCGGGGTATCAGGCCCCTGGCAACGCCCCGAGCTTCAACGCGGCGTACCTACAGCCGGGGCACTTACAAGCGCTCGTCTATGACAGCGGCTCCCCAAGGCCGCTCCAGTGCTGGAGGTTCGCAGCCGCTGGGGTGGGCTGGTCCAAGCCTTCCCACGATCCGCCCAGCAAGAGCTCATTAGGCCGACAGAGATGCCCGTGCGCAATCCGTACCCTCCGATGCCTTGAAGAGCCCGTTGCAGCAGGGCGGCATGGATGCTCGTTATCCGCAGATTTCCTGAGTCACACATCAGCAGCAGCGGGGAGTTGTCAGGGCCATTCGAGCGGGAAATTGCCACGCGGAGTGTGGGACCCCCAAGGCAAGGCAGCCAGGCGACCTCCGACCTCGAAGGACCGGCAGGGTACTCACATGACGCGGTGCGGTGACTAGCTCCCGGTGCCCTGTCAACGGTCTCCCTGAGGCCAGCCCTTTTCGATCTGGGTGATCGGGTAAGAACCTCGCTACAGCCCTGACTGGTGCATCCCATCGGCCTCATGCAGGCCGTGCAGAGGTACGTCGCCCTAAGGAAGGGAGGGGCCGCTTCAGGGTGCTCAAGTAGCTCGTCACAAGCTCCCTCTGGCTGTCTGGGGCCACGCGGCCACCCCTGTCGGCCTGCACACAGCTCCATCCAGTGGAACGCACTCTCTCTTCTAGGCCCCCTGACCGTCAACGGCAAGGTGAAGATTCGATCCCAGTACGGCCCGACGTACCAGCGGCTTCCCGCCCTAGGAATGCTGTCGTTGTCGAGGGGAAGCAGCAACTCCTTGCCTCTGTCCCGCCGGGGGCAGAGTCTGCTGAGTGCATGGGCCGTCAAATGGCCGGCCAGACCAAAGGCACTGTGCTTCATCAGCCCCATGGGAACCGCACCTGGCGCCAGTTGATCGCTCTGCGGGGGAGAAGCTGCTGTCATCTGGCGGCAGCTTCTGCCATGCGAGATGCGCGTGATGGCGTCGCACCAGGTTGGCCCCTTAGAAAGGTGCGACACCCCTAACGGTGACTCAGCTGGCTGTACATGCACGTCGCGTGAATGCCATGGGGACAGCCTCCAATGTGCATTCGCCGCCCCCATATGCGACCAAAGGTGTATATCCGGCAGCCCCGCAAGCTTCTGACCTGCGGTTTTATCGAATTTCCCGTGAGAGAGGCTAACGCCGTCATGCCGGTGTGATCGGATCCACCAGGAGGAGTTAGGCCGCCAGGGAGGCGCTCAGCCATTCCCAGGCCCCGATGGGTGGATGGGACTGCAATGCCGTAAGGGGTCGTGCCCCAAGGGGGCCTTACGCCGCCCAAGTTGCCCTGCGGGGGAGCGGTCTGTCACCCGCAAGAAGCCATGCTCATTGAGCGTACAGACTCTCCACTCTCCACGCTGAAGCCCCACCGACGAGGCCACCCGGCAGCGAAGCGCCGTAGCCCCTCACCTCAGGGCAAGTGAGGTCTACCCCAAACATCTTCCTGCCGCCGGTTGGACGTACAGGCCGTCGAGCACCCCTCCAGTGGTAAGGGCGACGTGGATCCCGTCGGCGTGAGGCACTTCCCTCCGCCTCAGCGGTATATCAGGCCCAAGGCTGGTGGTGACCCGACGCTCTGCGAGGCACTGCTGCTTACTGGCTCAGCTCACCCGCTGTTGCTTCGTGCCCTCGGCAACGGCGTTCGGCCGTACCGGCCGTGCCCAGCCTGTCTGCGGCCTCAGCTCCGTCCTCACAGTCTCCTGCACAACAGGCGACGGCGCACCAATTCCCTCCACTGCACGCGGGGGAGCGGCACCTTCTCTCAGGATGAGTCTTAGCAGTCCACTGAGCTTTCTAAGCTGCCGATACGCGGTCGGTCGTGAGATGGAGGCAGTGCCCTGTAACTCCTGGACGGGCTATCCTTCCCTGTCCGCCAGGGCCACGATAGCGGCCAGACCGCTTCCTCCCAGCCCGAAGTGGGCGAAGGCATCGAGGGGAAGGGGCTGCGCCGCAGGCGCAGCCAGTGAACTGATGTCCGCTTCAGCCCTAACGCGTATCACCGCTGAACCACCGATGCCCCCTCAGCCGTCGGCCCTTGAGGGGCGTTCAGGGGGAGACGCGCTATGCACGGGGGATATCGACCTCAACCGGGCGCCCTCGGTTGCGTCGCCTCGATCGAGGCGACGCAAAAGCTGCTGATGGCTGGAGCGTGCGGCTTGTTCGGCTGCATCCCAACCCCTCGGCAAGCTCGCGTTCGGAGACGGCATGATCCCCGGCGCCGGCTCGGGAGCACAGGTCCATCCGGGCGATCAGATCGCGAAGGTCAGTCTTCTTGGCGACTCCCTTTCCGGGGCGCTCATCTCTTGCGAAAGGTGGCGAGGTCGGCGTAGAAGCTCTGGCGGAACAGCTGCGGTCGAGTTGGACCGAGCGCGTGCTCACCAGCTCCGTCCGGGCCCTCCGGACCCCCTCAATAGCCCTGTCATAGCCGCGGCGGCACTGGATCGCCCTGGCGTGGTGGTCGGCCCTATACGGACCGTCGGCGAGGACCTGGACGAAGGAGTCCCGACCCCACGCGACACGTCATCGATTGACCGGCGCACAGACGGCCGCTGAGGAGTCCCGGCTGCTTGGACACGGTGGGAGCGTCTACCCGCTCCTGGCGGCCTGCCCGGAGCATGACCTGGTGTTCACCGGCGCGTCATCGTGACTCTGGTGACGCTGCGCTTGCAGCTCCCGCACGCGGAGTTCCGCGGAAGCTGTGTGCAATCGGGTCGAGGGCAAGCTGGGCGTCACGGCCGCGTGCCGACTGACCGGCCGTTGCAAGCAAGTCACTGCCTCAGATCCAAGCCGAGGCCGGTGCGGGAGCACGCGCCAAGGCCATCGCTTCCTTTGCCACACGCGGCCGAGCGGGCCAGGGTGGCTGAACTGGTGGACTCGCCCGAGTGCGCCGAGCTGCCGCCTCCCCAGATCTGGGACCCGTTCCCTGGACGCGGCGCGCTGCCGTGTTCTCTCCTGCGGATGTACCAGATCCTGTGGGCCGGGGGCCTGGTCCGGGCGGCGCCGCCCGGCCTCGCAGTGGTCTACCTGGGGCACCCCAAGCTCGTGCGGCCCGCCAAAAGCATCTGGTGACCCGTCTACGTCACCATGGGCATCTTTCAGCCGGTATGCCGTCGGCCACACCATGGAGAAGGCTGAGCGGGCGGAGGAGTTGATCCGCGAGACCCTCCAGCCGAACGGCCTGATACCCGAGACCGGGCATTCCCCTGCCGTATGGCCTGACCTCATGCCGAGGAGTTTTCCGTCCCTTCTGGCTCCGGTCACTGCACAAACCCGCTGGCCGGCGGCGCAGCAGGGTCGGTCAGGGACTCAAGGGACCCATATCTGGAGTTATGAGCCACATACAGAGCAGAGCTGTTCCTTTCGCGCCCGCGCATACACATACTCATAGTGGTAGTGGAAGTGGTGAAGGCTGGTCCCTTCAGTCCCTGTCGTGGCCGCTGTTCATCGTCTGACCTGCTCCTTTTCAAGGGACTGAGAGGTCAGGGACTGAGTGCCGGGGGGTATACATCGCGGCTGTCCGCGCCGCGCCGCCCCGCCCCGCCCCGCCTATGCCGGCTGGGCGCGCCACTGGTCAGGATCAAGCCCAGCCCTGCCGTGTCGGTTTAGAACCGAAGGGCGCCCGCGTCCAGGCGATGACCTGAAGATGGCGACTGTACGAACAGGCCGGGCGGCCGGTCTGAGACGGCGTACCCGAGGTTGAGTCACTACAGTCGCTGCTCCGCGAGTGTCGGCGGCGTGACCTGCACTTTTGTTGGGCGGAGGCCTGAAAGTTCGGTCTCTTGCCGTAGTCGCTGATCGGTGGCGGTAAGCCGCTGGCCGTGCTCTCCCACTGATCGGCCGACCTGTTGATCGGGTGCGGGGCCGGTCCCGATCCTTGAGGCAAGAAATGCTGACTCGCTATGGTGGATCCCGTCTCAGACTGGTGAACTCGCCTGTTGAGCGTCGCGAATTCGTAGCTGACGTCAGCAGCCCCATGCCGCTGATGAGTGATACGTCAGGGCGGCCGGTCCCAGGGGGCAATCGAGTGGTAAGTGAAGCGAGGGTGCTGGCCGCGGAGGCCGTTGAGTCACTTGCCCAGGGGATCTTCGAGGGGCACCCTGTGTGGGGGCGTCGGCTACGGTCTCGGGCAGGAACGGCAAGCGGTGGTGCCCGACCTGCGAGGGGTGATTATGGGGCCCGGCTCCGAGCGACGGCTGGCCCTATCCGCCGGTCGGCGGCGATGGACGAGGACGGTCGCGGCCTTGAGTTCGTCATGACCGCTCAGGTCTGTGACCAACCGTTCATCGAGCTCGGCAAAGATCGTCTGCTGCCTCTGTGGAGAACACGAGCTCGACTTTGAGCACAGATGCCGATCGGTGAACCATAGGCCGGGAGGCAAACGGCGATCACCTGCTGGTCAGCCTGCTCAAATCTTCATGGACCAGACCCTGATCACTGTCCCGTTCCCGCGGAACGGGGCCACGCCCACATCTGTAGACCCCACCCCTAATGACAACCGCGATGGGTTCCGCAGGCGTCGTTGCACGAAGCGTGGAGCAGCTCTCCGACACGGCAGATCCCCGTCGATCCTCTCGGAACGTCGGTCGCCTGAGCTGCCCAGGTCCAGCCTTGGTGACCAGCTAGGGGGCGGTGTTGGCCCGGTGCCTTCGCGGTCACGGGACCGGTGCCTGGAGGACGAGCTCGCAGATCGCCGACGTCCTGCTGCGCTGTTACGGCAGTCAGGTCCTTCTAAGCTCGTGCATTGCCGTGGAAGGGGGTCCTCCCTCGGAGCGTTCCGTCTTGCGCCCCCTGGTCCCGGGTTGCAGGCTGCGCGGATCGATGCCTTCTGACGGGCCGGACGCACGGTACAGCCCGTCTGGCACGGTGTCCCTGTCGTGCGGTAGGAGCCAGAACACGCGGCGCCGGAAGGTTCCAGATGCGCGGGACGCCTTAGCATTCGGGCCCAGGATCGCGTATCCAACCATGCGGCCGTCACGGAAGTAAGCGGGTCTCCCGCTGCGTGTGGGCAGCCTGTCCAAGCTCTGGCGAACGTAGTCCAACTGCTCGATGTCCTCAAGCCAGACCAGTTCGGTCTCGTGTTTGATCTCGTCGTCGCTGATCAGGGCACTCATGCCATCTCCTCGTCGGCGAGCAATCCGATACCAGGGTAATACTTCCTCGAATTCGACAAGATCATCTCTTTCGGAGACGACAGCCCGACTAGTTCGCGAGTGCGCTGCGCGAACGCCCGGCTAGTGATCGACGGGGAGCCTTCGCTCGCGCACCAGGCCCGGTATGCGTCGTAGAGGGTCTTCTGTTCGGTTCGGGCGTCCGGGGTGACGACGCAAGCCTCGTCATAGAAGCGGCCGGTGTGATCTTCCGTCTCTGCATATGCGGTGGTTGCGATCCGGACCTTGTCAGGCCCCGTCAGGTCCTTGTCGCCGGCGAGGTAGCGCCGGGCGCCTTCGATGAGCCAGTTGAGGATGCCGGGGCCCTCCTCGGCAACCAAAATGTCTGCGAGATTGTCAATCTTATTGTCATCCGAGACAGTGCGTTCGAAGGGAATGAGTCGCATCCGGCGCCAGAAGGCAAACCCACCAGTCCCGACTTCGGGACGGTGGTTTCCAAGAAGCCAAAGCTTGTGAGTGGGCTCGAAACTGAAAAAGTCCTGCCTCATCCGGCGTGCCTTAATTCTGTCACCGCCGGTCAGATGCTTGACGCGGGCTTCGTCGAACTTGTCTCCCGGCTTGACCTCGGAGCAGACGATGACCCTGCGACCGTGCAGCTCAGCCAGATCGGTGGGGTGGCCTTCGTAGGGACGCGCCATAAGAAAGCCGGGTGGGGCAGCGTCCGCATAGTCACCGAGAAGTTTCATAAAAAGGTCCAGAAGGACCGATTTTCCGTTCTTTCCCAGCCCGAAGAGAAAGGGCATGACCTGCGCTCCGGTGTCTCCCGTGATCGAGTATCCCAGCAGCAGCTGAAGGTACCGGATCATCTCGAGGCCTTCCGTGTCGTCCCCAAACGTATCGACGAGGAAGCGGATGAACCGCGGAGTGGGCATCACGGTGGGGCCGGTGGTGGTTGAGCGGGAATTGAAGTCCTTGTTCGGGTCAGGCGTGCGCAGCAGGCCTGACCGCAGGTCCACGACGCCGGCAGGCGTACACAAGACGTACGGGTCCGCGTCCAGGAGTGCAGCATTAAGCACCATGCCGGGGGCAGATCTGGCCTGGGCGAGCATGGCGTTGATTCCCGACGTGCTCAAGGCGCGCTTCCGGTGCTTCCGCAGGGACTCCATGCTGTAGACCCCTCTGGGGTCGGTAGAGGCGATCTCCTCACCGATCTCACCTGCAGCCCACAGGACCGTGTCATCTTCGTCCATCTGCCAGCGGGTGGTGTCCCAGCGGTACCAGCCTAGCCCCGGAACGTGACGGAAGTCGGAAGCGTAAATCTGCACGAAAAGCTTTGCGTTGCCACGGTCAGTGAGACTGTCCGGCAAGAGACCCTGAGGAGTGGCGGGGCCATGAGCAACGTCAGGCTTTGGGGGGCCTTGGAATGGGAAAGGTGCAACGTTTCTCGCCATGATCTGCGCAGCGATAGCTTGCGGGTCGAAGTCAAAAAGCAGCTCCTCACTGCCGCCTGCGGGGCTGGTCACGGACGGCTCCCGGTACGAAGAGGGTTGCGGGATCCGGCGGCCAGGCCGCTGCGGATGATCTGTGCAGAGCGGCGTTCCTGCCCCGGGCGGGCTGTATCTGCAGATTCCTGCAGGGCGCGCTCAGCGGCAGAATAAACCAGGTGCCCTGCTGCAACGAGGCCACCGGCCGTGTACGCAGCGCGGTTAAGTTTTGAAGAAAACCCTGCGCCTTCGGGGACAGCCGCGCAGGCGGTGACCTCAGCAAGGACTGTCGACAGTGCCCTCGCTGCCTGGCTGGAGTCGCCGCCGACAGCGGCGACTGCCTGCCGGGCCCTGGGGGGGACCGAGCGGGGCGCTGGGACATGCTCAGCCGGCAAATGGTTGGTGCGCTCCAGTTCCTGCGCAAGCCATTCCGGGATCGGGGCGGGGGCGCGTCCGGGGCCGACGGGGGTATAGGGACCGGCAGTCGTGTGGGTGCTGGGGGCAATGATGTACCCGCCGTGGGCCCGCACGTCAACCTGCCAGGCCAGCGCGCGGCCTGAAGCTGAGCCGGTGGAGCATTGCCAGCGTCTGGCACCTGTCTCCCGGTACCAGATGTGGAGGCCTCCGGAGGGAGTACGTACGCGAAGAGTGTCGGGATCCGTCGCTGGATTTCTCTGGTTTCGCAGGGCAGCGAGGACGGCCAGGGTGTGAAAACCGGTGGTCATCGCCGACACGTCGATTTCGTCGGCGATGTCGATACCTGGCAGGAGCCTGTTTCTGGGGGGCACGGGCACTGGGTGAGCATCCACGTCAATTACCACGAGATTGGCAGGGCCGCAGGCAACCCCTACACCCATTTGGGGACGCTGGCCCCACCACTGGACGATCCGGGTCATGTCGAGGGTTGCAGCGTGAAAGCCATGACACCAGCGGCCGGAGGCCCGGCAGGGGCAGCTGCGGCGGTCGTGGTCACGCCGTCGGCACTCCTGGCAGTTGGCTGCAGGAGTCTTCTTGCCCGGGGCAAGCGGGAGAACGGGCCAGCCAAGGCTGGCGCAGTGCTTCGCAATAGTCAGGGGTGTCGGGGCCGACGTTCCAGGACTCAGCATGTTGCTTGCGTCGCTGTAGGAGACCCGCAGGTCAGCAGGCATCTCATTCCCCCATCAGCGACTGAAGCGACTCAACAACGAACACAGACTAGCGAAGATGCCTGCGCGGGGGGTGCACCTGCCAGCCGGGCGTGGCGGCTGCACCCGTGACAGCGACCAAAACCGGGGCGACAGGTCGGCATTGTTGAGTCGCTCCATTGAGTCGCTCGACAAAACCGCAGGTCAGAGCACCTATGGAAGCCCGAACAGCGACTGAAGCGACTCAACAACGAACACAGACTAGCGAAGATGCCTGCGCGGGGGGTGCACCTGCCAGCCGGGCGTGGCGGCTGCACCCGTGACAGCGACCAAAACCGGGGCGACAGGTCGGCATTGTTGAGTCGCTCCATTGAGTCGCTCGACAAAACCGCAGGTCAGAGCACCTATGGAAGCCCGAACAGCGACTGAAGCGACTCAACTTTCTACTTATCACACCCACACGCACACACAGTAGAGCCCATATATCCGAGCCTCAGTCGCTTCAGTCGCTAATTAGAGGCGAGCAGGCTTCTGACCTGCACCTTTCTGCAGCGACCGAAGAAGCCTTCAGTCACTGGTGCTCAGTCGCTGCCCAGCGACGCCCTAGCGAGTGCTGGAGCGACCCAAGCGACCCAAGCGACCCACCACGAGACATCAAGCTCAGGTGGTGAGCACAGGCTTCTGACGCAGGAGCTCCCTTCTTTCCAAGCAGTGCGCAGACGCCACCCAGCTAGCAAGCTCGTGTCCGCCACTTAGAAATCAGCAAGAAGACTGCGGATCGGCAGGCGGGCCGGGAGTGCCGGAAGGCCTGGCCGCGTATGCCGAAGCGAGCCGCAGCTCCCAGACCCCCGGGGGCCGATTTGTGCAAGCTGCCCTCTGAGCGACTCCTGAAGGTCACCGCTTGTTGCAACCAGAAGGGATGCGTGGAGGCGGCAACGGACAAGCCCCAGCCTCGCAGGCCGGCTCTCTGGCAGCCTGCGGTAGAGGTTGGCGCAGCCGAGGCAGGTGGGAGCTCGGGATCGGTCGGTCCGGATACCGGTGGCGCGCGGAGGCCGGCGGTCCTGCGCCGGAGGGCCCCCCAGGTGTATTGATCACGAGCGTTGTTGACACGCGGTAGGTCTTGAACATGGCGAAGACCTCCGGTGTGGTGGGAGCTGTCTAGGAACTCACCGCACGGAGGTCTTCGTGCCCCACCGTAATGCCCGGCTGACCGTCTTCGGTAGGAGACTGCTGGTCGAACGTGTCTGCTCAGGCCGTCCGGCCGCCCACGTGGCCGCCGAGATGGGTATCTCCCGGGCCACGGCCCACAAATGGATCCGCCGGTCGCGGGCCGAGGGCGACGCGGGTCTGCACGACCGGCCGAGCCGGCGGCGGGCCCGTCCGGTCCGCAGGTCCTTGGTGAGTTCGCGGCGGAGTTCTCCGCGGCCCTGGACGTAGAGCGCCTGGTAGATCGTCTCGTGCGTCACGCGCATCTCCGGGTCGTCGGGGAAGTCCCGGCGGAGCTGGTGGGCTACCTGTTCCGGGCTCCAGCGTCCTTGGCTTGGGTCGGGGTCGGCGGGCGTCAGCCCTGGCCTGGGCTGTGTAGGGGCGGTAGTGCCACTGGCCGCTGCGACCGGGGGTGCGGTTGCGGCGAAGCTCCCGGCTGACCGTGGACGGGCTGCGGCCCAGCTCGGCAGCGATCGCACGAACGGTGACCTTCTCTCGTATCGGTCGGCGATGTTGATGCGCTCGGGCTGCGAGAGGTACCGGGTCGGCGAAGAGGCCGCTCGCGCAGACCGCGCGGGCGGCCTGGGCCGCCTCTTACCGCCCTCGGGCCGACCGTTACGCCATTCACGGCCGGTCCGAGGGTTGACGCCGACACGTCGGCTTGCCTGGGCGTTACTGAATCCCTGCTGCACGAGCCGGAAGTATTCCTCCCTCTCAGCGTGCAGCTCCTTCCGCCCTTGTTCCTTCCGGCTCTCCCGGATCTTGACGTCCATCGCATCCCCTGAGCTGGGGTGTTGCCACGACCACTAGGACGGAAGGGAGGGGGAGGGGTCATAACCAGGACTCGGAGGTAGGTACACCGTGACCCGCGCCGGCACCAGCCGCGCCGGCCTCGGCCAGCGCCTCCTCGACCATCTCGAACGGCACGATGCGGGTCCCGTCACCGATGTGGCCCGGCGCGAACAGCGCGTTGCGACGGGTCCGCTATCGTCTGGGGGCAGTCCCGGTGAAGGCCTGTTCGACCTGGTGCGCGGGCCGACGGCCGCGGCCGCCGACCGTGGCGGTCGACGGCACGCTGCTGTCGGCGCCGGACGCTCCGGCGAACCTCGCGGTTTTCGCCAGGCAGCGGTGTTAGAAGGGGACCGAGAGCTATCCGCAGATCAGGCTGACGGTACTGGTGGCCTGCGGGACCCGGTCGGTGATCGGGGCCGTGTTTGGTCTGGCGGCCAGCCGGCGAGCTGGGATACGCGCGCCGGCTGGCCGGTGATCTGCGTGCGCGGATGCTGCTGCTGGGTGACCGGATTTTCGCCGCCGCCGCCCTGCTGGACCGCTTCGCGGCCACCGGCGCCCACCTGCTGGTGCGGTGCAAGTCCGGGCGGAAACTGCCCGTGGTAGCCCGCTTGCGCGGCGGCTCGTTCCTGTCCCGGCTGCGAGCGCTGACTGTGCGGATCATCGACACCGAGATCACGATGACCACTTCCCAAGGGATCCGCACCCGTCACTACCGGCTGCCGAACACCCTCACCGACCCTATGACCTACCCGGCGCGCGAGCTCATCCGGCTCTACCACGAGCGCTGGGAGATCGAGATGGCCTACGCGGAGCTGAAGTCGACGGTCCTGGGCGGACGGGTCCTGCGGGCCTGGATCCTGGCCGGCGTCGAGCAGGAGGCCTGGGCACTGTTGGCCGCCTACCAGGCACTGCGGACCGCGATGACGGACGCCACCGATAGCGCCCCGGCCCCGGCCCCGGCCCCGGCCCCGGCCCCCGCCCGGCTTCACTGTCCGCCGCCCGCGGCAGCTCGCCCTGGCCGCAAGGATCATCGCCGACACCGCAATCGACCTGGTCGGAACCATCAGCCGCAACGTGCTGGCCCAGGTCCTGCCCGCCCGGCGGGTCCGCATCAAAGACCGTGGCAAGCAGGGCATTTCCGCCCTTCCCTGTGCCGGGACCACTCCGCAACGAGCAGTCGGCGTGGCTGCGACATCATCAGCGGCTACCCGAGCGAGTAGGGCCCTGGTGGGCAGCCGGATCTCCAGCGCGGGCAGCCTCTTCCCAAGCCGGTGCGCCGAGTATTACGTCGTAATACCGGGCCGGGAGCTGTCCGGAGACGCCGACATGTCGATGTGGCCGATCCCTGGCTGGGCTCTGAATCCGCCCGCCGGGCTTGTAGTCCTGGCAGTTGCCAAATGCAGCCGTCGCAAGCACGACGTCTCCTTGCCTCGACAGGCCGCCAAATTGGTGTGGACGCACTCGATACTGGGCGGGCCCTGGGAATAGGCCACCTAGGGCAGCCCCCTGCGGGGTCGTCGAACGCCTCAACCGCACCTTGCTCGACGAGTGGGCCTACGCCCGCCCCTACCGCTCAGAGCAGGAACGACGCGATGCGTTCCCCGACTGGCTGCACTCCTGCAATCACCACCGCGGACACACCGCGCTTGCAGGCAAACCACCCGCCAGCCGCGTCCCCAACCTCACAGGGCAATACACCTAGCCGAAGTTGCGGTCGAGGCCGCCGAGCGGCAGCACGAGCCCCGATCGCGGTGATCACGGCGGCCGTGCTCCTGACGCTCGGGCCGGCAGGGACGTCAGGAGGTGGACCAGGAGGAGGGCCTCCAGTAGGAGGCGATCTCCCGCTCGGCCTGGCGAACGCTGGGTGTGGGCGGCGGCGAGCCGGGCGGCCGTGCCGGGCACGATCAGCGCGCTGGCCTCGATGCCGGGAACGATGAAGGACTGCTCGGCGAGCGTGTCGAGGATCTCGTTGAGGCTTAGGCCTTGAGTAGGGCCTCGCAGCGGGCCCGGCCGAATTCCTTCAGTCTCGGAGGGGAGCCGTGCCGTCGGAGGAGGGCTTGGACATAGGGGTAGGCCAGGCAGGGGCCGAGTACGCGGTTAGCTCGGCCAGTACCTCGTCGTCTCGGGCCGATCTGCGCCCCCTGCGCGGGGTGGGTACGGGCGGTCTCGGCGCTCACGAGCGCGTCGCGGGCGACGGTCTCGGCCTTCCCGGGTGCGGGTCGGGGGCCCGGGTCACGGTCAGCGGCAGCGCACCGATATTGGCGACCTGGTCTCTGATCACCACCAGGGCAGTGCCAACTTTGCCACCGGTCTGGCTCCAGCAGTCTTGACCCGGTGTTGGGCAGCGGCTTGCTGTGCACGGTCCTGCCGCTCTTGTCGCGGTCGTGTCGACCACATGCGTCCAGAGCCCAGCGCTTCCAGGCCGCAGGCCGAGGCCAAGGCCCTTGAGAGCGGGATCCTCGCCCTGGTACGGCGGCAGGCACCCGCACTTCTCGGCTTGTTCGGGGTCGAACCGATCACCATCGACCCCTGGAATCCGCCCAGGAGGGGGAGGAGCCACGCTTCATTACGTCGTAATACTTGGCGGCAGACCGCAGAGCGATACGGGCCTTGAGGCTTGATCTTGCGCAGCGACCCATAGGCGTGGGGCGGTGCTCGCGCTGATCCGGAACCCGGCGGCGATCTGTTCCAGACGAGCATCGGGACCGCCCCGAGGCTGCTGTGTCGTGTCAAACGGCTGGAGTGAGTTCCTCGATGCTCCCGATCTGGGTTCGCTCGGTCCGTTCAAGGATCTTGAAGATCTGACGACAGATGGTGCGCTTGGGGCATCGCTGTGCGTCGCGGGAGGTCTTCCCCTCGGTAATTCTTCGGGCGATGTACGTCTTCGTGGCGGGTCGAGCCGCATACGGATCAGGGTGATGGTGGGCATGGCCCGGTTGAGCTGCCGGTCGCCGCTGCGATTGAGTCGGTGCCGGCTGGTGAGCCCGGAAGACGCAGGGATCGGCGAGACGCCGGCAAAGGACGCAAAGGCTGCTTCTGAGCGGAACCTGGCCTGATGGGACCAACTGCCAGGATCTGAGCTGCAGTGATCGGCCCGACGCCGAGCAGGTCGAGGAGCTCTGGAGCGGACGCTCTGACCAGCGTGCAAGATCCTTGGCCTCGGCTTGCAGGGTCTGGATGCGTTGGCCTGTGGATCGAAGGGCCTGTGCTGTCATCTGGTGTTCAAGGTCCTGGGTGGGGCGGTCGCGGAGCTGGGCGCAGTGGGTGATCTGGGACGGGCGCTTGAGTTTCCGCAGCTCGGCGCGTAGGCCGTCTGGCGCGGAGACGGTCAGTGCCTTGAGCTGGTTGATCGCCGCCGTGGACGCAAGGACCGCACCTTGGCGGGTGGCGAGAAGGACACGCAGTGCCTCTCGTTCGCCGCGGAGTTGGGGCTGTATCAGGTGCTCGGTGGCCAGGGCCTCCTTCGCGGCCCGGATGGCATCGAGCATGTCGGTCTTGCGTCTGCCCCGGTTGGTGGCCCGCCTGGGCCGGCAGACCTCGACGACCTGCTCGCCGGCCTGGTCAAGGAAAGAGGCGAGCCCGTCGCCGTAGCTGCCGATGCCTTCCAGGGCCAGTTATGTTTCGAGTCATGCCGGATCATCGGCGTCGAGCCTGGCAGCAACCCATCTCGGGCCGTAGAAGAACTCTCACAGTCATGTTCTTCGCGGTCCTGCGATGGGGCCGCTGGCCTCCGGGCCCGGTATGACGGTGTCCGCTCTGTCGCACGGATGACCTGGGGGGTGGTGTCGCCGGGTCCGTGGTGTGCCGTCGGAGACGCTGATGAGCGACCCGGCCACCGCCCGGTCCGGCGCAATGGCGGGTACAGACGCGGGCGGCAGGCCTGCATAACGTGGATGCGCGAGCACGGTGCCATCGCCCTGGCCAGCACGGTCAACGACCTGGAAAGGGTGCGATGTTCGACATCGAAGGCGTGGGCGTCTACCTCGGGATGGACGTCGCCAAGACCACTCACCACGGTCACGGGCTGACGTCGGCGGGCAAGAAGGTCTTCGACAAGCCGATGCCCAACAGCGGACCGAAACTGCGGGCCGTCTTCGACAGGCCCAAGGCCAGGTTCGGCGCCGTCCTGGTGATCGTGGACCAGCCCGCGTCCATCGGCGCTCTGCCGCTGACCGTCGCCCGCGACGCGGGCTGCGAGGTCGCCTGCCTGCCCGGACTCGCGATGCGGCGGATCGCTGATCTGTATCCGGGCGAGGCGAAAACGGACGCGAAGGACGCGGCGGTGATTGCAGACGCGGTCCGGACGATGCCTCACACTCTGCGTTTGCTGGAACTGACCGACGAGATCAACGCTGAGCTAACGGGGCTGACCGGCTTTGACCAGGACCTCGCGGCCGGGGCCACCCGCACCAGCAACCGGATACGCGGTCTGCGCACCCAGTTCCATCCCAGCCTCGAGCGCGTGCTCGGGCCCTCGCCTCTACCATCAGGCCATGACCTGGCTGCTGGAGCGTCACGGCTCCCCGGCCGCCCTGCGCAAAGCGGGCCGCCGCAGACTCGTCCAACTGATCCGGCCCAAGGCCTCGCACATGGCCCAGCGGCTGATCGACGACGTCTTCGACGCCCTCGACGAACAGACCGTCGTCGTGCCCGGCACCGCCACCCTCGACATCGTCGGGCCCTCCCTGGCCGCCTCGCTCGCCGCCGTCCACACCCAGCGCCGGGCCCTGGAAGCCCAGATCAACGCCCTGCTGCTGTCCAAAGCCTGCCATTCCGGTCCGGGCAGCAGATCGAAGCCAGCTGCGTCTTCCTCGACGAACCGGCGCCAGCCTTCCAGACGGGTGGAGGGATCCGGCCGGTCTTCTTCCAGGTCCACAGCCTCTTCTTCGTCCGGTTCCGGGGTGGCTACCACCACTTCTCAGCCTCCTGGCGTGCATCGAAGCGTCGGGCAGGGCGCGCTTCCGGTCCGTCGGCGGCCCGATCCAGCAGCGCCGCCGCAGCCTGGGCGACCTCTTCCTCGTGCGGCCTGCGCTGCTCCCGCTCGGTCAGTACCTGGTGGGCGCGCTCGAATACCAACTCGCCCATCGGGACTGGAGACGTGCGCAGATGGCGCCACGTTGCCGTGATCCACCCTTCCCCGCGGTGATTGCGCACCCAGACGCAGGAGATGTCGTAGGGGTCGTAGTGGACCTCCCATAGACGGCCGCTTGGCCCGGCCCCGGACGGTTGGCGCCGGTGGGGGTCGAGTGCACAGGTGTCGTGGTGCGGTTGTTGATACGGACTCCGCTTGGCCCGATGACCCGCCATGCACGGGGCATCAGTTGGATGTACTCCTCCGGACTCAGCGCGACTGGCACGTATCCAGCTGCCGAGACCAGGGCGGTTCTCGTTCGGGCTCAGCGGCCGATCCGGCATCAGCGGGTCCCTCAGACCGTCGTGCGGCCGTGTTTGCCACCCCGCGACGACCCACTCCTGCAGTAGCTCCTGAAGTTCGTGGATGGATGAGGCCGCGTGCGCAGCCGGGTCCTTGCCAGCGCATCTCGGCGCTGCGGCCCGTATAGCCAGCCACGTACTGGGCGAACATCGTCGCCACCGAGCCGAGGGTCCGTTCGATGTGCGGCCGGTCGGTGTGGGTATCGGGATGCGCGGGCTGGAAGGAGATCCCCAGGCTCCGGCAGGCGTTGCGGAAGGTGTCCGAGATGAACGCTTTCCCGTGGTCGCTGACCACCATCTCCGGGGCGATCACCGGGACCGCGGCGGCCTTGGCCAGCCGCTCGTCCAGCGACAGCAGCGATGCGTAGGGCAGCACCGAGCGCGACATGCGCAAGGCGTCTGGCCAACCGGGCCTCATCAGGTCCGGTGTCGTAGCTCGCGCCAGCAGGAGTGCGGTGTCCACCGCCTGGGTCGACGGGCGCACTACCGCCGCCGCCAAGGTCCTGGTGGCCACATCCACCAGCCCGGTCAGCTCGCAGCGGTCCACGACCCCGTCGTCATGGGTGACCAGTACATCCAGGGGCGTGGAGTCAATCTCCATCACCTCGCCCGGCCGGGCAGCTATCAGCTGCCCGAACATCCGCTTCGGCTGCTTGCCCAACGAGCGGCGGGTGCGGGCCGACCCCATGAGATGCCGCCCGCTGGAGACCGCCTCCAGCAGCCGGTAGAACGTCGCGCGGGACGGCATCTCCACCACTCCGGCGCCGTGCTCGGCTGCCAGCTCCCGCTCCACCTTCCGCCGCAGCACCTGCGCGGTAACAGTCGCATCATCTGTCCGCCCGCCCACCACCTCCTCGATCGCGGCCACCGCCCGTGGATCAGCCCGGCTCGTGCCAGTGGCGGGCTTGCGCAACCGCCCGTCCACCAACCCCGCCACCCCTTCACGCTCGAAGCGGGACCGCATCCGACGCTGCGTGCTCAGCCCCACTCCCTCACCGCCCACCCCCAATCGGCCAGCTTGGTCAGCTCCCGCTGACCCAGCGAGTGCAGCGACGGGTCGTACTCTGCCCGCACCGGGGCGTGCGGATCGTCGTCCGGGCGTCCCGTCAGCAGCTCGACCAAGTGACGCTGCCACCATCTGACCCGATCCGTGACGTCCTCCGGCAGACCCGCCAAAGCACCCGGATCACTCATGACCGGGCGGACGGGGCCGACGCTGACCACGGCGAAGCCGTCGGAGGACAGCAAATGCCCCAGCAGCACCACGCTCGCGGCATGCGCATCGTCGACCAGCCGCACCGACGTGCCGTGCAGGGCGATGACCGTATGCTCGCGCCCGTCATAGCGGACCCGGTCACCCAGCAACAGCATCCGCGGACGCATCGGCATCGGTGTCCACCTCCTTGGCGATCGCGGGTGCCAGGCTCACCAGCGTGGCCGCTGACAGCAACTCGCCCTCCAGATCGATGTTGAGCTCCCGGAGCCACAGCAGATGGAAGAGCACCGGCAGCACGGCGATCGGGTCACCGACCGACCGGGCTCCCTCCAGCAGGGCCTGCGGCTCGGTGAAGGCGGCCCTCAGCTCCGCCGCCACCGGTTCCCGCCGCACCCTGGGGTGCCGGTAACCCGACAGCCAGCGCAGATTCGCCGCCGACACCGGCTCCAGCACCCCGACACGTTCGTATCCCCAGCCGACCCGGCCGCAGGCCATGGCAGTGGCTGCGAACTTTGCCGCGTCCTCGGGCTCGATCCGATCGTCGGGACGTACGTCCAGCACTGTGGCTGTGCCGTCCCGCCGACGTACGAAGTAGTCCGGCGTGTGGTTGATCCGGCGCCCCTGGCCGCCGTACCGCCAAGAAAGCCGGAAGGGCTGCGAGGCCAGCGCCACCACATCCGGGTCGAAGTCCAGCCGCATCAGGTGGCCCAGCTCAACCCAGGATTCGTAACCGATTTCCGTGGCCCTGGTTATTCCCAGCACCAGCCGGGGAAGTTGCGCTGCCCCCGGAACGACGGGAATGCACGCACGCAAGGTCGAAGCCGGCTGACCACATCACCTCAAGTGGCCCCCGGCACAGCTCACCAGGGGCCGCCACGTACTCCAGCCAGAAGTCCTCTGCCTCCACCAGTTCCTCCCGCATCGCCCTGCCCTCGCACATTGACCGTAGGTAGCGGCTCAGACCGGTGGGTCAGGAAGAGCGAGACGTACCAGCAGATGGCCGAGGTTGACTGAGACGCGCGACCAGATGACTTAGAACGACTGGGATTGGCTCACCATCAGCGAGACAGGTCAACCGACGCCAACAGTCCAAGAACTACCGTGCCGACGCTTGTGATGGCCCTGAGCGTTAGTAAGGTGTCGCCCATGAGTTCACCTACCTCGAGCGACCGCGAGAAGGTCGTATCCAAGCTTCCGGCCGGGCTGCAGAGAGATCTGAAGATCCGCACCGTGCAACACGGCATCGACATCCAACATGCTGTCGAGGCAGGCATCATGGCCTGGCGCGGGCTGGGTGCCAGCCTTTCGCCCATCGAAACCTCCGGCGCCAGGTCGTTCTCCACGTTTCTGCCAACCGGTCAATGGGACGACTTCCGAACGGACTGCACCTCCCGCGGGGTATCCCTCATCCAGGGACTCTCACAGTCCGTGTTCCTGTGGCTAGAGAAGAACCCGGCGCCAGCGGTGGTTCGGCCCAGGCACCCCCGACGCATCATCGTCTGCAACCAAAAGGGTGGCGTCGGGAAGACAGCCGTCGGGGCCGGCGTCGGCGAGGCCCTGGCCGAAGACCCCAATCAGCTGCACCCGGTCCGGATCTCTAAGCACTTTGCCGTGGCGCTCGGTGACGATGAAGCTGACTCCCCGCTTCACTACGAAGACCTCCCGGGCCTTGGGCTGAACGTTCTGCTGGTCGACTTTGACCCTCAAGCCCATATGACCAATCAGCTCGGTCACGAACCTCTCCCGATGGATGGTGACAGCCTGACCAAGCACATGGCCGGCGAAGCCAAGGGCGAACTGCGCGACCTCATCGTCCAGATCAACGGCGAGCGCTTCGGTGACCGGCTTCACCTGCTGCCCGCCTGCAACGACGCCTTTCTCCTCGACGTGAAGCTCTCCAGCGTCCGGGCCCGCGAAGCTGCCCTCGAGCGGGCTCTCGGCACCGTCGAATCCAACTACGACGTAATCCTGGTCGACTGCCCCCCCAGTCTGGGTTTGTCCATGGACGCCGCTGCATACCTCGGCCGCCGCCGCCCCGGCGAGGCCCCCGGCAATTCGGGCATCCTCGTCATCGTCCAAGCCGAGGACAGCTCAGCTGACGCGTACGGCCTCCTCACGTCGCAGATCGAAGACCTCCGGGACGACATGCACCTGGAGCTCGACTACCTCGGGATCGTCGTGAACCATTACGACGCCCGACGCGGCTATATCGCTACATCGTCGCTCCAGGCGTGGATGGACATAAAGGATCCTCGCGTTGTGGGAGTCATCGGGGATCTGAAGGAACAGAAAGAAGCTGTTCGCGCGAAGCTGCCACTCCTCGAATACGCTCCACGCTGCAGTCAGGCCGTGGCTATGCGGGCCCTCGCCAGGGAGATTTCATGAGCTGTCTGAGCGAACCCCCACGTCGCCCCGGCGTGAGTCGGCCTTTGGATGCTCCCGCTGGATTGCCCGGCCGATGGGGCGTAGCAGCCTCCGTCTCGCCCGCTGGGCCCCGACAGGCGTATCCAGGCTCGGGTGAGAGGGCGCTTGAGCCGCAGGTGCCGCTTCTCGTGCCTGCGGGCATCAGCGATGTACTTGACGCAGCCATTGCCGCGTCTGCTGCCCGCGGCGAGAGTGGTGTCGGTCAGGCATGGGAGGCGGTGGGTCTCATGCTGGAGGGCAACGGATTGGCCGGGCTTAGGAGCGGAGCGGCGGTTGCGTTTGCATCGGGCTACAAGCCACCCGGCAGTGAGGTTGCCGCCGGATGCGAGGCTGGGGTGCCGCTCCGGGCCGGCATGAGCAATGTTCGTGACAAGCTCGCGCAATACGGCCTTGCCCCCATGCAAGGGGGCTTCCATCAGCGCTGCGAGCTAGTTGACGGCGACGACCGTATCGTCCACCACATCCGCCTGAAGCCGGGCGCGTGCCTGGATCCGGCCCCGCGCGGCCTGGCCGGCGGTCTCCAGCAGAGGCAGCTAGTGCACGCCGGTATGCAGGTAGGCGGCGAGCCTGAGGCTGTCCACGACGTTAGCCCCGGCATCCTTGGTGCTACGGCGAGGATGCATGACATAGAAGGGGCAGGGGCGCGCCGCCGCTACCCCGGTCCCGGCGGCCAGCAGCTGGGCCACAATCAGAAGCCGGGCAGTCTCAAAGGCCACTGGCACATCAGCAGGCACACCAAGATCCGCCAGCCAGGCCTCAGGTGTTGGAACGCCAGCTTTACTCGGCGCGCTCAGCTCTCACTCGTCAAACACGAAAGAACTACCTTTGTGTCGTGCGTCAAGCACCAACTCGGATGCGAAGAGGCATGCCGGGAGCTCGCCAATCGGTACGCCAATGGGCGTCTCCCTGAGAGGTCCCGTGCGGCTGCGGACCCGACAAGACCGGTGGCGGTGGAACTTGTGATGGCCAATAGGCGGCACGCAGCACGCGATGTACAACACGGGGACCAAGTGGTCGCACCGGTATTTAAGTGCACTGCAGTTAGGAGGCTCTCCAGTGAGCAGTAAGGCAGCGAAGCTCGGCATGGGCGCCTCGTTCCAACAGGCCAAACCCGTCAGCTCACGGCGCGCCGCCATCGAGGCGTCGACTACCGCTCCCACCGAAGGCGTCCCGGCACCCACCGAACTCTCCGTCAACGAAATCAGCCTGAACCCCGACAATCCCCGCTCCAGGTTGGGAGACCTGACAGACCTCGCCAACAGCCTCCGCGATCACAAGCAGAAGACCGCGATCAGCGTCATGACGAGGTTTGCCTACCTAGAAGGCAACCCGGACAAGGAAGACCAGCTGGAGCCCCGGGCCCGGTATGTCGTCATTGAGGGCAACAGCCGTCTAGCTGCGGCGCGTGAAGCTGGCCTGAAGACCATCAAGGTCATGCTCGACGACGGCCTGGGTAGCAGCTCCGACGAGATCCTTGAGTCCGCCCTTGTCGCCAACATCCACCGCAACGATCTCGATCACCTCGACGAGGCGCGCGCCCTGGAGCGGCTATTGAAGATTCATGGCACACAGGAAGCCCTAGCGGCGCGCCTGCATCGTTCCCAGGGCTGGGTGTCCCAAAGACTCGCGCTGCTGAAGCTGAATCCGGAACTGCAGCAGCGTCTGGAAAACGGTCAGGAGCCGGCGGACCTACTGCGGCGTGTGGGCGGCCAGGCTCCGGAGAAGCAAGAGGCGCACCTGGAAAAGCTCAAGCAGGAACGAGCTCAGGCAGTTGCAGCGAGGCGGGCCGCCAGGGGGCGGACACTGCCGCCTACCTTGGGGACGCTGGCCGTGCCCGCCGCGGCCAGCCCAGAAGCGGGTGCTACCGAGAAGGAGCAGAGCAGCTCCAGGACTGGTGTACAGGCAGCAAATTTCGGCCCTGAGTTCCTCGGAGGCCCCGTAGCAGCGCCGCGGCATGGGGCTGGGGACGAGGAGAGCTACACCACACGTTCTGACGTGAAAAGCACCGGGGACGGCAGCAGAGATTTTGCGGTTCACGAATCCGTCCCCATCGCTGCCCTGCCGTGGAAGAACGGCGCTGCCGTGATGGACATCGCCTACCGATCCTTGGATGCCGAGCAGCGCAGTGTCTTCATCCAACGCTACTTCCAGGTCAGTAGGGGCGTGGAGGCAGTGGTCGAGGACATGAGGGGTAAACTGAGCGCACCAGACAGAAGGGAACTAGCCGACATTCTGCAGCAGGTCGCCAGGATTCTGGCCGAGGCAGAGTAGGGCGTCAAACAGGTCTATCGCCACATCATCATGCGCGCGGGACCTGCTACAGCAAAGTCCCAGTGGTCGGGTAATCCGCCCTCTGAACTTTCCCCGTGATGTCGGACACCTCATGCTTACGCTGCGAGGACGTCCTTGTTCGTGTCGCTGCCGGATCTGCAGTGGGGTGCGGTAGCCCCAAGGTGCTTCGGCAGCCGTCTGCGGTTGCAGAAGGTCTCGATAGGGTGAGGATCTCGGCGCGGGCGGTGGCCCGGTCGGGCCAGCGGCGGGTGCCGATCTTTTCTTGCAGCACTGCGAGGAAGGACTCGGCGGCGCGTTGCCGAAGCATGAGCAGGTTCGTCCTATGTTCTGCCGCAGCCCCAGTCGGTGTATCTCACGGCGGAGTTCACCGGAGGTGTACTCCGGGTGACGGTCGGAATGTGCGATGCAGCCGGGCTGGAGGCGGCCGCGGTCGGCGGCCATCACCAGCGCGTCGACGACCAGGCTCGAGCGGTGGTGGCCGGCCATCGCGTAGCCGACGATCTCGCTGGTGCCCAGCTCTGGCCAGGTCGCCAGATATTAACCAGCCTTCATCGGCGGGGACGACGGCGATGTCGTCGGCCAGTTGCAGACCGGGCGCGGGGGCGGTGAAGTCGCGGCCGAGCACATCGGCCGCGGGCACTGCCCTGACCAGCACGGTCAGCGGATACCGCCGCCCGCGACGACCACGCGGATCGGCGCTCTCCGCTGTGCAGTCACCCGCCAGGGCGCCCGAAACACAATCAGCGCAGGCGCGGGCATGACAGGCACACATCACCGAGGCTCCGTTGTTTGCAGGTTGTTTGCAGGCGAGTTGGTACGTCACCCACATCAACGGAGTCTTCGGCACGTCCGGTCACACCCCAGTCGACCAGCCCATTGACAAGATCACGACGACTTTGCAAGAGCCCTGGTCAGACACAGGGCATGAAAGGCGCAAATAGGGCTGTCGCCTCTTGCAGGACGGAGAGCCCGCGGGGGGAGTGCTAATCGTCAGGAAATTGGCGTACGGGCCCACCCGGGGGCGTGCGCACGCAGCATCTATCCCGACCCCCTCCATAGCCCGGCCCTAGACACAGGAACGGTTGCTGGGCCTGAAAGGAATCGGCGTGTGTCGGAGAGTCGGCTGGCTGTGCGCTCATGTACGTGCGAATCTGGCAGTCCCAAACGGACTGCCCGCGAATCACTGCTCTAGGCCAGCACGGCAGGAAACGACGAAGGGGTCTCAATATGCCTGCAAGAAGCCGCTGGGTATCCGGGGTATTGGGTGCGGTGGCCCTGGCTGCGCTAGGCTCGATGAGTCATAGCGAGGCAGCGGCGTACGTGGCAGGACAGCAGACCCCCACGCCTCTTATCTCGCCTTCAGCAAGTTGCATCCCGGCAGGCGTCTCCGTCCCGACTGTGACCGTGACGGCAACAGTAACGGTTACTGCCACAGCCACGCAGCGCATCACCCCTACGCCCCTGCAAACGGCATCCCCGACCGGCACGAGTACCGCTTCGCCTTCCCTGACCGGCACTGCCTCTGCCTCCCCGTCCGGGTCGCCCTCTGTCCCGCCTTCACCATCTCTAAGCGTCAGTGGGACACCTTCACCCACTGTGCCCTCACTGCCCACGCCCTCATTCTCACCCTCAGCTCCTCCTACCGCTCTTCCTGTCTGCCCGACCAACACCCCGACGGTGACAGCTACCATCACCGTCACGCCCTCGGGACTTGCCCCCACCGGGACTCCGCAGACCCTGCCAGTGAGCACCATCGCAGCAGTCGCGGCGGTACTAGCGCTGCTCCTCCTTCTCGCGCTGCGGCTGATCAAGCGGCGACCACCCCGACGTCATTGACCTGCTGCCGGCGCACGTGCGAGCCACATAGCAAGGCTCGGAAGTGGTGCGGGTCTCTGCCGAGAGTTTCCAAAGAATCGTCTGTGCGGCCGACGGTCTGAGAGCAGGATGAAGATGGGGCGCCTCAATAGTATCTGAAATCAGCCCTACAACACGGCCCAGTTGAGCGCGCGCGGATAGGCGGTGGCCAGGGCTGCCGCTCAATCCTGTGTGAATATGTTCCTGCTGATGAGAGGCCCGTGCCTGCACTAAGCTCTGTTGGCGCGGCTACCTCGCAAGTCGCCCTGCAATAACGGAGCTTCGCTGTGAGAAGGCGCATTCTGACACGTCCGTGCCGGTGTCGGCGCAGGCGGTGCTGTGACAGAGGCCCGGTGGGGCGACCGGTCCGTGCACGGCGCTGGGGCGTTGTTCCCGTTGCCGCGGCTGCTCGTGATCGCGCTGTGTGTGACGGCGGCGGGGTTTGGGTCCTGGCGGGCGATGGCGCAGGGGGCTGGCGCCGCGGAGCCGCGGGAGGAGCAGAGCCTAGCCGGAGCCGTTGCCTGCCGGTACGTCCGGGCTGGTGAGGGCGCCGGGGGCGGACACGCTGTGCAGTGTGCAGCCGACGCTGAGGCCGGGTGAGCTGAAGGTTCTCCTGCGGCTGGGTGTTGGCTCAGCAAACGGTAGAGGCGGGTGGCAGGGCCTCTGAGAAAATCGCGTCGGGGTACGCAGAGCGCGGTGATGCTGTCGGCGTGATGGCTCACACGGCACGCTGGTTGCCCAGCAGCGAGCCGCGGACAGGAGAAACGAGTGCCCGGGCGCTGGCTCCGCTGTTCAGCGGTTCTGGACGGGCGGGGTGCGGTGGTGACGGTCATCGCCCTGGCACCCCAGGCGGAGACCGCCAATGTGCTGGTGTAAAGGGCGGGCGCGCACTTCGTTCTCCGGGTGAAGCGGACCCAGCCGGCCCTGTGGGAGGGGTGCCGCTCGGTCCCGTGGCATAAGGTGACGGCCGGGCACACGGAGAGTGGACGAGGGCACGGCCGACCGCATGGCCCGGGTGACGCACCGTGAAGCCCTCGGGGAAGCAGTCCTGCGGGATCGTCTGCCTGACCACGGTCTCACCTCGCAACGAGCGGCTTCCGAGGCCGTCGCGAGGTACGCCAGGGGTCACTGGGGAGTCAAACTCAAGATCCACTATGTGTGGATGTGCCCTTCGGCGAGGACGCCGCCCGGCTTCCGCACGGGCTACGGCCGGCAAAACGTCTCTACGTTGCGGTCGATCAACATCAGGTGCGCGATCCGCGCCGCCGACATGCCCTGTGCGGAAAGGCGCCATCTCAGCCCGCCACCGCGTCACCACCGGCCCGAAGGCCGATCCGCATCAGCCGTCGCTCTTCGGCGTCGACATCAGCCCCGTACTCGTCTGCTGCCTGCAGCTGCAAAGCTTGTCACGCGACCACAAAGCCAACATCGCTCGACCTGGCACTGCTGGGAGTGGGGGCCGGCCTCCGCTGTCGGCAGAAGCTGATTGCCCTGGAGCTCGGCGCAGGTTCCAGCCCGCCCGCGCGGACTTCCTGCCGCTTACCCGCGGGACAGCGGCGGCAGGGTTCACGCGGCAACTTTGAGCAGCTCAGCGGTCCCCAGAACCGCCCCTGCCCTCTGTCCCTATGTACCCGCAGCGCTGCAATTTGCGGCCTTGCACCCGAGCGTGTAGGTGGCGGGCTCGGAGCCGCAGGCCCACACTGGCTCTATGGAAAGAGCGAGCCGCACCGTCCACGCCGCGGCGCTCGTGGTCCACGCCGCGGCGCTCGCATTGGTGTCGCTGTGTACGGCGCTTCTCGTCATCCTTATCACCATCAATAACACGGTCGCGAATCCGAAATTCTATGAGTCCGTGCTTGACGATAATGATGCGTACAGCAGGATCTATGACCAGATTCTCGTGGATCCCCAATTGTCTGCAGTGACAAGCGATCTCTTGGCCAGGCTCCCTGTACCCCCCGGCGTGGTATCGGCCAACTTGAAAAACCTGGTACCTCCGTCGGCCTTGCGTGAGCTCACGCAACAGCAAGTTGATGCGGCGGTTTCCTATGTGCGGCGCGGAGAGGATGGACCTTTTCGCATCGAAGTAGACATAGAGCCTATAGCCAATAATCTAGCGTCACTAGGGCAAGACTACTTTAGTGACCTAGTTTCTTCGCTACAGGAAAGCGAGTCGGCGAACTTTACTCAATTTTCACAGCAGCTTGGAAAAGCGGCTGTGGCGCTATCGCATGGTCAGCGCCCGCAACAGCTTCCGAATCTGGAGCTGACTGAACGTCAAGCTGATGCCGCCACGACAGCGCTACTCCGCGTCGTCCCGGCTCAGCAGCGGGAACAGCTCCGTTCCGGGGTCAGGGCAGCGCTGGGTGACGGAGACATTGCGTCAGCTCTCGCTGCAGTGGGCCCGGCCGCGTTTTCTCCAACATCGGCGGCGGCTTCCACGAACTTGATGGTTCGGGCTGATGAGGACGGTTCTTGGGACGTCCAGGTGAAGAGCGGTGACGGACGAGAGATTCCTGCCCTTAGACAGGCTCAGGCCATCAGCTATTTCCTGCTCACCATAGGTCCGGGTGCGATAGCGGCAGTAGCAATCGCAGCGCTGGCAGTGGCTCTCTCCACAGGCCCGCTTTCGCGGGGCCAGAAGCTCACGCGGATTGGGTGGGCAATCACCATCGGGGCTGTTTCCGTGGTCGCCGCTCTCTGGGCTGGGGAACAGATCGTCGGTGAGGGAATCTACGTACCCCCTGAATCGTGGCCTGCCTCAGTTTCCAACCTCATCTCTGACATGGAGCACACCGCTACGTTGGGTATAGCGCACACCGCGCTGGCAGTGGCTCTTGCTTGTGTCTCATTCGGGGCGTGCCTGACCGTGATTGGTTGGGCGCTTGCACGCCGATACAACCCTCCGGATCTACCCCGACGGACCGCACTGCTGGCGTGGGCTGGTGCATTTATGGCGCTGCTGCTGGCAACAGTACCGGCAGCATCCATAGAAATCGGATTTAAAACGCAGCGTCGGTGTCAGGGTGATATCCGTCTGTGCGAGCGGCCATATAATGATGTCGCCTATCTGGCCTCACACAATGCAATGTCCTCTACCGCCGAACACTTCATTGGCCCATTGCAGGATCTTGACATCATTGGTCAGCTGAACTATGGCGTCCGGGCTCTCCTTATCGATATCCACCGATGGGAGACGCCGGAAAGTGTCACGGAACGACTGCGCGCGTCCAGCATTAGCCCGCAGCTGCAGGCACAGATAGACGAATTCGCCAAGAGAGCCAATCCTCCTCGTGCGGGGCTCTGGCTGTGTCATGCCGTCTGCCGGGCCGGAGCTACTGAGCTCAGCTCGCAGCTGCGAGACGTCGGAGCATGGCTGGAGGCTAATCCCACCGAGGTTGTGACGATGATAGTTCAAGATGAGACCAGCAATGTAGATATTGAACGGGCCTTCATCGGAGCAGGACTGGGTGACTTCCTGTTCACCCCTCCTGCCGATCCTGATGGCCCTTGGCCTACGCTGGGAGAGATGATCGATGATGGGCGCAGGCTGGTCGTCTTTTCCGAGAAGGCGGACGGCCCAGGACCTTGGTACCGAAACTTCTACCGCTATGGGATGGAAAATCACTACTCCTATGCCCGACCCGAGGACATAAATTGCTCTCCGAACCGAGGCGGGACAGGCAAGGAGCTGTTGCTGATGAACAATTTTGTCACCAACGGCGGGGGGAGTAGAGCGGATGCCGGAGTCGTTAATAGGCGCGACTGGATCCTATCCCATGCGAAAGCGTGCGAATCGGCCCGCAACCGCCCCGTCAACTTCATTGCTGTCGACTACGTGAACATCGGGCAAGCACTCGAAGCGGTGTGGGATCTCAACGATGACTCGTTGGATCCCTAGTAGGGCTTGGTCAGGTCGGGGCTGGTGTGGGTATGCCGCGGTGGCAGGTGGGGCAGACGCCGGTCCATGTCGCGAGGAGGGTCTGCAGCTCGCGGACGGCTTGGTAGAGGCTCAGGCCGGCGCCGTGTCTTTTGGGGCTTGGGCCAGTCGTTGCAGGGTGCAGAAGGCGTGGGCGAGGGAGACGAGGGTGACGTGGTGGTGCCATCCGTTGAAGGTGCGGCCCTCGAAGTGGGCGAGACCCAGGGCCTGTTTCATCTCCCGGCAGTCGTGTTCGATGCGCCAGCGGAGCTTTGCCAGGCGGACCAGGGTGGTCAGCGGGGTGTCGGCGGGCAGGTCGGAGAGCCAGAACTGAACGGGTTCGCTCTGTCCGGCGGGCCACTCGGCCAGGAGCCAGCACTCAGGCAGTTCCGGTCCGTCCATATGCTGCCCGTGGCCCCGATCGAGCTGGCTCAGCTTCTCCTCGGCGCCAGCCAGGCTGACCTGGAGACCCTCGACCTCGCCGAGCCAGCCTTCCGTCTCGGCTTCGGCGATTCGGGCGATCAAGTTGTCCCGGATCTCGGCAAGCCGTGCCCGTTGGGCCGGGTCAGGCCGGAGGAGCGAGCATCTGACACAAGCGTGCTCATGGATGCAGGGGGATCCGAAGGCGCGTGCGCAGGTGCCGATGGACACCTTCCGCTTCTCGAAGTGGGCGAGGAAGGCGTCCCACTCCGCCTCTGTCGGGATCCGGTACTCCTCGCCGGGACGGGAGGCCCGTCGGCGGGCGATGAACGCTCGGTGGGCCTCGATCGTCTCGGCAGGGTAGACCGCCTTGTATCCGATCGTGGTGTCGATGCTCTTGTGACCGCAGATGACCTGGGCAATGTGCGGGGGTAGTCCGTTCATGATGGCGTCGGTGACGAAGATCCTTCGAAAGTCGTGGGGAGAGAAGGACAGTGCCTCACCTTCGGCGTTGGTCAGCCCGGTCGCGGCCAGCGCATTGATCAGCAGTTTGCGGATCGCGGTCGGCGTGAAAGCGCGGTGCTCGGAGCCGATGCCGCGCTGGAACAGCAGCGGCATCGGCGGGTTCCAGACCTTCTCGCGGACGTCATAGGCGGCCACCAGCGGAACCATCCCGCCAGGGCCGCGCAGTCGACTGATGATGGCGCTGAGGACGTCGGCGAGTTCCGGGCTGACCAACAGGAGCCGCTCGGTGTCGGTCTTGGACGGAGCGATCTGCAGCAGCGGGACGACCTCGCCGGTGGCCGGGAGCCGGTACTGGGTGACGCTGTGGTGCGTGAGTTCCAGGAGTTCCTCGTTGCGAACGCCGGTCAGACGCAGGACCTCGATCACGGCGAACGCCCAGAAGGCTTCCTCTTCTTCATAGAACAGGTTCCGTCGGCGCCCGCTGGAGGTCTCTTCGGCCCACGTCAGGTGGCCTGCGGCCTTCGGAGCGATGGCTCTGCGCAGGGCCCCGCCGGTGCCGGGGATCAGTTCTCCGGGCTCGGTGTCTCCCGCCGCCTGGAGCAGGCCGGCGGCTTCACGGCGCCGACGGTCGGTGGTGCTGACCAAAATTGGAAGGACGGGCAGCCGCTCGCGGGTGCGCTGATCCATCCGGGCTTTGCGTCTCTTGCGTTCCTTTGCCTTGTGGATCTCGTCGTCGCTGATCGGACAGGGCACGGCCCATGGCCCCCAGCGGGCCGGTTCCTCGGCCGCCCATTGCGCGATGTCGAGGTAGAACGCTCGGACGCGCATGAGTTCGTCCTTGGCGTTGAGTCGCGGGCTGGAGACCTCGACGCTCTTGCCGTCGGGGCCAACGACGTTGCGCTTCTTGACCTTCAGGTCGTCCTTCCAGGCGCGAGCCACCGCCGGGGGCAGCCGCAGTGAGTCGATTCCCGGTGCCAGAGCTTCGATCCGGGCCCAGAACAGGCCCGCGAGCGTGCGCGAGATCGCGTCCAGGCTGGCGAAGTCCAGCGATGGTTGGCGCTCGCGCAGATAGTCCACCATCACGTCGCGTACCGGTTGGCACCGGATCCGGTAGCGGTCCACCAACTCTTCGATACTCAACTGGCCCAGAGCGAGCCCGAAGGCACGGATCGTGGCCGGGGCATCCTCAGGGAAGATGCCCATGGCCCGCAGCCGCAGGTAGAAGTCGACCTTCTTCTGCCCGCCGCGGGCGTGCACCCGGCGCTGGGTATCGACGAGCTCCACGCAGTCGCCGACGGTGATGTCGCCAATCCGTCCGCCCTTGCAGGCCAGCAGCGTGGCGATCCGCGTCGCAGCGATCTGCGCATCCTTGCGCGAGCTCGCTGGCCCGGCGCCGGCCATCTGATGCAGGCGCGCGAATCCGTCCGGGTCTCGAACCTCGGCCATCACAGAGGCGAGATACCGGTGCGTGCGGGTGAGCATCCACGGCAGAGCAGGACGGATGACGTCTCCGCAGATCAGCATGAGCAGCCCGGAGGTCAGGTCTTCCCGGTCATGCGACGGTGAGGGCCCGCGCTCGCTCAACCACCGCTGTGGAAGCTCCACCCAGGCGGCTCCGCACAAGTCCTCGGCCCCCGTAGCCATCCAGCGCTGCTGCCACGTATCCCCGGGCTGGCTCGACAGCCAGTGCAGCAGCTTGGTCACCCCACGGCGGCGTCCGGCTCGGGTGCCGTTCGCCGCAGGGAGGAACGGCGGCGCCGTCAGGCGTCGCAGCGTCTCATCAGACGACTGCGCGGTCTGGGACCACCACCGTTCCGCGGTCCGGGCCGGGAACTGCTCCCGCAGCCGGCTGTTCCGCGCCTGGGCCTGCTCAGCGGTCGCGTTCGTGATCTCCAACGTCTTGCGCGTCGCGTGCTTGACGACGGCCGTCATGACGAGCGCCCGAACAGGACGTCCAGCGATGCCGGGTCGTAGCCCGGTGCCGGCGGCGGAGGCGCAGGCTGGATGCTCTCGCGGGCCTGGCGTGCGTGGTGCGCCAGCACGCCGGCCACGACCTCGTCCTTGTGCGGCGTCAGATATACCTCCGTGGCAGACAGGTGAGCGTGTCCGAGCACCCACTGCACGTCGGACAGCGTCAGCTTCGGGTCGCGCACCATGCGGGCGGCCGCGCTGTGCCGCAGGTCATGAAGGGTCCAGTCGGCGCCGAGCGAGGCGTTGACACGCTCGAACATCCGGTGGGCACCGTGGTAGGTCAGGGGTCGAATCGGGTCTCGCCGTGTCCACCACACCGGCTGGGTGCGGCCCCGCGCAACCTGGCCTTGTACCTCCTGCTGGTAGAGGCGCAGCCATACGAATGCGTCCGCCGACGCCGGTACCTGCTGGACCGCCTGCGAGCCCTTGCGCACCACGCTGATCAACTGCTGGCCGGGGTCGACATCGCGCTGACGCATGCCGATCAGTTCCGAAGCCCGCACCCCGGTGGAGATCCAGAAGGCGACCAAGGCCCGGTCGCGGTTGGAGGGCAGCGCCGCGAACAGCTTGTTGAACCATGCCTCCGGAATCGAGCGCGGGATCCGCCGCGGCAGGCTCGGCCGGTAGCGGCCCACCCGCTCGGGCCTCCAGCCGTCCATCGGATTGTGGTGCGCGTGAGCCCGCCCAGAGCGGCGGGACAGATCCAGCGGGAACGGGTTCAGCAGCGGGCCGGTCCCCGCATCGCGGTGCACATCGTAGAACCGGCGCAGGACCGTCTCGCTGTGCACGACGGTGGCCGGAGCGTATCCGGATCCGGTCGACGGCTTCCCGGTCACCGGGTTCCCGGCACCGGCTCCCCGTACCGCTCGCGGGCCCTGGGCCTTGATCTTCCTGGGTTTGACGGTTTCTTGGATCCAGCAGCTGAAGTCCCGGGCCTCCCGACGGGTCGCCCGGTCCCAGGAAACGTCCACAGCCTGCAGGAACCGCCACCACCGCAACAGATCCATCCCGTAGGAACGAACCGTTGACGGCGCTTTCCCCGCGGCCAGCAACTCCTGGAAATAGACGGCGACCGCCTCGACGGCCGCTCCGTCGGGATCGATCAGCCGGTAGGGCTCGTACCGGTGGCCGGTCTCCACCAGCCGACCCCACCGGGGAACCACCAGGGCCGCCAAATCTCGTCGGGGAGCATCGTTCATCACGACCGGTGACCGTAGTGCGCGATGACTCCATCCGCCCACTGAACTGGGCAATCTCCAGGGTTCGTTCAGTCAACGGGGCGTGTTCATCGATGCAGGGGGTGCCGAAGTCGCGTGCGCAGACGCCGAGGGCGACCTTCCGCAGCTCGAAGTGGGCGAGGAAGTCCTGCCACTCCTGTGCGGTGGGCTCGCGGTACTCCTCCCCGGGTCGCAGCGCCCGGCGGCGGGCGATGAAGGACCGGTGGTGGTTGATGACGTCCTCGGGATAGATCGCGGCATAGCCGAGGGTCGTGTCGACCGTCCGGTGGCCGCAGATGCGGGCGGCGATGTGCGGGGGCAGACCGGAGCGGAGGGCGTCGGTCACGAAAATTGGCCATCCAGCGCTCCTGCCAGGTGCGGCCGGGCTGGTCCTCCAGCCAGTCCAGCAGCTTGATCAGACCGCGGTGCCGTGTGCGCAGGTTGGCGTCGCTGTCTGCGGTGAACGGCAGCGCGAGTGCGCTGCAGCACCTGTTCGCGCGGTTCCTCCGCCTGCCACCAGGTCGCCGGCGCTTCGCGCTTCTCCTGGCCGGGAGGCAAGGGGGCATGAGGGATGGGGGTGGAGTGCTGGGCAGTCACGGTCGCGGTGGTCATGCCGGGCCTCCGCCGAGGACGGCCGTGCCGAGCAGCGTCTGGAGAACCTCGGAACGGTAGCCCGGTGCGGGCATCACCGGTTTGACGGGTTCCGCAGGCTGCCGGGCGTGGTGGGCCAGCACGTGCGCGACGACCTCGTCCTCGGCGGGTTCGAGGTACTGCTCCGTGGTGCTGATGTGGAGATGGCCAAGGACCCATTGGACGTCGGTGAGCGAGAGCTTGGGGTCGCGCACCATGCGTTTGGCCGCGCTGTGCCGCAGGTCATGCAGGGTCCAATTCGCTCCCAGGGTCTCGTTGGCCCTGGTGAACACCATGCGTGCCGCGTCGTAGCTCAACGGCCTGATCGGGCGCCGAAGGGTCCACCACAGCGGCTCGTCCGGACCGTCGAGGGTCCTGCGGGCGGATCTGCTGCTGGTAGAGCCGCAGCCATACGAACGCGTCGCTGGAGGCGGGGATCCACTGCAGGGCCCGGGAGCCCTTGCGGATGACACCGATCGTCTGGTCACCGGGGCTGCCCCGGTCGCGGCTGGCTCCGAGAAGTTCCGAGGCGCGCGGGCCGGCCCAGAATCGCGCTGCTGGCCGCATCGACGTTCCCCACCAGCTTCGGCCCCCTTCGCTCTCCTCGGCATCCGTATCCGCCACGGGCGTCTGCCCTTCTCCGCGCCGCGCCGCTGTCTGCAGGCAGCACCCGCCCGAGGAGCCACTGGAGACCGGCGCGCGCAACGCCACCAAGGAAGGACCCCACACCGGCCCCGGAAGCAGACCGACTTACAGGCAGGGGCCCCGTCCAGCAACCCGAACCCCGGCAGGCGGGGCGCCACCGCCCGGTGATCACGCCAGCACGGCGGGCCCGCCAAAGACCGGCAAGACGCACCTGCGGCATTCAGGAAGAAATGGCATGCGTACACCTGGTGCGGCCCCACCACCCGCATGAGCTCACCCCCGAAATGCTCCTAGCAGGCAGCCGTATTCCGGCTCCTTTCAGCGGTCGGCGCGGTTGAGGCAGGACGGAAACCGCAGACCCTCACGTCAACGCTGCTCGTCAGCCCCTGTAGCGGCGCCTCCTACAGAACAGCAGCTCACCCGGCATCTGCCACCATACCGCGGATTGCCGGCGATGAAGCGGCCTACACACCGGAGAGAAAACTGACGCCCACGGTGCGCCTAAGAGTGTCATAAAAGTATTCACGTTACAGATGGCCTGAATCCCCCCTTCCTGATGGCGGGAGCTCGTATTTCTGGTGTAATGAATGCGCAGCAAATTGCTGCCCTGGAATGAAATGAGTTGATTGTGGAAAGCACACGCGCATCCGGTCGCATCCTCCGCTCAGCGACGCACCGTTTGGCGGCGGCAGCAGCCGCCGTGGCGCTCACCGCCACGGTCGCCTCTCTTGCCGCTCCGGCATCGGCTGCTGGCCCCGCGGCCGGAGATGAACTCACCTATGGCACTGACATTCTGCTGCAGAACCAGTTCACAGGTGACGGCGGCTACCTGGACACAATCGGCTCTCTGACCCAGCCGTCCGGTGCCACTTTCGATGTGGCAACAAACCAGAAGCCCAACAGTCGAGGCGCCAAGACGTCGGTGTGGAAGGTGGTCTCAGCCACTGGAAAGGTTGACGGCACCCCCGTCAACAGCGGCGACGTTGTCTACCTCGTCAACCAGTTCGGAGGTGGCACCTACCTGGACGCCAACGGCGGTTCCAGTAAGGCGGGCGCTAAATACGACGTCTCGAGCACCCTCAGCAAGGACCGCGCTGCGGGAAGCGGGAAGTGGCAGATCTTCGGCAAGGCTTCCTCGTATGGGGACGGACACATCCGCACCGCCGATGTCGTAAGCCTTCTTAACACCTACAACTACGACGGTTCCAGCGGTGGTTTCCTGGACGCCAACGGTGCGTCCAGCCAGCCCGGTGCCAAGCTCGACGTATCCACAAGCCACTACACCGATCGCGGGCCCGGCACGGGCTCGTGGAAGGTACTTCCGGCTGCCTGACCGGTGGCCGACCTCGGAGCGCCAGGTGCCTGCGGATCCGAAAAGAGGCTTGAGCGGCAACGCGTGAAGCTCGTGCTGCGTGTAGGTGCTCTGTCCTGGGAGGTCGTGGACGGGTGAGGCAGGTCTCGGCTGAGGGATCTTGAACGGGTGAGGGCCTTCCGGGTTCGGTGTGGATTGCGACGTCTCCACCGACGATCAGAAGGCCCTCATGCCCCACCGTAATGCACCCCTGACCGAGACCGGACGGCTGCGCCTGGCGCGCTGCGTGGTCAAGGACGGCTGGCCGCTTCGCCGGGCCGCCCAACGCTCCCAGGTCTCTCCACCACCGCCCAGCGGTGGGCCGCCCGCTACCGGATGCTGGGCGAGGCCGGGATGACCGACCGGCCGTCCCGCCCGCACACCAGCTTGCGCCGGACGCCCACGCGGACCGAGCGGCGGATCACCAAGGTCCGCCTCGCACGCCGCTGGGGACCGGCCCGTATCGCCACCTGCTCGGCCTCGTGCCCTCGACCGTGCACCGTGTGCTGACTGGGCTTGATCCGCGTTGACGGACATCTGAGATCAGGGCTTTCTGCCCCGCCAGGATGATGTTCATCACGGAGAGCTGGGGGAAGAAGGAGCCGCGGCGGCCTTGACCCCGGACCTTGAACACGTCTATGCGGCTTGGATCAGGGTAGTTGCTGCTGGTTGGAGGGTGTTCTCGTAGGCGGTCGGGGATCGCTGGCCGAGGCGGGAGTGCCGACGGCGGGTGCTATACCGGGTCAGCCAGCGGAAGGTGTCGAGTCTGGCCGCACGCTCGCTCGACCAGGCTTTGCGGCCTTGGAGCGTTTCCCTTTTGAAGGCAGCTTTGAAGCACTCGGCTGCAGCGTGGTCTGCGCTGGAACCGACCGCGCCCATGCTCTGCCGGACCCCTGCTGGCCTGCAGAATTCCGCGAAGGCCCTACTCGAATATTGAGATTTGTGGTCGGCGATCGCCCGCCCAGCCAGGCGGCGTGAGGCGAGGTCGATGACGGTCGCGAGGTAGAGCGGCTCACCGCGGCTGCGGTGAAATCACGGCCGATCAGATCCGGTGCCTTCGCCGCGGCCTAATCCGCGAGAGTGGTGCGGTGCCGACGGCGCAGACGAACTCCCTCGATTCCGACGGTCCGCATGATCCTGGCGACACGCTTGTGGTTGATCCGTTCGCCCTCGTCACGGAGTTCGGCAGTGATCCCGGGGGCTCCGTAGGTGCCCTCGGATTCCTGGTGGACCTTGCGTATCCGGGCCGCGATCCCGGCCTCGGCGGCCTGGCGGGCCGCTCTCGCGGATGCGGTGCGGCGCCAGTAGTAGAAAGGTCGAGCGGGCCAGGCCGAGGATGTCGCAGAACCGCTTCACGCCGTGACGGCGCTGGTGATCTTCAGCGAACTGGCAGCGGGTCACCAGCGCGTCTCCCTCGCGAAATACCGGGCCGCTTTGCGGAGGATGTCCCGTTCTTCCTCGAGCTAACGAATCCTCTTCCGGGCCGCGGCCAGCTCCTCCTGAACGCCGGAACCATAAGTCTGCACGGCGGCCGGCGGCACGGGGTGGGCGCCGGATCGGCGCCCGTCGGCGGCCCGGATCCAGTTCCGCAGCGTTTCGGTGCTCACCCCGAGATCACCGGCGACCGACTTGATCGTCGCTCCCGGCCCCGACCAACGCGACCGCGTCCGCCTCGAACTCGGCGGGATAGTGCTTCATCCCCACGGAAACTCCGTTCTCCTGGACCATCAAGATCCAAGTCTTTCCGGTGTCCAAGATCCGGAGTCAGGCCCCGAGACCGCCTGGCCCTGGGTCGGCACCTTCACCCCACGCTGGCGACGGCGTGGCGCGCCGCCCGTCGCCCCATGAAGCCGGGCGCTACCACCCGGACGATGACGGGTAGGAGAAGACTCCGAGGAACCGTGGAAGCCCGTCGAAGCCGGCAGCGATATGCGGAGATCCCATTCGACACCAGTCGCGCACAAACGGGAAGAATCGGTTCTCAGGACTGCTGTGACCCGCAGGTCACAGCGGGCGATTCTGCTGCTCGATGTACTGACGGACGATCGACAGCGGGGCCCCGCCGGCCGACCCGGCGAAGTACGAGCCGGACCACAGATGTTGCGCCCGCCAGTAGTGCCGGACAAGTTCCGGGTTCTCCCGGCGGAGCCTGCGGGAGCTGACGCCGTTGAGAGAGTTGAAGGACGAAAGTGCAGTGCCTGCCAGTCCGGATGTTCTCATACTCAGCCGTAAACCACTGTTTACGCTGATCGGCATGCAGCTCAGGTATTCCTTCCGGATTTACCCGAACGGTCCGCAGCGCTCCGAGCCGGCCACGGCGTTCGGGTGCTCACGGTTGTCTATGACGATGCGCTCCGCGCCCGTGAGACCGCCCGCGCCGGGGCAAGGCGTTCCTGGAGGCAGGGGATCAGTCGAAGCTACTGATCACCGAGGCGAAGAAAACCGGGGAACGGGCCTGGCTCGGCGAGGTGTCCGCCGTCGTTCTCAAACAGTCTCTCCATGACCTGGATACCGCCTACCCGAACTTCTTCGACGGCTCGAAGGGGCAAGAGCCCGCGCATGGGCGCGCCCCGCTTCAAGTCCCGCAAGGGCAGCCAGCAGGCCGTACGGTTCACCGCGAACGCCCGGTTGACGATCACGGCCGGCAAAGAGCTGTCGTTGCCGAAGATCGGAGACGTGCGGGTCAGAAGGTCCCGTGCACTGCCGTCCGCGCCGCCACGGTAACCGTGATCAAGGATGCGGCCGACGAAGCTGATCTGCGCACACCAAGCGGTCGCAGTGGAAAACCTGGTGGTCAGGAGACTCGCCCGCACGCGCATGGCCTCGTCTGTCCGCGACGCCGGATGGTCGGCGTTCACGGCGATGCTGGAGTACAAGGCAGCCTGGTACGGACGCACCTTCATACGCATCGGCGGCTTCGAGCCCGCATCTCAGGTGTGCTCGCCTTGCGGCGTCAAGAACGGCCCCAAGCCCCTCGGCGTCCGTCTCTGGCAGTGCCAGGCGTGCGATGCGCGGCTGGACTGGGACATCAATGCGGCGGTCAACGTCGCCATGGCCGCAGGACTTGCGGTATGGGCCTGTCGAGCGAAGGTAAGACCGGACCTGTCCCGGCCTAACGGGAAGAAGCGGGAACCACCGAGACGGTCAGACGGCCGTGGAAGGAATCCCCACCCTTAGGGAGGGGAGCGGAAGTCAATGCAGCCGCAACTGAGCGGCACTGCTTCGCAGGGGCCTCCCGAGACCTGGATTCGCCGGGTTCGGCTCCACTGCCGACGCAGCAAGTGCGGCAACGCCGGCAATCGGAGGAGGGCCGTCGTCCACAAGATTCAGCCGATCGGCGACAGATTCTCTGCCATCTGTAAGAGAAGATGGCCCCTCCGGAGGGACCAGGCCTGACTGCGTAGCACATAGGCAGGCCAACGAAGAGGTCTGGAGCTCGCTCCGTGTGTGCAAACCGGAGGCTGTTTGAAGGGAGTCGGAGTGGAAGAAGGACAGAGCAAGCTGCGGATACTGGTGGGGGACGACCATCCTGTCTATCGTGACGGCATCGTCCGGCTTTTCGGTCCCATTGCTAATGTCATCGCGCAGGTGGCGAACGGAAGGGATGCGCTGGGTGTGATTCGCACGCAGAAACCAGACGTCGCTGTTCTCGACTATCGGATGCCTCATCTCGACGGGGCGCAAGTCGCTAGCGTGGTACATAGGGAAGAACTTCCAACGCGGGTAGTCATTTTGTCTGCATTCGATGACAGCGCTATGGTTTACCGGGCCATGCAGGATGGAGTGGCTGGGTATCTCACAAAAGATTCATCTGCGCAGCGCATAGTGGACACCGTATTTGCCTGTGCGCGGGGTGAAACGGTGCTTCCCGAGGACCTGACCTCTGGGCTCGTTCAGGAGATACGGCAGCGCGCGGATCAGACGATGCCGGCATTGACCGAGAGGGAACGCGAAGTCCTAAGCATGATCGCGAACGGAAACTCGGTTCCTCAGATTTCGCGAGCGATCTTCCTTGCTCCGACCACCATTAAGTCTCACGTGCAGCGGGTTTACGAAAAGCTAGGGGTTTCCACTCGTGGCGCTGCTGTGGCGGAAGCTATGCGGCGGGGATTGCTAGAGTAAGAACAGACCTGTAGCACCCGGTGGAAGAAGCAGAACTACAGGAAGACTAATTTCCCGTGCATTCCTCCCTGACGGCACGAGGCCATCTGGAATACTGCTACGCAGCCTCAGCGCAACGGCTTCAGTACGTACTTAGGCTCGCCTTTCTTGCGGCGTTGGTTATTACAGCTACCGGCGAGCCGACGTCGAGTCTGCTGCCCCGCTATGGAGTGTTGCTGATCTACGCAATAGCTATTGTCGCAGCTTCGGCCATCTGGCATCGTAGCGGGCCCCGAGTTCGTTCTACGATGGCCTGGTGTCTGGGGATTACGGATGTGGTTGTAATCATAGCCCTGCAGAAGTTGTGCAATGGGTCGCTGTTGTTAGTAGTCGCCCTCTTTCTGTTTCCCATACTGACGGCGTTTCAGGCGCGCCCTGCATTGACCTCAGCGACCATTGGTCTTGGGTCCTTCATGTATGGTGGAGCGGCGGTATTGGATCCGGATTTATTTCTCACCGTTGACACTGCACGAGCCGTCGCAATTGCGGTTCTCTTTTGCCTCGTTAGTGTTTGCTGTATTATGCACTCCGTGGCGCACTCCAGGCACATTGCCTGCATTGCTCAGCTTCTCGCTGACAGGTCCTTTCTGCTTGCTGAGGTAATCTCGGCCGAAGAGCGAGAGCGGGCCAAATTAGCAGAATTCATACACGATGGCCCCTTGCAATCCGTGTTGGCTGCGCGTTTTGCGTTGGAGCAAGCCACCCCTGATACCTGTGACGAAACAATGCACCGGACGAGCGTGGAACTCCTGGCTGTGGCACGGCAGTTACGGCGTACGACAGGGCAGCTATATCCCGAGGTGCTTAAGGAAGTTGGACTGGTGGAGGCGATCCGTTCACTTCTTCGCACGATGCACGAGCGAACTCAGATCGATTACCAGTTCAATGTGGAGTACACGCGGCGGAGACCTCTCGAGCCGTTAGTCTTCGCCGCCGCCCGTGAGCTGATTGAAAACATTGCGCGCCATTCGAGTGCTACACGTGCCTGGGTCTCACTGACTGAGCGCACCGACTCTCTTGAGCTCACCGTTACCGACAATGGGATTGGTACAGACGCCAAGCAGCTGCACCAACGCCTCGCTGAAGGGCATATCGGGTTGGCTTCGTTGCGTGTCCGAGTTGAGGCAGCAGGCGGGATCCTGGAGTACCTGCAAGCGCCGGTAAGCCCAGGCACACGAGTGCGTGTGACATTGCCACTTTCATTTGCAACGGCACAAGCCCTGGAAAGGCCGAGCTGCTCTCGGCGACTGAGGGCGCTTCTCAAGCGCAGGGATGCGCCGGAAAACACTGCCAAGTCTCTCCACCGGCACCTCTGATACCAAAGGTGACATCCGTGGCCATGGTTCTCCGGGGACAGGCCTGAGGTGAGCTTCCAGCCGCAGGCGCCGGCTGCTCGCTCTCCGTGCCGCATCAAGATTTGCTTCGAAGCGACCCATCCCGGCGATGTTGTCTGCTCCGCATATGGGCTCCTGCGAAGGCACGAGAGTGGCAGCCGGCCGGTCACTGTCTTGTTCCCCTCGCCTGTCGGCTGACCGGACTATCGCCACCCGTACTGCCCTGATAGACGATACGAGGGTGTTCCGTGATCTACGAACACGACAACCGTGGAACCCTACGAGACAGCTGCTGGTATTGAGGGCATATCCCTAAATTATCGTGGTAACCGCGCATATGATCACGCCGGTACAGTCAAAGCTCGCATGTTGGCGGGCGGAGGATTCTAAACGGGCAGACAAAATCCCCGATCTGGAGTGACGCTATACCAGCGCTTGCACGCCCTCTCAAAAATACTCGAGTTCACTTCGTATAGGCCCTGAAGTAGAAATGAATCACACTCCCCCGTCTGTTCCTCGCCCTACCTCAGCAGTCGGCTCGGTCTTCCGGATGTACGCATACCGAGCCGCTGGGGCTCAAGCAGTATTCCGCCTTCTCCTCGTGATCCTTGTGATCCTGGAGGCAGTCCTTTTGGCGCAGGACACCATACATACGTCAACAATAGCGATTGCGGTAGCGTACACGCTCTGGGTATGCGTGATGGGGTGTATGGTTTGGCGGCGCAAGATGCTGCACCCTAAACCCTGCCTGCTCATTGTTGATTTGCTGGCTTTGACCCTTCTTTTGATTTCTGCGGGAAGGTTTACTGAGACCGATATCGCTACTTCCCTGTTGAGTGATGCCTACTTCCTTATTCCGGTTCTGGCGGTATTGCAGGTTAAGCCATGGATAACCGCATGTATCTCCGTCACTACAGCGGTGGCCTACGGTTGCGCTGCTGCTCTGACGGACGCTCCCTTGGACTGGCCTAACGCCCTTGCGGGAATGCTCATTCTCCTGATTCTCGGAGTTGGTTGCGTGCTGCTGTCGTGGCTGCAACGCTCGCGAACTCGAACTATCGCAAATTTGGCAAAGGATAGGGCGCGGTTGCTTAGTGATGCTCTGACCATAGAGGACCGCGAACGACAATGGCTTGCTGACACGTTGCATGACGGAGCTCTCCAATCAGTACTTGCCGCGCGGCAAGACTTTAGCGAGGTTCGTGCGGTATGCAGTGGCCAGGATCTGCAATCGGCATGCGCGAGGATTGAGAGCACCTTGCTGGATGTCGTTCACCAGCTCCGCGCGACTGCCGCAGGTCTGCATCCAACCGTGCTGGAGGATTTAGGTCTGACCGAGGCGTTGCGAGCCGTCGGCGAGTCAATGGCGCAGCGAGCGAATCTCGGTATTCGATATAGCTTCGATTGTGCGCCGAATACACTTACGGCCGAGCATCAGAAGCTTCTTTTCGGAGCAGCCCGTGAGTTCCTAGTGAATGCGGCAAAACACGCCAAGGCAAGCAAAGTTGTAGTCACGTTGTTCTGTGACGAGCAGATGGTGCGGCTGACCGTTGTTGATGATGGTGCGGGCGTTCTTCCGGAAGGGCTTCGCCATGGACTGGCCGAAGGCCACCTGGGTCTCGCGGCTCAACGGGTCCGGATCGAATCCGTCGATGGCTGTTTGAAGGTAGCGTCTCCGGATACGGGTGAGGGGGGAACTATCGCCTCTGTTACTCTGCCGCGAACTCTTCCCAACGCTTCGCCAATGTAACGCAGGTGTGAATATGGAAGCTTCTTGGAGCGGATGAAACACTTCCTGGATGTTGTGCCCCCGTTCCCTCAGTGCTTGAAGTATGCACTTAACCTGCACGGACCGAGGGTTTCAACCAGACGCAGGCCAGGACGGACCGTTCTGCTGTACATGCGGGAAGAGCGGGTGCAGGGCCTTTCGCAAAGCGTGTCAGGCGCTGTAGGTGATGCTCAAGAGCTCAGCGGAAATGAGGCAAAAAGGTTTGCTCAGCGACGACGACAGCGATCCGGGGTGGGAGATGAGTTGTCCTGCCCCCGGGGCTGACGCAAAATCAGCAGCTGATTTTTGTGTGGGGAGGGCATGGAACGTCCAGGAGGGAATCTCGGCTGCGTGAGGCGACCTTGGCCGCCTCTGCACAGCGGAGCTCCGGTAAACCGTCAGTCTGTCATGCCGGTGCCTATGACGGAGCCGGGGTCTCGGCTGCGCCGCGGCAGTACTGCTGTTGGGGCGGCTCGCGCGGTGGCAGGGTCCGCGTCTTCCGCGTCTGCGGTGGTGTCTCTCCGTTGCCGGGGGCGCTGTGAGCGAGGTCGGTACCCGGTGGCGCAGGGCGGCCCGCGGTCCGGGCACGGGCACGGGCACGGGCGGGGTCGCGGGCGCATGGGGTGTGCCGGCACTGGCTCAGAGCGCGGCGGGTGCTGACGGTGGGGCGGCTCGGTGGTCTGAAAGCAGTGATGCGGGCTGGGGGAGTCGCGCCGGAGACGACCGCGGTCGGCCGGCCGCGGGGACGGGATGGGGGTTCGCTCACTCCGGTCGGCGCGATGGCGCAGAACGGGACTCTGGCGGCCCCACTGAAGGTGTCCGGCAAGAGCAGCGGGATCCTGGCGCTAGCGGTGGCGAATCTTCGCGGGCGGGAATGACCACTGGCGCGCTGCATACCCGTGCCGGCACAGTGAAGGCGCTGCCGGAGGAGATAGGCGCGCATTTCGCTGTCACCGTGAAACGGAACCCAGCGGCCGCTGCGGGAGGGAACGCCCGGCCTGCCCCCAGGACGACGGTGACCGCACTGCAGGGAATCAGGGGGAGGGGCCCGGCCGACTGAAGGGCACGGGCGATCCGTGCGGGTGGACGGACAGGGAGTCCGGCCCCGTCAGACAGGTCGCCCGGATCACCCGGTGCCGAGCCGGATGCCGCACGGGCAAGCGCATCCGCGAGACGGTCTGCGTGATCAGCCGCCTGCCCGCCCGGGAGGCGCCCCCCGGAGCGTGCCGGGCGTTACGCGAGGGCTTCTGCGTCATGGAGAACGAAATCCACGACGTGCGGGATGTAACCTGCAGCGAAAATTTTCACGCATCCGGACCGGCTACGGACCTAGCGCCAGGCATTATGATTTATCGCTGGAACTACGTCGGTAGTACCGGCCCCTCCATCGGCGACGCACAACGACTGAAAGCGCTCAACTCCGCACCGCGCCCCTCGGTCACGCCGGCTGCGTGATCGATCGACGGAACTCGCGGCTATGAGCTCAGACGTTCATGTTCAACCGCATAGCGGACCGAGCTGACCTGCTTGCCGCGCGCAGAAGTTATTTTTGCCGAGATGCAATAACAAGTGATGTGACGATCAGGGATATTCCTGCTACCAGGTTCCACTTCTCCCACGCTGGTATAGGGAACGACCCTCCAGTCACATAGTAGACGGATATCCAAGCAATGCCCAGGAGGCCTGCCATCGATGCGATGCAAGCAGCCCACGGGAAATCTGACCGAAGTGATACTTTAGAGCACATTTCCTTGTCTAATCTCTTCTGTTGCTGGTCCTTCGTACTGCAGTCTAAAGAGCCGCTCTTTACTATCGGATCCATCAATCGGCCCGACGGTGCAGCCTTTCAGAGGGCCAAGGAGGGGATGCCGCTGTCCCCCCATCGGCGTGTTTCGCTGGGAGATGGCAGACCGGAGTTCTCCTGGCAGCGGCATTCCTCCCAGCCGTGCAGCCCTCTCTTCTTCGCTACGAGCGCCTGGTGAACGAGCTGTCGCCCAGCTGCCCGGCGCATCCTGAGACGGACATGATGCTCAACCAACTGAAGCAGCCGGATCATCAAGGGCGTCCGTGCCCTCCTAGCTGCGGGGATGCAGGTCGAGTGGGTGGTTGCGGTTGCAGCCCCGGTAGGCTGGATCTGGTGGTGGCAGTGGGGGCGCTGATGGGCACAGGCGTCCGCGCGGGTAGGGCCTGTTGGGTGAGGCAGGCCGGACGATGACGTGGGCATGGGATGAACGTGCAGGTCATCGCCCCCCCGGGGCGATACGCGCCCGTGGTTGTTGCCGTCCGTTGCCTGACCTGACCGCGGCGCGTGTGGGGCAACGTCCGGCCTGCCTCGCCCAGCGGGAAGTTGGAGCCGCATCTTGACGTTTGGCGGCCGGCCCCTCCAGGTTGGTGATCTGCCCCTCCGACTTCTGCGGCTTGCAGCATCCTCACGGCCGCATCAAGGCACATCCGCTGCGGGACGATGTCGGCCTTGATCGGCAGAGGCGAAGCTGCATCGACGACATCAGCTCTCGAATCCGTGCACGGCCACTGCGATCCGGACAAGCAGCGCCATGAGTGTGTCAGGGGACTGGCAATCCTGCACCGTCGTGTGCCCAGGAAGACTCGATCACAAGTCAGCCATGATCGCGAATAGCCCGCTGGAACAAGGAGGCAGCTGCTGTAACCGCGCGGACCCGGAACCGCAGGAGATGCACCTGCAGGAGCGTTCGGGGCACCGAGCTGATCTCATCCTATTTGTGGGCATCATCTGCGCCCGACCGCGGTGCGTTCCTGGCCACGGGCGTCCATAACACACACAATTGATAGGAGCTGGAGCAGCAGTGTCTCCGCACGCGCCTGCTGGGGCGCTATGGTGCAATGGTTGGAAGGACTTCGCCGACATGCTCGCGAACACCAGTGTTTGATAGATTGCAGACATCGAGGAGGCTCAACTATGGCAAAGCGCGTGGTCACGCTGTTCACCGATGACATCACCGGCTCCGAGGAGGAGGATGTTACGAACCACAGGTTCAGTATCGACGGCATCATGTATGAGATCGATCTTGGTCATGACAGTTATCAACAGCTGCTGGACGCGCTAGGCCCATTCATCCGATCGGGACGCAAGACGAGCAGTTCTCCGCGCGGCTCGGCTAGGAAGCGGTCGGCGCCCGATGGGCGCCTGGATGCTGGTCGTGTCCGGGCCTGGGCGCAGGAGCAGGGCATCGAAGTCAGTGCGCGAGGCAGGATCCCCAAGGAACTGCAGGAGAAGTACGAGGCTGTACACTGAGTGCACGCAGGCTAACCTTGCGTTCGCTTGTATCCACACCGCGCTGACGCCAGTGTCAGCGCCTTCAGGGAGTGTGGCGGAACTGGCAGACGCCCCGGATTCAAGTCCCGGTGCCCATTGCGGCGTGAGGGTTCGAGTCCCTCCACTCCTACAGATGCCGAAGAAGCGGCCTGGAACTCACTGAACCCCTTTGATCCTGTGCTGGCGGGTGAATTGGGCTGGTCAGAGGGCGTGGTGACGAGAAAAGGCCCCTCGTCGTTGGCGTGGTGATTCCACTCAGCACACCGGCGACCGGAGGGGCCCTGTTGGTTCCGTATCCAGCCACGCTGGACGTCCCGCATGAGCTCGTCGAGCAAGTTGCCTGGCTGCTGTACAAGCACCGCCGCGCTCGCAGCACCCGCTGGCGGAAGCTCGGCTGCTTCGACCAGGCACTGCTCACGCTGGTCCACCTACGCAAGAACGAGACGTTTGCCCAGCTCGGCGCCGGGTTCGCGATATCGCAGGCCACCGCCTGGCGCTACGTGGACGAGGCCCTGGAGGTGCTGGCTTCCTGGGCACCAGGCCTCCACGAAGCCCTCACCGGCCTCGGTGAGGGCGACCACGTCATCGTTGACGGCACACTGATCCCCACCGAGCGCGTCCGCGCCGATCAGCCGTACTACTCGCAGAAACACAAGAAGCACGGCATGAACGTGCAGGTCATCGCCCGCCCGGACGGCACACCCCTGTGGTTCTCCCGCGCGACACCCGGCCGCACACATGACCTGACCTCGGCCCGCGCCCACGGCATCGTTCAGGCCTGCCTGACCCGGCAGATCCTCGTCCTCGCGGACCGCGCCTACCAGGGCGCCGGCGCCACCTTCCGCACCCCGTACTACCACCACAGCGAACAGCCCGAGCGCTACCAGCAGTTCAACCGCGACCACGCTCGACTCCAAGCACCCGGCGAACGCGCCTTCGCCCGACTCAAGTCCTGGCACATCATGCGCAGAGCACGCTCCTCCCCCCGCCGAACCAGCCGCACCGTCCAAGCCATCCACGTACTACTGACCTGCGACTATTCAGGATGAAAGAGGCTCACTCAGGGCGTGTTCGGAAATGGCGGGGCCGGCGCGGACACCCGCACCGCCAGCGACGACTTCGGAGGGCAAGTTCGGACGACGGGGCCGAACGGAGCGGCATGTCCGGGCTTGGTCTACGCCGATGCTGCAACCATCCCAGCGTGAATACTATGCAGGCCGTGCCGGGAAACCGAGCCCGTGACGGCGGTCGCCCCAGAACCGATGGGCGACCACTGGGGCATCCTGCGACTGCGGGCCTGTCATTTGGCGATGGCGCGAAGAGTCCGGCAGTTCGCGCATATAAGACAGTCTCGGCCACGCGGACGAGAACGGCGTAGGACGTAACTCCCACTCGCATGCACGGCACTGCTCATGCCGCAACCATCCTCACCCCGTGGCGCGCCCTACCGGGGGAGGCGGTCACCGCCACGGTGCCGCAGGATTTCGCTGAAGTACAGTACCCGTGGTGAAGACCCTCATCCCCGGTGGGATAGTGACCAGGCGCGCTGCCGCGCCCATGATCTGACCGCGGTCGGTGCCCACGGCATCGTCCAGGCTGCGGTCCCGATCCTGGCAGACCGCGCGTCCCAGGCAGCCGGCGCACCGGCCGCACCACTACCCGATCCAGCCGCAGCGCAACAAGGACTGCAACCGCGATCACACCCTCATCCGTCGACCCGGCGAACGCGCTTCGCCCAGCTTGAAATCCCGGCGCATCTACGGCAGGCACGATGCTCCCTCCGCCAACCGTGTCAAGATGTTCATCGGAGCTATCTGCGCTCTTCTGACCTGTGGGTATGCACATGAGACGGGTTCAAGTGCCAGCTCGTCTTGTCATCCACACAGCCAACAATGCGCCGCACCCCGCTAGCAGGACGACCGCCACCACCGACTTAGTGCCGGTGCGTCCTGTGTGGGCAAGGTACGCAGCCGCCGAAGGCAACGGCCCCGGGTCCCCGCTGGGTGCCGCGGCGGAGCCAGCGACGGGGCATTCCCTGGCTGCCGCAACCAGCGCATTCCTTTCCGCCACATCTACAGACAGGCCGTACCTTTGCTTAACCGAAGTCCATTGGCGCACATACTCGCACCGGTATACCGCGGCAGGCGGTGCCCACTCAGCAGGGTCGCTGTCGCCCTTCTGCCTGTTCAGTGAGGCGGTTACGGCGTTGAGTACGTCAGGGTGAGCGGTATCGTTGGCGAACGCTTGCCGTTTCGCGGCATCCCAGGAATGAGCGCCTGACGCCCAAGCTTCTGCGAGCGGGACCGTGTGATCCACTTCTACCTGGGCTGCATCAATGTGCGTAATCCCGTCCCAGGGGGAAAGCCACTCACCCGACACAACTTTTCCCGCAGCGTCCTTAATGACTGGCGTACGGCTTTCTTGCGTCAGGACGGTGGGACGCGTCGCTCCGCTGTCGTACGCGAACGCGTTCCTGGCGTATCCCGCCCCCGCTTCGGCTGTCACCTGTAGGCTCTCGGCCGCTGCCACCCAGCCATCCTCGGCGTGTGCCTCGATGGCAGCGCTAATTACGCTCATCACGCTGCATGCTGTGACGACAGCCGTGACTCGAAATACTCGCATCCCCGAATAGTGACCGTAGGGCGGCCGCGTGCCACGTCACCCCGCCGGAAAAGACTCTACAGCCCCTCCATCGGAGTCTGCGTGGTATGGGTTGCGCAGTGGCGGACGTCTCCGGTGGTGGGGTGCAGCTGCCCTCCCTGCCCTGCTTGCCTCAGGCCCCTGGGAACTTCCTCGGCCGGCCGCCGCTGTCCTTCGGATACATCAAGCCGAATTCATCCGCATGACAACATGGTGGATCAGGTCCCGGACCGGGTCGTCGCTGGTGAGCGACGCCTTTGCTGTCCGCGCCGCGGCATGCCCTGCGCGGACTGCCGCACCTCCTCAGCCTACGGCCACCGACCCGGTGCAACGGCGGATGATCGGCAGCAGCCGTCGCCACTTGTCATCATCGGTCTCACGGACCCGAACTCGCTGGCCACTCAGCCAGAACGGCGCATATCCACGGGGCCGACTTTGCCTGACCCGGCTCTCGCTATTGGGATCGGGGATGCAGAGGGTGAAGGGTGGCGGGGGTATGGGTGCGGCGTTGGCGGAGCGCAAGGGCAGTGAGCGTGAGGGCGGTGAGGGTGAGGACGGCAAGGACGATGGCCGCCTGCCAAAGGGTGCTGGGCGGTCCGCCGGTGATGGTAGTCCGGGTGGCTCGGATGGTGTGGGTGAGGGGAGCGTAAGGGTGGAGGACCTCGAAGAGAGGAGGGCTGGTCTGTGGGGGATAGAGAGCTCCGCTGGCAGCGGCCTGGAGTGCGATGAGAAGTGCGTAGAGAGCTTCACCAGCGGTGCCGAGAAGGGCTTTGAGGGTGTGGGCCGTGGCGGCGGCGGCGAGGGCGGTCAGGGCGAGCACGGCGAGGGTGATCCATGGGCGCTGGGCGTCGAGGGTAAGGAAGGCCTCGGCGAGGAGGTAGGTGGTGAGGGTGGTGAGGGTGGTGAGGACAGCGAGTGGCAGGAGGCCAGCGGTGGAGGTGGTCAGGGGGCTGAGGGTGCCGGTGAGGGCGCGAGGGTTGTAGGGGCGTAGGAATTGCAGGGCGGTCAGGGCGGTCAGTGAGGCGGTGAGGGTGAGGGCGGCGGGGGCGAGGCCACGGCCTGTAGTGCGGGATGGGTTGAGAATGGTGTGTTCAGTGGTGAGGGGCTGCTGTAGATCTCGGCTGGTGCTGTTGATGCCTGTGGCGGCTGGGAAGGTGCGGCTGACGTCTTCGAATTGTGATTTGAGCTGGCTCAGCTGCGTGGTGAGTGTTTGGCTGGTCTGGGGAAGTCCGGTGAGCTGGGTGAGCAGTGTGTTGGTTTGGTCCGTGGCGCTCTGGAGCTGGGTGGTGAGGGAGCTGACATCGTTTTGAGCGAGCTTGGCGGAGGTGGCTGCGTCCGCGGTGTTCTGGGTGGTGAGGGCGGGGTCGTTGCTGGTGTCCTGGGCGCGCTGGGCGGCTGCGGTGGTGTCGTTGATTTGCCATGTCATCTTGGCGCCCGCGGTGCCAAGCTGCTGCAGAGTGGCTGTGAGCTGAGTGAGGGTAGCGGTGGCCTGGGTGAGGCGCTGGGTTAGCTGGTCGAGGCTGGTGACGGCTGGCTGTGCTGGCGCTGGCGCTGGTGCTGGTGCTGGTGCTGGTGCTGGTGCTGATGCTGGTGCCTGGGGCGGGGGCGGGCTGGCGGTGGCCGGTGGGGTGGTGAGTGCCTGAGCTGATCGTGTCAGCTGTTCGATCTTCTGGCGCAGTCCGTTCCATTCTGTGGTGATGTTGCGAGCGAGGTAATTGAGGACGATGGTCTGGGCCTGCTCCCGGACTTGGTTCATCTCCTCAGCGGCGAGGGAGCTGGACATGAAGCCGTTGGCGTCGTTGGTGCGCAGCTTGAGAACCGGCGGGGGAGAGGGCTTTGCCAGCGAGCGGGCGATGTTCTGGGAGAAGCCTTCGGGGATGATGATGGTGAAGTAGACCGAGCCGCTGCGCAGACGGCGTTCGGCGTCCTGGCGGGTGGTGAACTGCCAGTCGTAGGCCCGGGTTGCCTTCAGTTCGGTCACCAGTGCCTGGCCTGCGTTGACCTTCTGGGCTGGTTCTGTAGAGGAGGCCGGGATGGTGGCGGGGGTGTCTTCATTGACGACGGCGGCAGGGACGTTTTCCAGGCGGGCTTCTGGGTCCCATAGGGACGCAAGGAGGATCAGGACGATGGCCAGGGGTACGCCTGCGATGAGCAGGGGTACGAACTGCAGACGGGGTCCCCGGAAACGCTGCAGTTCGGTCCAGGCCAGGCGGGCAAGCCTCATGGCGCGTGTCCTTCCTGGCATGGCCGGCCCGGCTGCTGCCCCTCGTCGGGGCCTGACGGGGGTGAGGAGCCGACCGGGCCGCCGAGCGGGTCCAGTGCGGTGGGCTGCGGGGCGGCCTGCTCACTGGTCCCAGGGCCGGGCGCTTCGGGCGGTTGGTCCTCTGCACCAGGGGCGTCGGCGGGTTTTGTCTCGGATGCGTTTGCCGGGGCGGTGTCGTCGGCTGAGCCCTGTCCCACCGCTTGCCCGCCTGCGGTGGCGGTGTCATCGGCCAGATCCGCTGTGCGGGCTCGGCTGTCAGCTGAGGAAATGGCAACGTCGGAAGGCCCGGGGGTGCTGGCGGGCCTGCCTTTTGTGGAGGGCGGCCGGAATTTGACCCCGGTACCCCGGCGCAGCGGGGGGCTGCCCGGAGATGTTGCGGGGGGAACGCTTGTGCGGTGGCCCGACGGGCTGGTGCGCCGCGACGGTTCTTTGCCACGTGCTGCAGGACGACTGCCGCCCTCACCCTCGGCGGCGCCGGTTTCACTTGGACTGCCGTCGGCGTGGTTGCTTTCGCTGTCGCAGTTCGCGGCGCCCGAAATTTTTGCTGGAAACGAGTGCCGGCGGGTGTGGCTTAGCGGGATAGTGACGTCCGCGCCGTGGTCTTGCACGGCGGTGGCGATGACGGTACGTCCAGTGTCAGTGATGGTGCGCAGGGCTTGCCAGATGCGCGCAGTTGCGCTCGGGTCGAGGCCGAGGTCGATGTCGTCGATGATGAGGCCGTCGCGCTTCTCCGCAAGGGCCAGAGCGAGGCACAGCAGGGTGGCATCCGCCGTGCTGATGTCGCTCAGCAGGGTGCGCGCTGGCGGCACGTCGAGGCTGAGCAGAGCGCAGGCGTCCCATACGGCTTGAGGGGTGACGGTGCGGCCGGCTGTGGCGCGGCGTTCGCTGATGAGCTCCTCAATTTGAAGGTGGTCATCAAGGTCGACGGCGGGGCGGGCGCGGGCGACGCTGAAGCGGCTCTGGAGCTGGCGCACGGGGTGCGAGGCGGTGGTCCCGGGGACATAGACACTGCCCGTGGCAAGCTTGAACCGGCCGGCGAGGGCGAGCATGAGCGAGGTCTTCCCCGACCGGGGCGGGCCGGTGATGACGGCCAACTGGGAAGCGGCGATCGAGGCGTTCACAGACATGAACACCATTCCAGCCCGGCCGCAGGCGCTGATCCCGTCTGCTTCGACGGCCACTCCGGGCATATGGCGGGCCCACTTTCACTAACGAGTCGGGTCAAAGAGTCGGGCGTCGGCATCCCGGCTCAAACGGCTGCAGCGCAACTCAGCGGCCATCATGTTATGTACACAAAAGCTCGGAATTATGCATGATTCTGTAGCGGGTGTCGCCTCAGCTGAGCCGAATGGCTCGCTGTTGCCGCCCTCCCGCCGGCCCTGCTGGCAGGATGCCCTGCCCGGCCGCACCATTGGCGCTGGGGGAGCTGCGGACGCGTACTGTGATTTCTGGGTTCTCATCAGGTAGCAGCGAGCGGGTCATGACCTCCGCGGTACGCGATATCCCGGGCAATCCCGGTGGGTAGCGATGGAGATGCCGCAATCCACACCGACCGGAAGACCCCCTAAGGTGCCTCGAGGTTTCCGGACAGGGACCCAATAGGATCCTTGTGACAGGAAACGAGGTACCAGTGTCACCACCGAGCAAGTACTCGCCGGAGTTCCGTGAGGAAACCGTCCAGATCGCGTTGAGGTCTGGCACGACCGTCACCGAGGTAGCCCGGGAGCTCGACCTCAATCCAGAAATTCTTCGCGGCTCTGTGAAGAAGCATAAGAACCAGCAGAAACCGTCAGCCGATGCGGAACTGACGGTGACTGAGCGGGCACACTTGAGGGAGCTTGAGCGGCGTAATCGCGAGCTGGAGATGAAGAACAGCTTCCTGAAAAAGCCGCAGCGTACTTCGCGAAGGATCACCGATAAGCGAGAAGTTCGAGTTTATCGATCAGATGAGACTCGACACGGCGGAGTGCGCGTACCTCATCGACTTCATGTGCATCAGACTCGACGTCTCCCGCTCCGGATACTGCGGGTGGCGCTGCAAACCGGATTCCGCGACGACCGCCCGCCGGGGAAAACTCAGATTCTCGCTGCGAAAGCATTTGAGGATCCGACAGCGCCTACGGCTACCGGCGCGTGCACGCACAGCTGTGCCGCTGGGGCGTACGGGCCGGGCCGGAGCTGGTCCGGCAGCTCATGCGGGAGCTCCGCCTCGTGCCCTGCCAGCCCAAGCCGAAGCGGTTCAGCCTGACCAAGGCCGGCCTGCCGTCTTCCGTGCATGACCTTGTCGGCCGCAACTTCACCGCAGATTAATCCCGGAGAGAAGCTGGTCGGGGATATAACGTATATCCCTACCGGCCAAGGCTGGACTTTTCTGGCGACCGTTATCGACTGCTGCACCAGGGAAGTTGGCGGATGCGCCATAGACGACGACTGCCAGACAGCGGTGATATCCCGGGCGATCAACAATGCGCCCGCGATCGCAAATTGGTCAAGAAGATCATCTAGTAATTACATGTCGGCCGAGTACGGCAAGACCCTCGACCGTCTCAACCTTCGACGCTCCGCCGGCCGAACGGGTATCTGTTATGACAATGCCATTGGCCGAATCGTTCTTCGGTGCCCTGAAGAACGACGAGTAAGCCGCATCACCTACAGCACCCGCGAGGAGGCCAAACAGGACATCACGAGGTACATCGAATTCTGGTACAATCGCAAACGGATTACTCGGCACGGATAACTGACGCCGCATGAGGCATATCTTGGACGCTGCAGCATGCGGATTGCGGCGTAATTTCAAACGCATGGCAGCTGTCCAGAAACTTCGCAGCTCCTCACCCTAACCATTTCAAGATTCCTCAGCCGAGACCTGCCTGATCAGCAAGGTCCGTCTCCTGCGCCTATGGGGGACCGGCCTGCATCGCCCACCTCTGGGCCTGGTGCCCTCAGTTGTGCACCGTGTTCTGGCCGGTTCGGCCTGGCCTCACGCACCCTGGACCGAGCCACCGGCCAGAACATACGCCGCTGCGAACACGACAGGCCCGGCGAGCTGGTGCACGTGGACATCAAGAAGCTCGGCAGCATCCCGGGCCTTGACCCTTGATCCTGTACACACGAGATACTGGATCTTGAGGATCTGAAGACGGACATCTCGTGGTCATGAAGAACTATCCGCCGCAGTTCAAGGCGGTCGCGGTCGCGCTGTACCAGTCGCGGTCTTTGCGGAGGGCCGCGAAGTGTTTCGCAGGGGAGACGCGCTGGAGAACCGCTGCCAGTTCGTCGAGGACCACCAGCGCCGATACGGCGTCAAGCGGTTGTGCCGGATCCTGGGGATCGCCCGCTCGAGCTTCTACTACTGGCGGGCCTCAGCTCCTGCCGAGGCTGCCCGGCAGGCCGCGGACGCGACACTTTGCCGCGCGTCTTCGCCAGGTCCACCTGGACTCGGACGGGACTTACGGTGTTCTGAGGATCACTGCCGAGCTGCGCGACGGCAGTCAGACGCCGGTGATCACAAGCGCGCCGCGCGCCTGATGCGGTCCATCGGCCTGGCAGGCCGGAGACTCCGGCGTCGGCACCGCACCACGGCCCCGGATCCGGCCGCCGTGAAGGTTCCGGACCTGGTCGGCCGGGACTTCAGCGCCGACGTCCTGAACAGCAAGTACATCACCCAGCCTCACCGGCGCGGTCATGCACACTGATCACGGATCGCAGTACGTGAGTCGGGCATTTAGACTGTGTCCTATGTGGTGAGGCGGACCAGTCGCTTGTAGCAGCAGAGGGCTGCGGCAAGGCCGAGGAAGGCCAGGTAGTTGCGGGGGTGGCGTTCGTA
>NZ_JBIBHT010000011.1:0-89524 GCF_042957155.1 Streptomyces sp. NPDC008121 | reverse complement strand
GTGCGGCCTTCGGCGTCCGTGGTCTTGACGACCTGGCCGGTGACCAGGTCGGTGACCTGGCTGGTGACCCCAGCCGGGCTGGTGACCGTGTCGGTCCGCTGGTGCCTGGCTGTGTCGACACTGCTGTCGTAGGTTTCGGTCACCTTGTCGGGGCCCTGGACGCTTTGCGGCTTCGCGGCCTCATCTGCCCAGGTGACGGTCTTCTCCGTGACTTCACCCTGGGCGTTGACCTTGAAAGCGGCAACGGTGCGGGCCGACGGCTGGCTGTCACCGGCGTTCTTCACCGACTGCTTCACGGCGGCAACGCTCTTGCGGTCCGCAGAGAGAGTGTTTTCAGTGACGGTCTGCGTACCGTCACTGCCGGTGGTGGTCTGCTTCAGGACCCGCCCGAACCCTGCCTGCCCCGGTTCCCCGCTGAGCGCGGTGGGGTCGTACTCGGTCACCGTAACGGCGCCGGTGACATCCTTGCGCTCCACCTCACGGCCGTGATCATCAAACCGTGCGGTCTCCTGCGTGGTGCGCGTCCCGCCGGTTGCCGGGTCGTGGACGGTGACCGTCGCCCGGGTCGGCTTGGCGTAATTCGCCGGCAGATCCGCCGCCGGCGGCGGTACGGCACCGTTGTCCCGTTCTCCCTCGTACTGCAGCTCCTGCGTCTGAACCGGCTGCAGCTGCCCGTTCACCATCAGTGACGCGGTGCGCTCCTTGAGGAGGTGAAGACTGTTGAAGGTAGAGCGGACCGTGGAGCGCCCGTCAGACAGCTCAGTGCTGTACCGGTAGTCAGGGTCGGCCGAGTCGAACAGCTCGTCCGCGGAGGTGTACTGGCCCTTACCGGTGTAGTCATGCCCCGCGTTCTCGCCCTCCGCAGCGATGGTGAAAGTCCGCTCGGAAGTCAGGTTCTTGCCGTCGGGGTCGGTGACCTTCACTGAGGAGGCGACGGGGAAGCCGTGCGGCTGGGCATAGCCGATGCGGGTGACCGCCCCGGTGGGAGCTTCAACCCGGGTCAGGAGCCGGCCCGGCATCCCGCCGGGCTCGTAGTCGTATGAGAGCTTGGTGACCTGGCCCTCCGGATAGACCACGGACGCCAGGCGGCCGTCCTCGGGCAGGTGCAGCACGATCTGCGGCTTCCTGCCGTCGCTGCGTTCAGGCGAGGTGACAGTGACCTGGTTCTCGGTGCGGTAATCAAACTCCACCGCCTGGCCCCAGGCATCGACGACCCGCATCAGGCGGTGACCGGCACCGTGCAGCTCCCACATGTAGGCGGTCTGGTTGCCGAAGGCGTCTTCCTCGGCAACCAGACCGCCTTCAGCGGCAAAGAAGCTTTTACGCCCGTCGCTGTAGGACAGCACCCACCTGTAGTCCCGCGGCATGCCCTCCATCCCCTCCCGCCCCGGGAGGGTTCCGGAAGACTCCCGGAAGGTGAGGTCCTTCAGCAGGTAACGCTTCAGGCCCGTTCCTGTCCTGTCACCAGGGCTGATCTTGAAGCTGCCTCCGCTGGCGGTGTGCAGGGTCCCGCCGTCCTCCGGGTCTACGAACGCCTTGCCGAGGCCGATGCCCTGCCCCAGGCCCCACCGGTCCACCCCCGCAGCGGCCGCGGCCTGGTCATACGCGAGCGCGAGATCGGCTGCAGCCCCGCCCCGCCCGGGCAGGGAGACCAGCGGCAGCACACTCTGGAACGCACCCGTCTGCTCGTTGATCCCGCCGCTTGCCCCGCCGCCCATGGCCACGGTGCCCGACACACCTGCCGGACTGGACACAGCAGACGCCGCTCCGGCTGTTGCCACCGGCACGGCCGTCACAGCCATCACCGCGGCCGTGGCAAGCCCGACACGGCGCAGCCAGCCGCCGCCCCGGCGCCGGCACTTACCCGGAGCCCTGGCAGGGGCGGCAAGAGGCACACAACACATGAGATCCCCAGACAGGAAAGAAGAAACTGGTGCATGAACACTCAACCTCCCCTGCGGGCCCGGCGGAATCCGTCATCAGGGCACCCGCCAGCACAGCCCCGGCCCCCCAAGTGGCCGGCCCGTCATCCTCCAGACGGCCCCGCGGGCAGAGGTACTGCAGGCCGGGGATCTGCTGCTTCGCGACCGGCCAGCCGGCCTGCGGGACGCTGGGAGCCTCTGCCGTGTCCGCGTGCTCCTGGTGGCCGCAGGGGACGCAGTGGAACTTCTCCTGTACGGGCCGGTTCTCCTTGGCGGCGTGCCCGCATCCGGGGCAGGCCGCCAAGGTGTCGCGGGGGTCCACGGCCATCACTTCCCGTCCGGCGCTTTCAGCCTGGGCAGCGAGGATCTGGAGGAAACACCACGCTGGGAACCAGGCCCCGCTATCCGTACCGTCATGCGGAGGCATGCGGCAGCTTCGAGACCGGGCTGCGCGAGTGCAACGGCGAAGCCGGCCATGTCCGCCTGCTGGTGCACTACCTGCCGAAGGCCGCCCTGCCATAGCTGATCAACTTGCTCGACGGCGTCAGCTCCAGGGATCTGCGGGCCCAGTACTCCGGCCGGATCAACCGGACCGGCACGGCCTCGGTGTTCTGGTCCCGCTCCTGCCGTCGCCCAGTCCTGCAGCGGCGCATCGCTGAGGACGGATCAGCGTGGCCGCCAGCCGGACACCAGCTGGTGACGGGCTCCCGCTCCTGCACCCCTGCTTCCTGGCCCCGCCTCGTGCAGCATGACGGCGGCACGGCCCTCAAGGCAGGCCTGCCCCAGTACCGCCAGCTCCTCCGCAGGCGGGCGAGGTGACCGCTGAGAGAGGTCCCCGTGAGCACCTTGCGCGTGAGCACCACCCGGCCCACCATGATCACTACAGCCGGATCACGCCGCCGGCCATGCGCGACGCCTCGCCCGCTATCACGGACCAGCTCGCAGATCCTGCAGGCCCCGGCCCTCAGCGTGCGTGACGCTTCGTCATGCACCGGCCACGGGCATCACGGGCGGACTGCCGGAGTGGCCAGCGGCTGCATCCGGCTCCGTGACGAACCGAGGCTGACTTCATGTTCATGGGCCCTGGCCGGCTCCTCCCGCGGGTGAAAGCAGAGCCGGCCAGTCCCTCGCTTCACCGCCTGCACTCATCTGCCAGGGAGCACCAGATGAGATGCCATCTCACATGTCGTTCTGCGTGACGGCTGTCCACTCGGGCAGCGTTTCCACGGGATCGTAGTTGCGGGGGTAAACCCCCCCGTCGGAGATCACCGTTCTCCCCGCCTCGTCTACATACCGCGTCGGCCTGTAAATTTTGTCGGTGTTCCATGGGAATTTCCGGATAATTTTTGTGGCAGCCTCGCTGTTCTCACTCATTCTGTCTCCGAGTGATCTGTAGTAAGCCTCATCAGCGGGGAGGCCGCCATCCTCCGTCAGGACGGCTCGTTCAAGCCGGATGAAAGTATTCTCGTCCATGAGGTCTCTCAGCGGCCTGTGATCGGTCTCGCTGTAGGGCACGGTGTGCAGCCCTCCGCCGTCCGCAAATTCAACAGAAGGCAGTCCGTTGTTCTGGGGGACGGTCTCTGTCGTCTCGTACTTGCGTGACTGCTGGAACTCCTCCGCAGGCAGGTCTGCCGCAAGAGGATATTTGGTCTTGATCGGCCCGGATACGCCACGATGCCACTCCTCGAACGGGGTCATGCGCCGCAGGCGCAATTCCTCCGCACTGGCCGGAGGCCCCTTGAAGACTTTCTTCAGGGCTTTATAGGCTTTCAAAGCAGGGCGGCTGGACCCGAGGCTGGTGATACCGCCGGTGATGCTGAGAGCCATGCCGCTGTAGAAGAGGCCGTCGCGGATGGCGGGGGCATCGCCGAGGAAGCCTGTGGCGTCATGGGCGAGCGCGACGCTTTCCAGGACGAGTCCGGCCGTGTCGGCTATCAGACCGGCGGTGGCGGAGGCGATAGCGGCTGCCCCGGCGGGCGGAGCGAGGAAGGTGAGCAGGATGGCGCCGATGGTGATAGCTGCGCTGATGCCGTATCCCACGTAGTCCCAGACCGCTGTGGTGCCTGACGGGTCCGTCTTCATGACGGGGTTGGCGTCCATGGCCTGGTAACGGTTGTGGAGGGGCGCAGCGTCTGCGGTGGTGAACCGTTTGGTGGCGGGATCGTAGGTGCGGGCCTTGAGGTACTGGGTTCCCTCAGGGCTGGTGTAGGCGCCGGCGAAGGTGAAGGGGTTACGCGCCTGTCCTGCCGGTGCGGGTGCTGCAGGGGCCGGGTGCGGGCGGCCGGTGATGTCGGCGTGCTGGCCGTAGTCGGTGTAATTCCATGCCTGGCTGACGGTGCCGTCGCTGGCCGTGAGGGCGGTGGTGTTTCCGTGCCGGTCGTGGATGAGGTAGCCGGCGCCTGTGCCGGTTCCCTGTCCGGCGCCGGGGCCGGACAGGGAACGGCTTTCTCTTGTTCCTGCCAGGAGGTAGGAGGCGGCTGTCTGCGCTGAGGGGTCGCTGCTGCTGGTGTGGATGTCGTTGAGGAGGGTGTCGCCGGGGGCGTAGTAGAACCTGGCGGTGTCCGTGTCCGGGCTGGCTGTACTGGTTTCGGCGGTGGTTGCCCGGGCTCCGCTGGCCCAGTAGGTGTACGTGGTCTTCTTCCCGTCAGGGGAGGTGCGGCTGGTGGGCTGGTTGCGGAGGTTGTACGTGTAGGTGTTGCCCTGGTGGTCGGTGAGGAGGTTGCCCTCGTCATCGAAAGTCTGGGCGTGCCCGGTTCCGTCGGTTTTCACCTCGGTGAGCCGGCCGGCGGGGTCGATGCGGTGCTCTGTCAGCGTGGTCCTGCCCGCTTGCCCGCCGTTATGTGCGGTGACTGCTGCGGAGGTGACATCACCGGAGACGTTGATGGTGTAGCGGGTGGTGGTCAGCTGGTGGCCCTGGTCCGCGAGGACTTGTGATCCGGTGAGACGGCTGTAGGCGTCGTAGGTGTAACGGGTCGTGGTCTTTGTCTTCGGCCCTGCGCTGCCGTCAGCACCAGCCGACGGCCGGTCATCCACCCGCTGCGTGAGGTTGCCGTGCCGGTCGTAGGTGTAAGACGCCTCGCTCAGGGTTTCCGCGCCGCGTACAGTCTTCTCGGTCTTGGCCTGGCTGGCGCTGGTGAACGTCATGTGGGTGGTGACGCCGTTGCCGCGGTCGATCTGCACGATGCGGCCGAGACCGTCGTAGGTGTAGGAGACCTCAGAGATGACCGGGGCGTTCTCTTCCCCGCCCTTGCGCTGGACCGCGTTGGCAAGGGTGCCGTCCGGGTTGTAGGCGTAGGCGGTGGTGATTCCGGCGGTGTCGGTCACCGAGGTGCGCTGGCCGTGGTCATCGAAGGTCTGCCGGACAGTTTTGCCGTCGGGGTAGGCGATGACCGTGACGTTGCCGTCAGCGTCGTAGCTGTAGGAGATCTCTGTTTCGTCTCTGCGGTCGGGGTCGAAGACCCCCGTGACCGCTCCGGTGTAGGGATCGTAGGCGTAGCCGGACTTCTCTGTGCGCCTGCCGTCGGCCGAGGTAACGGTAATTCCGGTCAGGCGGCGGGAATCTCTGCCGTACTCATAGGAGGTCCGGGTGCCGCCGGGTGAGACCGCTGCGTCTGCCTGGCCGGCCGGGGTGTAGGTGAGAAATGTCTTCTTGCCGTCCGGCCGGACCTCTTCGGTCACCTGGCCGGCAGCATTGCGCAGGGCTCTGGTGCCCGTGCGGCTTTCAGCGGACTGGCCCTGCCCTGCGGTGAGGGTCTTCACCACAGGGCTGCCGGCGAGGTCTGCCCGCGTGCTTGAGGTGATTTCTTCCCCGGGGAAGTCCGGATTCTGGGGGGTGAGGGTTGTGGTGGCGGGGGTGCCGGCCGGGCCGTAGGCGCGTTCAGTGATGATGTCCTGGGACAGTGAACGGCTGGCCCGGCCCAGGGAGTCATACGACTGGGAAGTGCCGGCCAGCTCTGTGCCGTCTCCGAAGGACGCTTCTGCGGCTACGGGCCGGTCAGCCTGGTCAAACGTGCTGGTGCTGGCTGTGACGGCCTTGGCAGGATCGCTTTCCCCGGCCGGCAGCAGGAGCGTAGTCCTGGCAGAGGTGTGTGCGGTGACAGCGTCGGCGTAGACGGTCAGCTGGGTCATGCCGTTCGGCGCAACCGCTCTGACCGGCCGTCCCTGGTCGTCATATTCCGTGACGCTGGTCCGTCCGGCACCATCGGTGGCCTTCGCGGTGCGCCCCTCGTCTTCGAACTGAACGGTCTGCAGGGTGCGTGCAGCGGGGTCACCGGTCAGCTCACCGTTACGGACATTGTCCGTCTGCTTCACCACCCGGCCCAGCAGGTCCCGCTCTTCAACGGTGATGTGCTGCCCGCCGTCCTGCCCGGGCGTGCTCACGGTTGTCGTAACGGGCGTGTAGGAGAAGGTGGTTGTCAGTCCCCTGCCGTCCGGCCCGCCGGGCACGGTCCGGGACACTGGCCGGCCAGCCTCATCGAACGTGGCCGTTACGGTGCCGCCCGCGGCATCGGTGGCTTTCACCGTCTGTCCGGTGACCAGGTCGGTGACCTGTGTGACCGTTCCCGCTGCACTGGTGGCCGTGTCGGTGCGCTGGTGTGCGGCGGTGTCGATGGTGCTGGCGTAGGTCTCGGTGATGCTGTCGGGGCCCTCGGCGTCCTCCGGTTCTGCTCCCTCGGCCCAGGTGACGGTCTTCCCTGTGACCTCGCCGTGGCTGCCGACCTGGTAGCTGGTGACGGTGCGGGCGGAGGGCTTGTCTTCTCCGGTGTTCTTCACCAGCTCTCTGACGGCGGTGATGCTCCTGCGGTCGGCAGAAAGTGTGTTCTCGGTAATGGCCTGGGCGCCGTCGCTTCCGGTGACCACGGTCCGCAGCGGCAGACCGTATCCCGCAGGCCCGCCGCCGTTGCTACCGCCGCTGTCGGGGGTGTCGAGGGCGGTGGAGTCATATGCGGTGACAGTGGTCGCACCGGTGACACCGGTGCGCTGCACCTGCCGGCCGTGTTCATCGAACCGGGCGGTCTCGGCGGTGGTGCGGCTCTGCCCCGTCGCCGGGTCATGCACGGTGACGGTGGCCCTGACGGGCTTGCCGTAGTTCGCCGGAAGAGCCGACGGCGCCGGCGGTGCCTGCCCGTTGTCACGCTCACCCTCATACTCAAGCTGCTGTGTCCGCACCGGCCTCAGCTCACCTGCGGTGTTCAGCGACGCAGTGCGCTCCTTGAGCAGGTGCAGGCTGTTGAACACCGACCGCACGGTGGAACGCCCGTCGGACAGCTCGGTGGCATACCGGTAGTCCGGGTCGGCGGAGTCAAACAGCTCATCGGCCGAGCCGTACTGGCCGCGGCCGGTGAAGTCATGACCGGTGTGCTCGCCGGTCACATCCAGGGTGAAAGTCCGCTCCGCGGCCAGGTTCCTGCCCTCCCCGTCGGTAACCTTCAGCGAGGAGGCGACGGGAAAGCCGTGCGGCTCGCTGTAGCCGATCCGGGTCACCGCACCGGTGGGGGCCTCCACCCCGGTCAGCAGCTGGCCCGGCGACCCTGACGGGGTGAAGTCCCAGGACAGCTTCGTCACCTGGCCTGCCGGATCCACCACAGACACCAGCCGCCCGCCGTCCAGGCGCAGCACCACCCGCGGCCGCGCCCCGTCACTGCGCTCCGGCGAGGCCACCGTCACCTGGCCCTCGGTACCGTAATCGAAGGTGACCGCCTGCCCCCAGGCATCCACCGCCCGCACCAGCCGGTGCTGCCCGCCCTGTACCTCCCACACATACACGCTCTGGTGCCCGAACGGATCCTCCTCCGCGATCAGGTCACCGTCCGCGGAGAAGTAGTTCTTCCGCCCGTCGTCATAGGTCAGGACCCACCGGAACTCCCGCGGCACGCCTTCCAGCCCGGCACGCTCCGCCAGCACCCCCGGCGCCTCACGGAACATGAGGTCCTTCAGCAGATACCGCTTCAGACCGGTACCGGTCCGGTCCCCCGCGCTGATCTCAAAACTCCCTCCCGAGGCAGTGCGCAGGGTCCCGCCGCCTTCAGGGTCAACGAATGCCTTCCCCAGGCCGATGCCCTGCCCCAGACCCGCCCGGTCCACGCCCGCCGCAGCAGCCCCCTGGTCATACCCCAGCACCAGCCCCACCCCCGCACCGCCCCGGCCCGGCAGCGAGACCAGCGGCAGAGCTGTCCTGAGCGCGCCGGTCTTCTCATCAATCTCCCCTGACGCACCACCCCCCATCGCCACCGCACCCGACACCCCCGCCCCGGCAGACACAGAAGCAGCGGCCGCCACACCGCCCGACACCACAGGCACCGCCGTCACCGCCATCACCACCGCCGTCGCCAGAGCCGTACGCCGCAGCCACCCACCGCAGCGCACACCATCAGCCAGCACCCGGGCACGGGCAGGAACAGTCAGAGCGCACATAGCAACCTACTGAGAAAGGGATCGTCACGAACTACCCAACCCCATCAGCGATTCCGGCGACACGGTCCGCCAGGGCATGGACAAAACGGTGGGGCATCCTCCACCCGGCTGCCCTCCGGGCTGCGATCGGCCGTCCCCCCAGGGATGCTGGCACAGCAGCCCTGCAGCGGCCGGAGCCCATCCCGCCGTGCCGCGTCCGGCGGAGTGGCTGGGCTTGACGGCCGCGAGATATTGAGCGCCCCGTCTATGCAGGTAGCGGGCGTGGTTGTGCTGGGTGGGCAGCGCATCGGCGGTGACGGTCACCCCGTCGAGGCGGGGGGCTCCAGCAGAGCGAAGGCGGGGATTTCGTTGCTCGTGCCGGCGGGCTGGCGCTGGGCCAGGACGGTGCCGGTGTGGTCCCTCGACGCCAGCAGGGCGACGGCCGGCTTCTGCAGGGCGCGCGAGCTGCGGACGGTCTTGCCGTCCACCGTGACCACCCGCAGCGGCCGGTATGAGGGATGCCGATCGCATCAGGGCGTCGCTGCCAGACGGGCCAGCAGCCGGCGCACGGCCCCCGGGGGTGCAGGAGGGAGATCGCGCCGGTCAGCGGGTCGGGCGGGAAGCCCAGCGTGTGCAGGACCCGCCTCGGCGCGCCGGTGATCCATCCAGTGATCACAGTGAGCGAGCGTGCTCTGGCCAGGACGGCGGCGGACGCAAGCAGCGCGGGCCGCGGATAGCGCCGCACGGAGAGCAGGAAACATTGCGGGCCAGCAGAGATCGGGACGGGAGCTGGCCGACGTGGGGCAGATGTTCCAGCGCGGCGGGCATGGAAGAGGATGCAGAGGCAGGCACGGGCCCGCTCGGTGATTATGGGACGTAGACACTCACATGATCACCAGCACCGTGCCTGCACCCGTACCCGGCCCCGCCGTACCAACCAGACCTGGGCAATCCGTCACCCGCCCTGGGCCGCGGCACTCCACACCGAAGCGTCTTCACGCAAAGACCCTGAAGTAGCGGCACCACCAAGTAATACTCACCGGATTTCCGCGAGGCTCCGTCCGGATGGCGCTGGCATCAAGCAAGAGGGTCACCGGGGCCGGCCGTGAGGTCGGCATCAATCCTGAGACGCTCCGTGGCCGGGGTAAGAAGGCATCGCGCGGAAACGGAGCCTGCCGCTGATGCAGACCTGGCAGCCGGGGACCGGGCCCGGCTGCGAGAGCTCGAGCGCCGCAACCGCGAGCTTGCCAGCAGTTCAACCGCGGCCATGCCCGGCTCTGAGCTCCCGGCGAGGGGCCTTCGCGCAGCTGAGGTCCTGGCGGATTCTCCGCCAGGACCTCAGCTGCCCCCGCCGCATCAGCACCCTCGTCCAAGCTGCCTACACGCTGCTGGCTGCAGGTAATCAGGATGAAAGAGGCTCAGTTGAGCGTCAGTAGCCAGGAAAGGCTTTCGGTGCTGAAACCCTGTCCCGATTTGTACTGCCCGGTGAAGTAGATGTACCCGCTATCTTGCTTGTGCATGCCAGCCGCCACAAGGTGAGGCTGGTGCGGGTGCCCGATTTTCATCATGGCGTTGTTTCGATCCGCTGCGGCTCTGTGGGCTTCGCGGAATTTCTTGGCGAACTCCAGCGTGCGGGGGGTAGCGTTCTGGACGGCGAGTCCCGATACGGACGGCTTGTCGGCGCTGGTGACGGTCTGTTTCGCCGTAGCCCTTGAAAGCCTGTCCGACCGTACTGAAGCTTCACGCAGATCTGCTGTACCGCTCTCCTGAAGACCGAATGCCTTGTTCAGCTCCTGCTGGGTCAATTTCTCCCTTAGTTGGGAGATCCCTGCCAGCTTACGCATCTTGGTCAGGGTCACTTCTTCGTTCGCGAGGGCGCGGGCTTCTTCGGCTTTCCTGAGGGTGTGGATGGAGTGACCGCCCGTGACGGATTTGCGGATTTTGCCTGCGAACTCTCCCAGCTGCGGTGCATAGGTTTTCCGGGCTATCCGGGATTGGGCTTTGGCGATGGCCTTGGCGGCGGATTTGGCGAGGGTGCTGCCGATGCTGAGGGCGGCTCCGGCGGCGGTGACGGTGATGGCTGCGATGTTGAAGGGGTCGTTGATGTTGTCCTTGCCCTGTTCCATGGCATAGATGTCCAGGCCGGTTCCGGCTGCTTCGAGGATGCTGCCGAAGGCCATGACAGCGCCGGCGAGCCCCACGGGAGGGCCCAGGACGACACTGAGGGCGAGGGTGATGAGGGTAGAGGCGATGGCGGTTCCGATGACGATCCAGCCGGAGTCGGAGATCGCGGTGGTGCCCTCGGGGTCGATGTTGGTGATGGGGTTGGCGTTCATGGCCTGGTAGCGGTTGTGCTGGGGCGCCGGGTCGGGGGTGGTGAAGCGTCCGGTTGCGGTGTCGTAGAGACGTGCCTTGAGGTACTGGGTGCCGTCAGCGCTGGTGTATCCGCCGGCGAAGGTGAAGGGCTGGCGGGCTGCGCCTGACGGCCCGGGGGTGCCGGCCTGGTTCAGAGAGATACCGGTGCCGCCGGCCTGCTGGCCGTAGTCGGTGTACTGCCATGCCTGGCTTACCTGGCCGTCGCTGGCGGTGAGGGCGGTGGTGCTGCCGTGGCGGTCGGTGAGGAGGTATCCGGCGCCGGTCTGGGAGGCGGTCTCTGTGCCGTCTCCGGTGAGGGTGCGGGCGTGGCGGGTTCCGGCGAGGAGGTAGGACGCGGTGGTCTCGCCCTGGGAACCGGGGCCCTGGCCGCTGGTGTGGGTGTCGTTGATCAGGGTGCCGTCGGGAGTGTAGTAAAAGCGGGTGGTCTGCCCGGGTGCAGGCTCCCTGTCTGCAGTGGCGGTTCCGGCCTGTTCGGTGGTGGTGGCGCGGGTACCGTCAGCCCAGTAGGTGTAGGTGGTGGTGGTGCCGTCGGGCGTGGTGTGGGTGGCGGGCTGGCCGTTCAGGTTGTAGGTCCACAGGGTGCCGTCATGTGCGGTGGTGAGGTTGCCGTCGGTGTCGAAAGCCTGCTGGCGCTGCTCGCCGTTGACGGTGAGGGTGGTGAGGCGGCCGCTGTTGTCGATGCCGTGCCCGGTGACTTCTGTCTTCCCTGCCTGGTCACCGGTGTGTCCGGTGACCTCGGTTTTGGTGACGTCGCCGGAGACGTTGAGGGTGTAACGGGTGCTGCTGAGCTTTTCCCCGCCTGTGCCGGAGACTTCTGATCCGGTGAGGCGGTTGTAGGCGTCGTAGGTGTAGCGGGTGGTGGTGCTCACCGGCTTGCCGGGAGCACCGTCCGCACCGGCTGCGGGACGGGTGTCGGCGCGCTGGGTCAGGTTGCCGTGGCTGTCGTAGAGGTACGACGCTTCGGTGATCACCTCACCGCCCCGAGTGGTCTTCTCGTGCTTGACCTGGCTGGCGCCGGTGAACTCGGTTTCAGTGACCACCCCATTGCCGCGGTCGGTCTTGGTGATCCGGCCGAGGCCGTCGTAGGTGTAGGCAACCTTCGCCTTGACCGGGCTGGCGGTGTCATCGCGTTCGTACTGGACGGCCTCCTTGAGGGTGCCGTCGGGGTTGTAGGTGTAGAAGGTGGTCAGCCCGGCGGCATCGGTGGACTTTGCCAGCTGGCCGTGGTCCCCGAACTCCTGCCGCACCTTCTTGCCGTCGGGGTAGGCAACTTCGGTGACGTTGCCGTCGGCATCGTAGGTGTAGCCGATCAGCGTGGCGTCCCGGTCGTCGGGGCTGAACACCTCGGTGACGGCACCGGTGTGGGGGTCGTAGCTGTAGCCGGTCTTCTCTGTGGTCTTGCCGTCCGCTGATGTGGTTGCCGTCTCGAGGACCTGGCCGGTCTTGTCGTCGTACCGGCAGGCGGTGCGGATACCGGCGGGGGAGACGGTCTCCGAGATCTGCCCGGACGGGGTGTAGGTGTAGGTGGTCTTCTTCCCGTCGGGGCGGCGTTCCTCGGTGACCCGGCCTGCGGCGTCGCGGATCTGGGTGGTGCCGGAGCGGCCTTCACCGTCCGCTCCCTGGCTGGTGCCGGGGGTGAGGGTTTTGACGACGGGTGCGCCGGTGAGGTCCTGCGGGCTGGTGGCGGTGACCGTTCCGCCGGGGAACGCTTCGATGTCCTTGGGGGTGAGGGTGGTGGTGTCCGGGGTGCCGGCCGGGCCGTAGGCGGGGGTGACGGCCACATCACCCGAGACGGCCTCGGCCACGCGGCCCAGGCCGTCGTAGGACGTGGCGCTGCCAGCCTGCCGGGTGCCGTCGGCGAACGAGGAGCCTGCGGCGACGGGGCGGTCTGCCTGGTCGAGGGTTTCGGTGGCGGTGACCGTGGCCTTGGCGGGGTCGGTTTCCCCGGCGGGCAGGGTCAGGACGGTGACCGTGGAGGTGGCGGCGGTGGCGGCGTCGGTGTAGACGGTGAGCTGGGTCAGGCCGCTGGGCGCAACCGCTTTGACGGGCCGGCCCAGGTCGTCGCTGGTGGTGACCGTGACGCGGCCGGCCTGGTCGGTGACCTTGGCCGTACGCCCTTCGTCCTCGAACGTGACGGCCTGCAGGGTGCGGGCGGCCGGGTCGCCGGTCAGCTCCCCGTCGCGGACGTTGTCGGTCTTCTTCACCGTCCGCCCCAGCAGGTCGCGTTCCTCCACGGTCACATGCTGCTTCCCGTCCTGGCCGGGAATGCTGACCGTGGTGCTGGCGGGGGTGTATTCGGTGGTGGTGATCAGGCCTTCGCCGTCCGGCCCGCCCGGCACCTTCTGGCTGACCGGCCGGCCGGCCAGGTCATAGGCCGTCTCGGCCGTGCGGCCTTCCGGATCTGTGGACCGGATGACCTGCCCGGTGACCAGATCGGTCACCTGGCTGCTGGCCCCGGCCGCGCTCTTCACCGTCTCGGTACGGGTGTGCGCGCCGGTGTCTGTGGTGCTCCCGTAGGTTTCGGTGACCTCATCGGGGCCCTGGGCACCCTCGGGTCTGGCCCCCTCTGCCCAGGTAACCGTCTTTTCTGTGATCTCTCCGTGGCCGTCGGTCTGGGAGCGGGTCACCGTGCGGGCCGACGGCTCCTTTTCCCCGGCGTTCTTCACCGACTCCGTCGTGCTGGTGATACTCCTGCGGTCTTCTGACAGTGTGTTCTCGGTGACGGTCTCAGCTCCGTCGCTGCCGGTCACGGTCTGGTTCACGGCCAGCCCGTAACCAGCCGGCTGCGCGCCGCCGTCCCCTCCGGCGGCAAGTGCAGTGGGGTCGTACTCGGTGACCGTCTTCGCACCCGTCACGTCGGTGCGTTCCACCTCACGGCCGTGTTCATCAAACCGGGCAGTCTCCGTGGCCGTACGGGTCTTCCCCGTGGCCGGGTCGTGGACGGTGACGGTGGCCCTGACGGGTTTGCTGTAGTTGGCGGGCAGAGCTGAGGCCGGCGGCGGGGCCTGGCCCTGCTCGCGTTCGCCTTCGTACTGCATTTCCTGGGTCCGCACCGGCTCCGGCTCACCGTTCACGTTCAGCGACACGGTGCGTTCCTTCAGCAGGTGCAGGCTGTTGTAGACGGAGCGGACAGTGGAACGCCCGTCCGACAGCTCCGTCACATACCGGTAGTCCTCATCCGCACTGTCGAACAGATCATCCGCGCTCTCATACTGGCCGCGGCCGGTGAAGTCATGCCCCGCATGCTCACCCTCCGCGCCGAGACGGAAGGTGCGCTCCAGGGTGAGGTTCTTCCCTTCCTGGTCGGTGACCTTCAGCGAAGAGACCACGGGAAACCCGTGGGGCTGGTCATAGCCGACCCGGGTGACCGCACCGGCCGGCGCCTCCACCCGGGTCAGCAGCCGCCCGGGCAGACCCTGCGGGGTGTAGTCCCACGCCAGCTGGATCCTCTGGTCTTCCGGATATGTCACCGACGTGACCCGGCCGCCTTCCAGGTGCAGCACCACCTGCGGCCGTTTGCCGTCACTGCGCTCGGGTGAGGTGACGGTAACCCGGCCCTCAGTGCTGTAGTCGAAAGTGACCGCCTGCCCGTAGGGGTCGACCGCCCGCTCCAGACGGTGCTGCCCGTCCCGGACTTCCCACGCATAGGCAGTCTCGTTGCCGAACGCATCCTTCTCGGCGATCAGGTCACCCTCGGCAGAAAAGTAGTTCTTCCGGCCATCGTCGTAAGTGAGAACCCACCGGTACTCCCGCGGCACACCGTCCAAGCCCCCGCGTTGCGGGAGAGTGCCCGGCTGTTCGCGGAAGGCGAGGTCCTTCAGCAGGTACCGCTCCAGACCGGTACCCGTCGTGTCACCGTGCTTGACGGGGTAACTGCCGCCCGAGCCCGTGTGCAGAGTGCCGCCGCCGTCCGGGTCTACAAACGCCTTGCCCAGACCCATACCCTGCCCCAGCCCGTGCCGGTCCGCCCCCGCACCCGCCGCAGTCTGGTCGTAGGCCAGTGCCAGCTCCACCCCCGTGCTCCCGCGGCCGGGCAGGGACACCAGCGGCAGAACGGTCTGGAACGCCCCGGTCTGCTCACTGATACTGCCGGTGGCGCCGCCGCCCATAGCCACCGCACCCGATACTCCGGCAGCGCCAGCCATGGACACACCGGACACGGCACTGGCTGTCACGACCGGCACGGTGGTGACAGCCATGACCACTGCGGTGGCCAGCCCCACACGGCGAAGCCAGCCCATACGCCGACGCGGACCCGCAGTACGTGGGGCATCAGCGGACTGACGGTGAGGCATGACATCTCCAGACAGGGCACACGGAACTGGTACGGAATCAGAAGACCGCCCTTTGGTGCCGGGCGGAATCAGACGACCGGGGCTCACCGAGGCTGGTCTCGGCAGGCTGATCGGCCGGTCTTTCAGGGGCTGGTCAGACAGCACCCGCCGGCAGCACACCGGCAGACCGGGCCAGCCCGTGGCTGCCGGTCCGCGGCAAGTGGAGCCCCGCCGGGCGGCCAGGCCCTCTGCCGTCACGTCCCGGCGGGGCGGAAAGGAGACGGCCGGCTTGCCCGCAGCCAGATGAATCCCGGGGGCGGAAGCCATCCCGGGACGTCCCAGGCGCGTGGCCGCCGGGCACGCGGCAAGAGCCGCCTGGCGCTTCCTTCTGGGCCCCTCCCTCGTGCCAGTGCCTGCGGCATGCTGAGGGGCCCGGCAGGCCGTCGAGGCGGCGCTGGTTTCCTGCAGGAGCAGCCCTGCCGCATCCGTCCGGGCCTGCAGCCGGGACAGCAGTCCGGGCCAGGTGCCGTCACGTCGCCAGCGGCGGAAGAGCCCCAAGACCGCCCCCCAGGGCGCCTGCCCGTGGCTGCCGTCCGCGCACTGCCCGGCTGGCCTGCCGACAGCTCCGCCCCTGTCCTATCCGGCCAGCTTCCCGGCCGGACCGGAACTCACCGCTGGCCTGCCGCAGGAGGAGGCCGATACCTCCGCGGCCTGCCCGGCCCGGCCGCGCTCTGGCCCGGCGGAACCCCGCCGGCGGCAGCACCGGACGGCACGTACGGTCCCGCCTGGGAAAACGCCGGCGGCCAGGGCCCCACGGGCACTGCATGCGGCCGCGGTCCGCACGCTGTGAACCCCGCGCGGGAGCACGGCTGTGCCACGACAATTCCTGCCGCCCCGTTAAATCCCCGATAAGGGACTATTGCCGCCAAATTGGCTGGAAGTTGCCGCTGGCGTGTGACACGCGTGATGCTCCTTGTTCTGATCAGGCCCGGAATACTTCCAGCGAAATTCTGAGAGGATCAGGCATGCGTGCCGCCCGTACAGCTTCGGTTTCCCTGCTGTCCGCTGCAATGGCCACTGCGGCTCTGTTCGGAGCTGGCGCCGGCACGGCCCAGGCGGCCCCCCGCCAGACGTGCTCGGTCACCCAGGAAACGACCGGGACGACCGGCGACAACTATGTACTCACCAACATCAACGCGAGCTACCCTCACAGCGCACCGCAGATCAGCAAATGGGCCGTATTCTCCCTGTCCAGCCAGCCGCAGGGCTGTTACGGAGGCGAGTACTTTGCCGTCAGCATGCTGACCGGAGAAGTGATTCCGCTCCACGACGGCAGCATGAGCACCCCTGAGTGGGGAGACTTCGGGTTCAGGCTTCCGGCCGGCGTGACCTTTGCGCAGGTGCACTACGGGGATCCCGGCAACCCCTGGGAAGGCGCCTTCATCGGCTCCGTATCACGCATGATCCCCTGACCCGGCGCCGGGAGAAGCGGAGTCCTGTCACGGCTTCCTCATGCTGTTGTCAAGCGGCTGCGGTGACTGGCGGCGCCCCGTTGCAGCGCCGTCGGCCGCGGATCAGGGCCCAGATGACGCTGCCTGCGTCGGCGGGCAAGAGCGGGCACGGCCTGGACATGCTTCTTCCCCCCCCCGGCCCGCTTGCGGCCCTGGAACTCCCGCGAGCTCGGATCGCATGCACAAGGCGCGCTGGAGCCGCCGGTGACAGGTGAGCGGCCGGCGGAGGTTGCCGCTGACCTTGCCGGAGTCTCGAGGCGCCGGTGCGACGCCGGAGAGGGCGTCCGGGGAGTTGAGCACCTCCAGGCTGCCGCCGAGGAACTCTGCTCCCAGCACGGTGCCGATGCCGGGGACGCTCAGGACGATGCCGGTGAGCCCGTGCTCACGAAACCGGCCCCCCAATGAGCCTGCCGGCCTTGCAGGCGCTGTTCCCCGACGAGGGGCAGCTGGGTGTTTGCGGCGCGATGGCCTCGGAAACGAGGATCCCCATCGGCTCCCGCCCGTACACCGGCGGAGGGTCTCACCCCCGGGTCGGCAGCCGCCCGGCGGATGACGTCCGAGAAGCCAGTGCGGGAAGCAGCTGCTCTGCCGCAGCCCGAGGACGGTGATCACGGCCGCCCCGCGCCGGTCCCCGCCTGCGGGGGCGAGAACCGTTGCGATGGCTGCCCCTCTCGTCGCTGACCTGCCCGTATCCGGCGCTGCAGAGCGCGCCGGCCTCCGCCGGGACTGAGCGCGCCGAACGTCCTGACCATGGCGCGCAGCAGGTCCGGACTGACCGGGACGGGATTGTCTTCCGCTTCAGAGCCTGGCCGTCCTGAAAGATCAGCCGGCGGCTATCCCTTATCCGGCGGTTCCCATAGCTGCCGGGCCAAGCGCCCGGAATCAGCTGGGAGCCCGCCCACCACTCCCCAGGACGCACCGCTCCTGCTCACGGCCGGGACCGGCAGGCGGCCTGCGGCATCCCGCGTTCCCCGGCGCGAGTCTTCTCCTGCCCCGAACCCAGGTCTTGCACTGTGCAGCTCAGAAGACGTCACATCGCCTGCCGGCGCGACGCCCGCCAGGCGGTGACGGGAAACAGCTCCGGCGCAGGAACGCATACGCAGCCAGCAGGACTTGCCGGAGACAGGTGCGCAGACGTCACATCTCCGGTTCGAAAGGGCAGCCGGAGCACAGCAGTACGTTCCGGGACCCGGCCCGGCGTGACCGATGAGGCAAGTTCTTCCGTGCTTGCGGGCGGGCCGGGCGTGAGCACGTATGACGGGCGCCCCTGGCCGTTCAGGGCAAGAAGCCGCCCCGCGGCTTCAGACGACGGCTCTCAAGCCTGCTGGTGCCAGGACACGCACGGTCACATATGGGGTGACCGGCAGACACCGGACACAGGCGCGCGGCTGGCCCGGTGGTGGGGGTAAATTCCAAGCATAGGCGCAACAGCCTGGAAAATGCTTCTCACGAATTCGCGGAGTGTATGCACGGTAAGCTCCCGTCCAGAAGACTGCATCGTCTTTACATGACAGCTGGAAAAACCTTTGACGGAAACCTGCGACTGGATGACGGGGCGGCTGAAAGCGAAGCCGGCTAATGCCTGGCGCGGCCCGCAGGGGAGCCCTGGCAGTCTGGGCGGCCTGCACCCGCCCGGGTTCCCGCGCGCGGGGGTCCTGGTCACCTGCGCCCACCGGGGGGAAGGAGCAGCCGGCCCGAGGCCATCCGGCCGCAGCTGTTCTGCCAGCGCACTTGCGGCAGCGTCCTGCCGCGCGGCCCCGTCCACTGCAGGTTTGTGCGCACGCCGTCGTGCAGCGCCGTTGCGGTCTGCCGGCCCGGCCCTCCTGCCCGCCAGGGCAGCATCCTGGCCCGGACGCGCTGTCTCCTGCGCAGGGCTGTGGCGCGTGCGGCGGTTGCTCTGGTGAGTCCCCGGCCAGGGGAGGTACCGGCCAGGCGTCTGTGGCGCTCCCGTCCAGGCTCCGCCCCGGCCCCGCGCTGGCTGCCGCACAGCGGGCGAGTTCCCCGGCTGCCGCAGCGGCCTGGACACCGTTTCCAAAAGCGCAGACCGGGAGCGCTGTGCGGGAGCGGTCCAGCACTCTGTCCGCTCCAGCCCCTGGCCTGACGGCCCCAGGGCCTGCCCGGAGGTCAGGCGGCTTCCCCTCTGCGGCCCCGGTTGCGGACCCCGGCAGGGTTCCAGCCGCGCTGCCTGGCTGTCATCCCGCCCCACACCCCGAACCGTTCAGGAGCCTCCTCTGCATACGCGCCGCACTCCCGGACAACAGGGCAGGCGTCACACAGGCGCTGGGCACCGCTGCTTGCAGCCTGGTCATCTGAAAAGAAAATCTCGCCGTCAGCTCCGGCGCATGCAGCAAGATGACGCCAGTTCCCCGCGGACAAGCTGGAAAGGAACGGGTACGGAAACACAGGGGAGCGGGTCATATCCGCTGTGCTCATGCCGCGCTCCCCGGTGCTCCCGCCGCAGCGCCTCTACATTCAGCTGCGATCCGCACTTTCCCCGAGTCCAGGTCGATCGGGCCGCCGCTCATCCCGGACGCTGTGTTCTCATCCTTAGCCAGCGCAAGACGCTGACGCTCGTGAGCGGAATACCTGCTGCTCGGGGCGAAAATCTGTTCAAAAAGAGAGCCAATCATAAAACCCTGCTCACCAGTGCCATCGAGAACGTACGCAACCATGTTCACGCGCAAGCACGGCACACAACATCCGGCAATCGGACCTACGGCGTGGTGACGGAAGGCACGGACCGAACGACGGCCAGTCCGCAGAGGACCGGACACACCTGGTGTCTCCAGCGCGGCCGGCCAGGCACACCGGCAACTCCGGACAGGGCGCTGCCGGGACCCGTGCGCCTCTGCCCGGCGCTCCTGCGCAAGGCAGCTCCCGCTCCCGCAGCGCAGAACCCGAGCCGAGGCCGGGAGATGCTGAGCCCCTGCGCACTCTCAGGCGGCTCTGCCTTCTTGATCGGGCTGATCGCCGGTCGCCGGGGGTGCGCAGGGGTACCGGGGGCAGCTGTGACAAGCCTGTCCTCGTGAACTGCCTTGCCTCGCCGCCCGGTTTCATGACGGCTCTGGCGCTGCCCCGGAAGTGCGGACAGGTCTGCTGTGGAGCTGCCGGCCAGGTCGCACTCACGTCCAGGCCGTACTCGTCCTCGCCCGCCCGTATGCCACCGTCATCTGGGCTCTCCCTGTCTGGCGGTGCTACGAAGCGGAACTGCCAGTCCAGCGGGCCTCTTGACGGCAGGCGGTTCACGGGCGGGGCCTGGCATGCGCCGAGCATTCAGGCAGCAGCCAGAAGCGCAACACCGCACCACGGCCCTGCCCCGGACGCGGGAAACCGCCGGCCAGGTTCTGTCGCTGTCCCCAGAGGGCGGCTGCGCAGCTCTCAGAACGGTTCCACGCCCGGGACGATCCGTGCTGCCGCGCAGTGCGGCGGTGCGCGGCGCTACCGGGCCGGCACCCCGGGACAGCGGGTGACGCCGCTGGCATGTGCAACGCCGCCCAGGGATAGCGAAAAGGCCCCCTGATGAGGGCAGGCGCCACGGGCAGCCAAGCTCCTCCAAGCGCTGCCTCGCATCTCCCTGAGCTGGCCGGAGACAAGCAGATGCCCACAGCTGTTCCAGCAATGCCCTGCCGGGCTGCGGTCTCTTCAGGCAGCGTGGAGGGCTGGTTGCAGCTGAGGAGGCCTGGGCAGCTGGCGTCAGGTTGCTGCTCTGGTCCGTGCCGGTGCACGTTCATAAGCACGGCCCGTTCCCCGGCCCGCGGCCGGTTCCGGGATAAGCGATCGGCGGCTGCTGTCCGCACCGGGTCGCACGAACCGCGCAGCCCCGGACGGCATGCCGCCGTGAATTTCCGCGTGCTGCCGGAGCATGGTCTCACCGCCGCCCGTGCCCCTGTCTCGCCCAGTGCCGGTCAGCGGATCCCGGCCCTGGACGGCCGGGCTGCCTCTGTGGCCGGCGAGTGGTTGCCAGGCCCACGGCGGCAAGTGCCAGCCCGGGCCCGCCTGCAGGCTGGCACAGGGCCGGCGTGCTCAGCCGGGCTGGCAGCGGAGGCTCGATTCTGCCTGTCCCCGGGCGCGGGCTGCCGTGTCAGTTTTCGCTGCCGGCGCCCCCGGGGGGCGGCGCCGCCTGGCTTCTGCGGCGGGCACTGAATGGTGCATCTTTGCCTGTCCGGCCCGCTCAGGCGCCACTGAGCTGTGATTCTCCGCGTTCCCGGTAGTTGATGGTGTGACATTTACCGGGTGAAGCTGGCGGCTTTCGCGGCTGTATCCGGGCGTTCAATCCAGCCACTCCCTATTACTTCTGCACTCCCCCTTCACATATGCCGGCCGGGCGTGATGACATGTGCGCGATGCCGACCAGTTCCGCATCACAGCCTCAGAGAATGGGAGAGGGACATGATTCGCAGTCTGGCGGTGAGCGCGGCTGCTGCAGCATTGTTCGCCACAGCAGCTCCTGCCCATGGTGCGCCGGTTCTTGATGTACCTCCCGACAAGATCGCGATTGAGCTGGCGACAGTTAACGGGTCGGGCTGCCCCGCAGGGACCACCGCCGTCGCCGTCGCGCCGGACAACACGGCATTCACAGTCACTTACAGTGATTACCTGGCCAGGGCGGGCGGGGGTTCCGACCCTACGGAGTACCGTAAAAACTGCCAGCTGAACCTGCGTGTTTACGTTCCCCAGGGGTTCACCTATGCCATTGCCCGGGCGGACTACCGGGGATATGCTTCCCTGGCGCGCGGAGCATACGGGCAGGAGAGGGCCAGCTATTATTTCCAGGGCATGACGCAGACTACCCGGAAGACGCATCAGCTCAACGGTCCCTATTACGACAACTGGCAGGCCAGTGATGTTACTGAGGTGGCACAGCTGGTGTGGGCTCCGTGCGGGGAGCGGAGGAATTTCAATATCAATACGGAACTCCGCGTTCTGCCCGGCACGTCAAGCCCGGGGTCCACGAGTTTCATGACAATGGATTCGACTGACGCCAGTGTCAGCACGAAGTATCACCTCGCCTGGCGGCCCTGCCCCTAGTGCCGCTGGCGGGCGCCGGGGGCGGCATGCCGGGCAGCCCGGGCTCTCCTGGCATGCGCCGGCTGCGTGGAGGAGCAGGATGTGCCCGCGGGGGCAGCGGTCTGGCCGCCTGCTTCTCCAGCCCGTTTTTCTACACGCGTAGCTACCCGGAAGGGTATACGCGCGCACCCCAAGGCGCTCCGGAGCGTCCGCGCTCCGGCCTTTTGCAGCATCCTTCCGGTATACCCGTGCACTTCCGCTTCTTTTCCTGATGCGCAGTCCGGCATGCCTTCATGTTCCCGCAGCCGTCAGGCAGCTGGCGCTGCTCCGTGCCGAAATTGTGTCAGAGTCCGAAGAATGGAGAGTAAATGCCTCGCAGTCTGGCTGTGAGTGCAGCGGCTGCTGCACTCTTTGCTGCCGCGGCTCCTGCTCACAGCGCACCGTCTCCCGACGTCCCCCCTGACAAGATTGTGATCCAGCTGGCCACAGTAAACGGGTCCGGGTGCCGGGAGGGAACCACTGCCGTTGCCGTCGCGCCGGACAATACGGCCTTCACCGTGACCTACAGTGACTACCTGGCGCAAACCGGCGGGAACTCGCTGCCGACCGATTACCGGAAGAACTGCCAGCTGAACCTCCGCGTCCACGTTCCCACTGGCTTCACATACGCCATTATGCGGGCAGACTACAGGGGATACGCCTCCCTGCAGCGAGGAGCCTACGGCCAGCAGAGAGCCAATTACTATTTCCAGGGCATGTCCCAGACAGTACAGAAGACACACCAGTTCAACGGTCCCGTGGATGATGACTGGCAGAGCAGTGATGTCACGGAAATAGCGCAGCTGGTATGGGCCCCGTGCGGGGAGCAGCGCAACTTTAATATCAACACTGAGCTACGGGTGAACACGGGAACCTCAAACCACCTGACCACCAGCTTTATGACGATGGACTCCACCGACGCCAGTGTCAGCACGACCTACCGCCTCGCGTGGAAGCAGTGCCCCGTACGCCCGTGACCCCGCACGGGCGGTGTCCCTCCGCCGGCATCGGGCAGAGGAACACCTCGCATCACCTGTACGGCTTCCGGGTCAGCTGCTGGACTCGGAGCAGGTGATGCGCGTCTGCCCCGTCCGGGCCGCGGCCCGGACGGGGCCTGCCGGGCCGCGGTATGCCCGCAGGGGGACTGCCGCGCCCGTCGGGCACGGGATTCACATCCCGTGATCAGGGCGGCTGGCATCAGCAGGTACAGGGCATGGCGCTGTCCTGGATACCGCTGCTGCCAGCCGCCCGCTGTACAAGGCAGCGGAAAAGCTGCTGTTCCGCACCCCCCTCCCTGCCCCCTACAGGCTGCCGGCATCCTCCCCGGGGAACCCCCGCCCGGGTAAGGCGCGCTGCGGGCTGCTCCGGCCTGAGCTGGCGAAGCACGGACACCCTCAGGGCTGGGCCTTGCCCACGCGCCCGGATACGCAGCCCGCAGGAGACCAGCCCTCACGCCGCCCGCGCCGGCCGCTTGCAGAGCGGGACCAGGGGCCGGCAGAAGCCGGCGGCGAGCGCAGGCGGGTACCTGGCCCCCGGGCTGCCGGACCATGTCCCCCCATAGGGGGACCGGACTCCCCGTCCCCTGCATAGCGGGACCAGCTGACAAAGCCGGCGCCTGCCAGGAGGTGCACTGGAAGCACCAAAAGCCCCACCCTTCCAGTGGAAGCGAAAGAGCCATGATCAGCGCACTCGCCCCCCGCGTCACCCACCGGCTCGAGCTGAGCGGCTCTGACGCCCCGGCGCGGCAGGCCCGTCATGCTGTGCAGGCCGACCTGGAAGCACGCGGTCTGGGATGCGCTGACCCCGCCATCGAGGAATGCGCCGGCATGACCATGCTGATCGTCAGCGAACTGGTCACCAACGCCACCCGCCACTCCCACGGCCCCCAGGAAATGCGGATCCGCTGGGACGGCCAGCAGCTGACCCTCGAAGTCGACGACGACACCCCCGCCGCCCCCCGCATCCGGCCCCCCTCCGAGCGCGGCGAGACCGGCGGCTTCGGCATGGACCTCATCGACCAGCTCAGCGACTCCTGGGGAACCCGCCCCCGCCCCGACCACTGCACCGGCAAGACCGTCTACGTCTGCATCATCTTCCCCCCGCTCCCCGCCTGACACCCCCCGGAGCAGCCCTCGACAGAACGGACACCGGCGGCCCCCGGCCTGCCCGCCCAGCGGCGGCAGCCCGGGGGCCGCCTGACGCCATCCCCGGGCCCTGACAGACGCACCCTCTGTTTGCCGGACGCGGGGCCCAGCGGGAATACGCAGCAGACCAGCCCGCACACGGTGACAAGCGTTGCGGCAGACCAGCCGGCTCGCAGAACGCTGAGTGCGCCCACCGTATCCGCGTGCCTGTGGGGGCCGGGGAGACGCAGCGGGATCTTGTATGCACGGGCCGGTTCTCCGCGCTGACGTGCCCGCATGGGGGGAGTCCGGGAGGTGCTGGGGGGCACTTCCCGGCCGGCACTTTCCGCACGGCACAGTCCGCCGCCAGCGCCTGGACTGCGCGGGCAAGGGCGCCCCCAGGCCTTACCCGCACGCATTACTTCACCGCGCCACAGCGGCGGCACGCCCGACCGCTCGGCGGTGGCGGTGGTGCGCTGGTCGCGGCGCACGCAGGACAACCGGGCGGGGCTTGCTGTACAGCTGCGAGCCGGGTGGCGGCACGGCGGCCGTGACGCATGCCTTGCGCGGGCGGCCAATCTCCTGTCTCGATGCCCTCCTCGCCCAACGAACGGGCCAGCCCCCGCACCGTAGACGCCGACGCTACCGATCTCCCCGCCATCAGCAGTGTGCCCCCTGTGACCGACCGGGGTGGCGGTGAACGGCCGGGAGCCCCGTTCCCGGCTCGCGGGGGCGATGGCCGCGGCAGTGTGGTGCCCTTGCAAGTGCCGACACCGTCCGTGATCTCGATGCGGGTTTGCGCGAGGGTGGTCACTGTCGTCCTTGAACGCTGTCGTACCAGGGACGGCACTCACCCACTCGCCTGGGCGAGTGGGCAAGACCGTAGTGAAATTGCTCTTACAACGTCACGAAGCCCAGGTCCGTGCATGCACACGGACGTCTCCCGGAGCAGGTCAACAGATCCCGTTGAAGACCCGAGGCAGCGGACCGTGCTGAAGCAGACTGCCGGACCTCCGTAGGGCAGCAGCGAAAGCCCCCGGCTGTCCGCTCCGCGGGCAGCCCCGTCAAAGCCCTCACCAGGCCTTCAGCCCGACGCAGGGTGACACCGGAGGCCCCGCACAGCGACCGCTCTGCATACTCCTGCCCTGGCAGCCAGGACGCTGCGCAATACCGGTGCCGCACCCTAATAGGGCAGCCCGACGCTGCTGGCCTCAGATGACTGAGTGAGCTCATCGGCGGACTGTGCCCTGGAAGAGGAGCGGCGATCCGCTGCAACCCGCTATGGGAACATGTGGGCGATGCCCGCTTGTATGTTCGCGCGGTTCATGCAGCGAGATAGCGCCTGCAAGTGAATGAACCCCGTACTCCATCCGTACTCAGGGGTGAGAACTTCCGCCAGGAAAGGGGGGGTGCTGCACCAGATACTTCACCCGGTAGGGTTACGGACAATTCCTTGCCCCCTGCAGGCTGTGCCAGGAGGCTCCGGCCTGCCCAGCTGGCGTGGCCACACCAGCAGGGCAGCTGGAACGGGAATCACAGAGGGTCGCCCGTGGCGGGGCCAGGCGACAACGCAGCGAAGGGGAGCCTCATGGACATGGAGCGCTACCGTGACGTGCGGGCAGAGGCAGAGGCCGCAGCTCAGGCTCTGAAGGCAGTCTGCGCGGAGTCAGGGCTTCCGGAGTCAGCGACCCGCCGTATCAGGCCAGTAGTGACCGGTAAAGGAACTCCGTACGTGCATATTGGTATTCTCAGCGCTGACCACGTCCGCGTGCTCCTGGCTCATCTGTGAATCCCGTGAGCGGCTGATTCTCGGCGACGGTTGAACTCGAGCGCGGACCCTCTGACGGCGTATCAAAAGTGACCCACCTGGTGCTTTTCGTCTGACCCGGCTCGCCCTGCCCCATCTTCCCCAGCGGCATAGGCGCGGCCGGTCCACACTGAGCTTCTTCAGCGTTGCAACTCCAGTGTGAGGACGGCCTTGGCGATTGACGTCATGCGGTTGGGGCTGCAGCGGGACCTGCGGAAGATCCGCCAGGACTTCAGGCGGGCGACGCCACTTCGACGGGTGCGCGTGCCGCAGCCTGGGCACGGTTGCGGGTCTTGTCGGTGGGGGTCAGTTCCTGCAGGGGCCTGCCTTTGATGCCCGTGGTCAGCCACGGACCAGCGCCCTGGCAGGCGAGATCGGCCACGACAGGAACGCCCTGGCGCTCGCAGATCCGGATGATCCGGTGGGTGCGGGCGGCGGTCAGGTCGTGGGGGCGGCCCGGCAGGGCGGGCGAGAGCTACAGCAGCCGGCCGTCGGGATCGGTGACGACCTGCAGGTTCACGCCGTGGCGGCGGTGCTTGTGGGAGTAGTCGGCCCGGCCGTCGCCGACCCGGTCGCATTCGGCGAGGGTGCCGTCGGGCAGGACGAAGTCGGGTTCGTGGTCGCGCGGCGTTTTGAACAGGCCCGGTGCACGTGCGGCGAGCAGGTCGACGACCGCGCTGGTTTAGGCGTGGGCGGTGGACTCGCTGATGCCGGACCCGGAGGCGATCTTCGCCAGAGTGGTGTGTTCGCGCAGGTACATCAGTGCCACCATCGCGCGCTGGGACGGACGGAGCTTGCAGCGCCGGTCGCCCTCACGGGTGACGATCAGCATGGCGATCCACTCCACGAGTGCATGCGGCAGGTCGAGTGCGGCAGGATGCATGACCCAACGGGGCCCCCGAGCAACGTGATTGAGACGTCAGACATCTCGATCAACAGCCCGGGGGCCTCGCTCGTTGCGCTTCACGGGCCGTCACCCGATCGGTGGCCACATCGAGGAAGCTCACTGATCCGCACTGGCTCCGCAGGCGGCACCGTTCGGGGCCTGGCTCGCCCAGCGCGGGAGGTGGCTGCCGTACTCGGTCGGGATGACCATCACGGAACAGATTCACCAAACTGTCCTGAATGTCCCCGTCTCCGCCTGGATGCCCGCCGTCGAACCAGGCGGCGCGATCCGCGAGGGTGCCTGGACCGCCGACCTCGACGGCGACGTCTTCAAGAGCTGGCCGAAGGGGATGCGGCTGGCCGTCCGCAAGGAACGGTCCCGTCCCGGCGCCCAGTTGCGCTTCCCCGAGGCGGAGGGGCTGCGGCTCGCCGCTTTGCCACGAACACGGCAGCCGACTGTGCCTGTTCTCCGCCGCCCGGATTGTCACCCGCCCGCTGCCGGCACCTCCCCTCCGGCCGTCGTTGGCCCTGGATGATCAACGAGGCCTCCGGACACAGCGGTTCAGCCATCTCGAACCGCTCCCGGAGGCCTCACCTGCCATCCGTTCTCACCCGCCACCCGATCGGCCTTAAAGACTAGGTCGGCTTCTTGGGCGGGCTACCCTTGCGGCCGGAAATCGGCCACCTCAAGGTAATCGCCATGCGAAACCAGGGCGCCGTGGAAGGATTCCGCCCATCCCGTGTTCCCGTCGAGATGTGCAGTGCCGCTGTTGTTGACGGAAATCAGCATACCCGAAAGGAACCCCGAGGGCTTCATTACGCCCTCCACCGCATGCTCATACACTAGCGGCAGTGCGCCGGTTCCGGATACCGCGCGCGCTCTGAGCTGCATCCCGATATTCGAAGGTCCTGCATTGTAAATGACGGGGCCGTTGGCGGGGTCTGCGATCTGGCAGACGCCTTCACGGCATGCGGTGTCCGTTACCGCTACCCCCCCGCCCTGCAATGGCGAAACTCGGGGTTCTTTATTATTCGGGGCAACCGAGAAATCGGTGTACGGTAGCGTGCCGTCCGGACTTTGCACGAAAGCGGTGATGCCGTGACTTAGTGCATTGGTCGTCGTCAGGTAGGATCTAAAGCGCTCAGGCCCTGCGGCGCTCGCCACAGAAGAGAAACCGTCATTAGCGTAGGCACCTCGTTCTGCAGTGATGCCCGTAAACTGCCGCGGGCGTTCTGGGTCTACGAGCCCGGTGATAAGCCGCCGATCCGGATTAGTCCGGTAGAAGAGGCGCTGGTAGGCTTCATGGTCCGATGCCAGAGCGTCGCTGCTGGCCGTACTAATGGCGACCTCAAAGAACCTCTGGTCAAGGCCGTTGGAACGCATTCCATGCACAAGGCTGCCGCCGGCGTCCGGCGCAAGGAACTTGACCCCGTAGATTTTCTCAGGCAGGGCATCCGGCGGCGGAAGGTCTTTGAGGGTCACAGGCTGGGAAACCTTTTCACCCGACTTCACCCGGATTTTAGTGTACTGCTTGGCGTCTTTCTCATTTTCCCAGTAGAAGGCGGTATTGCCCAGCGCTACAATGTCTCCTTCGCGCTTCGGGGAAGTGACAGGCTTCAGCTGTCCCAGGTCCTCCCACACAATCCCGTTCGTACTGCCTTGGGCCGTCATGGCGGGCAGCTGAGTTTCCGTCAGATGATCATCTGCTCCGGGTACCTGCCAGGCCGCCCCGGAAACATCGAAGCGGTAAACAGGGCGATTGGGGTCCCCGTCAGGCGACGTCACTGTCAGTCGCTTCGCTGCGATATCCGGGGCTTGGACTGCGAGCGGAGACCCGGCTGAAGAAACCACCAGCTGGTGCTCTCCCAGACCTGCAGCACCTGTGCTTTCTGCGGAAATCTGCAGGGCGCCTCCGCCAATCTGCTCCGGGAGAGAGAGTTCATTGTCCCCAGGCCGGTACTGCATCTTCACGACGCTCCGCAGCCCCGGCTTTCCGACAGGCTGTATCTCGACGAAAGAATAGCGGCTTTCCGGCTTAGTGCACGTGCCGTTAGGCCCAGCCGTCAGAACAGCAGACGAGTAGGCGGGGGTCTGCTGCCCCGGTTCGACGGGAGAAAATGAACCGCTCGGAAATGCCGGCAGTGAACCGACACCGGAGTTGGCCCAGCAGCCCCGGTATTCAGCTTCGGAGTTCGATACAAGCCTGGCTTCTATTGGCGAATCAAGATCGTTCTTGATCTTCAGCTTTATTGAACGGTAGCCCGGGAACCATACACGCAGCTCGGCATCATTGCCTGCATGCTTTTCCTTTCCAAGAGCAATGGGGGACAGTCTGTCTCCCTCCCCCTTGCCAAGCACCTGATTCGCCTGTGCATCTCTTGACCCAACAACAAGATGAGGCTCACCATTTCTGCCAGTTTTCACGTAAGAAAGCCGTGCCGCCGGTCTGATCGGATCCGATTGCTGCAGCATCTTGCCATCGAGTGTGCTGCGTACTTGCAGAGGCTCGAGTCTTCCGTCTTCCTGCTTCTCGTGCCACCAGCTCACGGCCAGGCGCTGATTTTCGTCATCGAAGGCCAAAGCAGTCGGCGCCTTGATTTCACCGCTTCCGAAGTGGGCGCTCTCGACCTGCTGCCACAGGGCTTTTCTGGCAGAAGGATCCACCATGTACAGGGAGTGCGTACTGTAGTCCTCGTAGTCATATGCGAGCCGCCCGATGGCGAGGCCCGTCACATTGTTTCCATCGGGAGTCTTTACCGAGCCTTCGCCGCTGAACTTCACAGCAGTTACCAGGTCGCGGCCCCAGGTCATGTAGGACCAGCGTTTCCAGTCTTCATATATCGTCCCATGGAATCCCAAATCTGAAGTACCGTAGAGGCGCACCCCACCCGCACTCTGGCCGACAGCAAGGGTTTCTACACCGTTCACTACACCTATATCGAGGGAAGTGGCAAGCGGCTTCTTTGGCGTAGCATCGCCTTCAACGGTCACGTCACCAAGAAGTACGCTCTTGACTTGTCTCATATTATTAGGGTCAATCTTCAGGATTTGTGTGGTGAAATAGGCTGCGTTGCTCCACAAGTGCCCGGCAATGTACAGGTGCCCGTCCTTGCCGGCAGCAATCTTCAGTCCGGTCAGGCCGGCCTTGTGAGCCCATTTGTGATGGGCCACCCATGGTTCGACCAGCACCTTCCCGCTCGGGGGGTTCCAGTCACCGAGGCCGAGGGTGGTCTCCTTGAGCTTGTCGCCCTTGCCGTTGTATATCCGCAGTTTGACCGAGGAGCTGTTCAGGCCCTCGGCATAGTCTTCTAGGACTGCGCGCTGGTCGTGGCCCAGCCCCAGGAAGTCCCCCGTGACCTCGTTGGTCTTCAGCGCCGGCAGCCGTGCCGACTCATCCACCGCAATCCCCGCAGCCGCAGCCCCCACCTGCTGCTCGGCAGCCTCCCCGGCCGCCCACACAGGAGACGCCGGCAACGCCAGAGGCCCCGCTGCCGCCATAGCCATCACCGCCAGCGCCACACGACGCCAGCCACGCTTCCCAGCCAGACCCGACACCCAGCACTCCCAACAGACGATTCACAACGCTTCCAGTCCACTACAGCCCCGCCCCCCCGCTTCCCGCACCAGCCAATCGCCCCCCCCGCCGGCCCACAAACCCCTCACCCGCAGGCAGGACAGGAGCGGGCATACAGCGGGCGGCTTCGGCACATAGGCGCGGGGCCTTCCACTCGCACCGCGGCCAGTTCGCCGAGAGCACACCCAGTCCAGCATCTCCCGGTAGCTCGGTATCCGTCTGTGAACCTCTTTCATCCTGAGCAGTCGCAGGGGAGAAGGTTTGCGGCCGGTGCCGGCTGGGTCGAGAGACATGACAGCGAGGTAGACGCACTTCGGGCGGCGTTCTCGGAGGGGAAGCGGCCGCGGGCCCTGATCGCCAGGCGGATGCGTTGCGTTCACGGACTCGATGGCGTTGGTGGTGCAGACGATGCGGCGGATCTCCGCGTCGGACTGCAGGAACGGGACGCCGGTCAGCCAGGACATGGTCCGCTCGATGACCGACCTGCGGCGGCCGAGTCGTTCGGGAGACTCGATGCCTTTGCGGGCGATGCGGACGCCGGTGCGTGCCCCGCGGAGCCCTTCCGCAGGAGGGGTACGTCCTGCATGTCTTTGTGGAGAGGGTGACGATGCTGATCGTCACCCTCGAAGTGACCGCAGATGCAGGCTGCCGCCGTCCCAGCGTGCCCTGGCCGCACTGGTGTGCGTGGGAAGAACGGCACGCTAACCCAGATTGGCGTTGGGTCCGGGATCAGCGTGGGCACCGCCCCGGCCTGTGTTCATTCTGTCGTGGCACCTCTGGCGGCCGGATACCCGCCCTGACCGTGGCTTTGGGAGACGCGAACGCCCTGTACGTCCGCTCGGCGGGACTCCGGCCGACTGCGGCCGGACCGGTGACAGCTGCGCGGACTATTCGGGCAAGCACCGAAGGCGCAGAGTGAACATGCAGGTCATCACCGCTCTCGGCGGGACACGGGTATGGATCTCACCCGTGGCGGCCGACCGGTTCACGATCTGTCCGCAGCCCGTCGGCACCGGGTCATCGCCACCCTGCATCCGCCGGTGCATCCCGTTTCCGGGGGACAAGGCTGTATACCAGGGCGCCGCCAGCGTCGCAGCAGTACCTCACTGCCGGAGATCTGGCAAAGGCCTCACGGTCCCGGAAGATGTGTCAGCTGGGCACACTCCCGCCTGGGCCGACCGGTGGAGAGAGTCATCGCCCAGATCAAACCTGATGGCGCAGCCCCAACAGACTCGTGTTAATCGCACAGGCCATCCCACCCTGGAGCCTTACCGCTGGAAGTGCTCAGCGCACGGAATGGGCGGCGCGGGTTGCCGGGGCCGCTTTCCCGAAGGCGGGAAGCGCCAGCGGTCGCTTGGAGCTGCGCTTTCGGAATCGGACCGCGGGGCGATGGGTGGGGGCTGTTTGCCTCCTTGCATGCACGCTGTGGCAGCTGTTTGCGGGTGAGGGGTTTGTGGGCCGGCGGGGGGGTCGATTGGCTGGTGCGGGAAGCGGGGGGGCGGGGCTGTAGTGGACTGGAAGCGTTGTGAATCGTCTGTTGGGAGTGCTGGGTGTCGGGTCTGGCTGGGAAGCGTGGCTGGCGTCGTGTGGCGCTGGCGGTGATGGCTATGGCGGCAGCGGGGCCTCTGGCGTTGCCGGCGTCTCCTGTGTGGGCGGCCGGGGAGGCTGCCGAGCAGCAGGTGGGGGCTGCGGCTGCGGGGATTGCGGTGGATGAGTCGGCACGGCTGCCGGCGCTGAAGACCAACGAGGTCACGGGGGACTTCCTGGGGCTGGGCCACGACCAGCGCGCAGTCCTAGAAGAATCCACACTTTCTCACGATGGCAACTTGCTAGCCTCTGTCAAACTGCGGCTATACGACATCAAAGGCGTCAAGCTGAAGGAAAAGACACTTCCTCTGGGCGAGTGGGAGCATTTCGAAGCCGGCTATAGCGCCCTTGCTAACCGAAACCTAGCGCGGCATGCGAATCTTTCCGGATATAAGCTAGCTGCAGGGAAAGATGGATTTCTCTATATCGCGGGCCGCAATGGTGATGGCGGGGACGAAACCCGAAGATATCAGACCATTCTGCTGAAAGTTGATACACGGAACGGCGGCGCGGAGGCAGATATGCGGGTCGTCGCGCAGGCAGAACTGTCTAAGGTGCATATATCGGGTCCTTTCAATCCCGGGTTCCATCCCATCGTAACTGCCCTGGATGTGGGTATGGTAGATGGGGTGGAAGTGGTGGCACTTGGGCGCAGTGCAAGTGGCGTGGTTTTCTACCGGACTTCCGACTTGGCCACGGATGGGGCGATGTTTGAGGACTGGAACCGCAGCGCCTATCCGGAACCTTACAACCGCGATGTGGTTTCTGCCCTTAAATTCAGTGATGAAGGGGCGGTCAGGTCTGGGCACAACAGTGTTACGGGGCTTGCAGTCGGTCGGATCGCTTACGAGAATCCGCTTAGTGAAAAATACAGCACGCACTCCCTGTATATGACAGATCCTGCCGCAAAGAAGGTTCTGTGGCAGGACGTTGAGAGTGCCCACTATGGCAGTGGCGAGATCAAAGCACCGTCGGCCTTTGCGTTTGACAAAGACAATCGACGTCTGGCTGTGAGCTGGTGGCACGAAAATCAAAGCGAGGAACGTAATGAACCGATCCAGCTGAGAAACCAGGACTCGGGTGAATCTCTGTTTACTTCAGCCGGGCCAGTCGCCCCGGCTGCCCGGATGTCTTTCGTGCGCACCGGAACCGGAAACGAGCAGCATCTCGTCGTCGGATCACGGCAGAGCAGTGCAAATCAGGTTTTCGCGCACAGGGTCAGCGGCGTATTTGAAGCCATTATTTTGCGTCCCACAGATATCAGGGAAGACGCAGACCGTACGCAGATCAATGACGAATCCATGCGCCGGTGGTTTCCCGGTTACAAGAGCTTGCAGCTCGGGATGGTAAATAAGTCAGGAAAGCCGGTGGAAGCCAGGCTCAAGTCTGGTGACGCCGATGACCGTGGCTGCTGGTCCAACGTGCAGGTGGGCGACCGGCCCGCATTCCCCCCTTCTGGTTTCGTTCCGCTTCCGGTTGACGGCAAGCCGGCGGAGTTCGCTTCTGTACTCCTGACCGCAGGTCAGGACGGCGAATGCGCCACAGAAAGCCGCCAGTTCGCATACATCGAGCTTCAGCCGGCCGGGGAGCCCGGCCTGCGCAGCATTGTTAAACTGCAGCAGAAGGACAACCAGCTCAGCGTGGCAGACGGGGAGACGGTGGGTGGCGGAGCGTTGCATGTGATATCGAGCAGCAAGAGCGGGACCGGAGCAGGAGCGCTCGAGCTGCAGATTTCCTCGGCTGCAGACGCGCCTCATGCGGAGAATGCGCCTGTGCTTGCGGGGACACGTCTGACCGCTGCTTCCTTTGGCGGTGGCGGATCGGATCGCCCGGTCTACCGCTTCGACGTTTCCGGCTCAGCCTGGAAGGTCCCCGGTGCCGACAAAGATCTCACCGAGACACGGATCCCGGCCATGACGGTGCAGGGAAGCATGAATGGGCTGGTCTGGGAGGATCTGGGAAAGCTTAAGCCTGTTACTGCCCCGAGTATTTCCGGCGACATCGTAACCCTCGGCGGGAGCAGCTTTTACTGGGAGAACCCGAAAGACGCCAAGCAGTACACCAGAATCAGAGTTACGTCCGGAGATAAAGCCTCGTCCCCGGTCTCGCTGGATACGCTATCGGCACCTGATAAGACTCGAACGGGCCTGAGTCTTACTTTGTCAAAGTCCTCTACTGCTGGCATGCGTGCGAACGGGTTGGACCAGCAGCCGATGGAGGTGGTTCTCAATGGCGCCAACGGCCCGCTCGCGAAGACGGCCCCCGAGTATAATCGCGTATACTTTCGCGATGAATTCCACTCCCTTATTACTGGACTTATGGATTCCAGGTATCCGGCGCAGCATGTGACCGTAAATGTCGAGGCCGGGCTCTATAGTAACGACGGAGATTCAACTTCAACACGGTTCCGCACCTACCTGAGCACCACTAGCACTCAGACGAAAAAGATAGTTGCCCACCTCGAGGGTGCGAGCGCCAGTGGTGAGCTGTCTGTCGCAGGCAGTCCGGTAAAACCAGCAATAAACACCTCCAAAGGAATTACAGTTGCGAACTGTGTCGCCGACTGCAGACTGGCTGAGCCCTCCAGGGGTGAGAGGCCGGTCCTGTTCCAGCCCCCCAACGGCAGTGCGGTGGACATGGGAATTCTTTTCGAATCGCGCGCAATTACCGGCTCCGGCGCTCTTCCGCTCAGAGCTCCGGATCTGCTGGGGCGCGGCGAAAAACTAGAGTCTTCTGGGATTCAGGTGTTCAACGGGACCACGGCGCAGATCCCGGCTTCCACCATGTCGGTGGCTCATGGAGCGCTAGTTACCCATGGTGACTACATCGAATTGCAGGACGTTCCAGTGCAGTGAGCTCATTTCATCCTGCCTCCTTGAAGGGCTAGAAGGCCTGGTCGGCTTGGGTGGTGGGTGACAGAGCTCCCGGTCGTCGGCGGTGTTGATTCCATTCGACACTGCCTACAACCGGGAGCTCTGCTGGTTCCGTGGTTATTCCATGCCCGATGTCTGGTATGAGCTCGTCAAGCATGCTCCCTGGCTGGTCTACGCGTGAACTGAACTTGCTGTGGTGACGGCTCGGCTGCTTCAGACAGGCGCTCCTCGGGCTGGCCCGCCTTCGGAAGACCGAGACGCTTGCCCCTCCCCTCGCGGCCGGGCCCGGTATGGCGGCCGCGACGGTCTGGCGTTGCACCGACGGGACCCTGGACGTCCTGGCCGAGCGGCCGGGCCTGCGTGAGGCCCTGACCGGCCTGGGCGAGGGCGGCTTCGCCGCCGCCGACGGCCCGCTGGTCCCCACCGGCCGCATTGCGGCGGACGGGCCGCACTGCCTGGGTATTCCCCAAAAGCGCAGGCAGCACGGATGAACGGCCAGACCACCGCCCGGCCGGACGGCACACCGCTTTGGTTCCCCCGGGCCATGCTGGGCTGCCGCGGGCCCCCTGCATCGTCCTTGCCCGCCCCACCCAGCAAATCCTCGTGCGGACAGCGCTTGCCAAGGCGCCGGCTCCACCGTCCGCATCCCCTGCTGCCAGCAACGCGAACAAACCGGGCACTACCAGCAGTCCAGCCGCCACTATGCCCGGCTGAGACCCGGGAACGGGCCTTCGCCGGCTCAAGTCCTGGCGTACCGCACGCAGAGCACGCTGCTCTACCCGGCACACCAGCCGCACCGTCCAAGCCATCTGCACCCTGCTGGCCTGCGACTGTTCAGGATGGGCTTGATCCGCTTTGACGGACATTGGAGATCAGGGGTTTCGGCCCCGGAAGGATGATGTTCATCATGGAGAGAGCATGGGGAAGAAGAAGCCGCGTCCTCGCCGCTCGTTCACGCCGCAGCTCAAGTCCGAGATTGCCGATCTGTGCCTGGCGGGGTGACCGCTCGGTCGGTCAGGTCACCAAGGAATCCGGCCTGACCGGGACCGCGGTCTGCGACTGGGTCCGTCAGGCCCAGGCCGACGCCGGCGAACGCGAAAGCCTGACCAGCAGCGAACGCGAGAAACGGGTGTGCTACGGCAGTCTTCGATGAGACCCGGTGAACCGGGACCCGTTGACCGAGGCGGAGGAGACCGCCGGCCCCAGCGTCAAACGGGCCTGTGGACTGCTTAAGGTCTCCCGTACCGCCTACTACGCCTGCCGCAGCGGAACTCCTGGACCCGCTGTCCTGGAGCCCGGAGGCGCCGACTGCGGGCGCCTCCGGGCCGCAGGTCTCATGCGGCAGGCCAGCCTCACGGGCCGGCGCCGCACCGCCAATCCCCGGTCCCCACGCGGCCACCCGCCCTGACCTGGTTCTTTTCCACCTCCAGCCCGGCTCAGGCGCCATCGGCACCCGCTGGTGCGGCGACTTCACGTACATCGCCACCGAAGAAGGCTGGTTCTGCTGGCGGCCGTCATCGACATCGCCCCCCCCCGCGTCGCCGGCTGGGCCACCGTCGTCGGCTGTCTGCGAACCGAGCCCGTCGCTGACGCCCTCACAGCGGCCTGCCGGACCCGTCAGCAGGCCCGGTCGGTGATATGGCCACTGCGACCGCGGCTGCCAGTCCACCAGCCGCCAGCTCACGGCCCCGGCAACGGATCTCGGCATCGGGCTGCCGACCGGCCGCACCGGTCAGTGCTGGGACAACACGCTCGCCGAATCGTTCTTCCCACGCTGAGGAACGAGCTCCTCGACAGTCGGCCCTGGCCCAGCAGGGCCGCTGCACGCAGCGCGATATCCGAGTGGATCCAGAGCTGGTACAACGTTCCCCGGCTCCACAGCAGCCTCGGCTACCGCAATCCTGCCGAATACGAGACCGCCCTCGCAGCCTGACCACCACACCAAGGGTGTCCGTCGAATCGGAACACCCTCACCCTCGCCCTGACCCGGACCGCCCCCGGACCCTGCTCAACGGCCCGTTTGTCCGGTCTCTGGACCCCAGTGCTTGAGTACGTGCCTATCCCCGGCTCGGCTAAGCGGACCCGGTACAGCTTGAGATCTGCTCGCCTATCAGCCCCCGCGTCCACAGCTGGCCCGGAAGCCCCAGTTCGGGTGGGGTGTGGTTGAGGACGGCATGCCGAGGGGCGGCCGGCTCGGCTTCAGACAGAACCTGATGTGCACTGATGTGCCGGTTCCCTGGCCGGACAGCAGCGCGCCCCGCCCACCCGCCTGCCACCTCGCCCCCCGCTCCTGTCCTGCCTGCGGGTGAGGGGTTTGTGGGCCGGCGGGGGGGGCGATTGGCTGGTGCGGGAAGCGGGGGGGCGGGGCTGTAGTGGACTGGAAGCGTTGTGAATCGTCTGTTGGGAGTGCTGGGTGTCGGGTCTGGCTGGGAAGCGTGGCTGGCGTCGTGTGGCGCTGGCGGTGATGGCTATGGCGGCAGCGGGGCCTCTGGCGTTGCCGGCGTCTCCTGTGTGGGCGGCCGGGGAGGCTGCCGAGCAGCAGGTGGGGGCTGCGGCTGCGGGGATTGCGGTGGATGAGTCGGCACGGCTGCCGGCGCTGAAGACCAACGAGGTCACGGGGGACTTCCTGGGGCTGGGCCACGACCAGCGCGCAGTCCTAGAAGAAGCTGTCACAGGCCTGAACGGCTCCTCGGTCAAGCTGCGGATATATGACGGCAAGGGCGACAAGCTCAAGGAGACCACCCTCAGCCTCGGTGAATGGAAACCCCCGAGAGGCGTGCTTGCCGACCCGTGGGCTCATCACGGGTGGGCCGACAGGGCCGGGTTGACCGGTACGAAGATCTCCGCAGGCAAGGACGGGAACCTTTATGTGGCCGGCATTCTTGGAAAGGTGCCGGACTTTTATGCTGCAGCTCTGGTAAAAATCGACACCAGGCACGATATGAGGCAGGTCGATACTAAAGTCGTGCCTCTTGTTCGTATTGACGGCGACATAAATAGAGCTCCTATTGTCACCTCCCTCGACGTGGGGGTGGTGAACGGTGTAGAGACCCTGGCTGTCGGTCAGAGTGCGGGTGGGGTGCGCCTTTACAGTACTTCAGACTTGGGATTCCAGGGCGCGGTATATGAAGACTGGAAGCGCTGGTCATACATGACCTGGGGCCGCGACCTGGTGACTGCTGTGAAGTTCAGCGGCGAAGGCTCGGTAAAGACTCCCGAGGGAAATAAAGTAACGGGCCTCGCCATCGGGCGGCTCGCATATGACTACGAGGACTACAGTACGCACTCCCTGTACATGGTGGATCCTGCTGCGAAAAAGGGCCTGTGGCAGCAGGTCGAGAGTGCCCACTTCGACAGCGGTGAGATCAAGGCGCCGACTGCTTTCGCCTTCGATGACGAAAATCAGCGCCTGGCCGTGAGCTGGTGGCACGAGAAGCAGAAAGACGGGAGGCTCGAGTCTCTGCAGATACGCGACACCTCCAGCGGCCAGGAGTTGCTGCACTCGGCCCCCATCGGACCTGCCGCACGGCTTTCTTTCGTCAAAGTCGGCAGTAACGGTGAGCTGCATCTGGTAGTCGGATCGCGGGAGACTGACACGAACCAGGTACTCGTACACCGTTCCGGTGACCTTCTGGAAGCCATCGATCTGCTTAGTTCAGGAAGAGCAAGCAAGACGGTGCCTGATTTTGAGATGCGCTCATGGTTCCCCGGATACAAGAGTCTGCGCCTGTCGGTAGTGAACACGACAGGCAAGAAGCTGGAAGCTCGCCTCAAGGCCAGTGATTCCGGTGACAAGGGCTGTTGGTCGAATATCCAGGTGGGCCAGTTGCCTCCGTTCCCTTCCTCCTCCTTTACTCCCATCCGCGCCAGTGAGAAGTCTGCCGACTTCGCGTCAGTGGTTCTGACCTCCGGTCCCGCGGGGGCGTGCGGAACGGAGGAGAGGCGCTTCGGCTACATAGAGGTACAGCCAGTCGGCGAGCCTGGCATGCGCAGCGTCGTGAAGCTGAAGCAGCAGGGAAGCCAGCTCGGCGCGGTGGAGCAGGTAGGCAGTGGTGTCCTGAAGATCACTGCCGAGAATCTGGGCGACATCGGGTCCGGCCAGCAGCAGCTGGTTGTGAGCCTCGCGGCTGGGGCACCGGAGGCCGTTCGCGCACCGCAAGTCGCAGGCAAACGCCTGACGACCACGTCACCTGACGGCGACCCGGCCCGTCCTGTCTACCGCTTCGATGTTACTGACGCTGCATGGAAGGTGCCAGGAGCAGACAATGACCTCACTGGCACCCAGCTTCCCGCAATGACCGTCCAGGGCACTACGAACGGGCTTGTGTGGGAGGATTTGGGCAAACTCAAGCCGGTTACCGCTCCTGCACTGACAGGCGACACGGTGACTTTGGGAAAGAGCAGCTTCTACTGGGAGAATGTAAAGGACGCCAGGCAGTACACCGGAATCCGCGTTCAGTCCGGTGGAATGGTCTCCCAGCCCGTCGTACTGCGGGATCTACCAGCTCCTTCTCTCGGTACGGAAGAGCTGACCCTGTCGTTCCTCCGGCCTATCACTGAGAGCCCCCTCCGGGCTAACGGAATCGACCAGGAGCCGGTGGAGGTCGCTCTGAAGCCGAGGACCTCACCTGCCCTTGACGCGTCAAGGCCTGAGTACGACAGGGTCTTCTACCGAGGGGAAGGAAAGATGCTTCTTACGGGGCTGCTCGATGTGGACAACCCGTACTCGCACGCTGCGATTTCCTCCCTTCCGGGACCTTATGTGAATGAGGATGACTTCCTTATGAGTGCCTCCGGATCGGAAAGGTTCAGGGCGTACCTCACCACAGCTAACGCTGCCCGTGACCAGAAGTTCACGGCGTACTTCCAGAACACGGAAGGAAAGCCTTTTGCTTTCTCATCGACTATTGCCGTCAGCCCCCGGGCGGCGAAACTGAGGCCTGTGCCGGTGCCGGGCGGGATAGGTGTCGAGGTAGAAAAGCAGAGCCCGACGGATTCCTGCAAAGAAGGAGCCTGCCGCATCGCAGATACCAGGGTCGGGCCCGCTCTTTTCCAGTCGCATGAAGCGACCGCTATAGGTATTTCCCTGCGCACGCAAGTGATCACAGGCACGTCCAGCCTTCCTCTGCTTGCCCCTGGAGTGGACCTCGGCAGGTTCCCGAGCGGCGAGCCGCTGAAAAAATCTTCCATCGCGGTGATCAACAGGAATACCGCGGAGGTGGAGAGCAAGAATGAATGGAGTTCAAAGATTCACGGAATCATGGTCAGCCACGGTGATCAAATTGAAATTGTCGATTTCTCCGCCCAGTAGTGAGCCTTTTCAGCCGGCCCCTGACCGGGTGACAGGGATAGATGTGTGACGAGCGAGGCCCTCGGGTTGTTGAGCGGGATGTCTGATGTCCGTGCTCTTCAGCGCGGGGGCCTCGCTGGCTTCTTGTCGTGCCGTACGCGACGTCCCGCACGCACTGGAGCGGGTCACGGCGCTGACCGTCACCCGGAGGGCGACCGCTGGTGCAAGCTGCCGCCTGTCGGCAGGGCCCTGGCCGCCTTGGGGTACCTGCAGGAACGACCCGCTTGCGCGACTGCGGCCGGGTCCGGGATCAGCGCGGGCTCCGCACACGCCTGCATCCGTGCTTGTGGCGGAAACACCTGCGGGCCGGGCTGGCGGGCCTGGCCGCGGCCCTGCGGACGGCGAATGCACGGTACGTCCTGCTGGACGGCGCACCTGCGGAATGCGGCCATGCCGGCGACCGCCGGGCAGACCTCCCGGGCAAGCACCGCAGACACGGGGTGAACCCGCAGGTCACCATCGCAGCAAGGCCGTCCACCGCATGGAGACGGCCGCCTGATGCCGGACAGCTGCGCGGCGGCCTGCTGAACCGAGTTCTGGCGCAGCGGGAACAGCGCTGGCACGAGCGGCTTGTACAACCCCAGCGCCCACAACCGGCCTGGCATCACCGGCGATTCCGGATCTTCCACGAGCTCTTGACGAACCCGTGCTACCAGCTCATCGGGTTGATCGGTATCCAGACCTGCCGTAACGCTCCAGTCCCCGTGGCCCTGCTCTGGCAGAAACCTGATGTTGTCGCAGACCTGCGGCTACCGAGCAGGGCCATCTTCATGATCTGCCGCGGGATTGCCGAGCTGAAGATAGAGCCTGAGGCGAGACCGGGACGAGCGAACAAGAGGGGGGAGATGAGTGTCTGCCCCGCCGTCGCTCGGGCCTGTCACACGCGTGAACATACGAACGGATCCTGAAGCTGCGTCAGCATATCCGGGAGGTGAACCTCCGGCAGCGTCTGATGTACGGCTTCGGCTGGACGGGCAGCCTGCAGGCTTGGGCTTCAGCGCGGTCAGGCCTGTCGCCTCCAGAGCCGTCGACGGCATCCCGAGGACGTCATGCTCGGCGAATGCCTTCCGCATTGGGTGCGGCGGAGCCAGCCGAGGCAGCGGCCTGCGCCCCGGCCCGCTGCGGCAGCGGTGCTCGCGGGGTGGAACTGGGCCCCGGGGGCGGCGATGGACAGTTCGACGCCGTGGGACCGTGGCCAGGCTGCGGATCAGGGCTTCGGCGCCCTTCTCGTCAGCCAGCCGGCCCGTGTAAGCAGCCGCAGGTGGCTCTTCGATTGCCCGTTCGCGGGCACGCAGACGACCCCACCTGTGACCTCGAGCGCACCAGGTGAGGGGCTGTTCAACAGCCCCTCACCTGGACCCGCCCGACCCCTCAGCCCCCAGGCCGCCGACCGGTGGGCCTGGCTCATCATCCTGCCCGCGCCCGCCTCCGCCTCACACGCCCCCTTGCCAAGGACTCGCCCCGGCGCGTGACCGCCGCGGATCTCGGAACCTCCGGCCGAAGGCCGCCCTACCCGCCCGAGCACGGGGACCCGGCAAGCCCGGTCCGGCCGCCAGGCTTTATGAACCACAGGCCGGCGTCCCGCTACGACGCGGGGAAGACTGCCAGACGCGAGGAGAGCATCACCGCACACCGGCAATACACAGGTTGCAGATCAAGCTCAGAGGCGGGATGAATTGGGTTCCGTGGCGTTATGGCTCACGTATTGGCTTCCAGCCATGCATCGACCAGTACGGCGTCGTCGCTGGCCAGGTCGCTGAGGTCCGCCTGCAGCATGTCGCGGTAGTCCATCAGTATGCGCCTGCCGGCAAGGTGGTGGGAAACTGCATCGTACTCCAGCGCGGCGTAACGGAGGGCCGTGGCATACCCGGCCATTGATGCGTGCAGCACTTCAATCCTGGTACGTAACATTACGGCCTTCTCTTGCTGGTAGCCTGCCAGCGGCCGGTTCTGGACCATACTCCTTAGCTTTGTGGCAGCCTTTTTGTAGAGGCGCTGCTCCACAGCCGTGATTTTACGGAACTGTGCATAGTGGCGGTCTATTCTTGAGAAAAGAGAGGTTCTCGCCCTCTCGTATCTCTCGTGCTGCTGCATGGTGCCTATAGTCTCGTCTGTCCCGGACTGCCCTCCGGCGGGTGCTTCTGCGGGTGTTCCGTGTACCCCTGTCGGGGGGTCGTGCTGTATTTCTCCTGTAATAACTGTTTTTTGTGCCACCAGTTTAGTCCCGGCCGCGTTTTCCGCTCCTTCTGCCAGTACCTGGGGTGAGAGGCGCGCCGGGGAGGCGAAGTTTTCGAGCTCGGTGGCGGCGGGGGCTGCGATGCGGGTCTTCATGAGGGCCCCGGCAGCGCTGCCGATACCGAGGACGGCGCCGAGGGCGCCGAGGGTGAGGGAGGCGATGCTGAGGGGGTCGTCGATGCGGGTGCGGCCGGTTGCTGTAGCGGCGGTGTCGAGTGCGGTGGAGGCGAGGTCGAGGACGGCGCCGGCGATGGCGATGGCCATGGCGGGGGCTGTAGTGCCCCAGGTGGCGATGGTGCTGATGATGGTGGCGGCGGCGGTGAGGCCCATGATGAGGTAGCTGCCCCAGTCAGGGATGTCGGTGGTGCCTTCGGGGTCGATGCGGTTGACGGGGTTGGCGCCCATGGCCTGGTAGCGGTTGAACTGGGGTGCGTTGTCGGCGGTGGTGAACCGCCCGGTGGCGGGGTCGTAGGTGCGGGTTTTCAGGTACTGGGTGCCCTCAGGGCTGGTGTGTTCGCCGGCGAAGGTGAAGGGCTGGCGGGCTGCGCCTGCCGGGCTGGCGGGCGGACGGCCGCCGGCGGTCAGGGGAGTGCCGGTGTGGTCTGCGTGCTGTCCGTAGTCGGTGTACTGCCAGACCTGGCTGGTCTCGCCGCTGCCGGTGGCGGTGAGGGCGGTGGTGCTGCCGTGGCGGTCGGTGACCAGGTATCCGGCGCCGGTCGCGGCGGCCTGGTCCGCCCCGGGGCCGGTGAGGGTGCGGGCGTGGCGGGTGCCGGCGAGGAGATACGAGGCGGTGAGCGTGTTGCCGGGGTCCCCGTCGTGGTCCTGTCCTGCTGCGGGGGTGGTGTGGGTGTCGTTGAGGAGGGTGCCGTCGGGGGTGTAGTGGAAGCGGGTGAGGTGTTCCTGCCCGCTGCTGCCAGCGGGGGTGGTCTGGGCCGTGGCGCGGGTGCCGTCGGCCCAGTAGGTGTAGCGGGTGAGGGTGCCGTCGGGGGTGGTCTGGGTGACGGGCTGGCCGTGGAGGCTGTAGGTCCAGGAGGTGCCGGTGTGGCTGGTGAGCAGGTTTCCGTCGGTGTCGAAAGTCTGGGGGTGCTGGCGGCCGTCTGTGGTGACGGCGGTGAGCCGGCCGGAGGAGTCGATGCTGTGAACGGTGACGGTGGTCTTCCCGGCCTGTACGCCGGTGTGGGGGGTGACCCCGGTTTTTACGACGTCGCCGGCGACGTTGAGGGTGTAGGCGGTGGTGGTGAGCTTGCGGCCGCCGGGGCTGGAGACTTCTGATCCGGTGAGCCGGTTGTAGGCGTCGTAGGTGTAGCGGGTGGTGGTGGTCACCGGCTCGCCGGGGGTGCCGTCAGCCCTGGGCTGGGGGCGGGTGTCGGTGCGCTGGGTGAGGCTGTTGTGGCTGTCGTAGGTGTAGGCCGCTTCGGAGAGGGGCCGGCCGTCCTTTGTGGTCTTCTCACGGCTGATCTGGTGGGCGCCGGTGTATCCGGTTTCGGTGATGACGCCGTTGCCGCGGTCCACTTTGGTAATGCGGCCGAGCCCGTCGTAGGTGTAGGCGACCTGTGCCTTCACCGGGCTGTCTGTGTCATCGCTTGCGCGCTGGACGGCCCCGGCGAGGGTGCCGTCGGGGCTGTAGGCGTAGAAGGTGGTCAGTCCGGCCGCGTCGGTGGTTTTGCGCAGCTGCCCGTTGTCGCCGAATTCCTGCCGGACGGCGGTGCCGTCGGGGTAGGCGGCGTGGGTGACATGGCCGTCTGCGTCATAGCGGTAGGCGATGAGCGTGCCGGCCCTGTCGTCCGGGTCGAACACGCTGGTGACAGCGCCGGTGTGGGGGTCGTAGGTGTAGCCGGTCTTCTCCGTGCGCTTGCCGTCCGCCGAGGTGACCGTGATCTGGAGAACCTGGCCGGTGTTCCCGTCATACCGGTAGGACGTCCGGATGCCGCCGGGGGAGACAGATTCCTTCAGCCGTCCGCCGGGGGTGTAGGTGAACACCGTCTTCTTCCCGTCCGGACGGGACTCCTCGGTGACCCGCCCGGCCTCGTCCCGTACCAGGGCTGTACCCGAGCGGCCCGCGCCCGCTTCCCGGCCGGGAGCAAGAGTCTTGACGACAGGTGCGCCGGTCAGGTCCTTGGGCATGGCGGCGGTGACCGTGCCGCCGGGGAAGGTGCTGGTGTCCTTCGGGGTGAGGACGGTGCTTTCCACCGCACCGGCGGCGCCGTAAGACGGCGTGACAGCCACATCACCCGACACCGACTCAGACACCCTGCCGAGACTGTCGTAGGAGTGGCTGGTCCCGGACTGCCTGGTGCCGTCGGCGAACGACGTCCCGGCGGCGACGGGCCGCCCGGCCGGGTCGAGGGTCCCGGTGCTGGCGGAGACCGCCCTGGCGGGGTCGCTCACGCCCGCGGGCAGGGTCAGTGCGGTGACTGTGGAGGTGCCGCCGGCAGCGGCATCGGCGTAGGCGGTCAGCTCGGTCATGCCGTTCGGTGCGACGGCTTTGACCTGCCGTCCGAGGTCATCGCTGGTGGTGACGGTGGTCCGGCCGGCTTGATCGGTGACTTTTGCGGTGCGGCCCTGGTCTTCGAACTGCACGGTCTGCAGAGTGCGTGCCGCGGGATCGCCGGTCAGCTCACCGTTGCGGACATTGTCCGTCTGCCTGATGACGCGGCCCAGCAGGTCCCGCTCCTCCACAGTGATGTGCTGCCTGCCGTCCTGTCCCGGCGTGCTCACGGTCGTCGTGGCGGGCGTGTAGGAGGTGGTGGTGACAAGGCCCTTGCCGTCCGGTCCGCCCGGTGCCCTCTCTGCGATGACGCGCCCGGCTCCGTCGAAAGACCGTTCCACGGTGCGGCCTTCAGCGTCCGTAGCCCTGACCACCTGTCCGGTGACCAGGTCAGTGGCCTGGCTGCTGGCCCCGGCCGCGTTCTTCACCGTGTCGGTGCGCAGGTGCCTGGCTGTGTCGATGGTGCTGGCGTAGATTTCGGTGATGCTGTCAGGGCCCTGGGCGCCTTCCGGTTCTGCTCCTTCGGCCCAGGCGACAGTCTTCTGGGTGACCTCACCCTGCGTGCTGACCGTGAACCGGGTGCTCGTGCGCGCCGACGGCTTGCTCTCGCCGGCGTTCTTCACCGACTCCGTGGTGCTGACGACACTCCTGCGGTCGGCAGAAAGCGTGTTCTCGGTGATGGCCTGCGCGCCGTCATGGCCGGTGACAACTGTCCGCAGCGGCAGCCCGTATCCCGCAGGACCGCCACCGCCGGGGGTGTGCAGTGCGGGGGGGTCGTATGCGGTGACGGTCGTCGCGCCGGTGACACCGGTGCGTTCCACCTGACGGCCGTGAACATCGAATTTTGCAGATTCTGTCGCCGTTCTGCTGGTGCCGGTTGCGGGGTCATGCACGGTGACAGTCACAGCGACGGGCTTGGCGTAGTTCGCCGGCAGGTCAGACGCTGCAGGAGGCACCTGACCGCCGTCCCGTTCACCCTCGTACCGCAGCTGCTGTGTGCGGACCGGCTGCATGTCACCCTGCACGTTCAGCAGGGCGGTGCGCTCTTTGAGCAGGTGCAGGCTGTTGAACACCGAACGGACGGTGGAACGGCCGTCGGACAGCTCAGTGGCATACCGGTAGTCGGGGTCGGCGGAGTCGAACAGCTCGTCTGCGGAGGCGTACTGGCCGCGGCCGGTGAAGTCATGGCCTGCATGCTCGCCGTTCACATCCAGGGTGAAGGTCCGCTCCGCGGTCAGGTTCCTGCCTGCCCCGTCGGTGACCTTCAGGGAAGCGGCCACGGGAAATCCGTGCGGCTCGGCATAACCGATCCGCGTCACCGCGCCGGCGGGCGCGTGGACTGCGGTAAGGAGCCGCCCCGGCATCCCTGCGGGAATGCTGCCGTAGGCCAGTGCCGTCTTCTGTCCCGCCGCATCGGTGACCGAGGCCAGACGGCCATCGTCCAGCCTCAGTACCACGACGGGCTGCTGGCCGTCACTGCGCACCGGTGAGGTCACTGTCACCTGGCCCTCGGTACCGTAGTCGAAGGTGACGGCCTGCCCGTAGGCGTCTGTGACCCGCACCAGGCGGTGCTGCTCGCCGTGCAGCTCCCACTGGTATGCGGTTTCGTGACCGAACCGGTCGGTATCTGCCACCAGGTCGCCGGCCGCTGAGAAGAAACTCCGGCTGCCGTCGGCACGGGACAGCACCCACCGGTAGGCCCGCAGTGCATCTTCCAGCCCGGGACGTGCCGGCAGAGTGCCGGGAGCCCGCCGGAAGGAGATGTCCCTGAGCAGATACCGCTTCAGACCAGGGCCGGAGAGATCCGCCGCATCCACAGCAAAGCTGCCGGCGGACGCGGTATGGAGCATGCCGCCGCCACCGGGATCCACCCACGGCACACCCACATTCATGCCGGTCCCCAGGCCGTAGCGGTCCGCGCCCGCACCTGCAGCCGCCTGGTCATACACCAGCACCAGCGAGACAGCAGCTGAGCCGCGGCCCGGCAGCGACGCCAGAGGAAAAGCGGTATGAAACCGGCCGGTCATCTCATCAATCCGCCCCTGGATGCCGCCGCCCATCGCCACCGCGCCTGACACCCCGGCCCCCGGCTCAGCAGCAGCGGCGCTGCTGGCGCCGCCTGACGCCGGCACGGCCGTGGCCGCCATCACCACCGCGGTCACCAGTGCCACAAGGCGCAGCCATCTGCCGTACCGGGACGGCCGCGCAGGAGCGGGGCGAGCGCTGCGGAAACCGGCAGCAAAAGCAGCGTGAGCACACATCAGGTCAAGGATCCGTATCAGCGGCACGAACGGGACGCCCGCCAGTGTCGGCTGGCCTATGCCCTGCGGTGGTCAGCCGGCCGGCCCCTGCACTGCTCAGGCCGGGTACGGCAACTAGCCGGGGCCGTACGGCCAGGATTGCGGACAGCCCCTGCCCGGGGGCGGTGCCGCTCTCCTGCGCGGGGCCACCTGGCGGCCAGACAGCCGCAGTCAGAACAGCAGCACGCCCGTGGCGTTTGCCTGCTCTGCGTCCCGGCTCTGCCGCCGGGCACCCGCCCCGTGTCCTGCCTGTCCGCCCGGGCGGACGACGGGCGGGGCCGCCCTGGCGGAGCCAGGCCAGTACCCTGCGCCCGCGGAGACGCCATGCCCGGCACACGGCAGGCTCCCGCCCCTCCGCCGGGCCAGTGCATCACGGACGCCCCGCCCCCAGAGGGCAGGCGGTGGCCTGCACCGGCGAAGAAGAGCGCGCGCGGTGACGCAGGGTCATATGCTCCCGCCGGGGGCGGTACGGCCGGTTCCGGGCAGCAGCGGAGCGGCGAGCCGGGATGCTGCGTTTCCTCCGCAGACCACGGCCCAGGAACGCCGGGGCCCCAGCCCGGTGCGGACCGGCCGCCTCAAGGGGGCGGTCCCCACCCTCGCCGGGAGTGCGGCCGCCAGCGTGAACTGATCCGGATGCACCCTGCCCCAGATGGCACCGTGCCCGCAAAGGCCCGCACCTGCAGCCAGGCCGGCCCTGCCCGCAGCCCCGGCGCACCAAGCGAGAGGAGAGCCGCCGCCGGATCCCGCTACGGTGGCCGGCCGGCCGGGGTGCGTGCAGTATCCGGCCGGCCCGGGACAGAACCAGAACCTGGCCTATCACAGGATGCCGTGCCCGGCCTCCTTCAGGTTCAGTGAGCACGCCATGCCCACGTCTTAGCGCGGAGTTGCCATGTCATACCAGCCTGCGTCCCCCGCCGTGGTCCCTTCCGGCAGCGGCCGGCACCACCGGACGGGCTGGCTTCGCCGCACCGCTCTGGCGACGGCGGTGGTAATGGCGGGGACGGTGGTTCCGGTGACGCTGCCCGCAGCACCCGCAACCGCCACTGCCCTGCAAAGCGCGGCGGGACTCTCGGGAGCGGTCGCGATGGGCGGCGGCGCTGCGGGCCAGATCAATGAGCAGACGGGCGCGTTCACCACCGCTCTGCCGCTGGTGTCCCTTCCCGGCCGCGGCCAGACTGCCGTAGAACTCGCCCTCGCCTATGACCAGACCGCAGCAGGCGCGGGTGCAGACCGCTTCTCACTGGGGCAGGGCATCGGCCTGGGCAAGGCATACGTAGACCCTGCCGACGGCGGCGCCCTCCACACCCCCGGCGGCAGCTTCCCCATCAGCCCCGCAGACACCTCCGGCACCGGCCTCAAGCGCTATCTCCTCAAAGACCTCTCCTTCCGCGAGGCCCCCGGAACCCTGGCACCGCGCCCCGGGCTGGAGGGCATCGCGCGCAGCTACAAGTGGGTGCTCACCAGGAGCGACGGGCACAGAAGCTTCTTCTCCGCCGCAGGCGACCTGACCGCCGAGGAGGACGCCTTCGGCAACCAGAGTGCCTATGCCTGGGAGCTGCGAGGCGGCCAGCACCGCCTGGAGAAAGCCGTCGACGCCTACGGACAGGCCGTCATATTCGACTACAGCCTTGAAAACCAGGTCACCGTCACCTCACCGCAGCGCAGCGACGGCAAACAGCCCACCACCGTCCTGCACCTGTCAGAAGGGCGGCTGGTCTCCGTGGTGTATCCGGAAAACCAGACCACGGCCCTGGCCTGGGACTATGCGCCCGCCGGCATGCCAGGCCGGCTGCTGACCCGCATCGACGCTCCTGCCGGCTCATCAACCCGCATCAGCTACGCCCAGCCGCACGGCTTTCCCGTCACCTCCTCCGTGAAGGTCACTGACAGGGACGGCAGGAACCTGACCGCGGAACGCACCTTCAGGCTCGGCGCCGAAGGCGAGCACGCGGGACATGACTTCACCGGAAGCGGCCAGTACACCTCGGCCGATGAACTGTTCGACTCTGCCGACGCCGACTACCGCTACACCACCGAGCTGTCCGACGGGCGGTCCACCGTCCGCTCCGTGTTCAACAGCCTCCACCTCCTCAAGGAACGCACCGCACTGCTGAATATGCAGGGTGAACTGAAACCGGTGAGGACCCAGAAACTCGAATACGCAGGCGAACGGGACGGCGGGCAGACACCCCCCGCCCCCGCCGGCCTTCCCGCGAACTTCAGCAAACCGTCAAAGGCCACCGTCACCGTCCACGATCCCGCCACCGGCCGTACCCGCACCACCACAGAGACCGCGCAGTTCGACGACCACGGACGCCAGACCCGGCGCACCGACATCACCGGCGCCACCACGGTCACCGAGTACGACCCCACCGCACCCGGCCCCCAGGCAGGAGGAGCCGGCGCACCGGGCACGCCGGCAGGCTACGGCCTGCCGCTGCGGACCACCGTCACCGGCAGCGACGGCGCCCAGACCATCACCGAGAACACCCCCTCCCAGGACCGCAGAAGCATCGCTGCATCCCGCCAGCTGGTGAAGAACAAGGGCGAAGAGCAGCCATCAGCCCGCAGCGTCACCAGGTTCACAGTCAGCGGCCACGGTGAACTCACCGCACAGACCTCCACCTGGGCCCCGGACGCAGAGCCGGACACCACCGACGGCCCGGAGGAGATCACCAGAACCTACGGCACGGTCATCAGCACCAGCGCCCACACCCGCACCGACACCGTGAAAACCGCGGCCGGCACCAGCACCCAGACCACCGACCTCGTCACAGGACACACCGTCAGCACCACCGATACCCAGGGCCGCACCACCAGCATCACCTACGACCAGGCAGGCCGCGTCACCACCCACAAGACACCGGGAGGGCCGGACGGCGGAGGCCTGCTCACCCGCACCTCCTACACCCCCACAACGACCACCGTCAGCACGCCGGGCAAGGACGGCAGGAACCATGTGACGGTGCAGGAGCGGGACCTGCTCGGCCGGATAGTCAAGCAGACGGACAACGTCCGCAATGGTGAACTGACCGGCGATCCCGCAGCCCGCACCCTGCAGACCGTGCAGTTCGAAGACCAAGGACGCACCGCCCGGGTCACTGACAGCGCCGGCCGGATCACCGTCACCACCAGCGATGACCTCGGCCGGCCGGTCAGGACGGTCGCCCCCAGCGGCCTGACCCAGCTCACCCTCTACGCCGACGCCGCGACCGCAGACACTTCCTCCGTCACCACGCTGACCCTGCCCGCCGGTGAAACAGACCCGGCCCGGGCCGCCGCCGCCAGCACCGAAATATCCGACCAGTCCGGGCGCCCCCTCTCCCAGGCCACGGCGTTCGCCGACGGCACCCGGCAGTCCGCCAGCAGCAAGACCTATGACAGCCTCGGCCGGACAGCGCGGTCGGTATTCCAGGACATCACCGCCGCTCACACCTACGGCAGCGCCGGGACTGTCCCGGACACCACCCTCACCCCCGCTTCCCCCACCTTCCCCGGGGAGGAGATCACCGCCACCGTGCCGACCGACCTCACCGGCGCACCGGTGGTCAAAACGCTCACGCCCGGCCAGGACACCAGCAGCGGCCGGTCCGGCCTCGCCCTGGTCCGCGACAGCGCCGGCCGGGTGACCGAGCAGCGCCGGCCGGACGGCAGGAAGACCGCCTACAGCTACACCTCCGGCGGCCAGGCCAGCCAGGCAGTGTCGCCGGGCGGCACCAGGACGCTCTACCGCTACCACGCCAGAACCGGCCAGCTCCTGCAGGCCGAGCACATCTCAGCCGACGGCAGAACCACGGAAAAGACTGCCTACAGCTACGACGAGCACACCGGTGCCCTCACCGGCGTCTACGACCCCGGCAACGAAGCCGCCACCAGGATCAGCTACACCTACGACGCGGACGGCAACGTCACCGAGGCCGCCTACCCCGACGGCACCGCCATCCGGCAGAAGTTCGCTGACAGCGGCCAGCTGCAGAAAGTCACCGACGCTGCAGGCCTGACCACCTTCTACGCCTACAACCCCGACGGCACCCTCAGCAAAGCCGTCCAGCACGAACGCGATGACACTGCCAGCCCCGTCAAGGCCAGCGTCACCTACACCTACGACGGGCTCGGCCGCATTACCAGTACCGACCGCGGCAACGGCACGACCACACAGACGCAATACACCAGCGCAAGCCAGATCAGGCACGAGAAAACCACACGCAGCGGCAGCCTCGTCTCTGAAGCGTCCTACACCTACGACAGCCACAACAACCTCACCCAGCGCACCGACACCCGCCCCGCAGCACGGCCAGACGGCACACCGGAGCAGCACACCACCACCACGACCCGTTACAGCTACGACGCCTACAACCGGCTGCTCTCCTCCCAGGTCCTCGACGCTGACGGCCGCCAGCTGGGCGCCACCCGCTACACCGTGAACATCGCCGGCGACGTCACCCGGACCGAAACCACGCACAGCAGCAAAACCTCGGTCACCGAGCACACCATCGACACCTCAGGACGGCTGACCGCCCTCACCACCGACGGCCAGCAGCACCCCCAGACCTTCGACAGCGAAGGAAACCTGACCACCGGCCACGACGGCACCACCTACACCTACAACCTGCACAACCAGCCCCTCACCGCCACCGCCCCCGGCGGAAAGACCACCCGCTACACCTACTGGGCCGACGGCACCCGTGCCACCGCCACCGAACTCCCGCCCGGCGGCACCGACCCCGGCCGGACCACCACATTCCACTACAGCCCCGGCGGCCTCCTCCTCAACGACACCCACACCAGCACCGACGGTCCTGCACACGCACAGCAGAGGGCCGGGATCACCGCCTCCTATCTCATGGCCGGCACCCGCCACGCCCGCATCCTCACCGGAGACGGCGCACAGCAGGCCGCCGCCACCGGCGAGGGCTACCTCATCACCGACCGCCACGGGAGCACCACCGCCCTCAGCAGCAACAGCGGCGAAACCGTCCAGGCCTGGAACTACACCGACTACGGCCAGAACGCCGGCCCGGCCGGCGCCCCCCACGCTCCTGGCAGCCAGCAGCCGGCGGGAGCTGCCCGCAACCCCTTCACCTACGCCGGCGAGCACACCGGCCCGGAAGGCACCCAGTACCTCAGGACACGCATCTACGACCCCGTCACCAAACGCTTCACCACCGCCGACGCCGCGCCGCAGTTCAACCGCTACCAGGCCATGGGTGCCAACCCGGTCAACCGCATCGACCCCCAGGGCACAACCGAGATCCCCGACTGGGCAAGCTGGCTCATCTGGGGCTTCACCACCGCTGCAGCCCTGGTCACCCTGGCCGCAACCGCCGCCACCACCGGCCCCTTCGGCGTCGGCACCGTCATCGCGCTGGCCGGAGCAGTCCTCGACGCCGCCTCGGGCGTCCTTGACGCCGCCGCGATCGGCACCGGCCGCGACCAGATCGACGATCCCCTCACCATCACTGCTCTGGCCCTCGGCGCCGCCGGCCTTGCCCTCGGCATCGGCAGCGGCATCGCCAAGGCGGCCCAGCGCGGCCCGGCTGCAGCCAAATACATCGAACTGGATGACTTCGCTGGCAGCCCCAGCTCTCCGGCAGGACTGCCCGGGCAGCTGACGCAGCCCGCCCCGGCGGCCGGGGGAACAGCCCCGCAGACGCCCGGCTGGTCCCCCAGCCTGCCCTCGCACGCATTCAACCCCGATGCCAGACCGCGAGGCACAGTAACTCCCATCCCGCAGCTGTCAGCCAGGGGACGCGCGAAGCTGAACGGCGCCAAGGACACCGGAGCTCTCTCCATCATCAGGGAGAACGATGCAGCGCGCCGCCTTGCCATAGCGGGCTTCGACATCATGCAGAATCCGCCAGCACTTGCCAGCGGCGCAAAGCCCGACTACCTGATCGGGGGAAAATACGCCGACTGCTACACCCCCTTCGGGAAACTGAAAATGATATACAACACTATCGACGATAAAGTCACAAGGCAGGCCAAGCGGATCGTCCTCAACCTGGCAGAAACAACCGTCACCAAAGAGGAGGTCATGAAGGAGATCCAGGAATTCCCCATCGAAACGCTCGAAGAAATTATTGTGCTGGATGCCGCGCCGCCGGACGGCGGCCTGCAGAATATATACCGCATTTACCCGGACTTCTATCAGTTCTGAGTATGCGGGGGTCTGCTGGAACACAGATCCAGCAGACCCCGAACCCCCCAGGGCCGGCCGGCCGGAGCGGCCCTGGCCGCCCCATGCCGGTAAACCGGCATCGGACGGCGCTGATACCGAAGCCCGCAAACCCGGAGACCCGCCAGCCGGAAACGGCCCGGAAGAGAGCACAGCCTGCGAGACAGGCAGCCCACAGCCGTCAGGACGTCCTGCCCCGGCACTGCCGCGAGCGACAAGCAGACGCCGCGCACCGCAGGGCGGCAGGCCGGCCCGGGGGAGTACCTCAGGCCCGGCTCCGCAGGTGCCCGGCACCGCGCGCCTTGCCGAAGGTGCGGCCAGCAGGCCGGGGTGCTCTGATGTCAGCGGAGAACCTGCCGCCGAGCGTCCGCAGAAATATGCCGCGTGCCGCGAGGCTGTGGACAAGAGCGAGGGTTTCGCGTAAATCACTGCCCAGCCGGTCAAGGCCGACTACATTAATCCGGTCACCAGGCCGCGCAAAGGCGAGTAATGCCGTCAGTCCCTGCCGCTGCGCGGCAACCCCTGTGCCCATATCGACGTAGACATGCTCCTCGGCCACTCCGGCTGCGCGCACGGCATGGATCTGCCGAGCGAGGTCCTGCGCGGTAGTGCTAAGTCTGCAGTATGCGAGATCCATGGCGGTCACTTTCCCACAGACTGCCCCCTGCATCCGGAGCTTTCACAGCACCGGCATACGGCCGCCCGGCCGTGAGCGCAAGGACGGGTGCCGCTGCCGTATAAAGGCGGTGCGCTGAAGCAGGAGTGCCCTGCCCGCCCAGGGCCGGCGGAACTGCGGGCCCAGCCGGGGCGCCGGCCCGTGCCGCATGAGCCCCACCCGAACCCGCGCGCGGGCAACAGCCCTGTTCCCGGAGTGCGGCCGGACCGGCGCGCCCACTTAAAAGGCAGCCGATAGCCCCCGGGTACGGTCAGAGCCGCAGCGGCCCTGACCGTAGGCAGGCCGCCCGCCGGGTGTGAGGGCCTGTCCGTCATCTGGTGCTGCAGGCGTCTGCAGCACCAGTTGACGGCTGTCACGCCGCCGCAGGGGCCACGCAGCTGCCGGGAGGCGCCTGCCCCGAAGGCTGAGCCGGCGGCAGCCCGCCGCCCGGGCCGGCCGCGCGGCGAGATGCCTGCCGTGTCAATGCAGTACCCTGCCGGACCAGGCCTCACGGTTCCCCGGCATCCAGCTCCGCAAGCGATTCCGGCATCGGGCAGTCCTGGAGCCAGCTCCGGGAGAAACGGCCCGGCGCAGGTGCACGCAGACTGCGCCAGTCCTGCCCGTCAGCTGAGCATGACGCATGCCCAGCCGAAGCTGCTGTCCGGCATGTGCAGCGCTGCAGGAACCCGGACAGGGACCCCTGCACGCTGCCACTGCCTCTCCAGACTCCACAAGGTCCGCCAGACTCCCGCCGCCTGCCCCCCCCCGCTGCAGACCGCTCCCCGTGCGAGAGGCCCAGGGGTGGCGCCGCCGGCAGGCGGGCAGCGGACGTACTGGTACTCCTGAGTCCGCTGCTGGCTTGCCGTGCCCGCCAGCGCACCAGTGCACGCAGAACCGGCACCGGCGCCGGGCCGCCCCGCGGGAACCAAGGCGACACCGTGAACGGAACGGCCCGGCGGCCGTCTGCGCACAGTCCTGGTACTCCCAAGGCCAGCCGTAGCAGCAGCCGTTGGACGTCCCGGTCCCAGGGGCCCCGCTGTGCAGTGGCTCCGGGCGCCATATTCCGCAGCCCGTATGGCCGGAAACAGGCCGCTGACCGCCCAGGCACCCGAGACCGAAGACACTGGACGAGGTACCGCATGCCGCTGGCCCGCCGGAGATACAGCAGCCGCTTCTGCCCGAGCGCCCTTGCCGACCGGCAGCCCCCCGGGCACTATTGCGCCCGGCCTGCTTCAGCTCCCGCTGCTCCCCGCTGTCCCGCCCGCCCGCAGATACAGGGCCCCTGCCGCCGCTCGACAGCATCCGCCTGGCGCGCTGCGTCCCGGCAGCCCGGTGGCTCATAGTAGAGCGGATATTTCTCTCAGTAACCCGAACGGAGCGCCTGTGACGAGCTCTTCACGTGAAACCAGCCGCGACCCTGGCACCGTACGCGTCCCCGGGCGGTTCTGGACCGTGCGGCTGACCGGATACGGCGACCGCACCGCCGCAGTTACCTGCTCCACCGCCGCATGCAGAATGCCGCCGAGGTCTAAAGACCTGGCGGCCTTGCGCACATTCGCTGCCGCTCATGCCGCCGCTCACGCCAGGGCCGCCACCCTGCGGCCCGGCGCAGCCTGTCACTGCCGTGCCCGCCAGTGCGCCGCCCACGAGGCTGCTCCGGCGCCCTGCACGGGAAACGCCGTGCTGATTCTGCGTCATGACCCGGCCGTAGGCCAGGTATGGAGCGTGGAGGAGGTCTGTGGGGCATGCGCGTCGCTCATACTGCACGCCAGGGTCATCGCCCGCCCGGTGTGGCCGGTGCCCGCCGGCCCAGAAACACCCGCAACTCCCATGCCGCCGCCCCCAGCCCCAGGAGTTCCCGGCGGCTTCTCCTCTCCTGCGGCTCCGGCCGACAGCGATGCCACCCGGCGCCGGTGGCCACGCCGTCCACGAGGCGGGCAGGCCCGTTAAGAGCCGCATAGGCCGGCACGCCCTGCCAGGACGGTGCCCCGAATCCTGTGAAGGAATACGGACCAGGGCGCGGCCAGCAGCGTGTCACGGCGTGCTGTTCTGGCCACAGGAGCGACACCGGCTCTGGTGGCGGCTGCACCCCTGAGCAGCCAAAGCACTGCCGCCCCGCACCGCCCGGTGCCTCTGCTGCGGGCTCAACGCTGCCCCCTGGCTCGGGAGTCCAGGAGTGGCAGTGGTGCCAGGGCGTGCGGCCGCCTGGGCCCCCGCCATCCTGTTGCCGTCTGCGAGCGCTCGCTGGCGGGGTGCGCCGTGCCGCCGGCTCATGCGGGAGTGTCAATGGGAACTGCCGGCCCGGCAGGGGAGACGTGACGCCGCATACCCGGCTAGATGATCTATTCCAAGGGGTCAGTGATCGTAGGCGGTCAGTGACCGTAGGACGTCCTGTCCGGTGGCGTCGTTGTGCCAGACCGCGACCGTCAGCGCGAGGATGCGCTGCACGACGCGGGCGATGACGCCGCCGGGTGTGCGGCCTCGGTGTCGTTCGAGGTCGAGCTGGCCCTTGAGCATCTCGTTGATCGACTCGATGATCTGCCTCAAGGGTTTGAACAGGCGGGCGCCGGGCCGCTCACGTTCGCCCTCGCGGGTCGGCCGCAGCAACTGGACGTCCTGTTCGGCGAGTTGGTGTTCGAATGCTCGGCCGAAGTAGTTCTTGTCGCCGATCAGGGCCTGTCCGGGACGGCGGGTGATGAGGTCCGGTTTCGGCGGCCAGGAGGTCAAGCAGGGTCTCGCGTTCGTCGGCCTTGGCCCCGGTCAGGGCGAATGCGATGGGCAGACCCTGAAGGGTGCACACCAGATGCAGCCGCAGGCCCCAGAAGAATCGACTGTGGCTGGCGCAGTATCCGTATTCGGCCCATCCGGCCAGGTCGGAGCGTTTGACGGTCTCGCGGGAGCGGCCGCAATCCACCGCGTGGGTCCACGATCCACACGCCGTCGCTCCATACCGAGGTTTCGGCGGCCAGCAGCCGGGTGAGCCGCCGCAGCAGCGCGGCGGCCTTGCGCAGGCGCTTGCTGTAACCGGGCTGCTGGGGCAGGTGCGGGAAGAGGTGCCGGCAGGTGAGCCTGGCCTCGGAGGTGAAGCCAGGCATGGCCTGCATCACTGCCAGCGTCACGAGTTCGGCGCCGGTGAGTTGCGGGGCGATCCCCACGGCCGGCCGCCACGGCGCCAGATGCGGAGACGCTTTCAGCAGGTCGTCGGTCTTCACATAGAGTGCCGTCGCGAGGGTGTCCAGGTTGTTCGTCACAAAACGATCCTGGGCACCCTCGTTCCTGTCTCCGTCGGCACCCCCTGACTTTTGACCGTCCGGTGAGTCGCCAGTCACCTGCACACAGAAAGGATCGCGGCATGTCCAGCGACCGTCTCATGCGCATCCACAGCGCCGAGTTCCAGGCCATGGCCGAGAGGGTCCTGCAGGTCACCGAGCTCACCTCCCGCCTGAACGTCCTGCCTTTCGAAGACGAAGCGGGCAAGGCGGAACTGTTCGAACAGATCCTTGGCAAGCCACTGCCGCCGGAAGTCACGGTCTATCCGCCCTTCTACACGGACCATGGCCTGAACCTCGACCTCGCAGAGCGCGTCTTCATCAACCAGAACTGCACGTTCCTGGACTACGCCGGCATCCGGCTCGGCGAGCGCGTGATGATCGGACCGAAGGCCACGTTTATCACCAGCGGCCACCCGGTCGATCCCGGGGAGCGGCGGCTGTACCTCACCGGCGCACCCATCGACGTGGCGGAGAATGTATGGATCGGCGCCGGTGCCACGATCCTGCCCGGCGTCAGCATCGGCCGCGACGCCGTGGTCGCCGCGGGCGCGGTCGTTGCCGATGACGTCCCGCCGGCAAGCTTGGTGACCGGAAGTAAGGCAACCGTGCACCGAAAGTGGTGATGGCCTCTTCGGGGTCACGCCGAGCCCGCCCGCCTGCCCGCATGCAGCCGTAAACCACATCGGAAGTCCGGAGTCTCTCCCCGAAACTGCTGGCTCCAGTCCAGGGGGCAAGAGACCCTCCGCTCGCTCGCCGACCCCTTGGAATTGATCATCTAGTGTTCTGAGTCGTTCATTCGTGTGCAGTATGCGGCGAGGGCACCGAGCCCGGCGCTCCGCCCGTAAGACCGGCCCTCACAGCTGGCGGCCCAGAACGTCCTGCAGCTTCTGTGCCAGCCGGGCAGCCACCCGTCCGCCCTGTCGTGCTATCCGTTTGAAGCGCCTGGATCCTCTGGTCTGTCAGCTGATCGTCCCTCGTGCGCTGACCGGTGTACGTGGTGGGATCTCAGTGCTGACCAACTGCTGTGTCCATGCTGCTACCGCTAAGGCGGATGCTGATCAAAGCGCCCATCCAGCCGGATGATGAGATTCCTGTCGCCGTGCATCTGAGCCCTTGTTGCGCGCTGGGCGGCAGCCTGCGCGCAGGTGTTGCCGCGTGCGGAGTGTCCGTGCTTCCTCAGTGCTGCGGGCCCTGCTTGCACCTTGCAGGCAGATGCCCTGCAGTCAGAGCGGGCATCTGCAGCGGGCAGACCGCCTGCGCCCGAGGCACGTCCGCTGCCAGGGCAGGAATCCGGCCCTCTGCTCAGCCCGCACGCCGCAGGCAGTTCCTCCCCGGTAAACGGGCCAGACCCCGGCGCCGGGTGTGACGTGCCGCCAGGCTGTCGGCCAGCACGGCACGGCCGCCGCTGATCTGCTATACGAAGGGAAATGCTCTGTGTACGACGTGTCCGCACGCAGCCCGCAGGAAATCTTTACCAGCCACGGCAAGGCCCTGGAATCCGAGGACCTTGACGCGATCGCAGCAAACTTCGCCGAGAACGCCATGCTGGTTACTCCCCGAGGAGTGCGCGTAGGCAGGGAGGGCATCCGCGAGGGCTTCGCTGAGCTCTTCGCAGACCTTCCCCGGGCCAGGTGGGACCTGAAGGTCCAGACCTTTGCTGGAGACTTCCTGTTCCTGGAATGGTCGGCGGCCGGCTCCGGCCACAATCACGCGGCGCACGGCGTAGACGTATTCATCTTCCGCGACGGGCTGATCCAGGCGCAGACCTTCCATTACACCCTGGCCCCGACCAGCTGAACGAAGCTTCCCGCCGGCGGGCGGGGATGCATTCCGGAAGCCTGTTGGGCTTCAGGCCGGGATGAGCGCAGCCCCGGGCGTAAGGGCACTGCGGGCGGCGCCCCGTACGTGCTACGGGCCCGGGCTGGCCGGCCGCAGCGGCAGCCTGCAAGCCCTCTCGTGCACGTGGGAGGCAGGCTCAGCAGAGCTGGATCCTGGTCACCGGGGATGGATGTGAGGTGCGAGAGGGGCCGGGCCGGCGGGAAAGGGCTTGCAGGACAGGTCCCGGACGTTCAGCCATGCTCGTGGCGCCGGCACGAGCGTGGCTGAGGGCCGTGCTGCCCAGCCCGTTCCCCCGTCCGCTGTCCGGGCCCGTGGGGGTGCCGGTTCCGGGAGCGGTCTTGCCCCGGAGAGGCCGCGCCCGCCAGGGGATCCTGTTTTCGGCGGGCCAGCGGTCTCGCAGGGGCCAGGGCGGTGTCCTGGGGTTCCCCCTGGTGCGCGGACAGGCCAGCAGCGGTGCAGGCGGTTCTGCGGGTGTGCTTCCGGCTCACGGTGTCCGTCCGGCGCCGGGAGTATGGGGAGGTCCGGCGGGAGAGGGCCAGTGCAGCGCCACCAGTAGCTTCCCTGTTCGCCCCGCATGGGAGGTGACGGTGATGGCGTACCCAGTACCGCCGCGGCTGCCCGCGGGGATCCGCAAGGGTCCGCGCAGCATTTGCCGCCCTCAGTCCTCCCGTGTCCGGCGTGGTGTTCCGCCTCTGGTCCTGGACACCGGATGTGAGGCAGCCGGCGGGGTGAAGGAGAACGAGGGCCGCGCAGTCTTCCTGACCAGCCGGACAAAGCCACGGGAGCTGCCTGTACAGGGCTGCAGCCACCGGGGGTGCTGCGGGGGGCCAGCCGGCGGAACATTCTTCAAGCCGCCGGTGTAGCCGACCGACCGTATGTGCCTCGAGGGATGCGGGCCAGGATAGGACTTTCAGCGAGGCTTTCCGCTGCGGCAGGATCTTCCCGCCGCGGTGTCATGGAGAGCCGGCCCGGGGAACCGGGGCGTGCCAGCTGGCTTTCCCGCGTCGCGCTGCGCAGATCGTAGACAGACAGTACCTGGGGCCTGTGCAGGGCCGCGGTGCGGAGAGGAGAACAGGACAATGAGCCTGATTCTGATGAGTGACGGCAGGCCCTGCCGTTCCGCTTCTGGAATTACAGCTGAGTGCGGGCTGAAGGCGTTCGCGGCCCGCCTGGCGTGCGAGAAGTTTCTCGGTGTGCTGGACATGTGGTGGTCGCCCAGCGGCAAACTCATGGCCCGCTCCGGCGACGGCCGCAGCCGTTTCACGGGTATCGAACTGCTGAGGGTTCCGGTGCTGCCGACAGCGGACCTCGAGCGGGAAATCGCAGAAGTCATGGCGATGCCGTAAGCCGGCCCTTCCTCCCGCGTCCCAGCGACATGCTTCGCAGCCCCGCTCCTGGAGACGGCATGCTCTGGTGCATGTCTGCACACAGCAATGCACGCTCTTCCCCGGCGCCGGGTAGTTTCCCCCGGCGCACACACAACGCGGCTGCGGGACCCGGCGCGGGACCGGGCAGGGAATACGTCAATGGCCTCGGGTGGCGCTCACCTTGTGAAAGAGGATTTCAGTTACCGGTTCCCCTTCGAGGGTGGTGAGGTTTTCCCGCAGGAGGACAGGGCTGATCAGCTCGTACTCCGCGCGCAAGGTGACGGAGTTTCCGTTGTTGAAGCATGTGATTTCGAAACGGTCTGTGGTGACTGTGCGCCCTTTGACTGCGCCGTCTGAGAATGCAGCCAGTCCTCGGTCGGTGCGGTCGCACAGGGTGAGGTACGAATCCCTGCCCGCCATTGCGATGGTGCCGTCCGCGTTTCGGGTGAATCCCCTGCGCGAGTCACCGCCGTCGAGCGGGTCAGTGCCCATCCAGTAGCCAGTAATGCTGCTTGCGCCGCCAGTACCAGCGTTCGGCGACGGCGCTCCGTTCCCCTGCGCTGCAGAGGACAGGCCAAGCGCGATACCCAGCGAGCTGACCACCGCAGCCGTGGCTGCAATTCTGCGCCGCATAACTGATCTCCTCTATTCCTGCTGACTGCTTGCCGGACTGGAACCTACGCTTTTGGCCGGCTGAGGCCCTCGGCGACCCGCGGGGCAAGCTGAGAATTGTGCCGTCCGGGTACCCGCCCGGTTTGCTGGGAGGAGTCTGCCCCCCGGTGCAACGGCCAGCCCGTGTGCGATGGCGCGCGGCTCCGGGCCGGCGCAGTCCGCACGTGCCAGTCGGTGCCGTCCGGCGGCACTGTGTGGCTGGCCTGGCCGCCGGATGTGCAGCTGTGGGCATTGTTCCTGCCGTCCGGGCGGCGCGGCTCGGTCACCCGGCCTTCGCGCCCGCGGGCCAGGGTGAGCCAGGTCGGCCGCTGCTGGCGGACACCGCATCCTTGACGGCAGCCATAGGTGCGCCGTAAAGCGCGAGTTGCTCGACTGGCGGTGAAGGACGCCATCGCCGTCCTGTCGCAGCAGGGCGGTTGAAGCTGAGGGCAGCCCGACCCGGGAGGCGCTGGGGAGGGTGGCAAGCGGCCCTGGCAAAGCCGGGACGTATCAGCACTGCCAGATGGTGCCGACCCGGCAAGCGATACGGAAAGGAGTACGCGAGGACCTGCCGGCGCTCGATGAGCACCTGACCAGGCCGTGGGAGCCGGGCGGGGAGATGGCCACCGGTCACCTGCGCAGGCGTCGCCGTGCCGCTGAACGTCCGAACTGGCGAATCGTCCGCTACGCGGACGACTTCGTCGTCCTGACCGACGGCGAACGCGATGACGCCGAAGCGCTGCGCGAGGACATCGCCGACGTGTTGCAACCGCTCGGCCTTCGCCTCTCTGAGGCCAAGAACCAGGTGATGCACATGCCGGGCGGGTTCGGCTTTCTCGGGTTCCGCATTCAGCGGCACCGCAAGCGGGGAACGGACAAGCGGCACGTCTGCACCTTCACCGCCGTCCGGCCCATCCAGCAGCTGAAGGACAAGATCCGTGCCCTTACGGCAGAACGTCGCAGCAGAATCCCAGGGACGTGCTGATCAGGCTCAGCCAGACCATGCGCGGCTGGGCCAACTACTTCAAGCACGCGGTCTGCACAGCCACCCTGAGTTCCCTGGCCAGCTTCACGTGGCACCGGGTGAGCAGCTGGTGGATGGCACTGCATCGCTGGAAGCGGAAGGACGTCCGCCGACGGCTTACCGGCCACAGCGGTCGGTGGCAAAGGCCCTCAGCGGACGGGACCGAGCTGTTCGACCTCCAGGCGGTGGCGGCCACCCGCTACCGATACAGAGCCAACACGATCCCCGGCCCCTGGACCGCCTCAACCACGCCTGAACGGCAGAGTCCGTGGAGAGCCCGGTACTCGGAGACGGGTACGCCGGGTTCGGCGAGCGGCACGGAGAATCGGACCGGTGGCAACACCGGCACCGCGCTCCGCGCCGACTCAACAGACACCCCTCTGCTCCCCTGCCATGCCGGACGCCAGACGCCCGGCCCAGCGGGAGGCTGCCGTCTCGCAACGCACGCCCGCAGGCCGGGAGCGGAAATCAGCCCGGTGACATACCCGCCGCTCCCCGGACGGCTCGCTGCCCGCAACCGCTCTCCGGGGACACAATGGGCCTTGCGGTGCCGACTGGACGTTTCTCGGCCAAAACGGGTAGGGAACCGGGCAAGCCAGGCGGATCCGGCACGCTACCCGGCCCGCCGCCTCATGATCTGCACCACGAGGGCCACGGTGGTCCTGTCACCGGACGGTAGGAGCAGCGGGTATGGGCGTGAGCAGGAGCTACCTGTCCAGGGCAGAAGTGCAGAAACTACTGGGCGTGAACGCGTTCGGAATGTGGCGGCTGGTGCGGAAATACGCCATGTTTCCTGAGCCGGTGGAGAATCCGTACAGCCCGCGGGAACGCCCAGAACCTCAAGAGGTATGGGACGGCGCCGAGGTCTACTCCTGGGCTGCTGAGACCGCAGAGTTCACTTCCCGCGGGGCCGCGCTGCTGCGTCCCCTCCCTGGAAGCCCCGCTCCAGCACGCTGGCTCGGCTACAGAGACACCCTGCGCGGCCCCGCACTGGACTGGCACACCAGCATCGGTGTACTCCGCATCGTGCACTGCGACGACTCCAGGGTCGCCACCGCTCTCGCTACCGCCATCCACGCCAGCGGCAACGAGGAAGGCGTCGTCAGCGTCTGCGCCCTCTACGGGGACATGGGCTTCCACGGACCCGCCCTGGTAGCCGCCGACACTGCACAGCCAGGCATTGAATACGAGGTCAGCTGGGGCGACATCGCGGCCCTTGCCGGCCAGGTCCTGCCCTGGTGGCCGCGCCTGCTGCGCCTGCCGCATGCGATCCGCCACTGGGAGCCAGGTGCCCAGGCAGCCGTAGTCAGCATTCCGCTCAGCGACCAGGAGATCATTCTGCACAGGGCCGCAGCCAGCGGCGTCTTCGACACCATTGCGTCAGCAGCCCTGAGGGACATGGCCAACAGCATCCACAACGACCGGGTCCGCGAGACGCGCCGCGAGATTGAGATCTTCTGCAAGGGCAGAGAGGGCGAGATACCTAACCCGGTCATCGCCGGCGCCGTGCTGGATACCAGCCGCCACCCCCTGCCGCGCGAGGGGGAGCGCAGGGTTCTGAAGACCGGCTGGCGCAGACTCGCGCTGCACCCCCACGCCCACGCCGTTGCCGCGCTCGAAGTTGCCCTTGACCGCGAACCGGACCTGCTGCCCTTCGGCGCCGTCATTGAGGTCCCAGTCGAGAGCGGCACTGTCAGCGACCGGTGGGCCTGCCGCCTGACAGAGTGCCGCCCGGCCGCCGCCCACGCCGTGCTCGCGCAGAACGACAAAGCGGAGGCGTATTTCACTGATCCGCTCACCGGCATGCCCGTCCTGCGTACCCACGGCGCCGACAGCAGACACGTCTGGAGGTTCTATACCCCCCTGTCCCTCCCGGGCGGCGGCGCGGAACTCGCCTCAGTCGTGCTGCACCACACTCTGTGGGTTACCACCAGCGACGGACATGTGCACCCCGCTCCGTGCACACCGACCGAGTACCTGTGGTGGGGCGACAGCTGGGGCGACCGGGCAAGCGAGGCCGCAGCCGTCGTCGACCAGATCCTGGACCGCCTCAGCACCACCGTCACCCTGCACAAGCACCGTAACGCTCCTACGGGCCTCACCAGGCTGTTCAGCGAAAGACACCAGCAGGGCACAGAGCTCACCCGCGCCACTCTGCTCCAGGCCCGCAAGGCTCCGCGCATGCGGGGAGAGGGAAAGCATTGAAAACCCTGCCCTCCCTGGAGCTGGAGGGCAGGGTCCCTTGCAAGACTGAGCTTCGTCCGGTTCGCCGGAGTGGCACGGAAGCAGGCAGTGTGCCCCTGCCGGGCGGGGAGTGAGCGACGTGCAGGCACGGTCTCGGTGATCATGTGAGTGTCGAAGACTCATCGCCTGATCTTCGCAGCGAATCCCGCCTTCAGGCCGGGCGGGAATGCGGTCCGGAAAGCGGAGGCGCAGCGCCAAAGTGCCCTGCGCCTGCGTCATGGCGGTCAGGCAGGCTGCTTCTGGTTTCCGGTGCAGTCTGAACGGTGCTCGGGGGCATCCCGCCGCGAGGAGCGCAACGACGTACGAGGGTGCCCCGAAGACGGACCCCGTGCCGATCCGGTGGATGCGGCTGGTGTATCCGGCGCGCAGGCAGCGGGAGCTGACGCCCTTCAGGGTGTCGGCCAGTTCCGGCAGGGCGGTCTTCGGCGGGCAGTGCACGGACAGGTGCACGTGGCTGCCCTCGCCGCTAACTCGCACAGCTCGGCTCCGGACTTCTCGCACACCTCCCGCATGAGCGCTTCGCACCGGTTCAGCATGGCGTCGCCGAAGACCTCACGCCGGTACCTGGTGACAGACACCCGGGGGGCGTGCAGGCTGGCTGCGGGCGACCGAGGCCGACGGATGAGTGCTGCGCGGCTCGCCAACCGCCACCACCTCGTACGTCACCCTGCCCGCCGCGACGGACCACGCCGGCAACGTCCCCCCGCCCGGCCACCGCCGGCAAGACCAACGAAATCCCCGCCTCCGCCCCGCTGCCGGACACAACCGGCCTCGTGGGCACCGCACGCGACCGCGCGGTGCCCACTGCATCCCGCAGGCCGCCGCCGCGGCCCGTCCGACCGCATCCGCCCGCTGCCCTGGTGAATCCCATAAGACTCTGATCACGAGGCGGGGGCGGAGAGAGTCACCCATGATTCTTGATGCTGAGTACGGTTTCTTTGCCGGGCCCCGATGATTCCTCCTTCACCTCAAAGTCATTCCCATAGACAATCGTCTGCTTCGAATGGCCATACAGCTTGGACTCCGTTGCGTAGACAGCTCTATTCAGCTTGCTGGAATCCTTGAATGTGAGATATACCTTCGGGTTGGATCCATTAGCCCAGTAGGTAACCCCGTATGACTTCTCGGCGCCTGCCAGGAGTACATCTCCTGCGCGGGGGCTCCAGAGCCTCGCGCTGTTCACCACAGCCTCGCTGTAAGGCCTCCCTGGACCATCCTCAGGGTTTCTGATGTCAATTTTAGAGAGCTCAAGATTCTTTCCGGTCCTATTGATGACGCGGACCGTGTTGTAAACTCCCTGCTTCTCGGCGTCGCTGGCATCAGGGTCAGCTGCAACTATGTCAGCAGGGGAGCCGGACACTGCAGGTACAAGATATGAAGGCGGCTGACTGGCGGCTGAAGCCGCTCCCGCCGCTCCTGCAGTCAAACAGGATGCCAAAATCCATGCCGAAACAACCCTGCCAGAATTCCGCATCAGTTCATCCCTTCCGAGTCTTCTGCCTAGCTAATTGCAGCACCCGGTACCCGGCTGGGAATCCGGCGTCGCAGCGCTTCCTGCAGTGCTGTTCTCGTCTGTCACCGGCCTGCGTGCTCAGGGCTGCAACAGGAATTCTTTCGGTCCTTTAGTGATTCCAGTGAACCAGCCGGCAGGGCTGATCTGTTTCCCCTGATCGGCCGCTATGCGGGCGGGTTGGGCCATCCCCCTGAGTCCTGCTCCGTCAGGTGTCTCCGGCCGATGTATCGGTGATCCGCCGGGGGGCCCGGCAGAACGTCCCCGCATCAAGCCGTCCGTAGGTCAATGCTGCAGGCCTCCTCTCGGACCGTTTCCGGCGTACGGGGCCGAAGCCGGTATCCCGCGTTCCGCATTGGGTCAAGGTCCCCGCCTCGCGCTCACCGGTCCATATGTTGTGGGCCGTTCCGGTCATTCGCAGGATCGGGGCACCCAGGGGTGCTGGGTATGGCTGTCACCCGATAGCTGATGATGTGGCTTCCGCTGATCGGCCGCCCGGCACCCCGCGACGACTCGGCCGCTGATCGGGATACGCGAACTGAATCGCTCGTATGGATGCGTCGGCGAGGTCGTCTGCTGGGACACAACACCACGTCGGAGGGGGACCGGTGCCGGAATTGCGGGCCGGGACGGACGCGGGGAAGGCCGGGCACCACTGGGGTCATTGCCAGGAGGTCGAAAAGGCGCCCCGAGACCGCTCCCTGGCCGGCTGGTGTCCCGGCCGTCGTCTCGGGACGGCGGGCGTGCGGTGCACGGTGAGGCTTGCACGGCCGGGGAAGCCAATGCGACGGCTGCCGAGGAAATGCGGTAGCGAAGGCCGGCACGCTCGCTTCGAGCGCTTGGTCCAGGACTGCGGCCGGCGCTGGGAGGCCGAGGAGCATTGCCGCGAGACCAGGCACGTGCCGGTCGGGCCGCGGCGGCATCCCGCCTGCACTCTGCTGCGTACTGCTCCTTGCTGTGGGCCGTCTCCCAGCTGATCCTGCTGGGAACCCGCCTGTCTGGATCACTGCATACAGAAAAATCCGGCCCAGATGCGGAAACTGTTTACGGCGGCCGTGCAGCGTGTTTCCCTTGAGAGTAGTCAAAGTTTGTACAGAGGAGGCCCGTCATGCGACTGACTAGTCGCTGTGCGCTTCTCGGAGCGTCGGCTTTGCTGGGAGGAGCCCTCTGCGGGTCAGGCGTCGCCGCTGCGCAGGCGCCCGGCGAAGAGGGCAGCCTGGCGCAGATACGGAAGGCCACCGCCCAGTACCATTCAGTTGAAAGAGCCATCGCGGACGGCTTCGTGTCAACGGTTCACTGCGAGGAATCCGACGAAGGGGCGATGGGGATTCACTTCGTGCGCCTGGACCGGGTGCTGGATCCGTCGGTGGATCCCCTCCAGCCCGAGGTGCTGCTTTACGAGCCTCATGAGAACGGGAAGCTGCGGTTGGTCGGCGTGGAATACGTTGTGCTGGATGAGGACCAGGATGTGAGCACTCCAAACGCGAACCCGCCCTCGCTGCTCAATGTTCCTTTCGAGGGCCCCATGCCTGGCCACCACCCGGGAGAACCGGTGCATTATGACCTTCACGTGTGGGTCTGGCAGCATAACCCCGAAGGAATGTATGAACCCTGGAACCCGTCGGTGCAATGCCCGTCGGCTGAAACTGCCTAGATCAGCCGGTAGGGATGAGTAGATGCCCGCATGCGCTACCGGTTTCTGCTTCACGTATGCCGTGGTCACAACCCATCTGAGGCAGGCAGCCCACTCGATCGGCCGACGGGCTCCTGCCCGGTCAGCCGGCGGGCCCCCTGCCAGCCAGCAGAGCACGAACCGCCGGCCAGCCGCTGCCAGCCCGCCTCCGTCTGCGCCTCGCCTCATCTCCAGCTGGAGATCTTCATATAGGACGGAGGGCGCGGTTGCAGTCCGGCTCGCTCCAGCAGCTCCGCGCCGCGCGTTGTCTGCCTTCCCGGACAGCAGCGTGCCCGCGGGCGGGCTGGAGAACAAAAGGCCGGAGACGGCCCGGGGGACGCACGGCCGTCCGGAAACACCGGCGGATCAGCCGGGCCGCCGCTCTGTCGGTGCGGAAGAGTCCGGGCCAGCAGGCCCTCGCGCGCTGGTGTGATGAGGGCTCTGCCGCGTCCCTGCCGCGCCGCCTGAACAGGTCGTCATCTTCCGCAGGCACGTACGGCGAGGGTTCACTCGTAGCCGGGCGGGACCGGCCGGTCGTGCTGGTGAGCCGCCCGGTCATCCGCCTGTCCTGGCAGGGCGTCACTCTGCAGGAATGCTGAAACGGCGGCCAGCACGGCTGGTGCCCTTTCGATGAGGGGCCAGTGGCCGCACCGGGCAAGGGTGACCTGGCGTGCCTGCGGCATCTCACGGGTGAGGCGTGCCGTCAGCTCCGCACTGCTGAGCGGGTCTTCACTGCCGGACAGCAGCAGGACTGGCGCCCCGACGCCACGCAGATCACAGTCGCGTGCACCTGCGCGTGCTTCGCACGCCTGCGCATACGCCTCGCTGTCCTGTCCCAGCAGGAGTTCACGGATGAGCGCGGTGAGCAGAGGGTTGGATTCGCGTGCTGAGCGGGATGTCCCCGATGTGAGTGCTGACTCCGCTATGGCGGCCATCCCCTGAGAACGGGCCAGTGCCGCCCTGTCAGACATCGCCTGTCCGGCGGCGGGGGACGCCCCGCGCACGGGGCTGATCAGGACCATGCGGTCGATCATCTCCGGCCGGTCCGCTGCAAGCTGCAGGGCGATGAGCGTCCCCATGGAATGGGCGATGACACACACCGGCCGGTCCGCCATCGTGGCAACCAGAGCTTCGAGCTCATCCGTGAGGGAGCCGATGGTCACGGGAGGCCGCAGCGGTGTGCGGCCGTGTCCGTTGAAGTCGTAGCGGATGGTGCGGTACTGCCGGCTGAGACCGGCTGCCAGCGGCTCGAAACAGCTTGAGGTGCCGCCCAGTCCGTGCACCATGATGACCGGCGCACCATCGCCGCTTTCCTCGGTGAAGACCGTCCGGTCTGCGATCCTGAGCAGCCGGGCGCTCACGGGCAGGCTTCCGGCGCAGGCGGGATGTTGGCGGTGTGCCGGAAGATGTTGGCGGGGTCCCAGTGCTGCTTGCTCTCGGCGATGCGGCGGTGGTGCGGTCTGAAGGAACGGCGCACAGCGGCGGGGGAGTGGTCGTCGTCCATATTCAGGTAGCAGCCCTGCTCAGCGAAGGGCGCCAGGTCCTGCTTGAACTGGCGTATCCATCCGGTATGGAGCACGTCGTCGGCCGGGTTCGTCCAGCGGGACATCATGTACAGCGACCAGGCGGGGGTGCGGTGCGGGAAGACACTCGTCCGGCTGGAGCCGCGCGCGACTGCGGCGTCCTGCCACGCCAGGGAGAACTGGGCGCGCGGTCCCGGGCGCCGGGACCAGGCTTCCTCCAGTGCGTCGATGACCGCGCCTGACAGCTCGGGGAGGTAGCGGGCGGCGGAATGCTGCCGGTAGCCGGGCTGGTTGTGGCCGTCGAGCATGGTCTGCAGATGCGGATAGGCGACAGGTGCGACGGAATCGGCTACCGGGCGCACTGCGAGTCTGCGCAGCGGGTCGAGGTACTTCTGGCCGGTGCTCTCGTCGTCGCACATGACAGTGATGTTGATCGCCACCGCCGGCTGGCCCCGCAGGGAGGCGGGCAGGCCGGGCTCCTGGCCGCAGGTGACAAAGGCGATGCTGCCGCTCAGGACTTCCGGCGCGCAGCGCATGAAGCTGCTGTAGGCGAGCAGGGCCTGGCGGGCATGACGGCCGCTGAACAGGAGCCGTCCGCCGAGCAGTACCCGCGGGGGCCGGTGGAGTTGCTGCCACAAGGCTGTCACCACGCCGAAGTTGCCCCCGCTGCCGCGCAGGCATGCGGTCAGCCCGGGCTCGCTGTGATCCGCAGCCACGACCCGTGTACCGTCGGCACAGACCAGCTCAGCCCGGATGAGGTTGTCGGCGGCGAGTCCGTAGCGCCGTGACAGCCAGCCTTCACCGCCTCCCAGAGTGAACCCGGCCACGCCGATATGGCTGATCCGGGCCCCGGGGGTGAGCAGACCGCTGCTCCAGGCGGTGGCATCGACGTCCTGCCACCGGGCTCCGGCGCCGATCCGGGCCACCTGGCGCCCAGGATCAACGGTGACGGACGACCAGCGGCTTAAGTCGATCACGATATCGCCTGCCACGGCATGGCCGAGCACTCCGTGCCCGCCAGCCCGGACAGAGGGCGTGAGCCCTTCGCCCGTACAGAACTGAACGGTCTGCACGACGTCATCGACATCTCTTGCCCGTACGATTGCCTTCGGGTGCGCTTTTATGCGCGCGTTGAACACCTGCGCCGCCTGCCCGAAACGCGGGTCACTGGGCAGCAGAACCTCCCCTCTGATCAAATTCGCCAGCAGTGTCTGCTGTGCTGCTGACAGGCGCGCGGAAACAATCTTCCGGTTATTCATCATCTGCTCTTCCGATCAATGAGGCTGCCCACTAGCCTACTTGACGCACGCACAGCTTCACGTCTGCGGCCGCGAACTTGGCGGCCCCCGCCTTTCTGTAAAACTTGCCGCCCTGTTAGCGATGCGATAGCAATGATCAATTCTGCGCGGTCAGAATACTGGAATCCGAAGACAGAAACCCTCCCGCGTGACGAGCTCAGCGCTCTGCAGCTGTCCAGACTGCGCATTCTGTGTGCGTGGGCAGCGCAGCGCAGCCCTTTCTATGCCAAGTCATTTCTCGCTGCCGGCTTCTGTCCCAGCCAGCTGCGGTCGAAGGCGGACGTGCAGCGCATACCGCTGCTCAGCAGGCAGGACTGGATGCGCGCCCAGGACCGGCAGCCGCCCTATGGTGACCTGCTTACCTGTGACGTCACCCGCGCCACGCGGCTGCATACAACCTCGGGTACCAGCGGTGCCGTCCCCCTGCGGGCCGTTGACGACCAGCGCAGCTGGGCATGGATAGCCGAGATGTGGTGCTACGGCCTGTGGGGCTGCGGCGTACGGCGGGACGATCTCGCCTATGTCGCCTTCGGGTACGGCTCGTTCATCGGCTTCTGGGGCCTGCACTACGCCCTGGAGAAGATCGGTGCCCTCACTGTCCCCGGCGGCGCGCAGCCCACCGCCAGCCGGGTCCGCCAGATCACTGAACTGGGCGCCACTGTCGTGGCGTCCACTCCCACCTACGCCATCCGCATGGCGCACGAGGCCCGGCAGCTGGGTATCGACCTGGCCGCGTCAGCAGTCAGGACCCTCATCCTGTCCGGCGAACCAGCCGGCTCCATCCCCAGGACGAAGGCACTCATCGAGTCACTGTGGGGAGCCAGGGCCTACGACACCGCGGGCATGACAGAGGTCGGTTCCATCACCACCTTCGAGTGCAGCCGCCAGCCGGGGGGCACCCACATCATCGAGGACCACGTCATGGAAGAGGTCCTCAGCCAGGACTCCCTCCAGGAAGCCGCCTACGGAGAAACCGGCGAACGAGTGGTCACCTCCTTCGGACGCGGCACCATCCCCCTGATCCGCTACAGGTCAGCTGACCTGGTGCGCCGTATCCCGGCAGACACCTGCGGGTGCGGACGCGGTTTCGACCTCTACGAGGGAGGCATCCTGGGCCGCGCAGACGACATGCTGCTGGTCAGGGGAACCAATGTCTATCCCGCTTCAGTCGAGGCGATTGTCCGTGAGTTCCCGCGGGTGACCGAATTCCAGACGGACGTCTACACAGAGGACGGCCTCGACCAGATACGCCTGCGCGTCGAGCTGGCTTCCGGCTGTCTTCCGCACTGGCCGCAGGTGAAAGACGGCCTGCACCAGCGCCTGCGCTACACACACGAGGGCCTGAACTTCGCGGTCGAGCTGGCCTCAGAAGGCGAGCTTCCCCGGTTCGAACTCAAGGCGAAAAGAATGACCGACCTGCGCACCAAGGGGCTGTGATGCCCACTGACCTGCTGGGCCGTCAGCTGTCTCCTGTGGAACTCCATTTGATGCAGCATTATGAGGGCCTGACCGCTCTCCTGGCCGAGGACCTTCCCCCTGCGACGGCCGCAGGGCTGAGCAGCGCCACCGCCCAGCTTGCCCAGGTCCTCGACACCCTGGCCGTGCACTGCGCTTACGAGCCGCCGGTCTTACAGGGCGGTGAGCGGGCGTGAGAGTCTCTGTCGTCGGCGGCGGGCCGGCAGGCCTGTACTTCGCCATCCAGCTGATGATGCTCGGACCCCGGCACGAAATCACTGTTTTCGAGCGCCGCGCTCCTGGCTCTGCATACGGTTTCGGCGTTGTCCTGTCGGACACTGCTATGTCCGCGCTCGCGGCGGCAGACCCGCAGACCCACCAGCTGGTCGCCCAGCGCATGATCCGGTGGGATCACATCGACGTGCACCGCGAGCATGACCACCTGCGGGCGTCCGGCCAGGGATTCGGCGCCGTTGACCGGCGGACTCTGCTCGCCGTGCTCCGCAGCCGGGCCGCGTCCCTGGGCGTCCGGGTCCACGACGGCCGGCAAGCACCCAGAGCGCACGTACTGTCAAGGAAAGCCGACCTCGTCGTTGCCGCTGACGGAGCCGGCAGCCAGACCAGAGACTGCTACAGCGACATCTTCATGACGACGGTGACCTCTGGTCCGAGCCGGTACATCTGGCTGGGCAGCACGCTGCCGCTGCCGGCCTTCGCGTTCTACTTCCTCGACACCCCCCACGGCCTCTTCCGGGTCCACAGCTACCCCTATGAGGCATCAAAGAGCACGTTCGTCGTTGAGACGGATGAGACCGCCTGGAGCGCACTGCGCAAGGCCGCCAGCAACTGGCCTGCGGCGCCAGGCCCGGACGGATCCGACCCGGCCGCAGTCGCATTCTGCAGACAGCTGCTGGCGCCCGTCCTCAACGGCCACCCGCTGTTCCACAACAGTTCCCAGTGGCTGAGTTTCCCCACCGTGCACACCCGCCGGTGGCACCACGGCAACATCGTGCTGCTGGGCGACGCAGCACACACCAGTCACTACTCGGTCGGCTCAGGGACCCAGCTGGCACTGGCCGACGCTCTGGCGCTGGCCACCCGCGTACACGGCACCGACGACCTGGCACAGGCCCTTGACGGCTACGAGGCAGAGCGCAGGCCCGCAGTAGAACGCCGCCAGCAGGCTGCCCAGGCCAGTGCGGACTGGTTCGCCGACGCGAGGGACTGCCTGCACCAGCCGCCGGAGCAGTTCGCCTTCAGCCTCCTGACCCGCACCGGGACGGTCAGCGCTGACTCCCTGGCGCGGCGCGATGCCGGGCTCGTCGAAACCGTCCGCGGCCAGTTCGCCGAAGAAGCCGCACAGGCCGCTGAAACCGGCGCTCCTGCGGGCAGGGAGACCGGTGTGCGCGCACCCCTGCGCCTGCGCCAGCTCCTGCTGCAAGGGCGGACTGTCACAGCCGTGCCGTGGCCCGGCTGCGGACCTGGACCCCAGGCGGACCTGGGGCAGCCGGCCCTGGTCCTGGCCGAGACAGGGTCGCTCTCGTGTGCGCAGGAAGCGCTCTCCGCTCTGCGCACGCAGACCGGCGCTCCGGTGGGCATCAGTGTCCCGTGGGACCCGGCCCTGGGACACGAGGAGCTGGACAGCCAGGTGCGGACGGCCCTGGGCGCGCAGGCCGACCTGATCGAGCTGGCCGTGAGCACACGCGACGCGCCAGCGCTGTGCAGGGCTGTCCGCCGCACGTGGCCGCAGGAACGTCCCCTGTCCCTGCGGGTACATGCCGGCGACGGCCAGCTTCCCGGCCTGGCCCGCGAACACCTGCTCTCGGCTGCCGCGCAGCTGGCAGGCCTGGGCTGTGACGTGCTGAACCTCTCCGACTGGGACCTCCGCACGGCCGGCCAGGTCCGGCTGCGAAGCGGTGTCCCGGTCATGACCCCCTGCGCCCCGCGCCAGGCGGAGACCCTCCTGCTCGCAGGACGTGCAGACCTGGTCCTGGACAGGCCCGCGGCCCGCACCACCCGCCTGCCCGCAGCTGCCGGCCCGGCCCGGCCGGCCGGACGGGACGAAGGAGAACACATGAACCGCCCCCTTGTCCTCGGGCCGGGCGAAGGCCTGGACTGGTCCCGTGCCGCAGAGGCGGTGACCCACCGCACCGTGCAGCTCAAGATCGGCGGTGACCGCACAGACGGCAGATTCTCCTTCCTGGAATCGGAGCTGTTCCCCGGGGACCAGGGGCCTCCCGTGCACCGCCACCCCCGCAGCGACGAGGCCTTCTACCTTCTCTCCGGCCAGCTGCGGCTCCTTCTGGGCGATCACGAAGTGCTCGCCCAGCCCGGCAGCTTCATCTTCGTGCCACGCGGAGTAGCCCACGCCTTCACACTCGAAGGCGACGTCTCAGCGCGGCTCCTCGGACTGTTCTCCCCTGCAGGCTTCGAGCAGTTCCACGCTGACATCGCGGCCTTCTACCGCCGCGGCCAGACCCCTGGCCCAGAGCTGATCAGACAGACAGCAGCCCGCTACGACTGGGAATACGTCGGCCCGCCCATGCACCCGCGCTCTTCCCCTCCACCGAACCCCGCCGAAGGAGCACTATGACCGCCGACCCGCCGGCCGGCACCGCAGACAGCAGCGGTGCCAGCCGGTACACCAGCCTGGCCGAACGCGATGCCAGGTACTGCTTCCACCCGCACTCGGTGGCCGGGGCGACGCCACCGCCGCTGATCCTGGACCGCGGCCAGGGGGCCCTGGTCTGGGACGTGACCGGCAGGGAATACGTCGACGGCGCCGCCGCCTGGTGGACCTGCCAGGTAGGCCACGGGCGCGAAGAGCTCTCCGCCGCGGCAGCTGAACAGATGTCCAGACTCGGGTTCTACACCTTCATCCGCGACTACTCCAACGAGCCGGCCATCAAACTCGCCGAACGCCTGATCGGCATAGCCCCCCCGGGACTGCAGGACGCAAAAGTGTTCTTCACCCACGGCGGCGCGATGGGCAACGAGACAGCAATCAAGCTCGCCCGCATGGCTCACTATCACAGCGGAAACCCCGGCCGCACAGTGATACTGGCCCGCGAAAACGCCTACCACGGCTGCACCTTCCTGGCCCTTGCCGCAACCGGTATCGACCGGCTCAAAACAGGATTCGGCCCCCTGCCCGAGGGCTTCACCCACCTCTCGGCCCCCGGATACGACACAAGCGAGCAGGCCACGGACCTGCTGATCGCCGAACTGGAACACACCATCGCCCGGATCGGGCCCCAGCGGATTGCCGCCTTCATCGGCGACCCCGTCCCCGGCGGCATGAGCGGCGCCGGAAGCGTCATCCCGCCACCCGACAACTACTGGCCCCGGTTCCGTGAAGTGCTGCAACGCCACCAGATCCTCTACATCTCAGATGAGGTGGTCACAGCATTCGGCCGGCTGGGCCACTGGTTCGCCGCGGAAAAATACCAGGCATGCCCCGACATCCTCGTCACCTCCAAAGGGCTGTCGAGCGGCTACGCACCCATCGGCGCCGTCCTCGTCGGAAGACGCGTGCTGGAGATGATGGACGGCAAGCTGTTCCCCCACTCCTTCACCTTCGCCGGCCACCCTGCCACCTGCGCTGTCGCGCACGCGAACATCGACATCATCGAACGTGAAGGGCTGCTGCAGCGAGCGCAGCAGACGGGAGCCTGGCTGCTCAAACGCCTGCAGCCGCTGGAAGAACTGCCCTGTGTCGAGCACGTGCGCGGAGTTGGCATGATGATCGGCATCCACCTCAGCGGGACAGCAGGCATGCAGATTGCCCTGAAAATCCGTGAGCGCGGCGTCATCGTCGCCACCCAGGCCACAGCCGTCATGGTGTGCCCGCCGCTGGTACTCACAGAAGAGCAGGGAACCCGCATCGTCGAAGCCATAACCGACGTCCTCAGCCAGTGGGCTCCCTGACCCCCGGCCCTTGCGCACAGTACCGCCCGGCAGCCGCCATGCTGCACCCCCCGCCGCACTCACGGAACCGGACCTCCGACCACACGGCCAGGACCCGGCCGCAGGGCGTGGCGATTCTGCACCGTCTGCTCCGCCATGCGACAAGAAGGTGATGGGCATGCCAACGTGGGCTGCCGACGAGTCCGAACCCATATCCCCTGCACAGGCTGACCTGCTCGCCGCCCGCCTGAGGGGCCGGCTCCTGCGGCCCGGCGCCGGCGGATACGACGAGGCACGCAAGACCCACAACGGCGCGGTACAGCACCGGCCCCCGCTGATCGCACAGCCCCTGGACGCACAGGACGCCGCCACAGCGGTCACCTTCGCACGCGAGCAGGGCCTCGACCTCTCGGTGCGCTGCGGCGGCCACGGAGTCGCAGGACGCGCCGTCGCAGGCACCCTGGTGATGGACCTCTCCCGCATAGGACATGTCCGTGTCGACCCCCAGCGCCGGCTCTGCCGCGCCGGCGGCGGCGCCCTGTGGGGTGCCGTCGACGCAGCCAACGAGGCGTACGGGCTGGCCACCCCCGGAGGACGGATCACCCACACCGGTATCGGCGGACTGACACTGGGCGGCGGCCAGGGCTGGCTGTCCTCCCTGCACGGACTGTGCGTGGACAACCTCACCAGCGCCGAACTGGTCACCGCGGACGGCAATGTCATCAAGGTGAGCGACGACTCCGACCCAGACCTCATGTGGGCGCTTCGCGGCGGCGGCGGCAACTTCGGGGCCGTCACCGAGCTCACCTACCGCCTGCACGAGCTCGGTGACGTGCTCGCCGGCGGAGTCAGCTACCCCATGGAGCAAGCCGCAGAACTCGTACAGCACTACCGCGAGTTCATGCAGAACGCCCCCGCCGAGGTCAGCGGCTCGGTCTACCTCCCCGGCCCTCCCGCCGAACCGCTCGTCCCCGCGCACCTCCACAGCCGGCCCGTCGCCGTCCTCCTGCTCATCTACACCGGCCCAGACCTGGCCAAGGGGGAGAGGATCCTCAGGCCGATGCGCGAAGCAGGCCAGCCGCTGGCCGACCGCGTCCAGCCGATGCCCTACACCCAGCTGCAGTCCATCCTGGACCCCGCCAACCTCTCAGGCCGCCGCACCTACACCTCCACAGCCTTCCTGGCAGACCTGCCCGACCCCATGGCCCGCAGATTCCTCGAACACGCCAGCAACCCTCCCTCCAGACACTCCTACTGCGCCTTCACCCGGCTGGGCGCCGCAGCCAACCGCGTGCCCTGGCACGCCACAGCCTTCAGCCACCGCGAAGCGGTGTGGATGTGCTACATGGACGCCATGTGGGACGACCCGGCCGACGACGAAGCCAACCGGGACTGGATCCACGCCGCCATGGATGTCATCGACGGCTACGCCGGCACCGGCCGCTACCTCAACATCAGCGCAAACCTGGACACCGACGCAGTGCGGCGCTCCTACGGCGAACCGACGTACGAACGCCTCACCCGCATCAAGACCGCATGGGACCCGGACAACCTCTTCCGTCACAACGCCAACATCCTGCCCCGGCGGTGACGGCACACATGAACCGCCTGCGCGCTGTCATCACAGGTATAGGAATGCTCGCTCCCGGAGGAACCGGCCTGACCCAGTTCTGGCAGACCGTCTTCTCCGGAAACTCCCAGGTGCGCCAGGACCCCCGGATGGCAAGCCTCGGCCTCGCCAGCACCGTCAGCGCCCCCCTCAGCCAAGCCAGCAGCACCGCCCTTGACGATGCAGCCGGCCACAGCAGGCTCGAGCGCCTGGCGGCGGCCAGCTCCGCCATGGCAGCCGCAGACGCGGCACTGCCCCACCTGCACGACGCCGGCTACATCTTCTCCTCCACCCTGGGAGGCATCTGCGAGGTGCAGTACGCATACCAGCGGGCAACAGACAACGGCCAAGCCCCCCTGCAGGGACACCGCGCCCGGCCGGAGTTCTACAACGCCGTCTCCATCGACCACATCCCCGCCAGCTTCGCCCGGGCCCGCCAGATGCACGGCCCCTGCCTGGCGCTGTCCACCGGATGCAGCACCGGCCTCGACGCCCTCGGCCTCGCCGTCGACCTGATCCGCGAGGGAACAGCACCGGTCATGCTCGTCGGAGCCGCCGACTCCCTGCTCAGCGAACTGCCGTGCGCCATGATGGACGCCCTCGGCGTGCTCTCCCGCTACCCGGGACCGGCCCGCGGCGCCTCACGCCCCTTCTCCCAGGACAGGTCCGGATTCGTCGTCTCCGAAGGCAGCGCCTGCCTCGTCATCGAGGAGATGGAACACGCCCGCACCCGCCAGCGCCCCGCATACGCCGAGATAACGGGATTCCACAGCCTCATGAACGCCTACCACATGACCCACCTGCCCCCCGACGGCGCAGCGATGGCCGAGACAGTACGCGGCGCGCTCCACGACGCCGCCACCGACAGCAGCGAAATAGACTGCGTCTTCGCCCACGGCACCGGCACCCGGCAGAACGATGTATTCGAAACCAGGGCCTTCCACACCGTATTCGGCCCCCGGGCACCCGGCACACCCGTCATCTCCGTCAAGTCAGTCCTCGGACACGCCCACGCCCCCGCCAACCTGCACAGCGTGATCGCCGCCGCCGGCGCGATGCGCTGGGCGATGCTGCCCCCGACCATCAACATCGGCATACCCGACCCCGACTGCGACCTCGACTACGTGCCGCACCACGCCCGCCCCGCAGACATCCAGACGGCCCTGATCACCGCAAGCGGCCTCGGGGGCTACCACTCCGCCGCCGTCCTGCGCTCGGCCAGCACCAAGAACCTCACAGCATGACCACCCCCGCAGTCGCCGTCACCGGCATCGGCATCGTCAACCCCTGCGGCACCGGAACAGAACCCTTCTTCCGCGCCGTCCTCGCCGGAAAACCGGCCATCACCCCCCTCACCCGCTTCAACCACACCCTCAGCCCGGCACACGTCGCAGGCCAGATCCACGCATTCCCCGCACACGAGTTCATGACAGCCAGACAGTGCGCACAGACCGGCCCCCTGGCCCAGTTCGCACTCGCCGCCGCCGCCATGGCCCTCAGCGACGCCGGGCTGGAAGCAGCCGCCCACGACCCGCTGCGCTGCGGCGTCAGCCTCGGCATCGGATCCGGAAGCTGGTCAGACCTGGAAAACGGCCTGGACAGCCTGTACCGCACCAGCGCACCAGCCATGGGCCGCAGCGTGGGCACCGGCTGGTTCGCCGGCGCTGCGCTGGGACAGATCAGCATCCGGCACGCACTGCGGGGGTTCAGCAGAACCTACGCCGCCGGCCGGGCCAGCGGGGCAAGCGCTGTCCACCAGGCCGTCAGGTCAATCCTCTCCGGGCGCAACGATGTCGTCCTCGCCGGAGGCTCGGAAGCCTCCCTCACCCCCCTGGGCATCGCCTTCCACGGCGCAGCAGACAGCCTGGCACCCTCACACGACCCTGCCACCGCCTACCTGCCGTTCGACCGGCAGCGGACAGGCACCGTACTCGGCGAAGGCAGCACCATACTCGTGCTCGAATCAGCCGGACACGCCCGCCAACGCGGCGCCCGCATCTACGGCACCATCGAATCCTCCGCCATGGCCACGACCACGCCCGCCGCAGACGGAACCGCCACAGCCCTCACAGCATCCCTGACCCAGGCCGGCCTGGCACCCCCGCAGATCGGCGCCGTCTTCCCCGAAAGCTGCGGAACCCCTCACGGCGACCAGAACGAAGCACACGCCATCCGCACAGCACTGGGCACCGCAGCCCCCGCAACCCCCCTGTGCACACCGAAATCCCTCTACGGCCACCTGCAAGGCGCCAGCTTCCCCACCGAACTGGCCTGCGCCCTGCTCGCCCTGCGCCACGGCGAACTTCCCCCCTGCGCACCAGCCCTGGTACCCGACCCCGCCCTCGGCATCACCCTCGTCACCCAGCGCCAGCCCCTCCGCTCCGGCACCGCCGCGGTCCTCGCCCACTCACATGAAGGCCTCAGCTTCGCCGTAACCGTGCGCGCACCACTAACAGCACCAAAGGAACAGAAATGACCACACACAACACCGCCTCCACCAGCCGGGGAGACCCGGACGCCCCCACTCCGCCAGCCCCAGCCCCCCGCCCCGGCCAGCCGAGTCCCGCGCCGGCCTGCCCGCACAGCCTGCGCGGCGGCACCAGCACCAGCGACTACTGCCAGTACATCCAGCCCCAGCGCGTCATCAGCACCACCGCGGCCGGCCGCACCGCCAGCGACCAGTTCCTCATCTGCGGACTGGCCTCGGCCGCCCTGTGGTGGAGACTGCGCCAGCGCGACCTGCAGCTCATCACCTCCTGCAGCGACGAGCACCGCACAGCCAAACTCCGCAGACGCCTGAGAACCGTCGACGACCTCCTCACGCGCCACGCAGAGCTCCTCAGCCGGACCGACCCGGACATCTGGGCCCTCACCTTCCAGGTGGACCCGGAACAGACCATCAGCACACTCTTCCCCGCCAGCACACCGCCCGCAGCGCCCGCCTGGGCCGAAGCCGCCGCCGCCCGCCTCCAGGACAGCTTCAGACGGGTGCTGCGCGCCCTGCCCGGCCCCCGGCCGGAGCTCGGCATAACCCAGCTCATCGACATCACAGCACTGCTCGCTGCCGCCGATGACACACTGGCCCGCTACCACTCTGCAAGCACCGCCGCCGCCAGCATCGCGGACGTCAACGACCCGCTGATGTTCATGACCGCGCACCAGGGGCCAGAACTGTGGTTCCACGCTGCCCTTGCCGCCGTAGAGGAACTCCGCCGGCACCTGCGCGGGAACTGCTCCCTCGTGCAGGCGGCATCCCTGGCCGCACGTCTGGCGGGCACCATGTGGCTTTTCGTGGAAAGCATCAAAATCCCGCAGACAATGACGCCGGCAGAATACATGCGGTTCCGCCCCGAACTCCGCACCGGAAGCGGAGCCGAAAGCGTGCAGTTCCGGGCCTTCGAGCTCTCCCTCATCCGGGATGACCGTCTCTTCGCCAGGCTCGGGCGATACGGCCTCATGACCCCGGACCTGGCCGCCCAGTACGCCAGACCCTCACTCAACGAGGAACTGCTCGCACGGCTGGCTGAAGAGTCCCTCACCGGCGACGGCACCCAGGACGCCGTAGCGGCCCGCCTGGCCTCCCTGCTACGCGCCAACCAGGACCCCCCCGGCCTCCCGGGACTTCTGGCGCTCATGGACGCACTGCTCGACCTGGAACAGGCATGGGACACCTGGAGAGTGGTGCACATAGGCATGGTCGACCGGATGATGGGCGGCCAGCGCCGGGGCCTTGGCATGTCCGGCCGCCCAGACGGCCCCGCCGACGGCCGGCCCTTCCTTTCCCACACCCTGAACTGGGGACGCATGTTCCCCGCACTGTGGCGCGCCCGGGACTACCTCTGACACCAAAGCCAGGGCCCGGAGCCAGCCCCCTCAGCACACCAGATCCCGCACCAATCATTCCAGGACGGTGAGAAAATGCTGATCAAAAAGCTCGGCCACGTTCTGCTCCGCACCGCAGATCTGGACAGATCACGCGACTTCTACAGCAGCATTCTCGGCATGCGCATCATGGAGGACGACCCGGACCACCCGGAGGTCTGCACCTTCATGACCCTCGGCGAGGACTTCCATAACCTCGACCTGGCCCGGCACCCGGACCCCGAAAACGCACAGAAGCCCAGGGAAGACCACATCGGCCTCGTGCATATCGCGTTCCTCATGGAGAGCTGGGACGCGATGCGCCAGATGTACCAGCTGCTGCAGGACCGCAACGTCAAGATCCTTTCCGCTTCGGACCACGTCAACCAGCGGAGCATGTATGTAAAAGACCCCGACGGCAACGTACTGGAGTTCTACTACGAGATCCCCGACGCAGTGCACATCTTCGCCCAGGGACGCGACGACCACGACGAGAACCTGCCGGTGACACAGCCGGGCGAACCGCTGCCCGGATGGCTGGTGAAAGACTGGCCCCCCGTGCCTCCCGCCCAGACCTGACCCCCGGGAACGGCAGCCGCTCTCCGCAGAATCCGGGCGCTTTCCGGGGCCTGACCGCCCGCCGGAGAGCCCGTACACGCGAACCGGCCCGCGCATCCTGCGTCTCTGCAGCACCGGCCCGTTACGACCGCTCCCCGGCGCCGCGGCCAGCACCTGAGCAGCACACCAGCGGCGGCCCCGGCACGGGCAGTCCCCGGCCGGTCCTGACCCGCGCCGCGAAGGGCGGCGCCCCTGCTGCGGCACGGGGGAGAGGCCTGCCTGCCAGTGCTCCCGGGCTGGCAGGCACCGCAAAGAGGAATGACATGAGAAGCACCGGGACCCCTGGGCCCTTCTGCCCCGGCCGGCCGGCTGCCTGCGCAAGCCGGGAAGCATCCCGCAGACCCGGGACGGGGGTCTTCGCGTTCACCTCCCGGCGGCCGGCAAGAGCCGCCACGCTGAGCATCCTGCCCGCCGGGAGAGGGCCGCATCCGCCGGCCGGAACAAGTTCCGCAACACCCCCTGCCACCGGGGCAGGGCCGTCCTCGCTGCTGTCCGGTAAGAAGCGGCCCAGCACTGCCGCACTGAACGACCGCCCCGCCCGGCCGCCGGGCGTAACACAGCAGCAGACCACTCGTTATAGAGGCCGGACGCGTGAGGTGCACCTCTGTCACGACGGAGACACGCGGCCGCCTGTGCGGGGGCTCTGGATGCCAGAGCCCCCGCCCTCATGCTTCAGCCCCGGCGATGCGACGGATTCCAGACCCGGCCCCCGAGCCACTGGACCCAGCGCGGATCATCCAGTATCTCGTCCGGATCGCTCAGCCCCGCCGCCTGCAGGAAGACGATCACGTCGTGATCGGAGAAAGCCGTCCCCAAACACTCTTCACGGCCCTGGCGCATCACACTCACCCGCCGCCCACCAGTCTCCGAGGGCTCGTCCACCATGATTAGTGCTGCCATCCCCCCCACCATCCCGCCGCCGGCGCCTCTCCGCCACGGCGGGCTCCCCCGCGCACAGCAGCCCATTCTCCGGCCTGCAGGCACTGCGCTGTGCCTGCAGGAGGCTGCAGCAGAGCTGCCCGGCCTGTGCCGCGGCCCCGGTGGCGCCCGCCTATGCCCTGCCGGCCGCACCCGCTGTGCGTGAGGTCTGACCGGCCGGCTCCCTGATGACACACCGGGGCAGGCCCAGCCAGTGCTGGCGGGGCCGCAGCAGCCCTCTCCCGAGGAGCAGCGTGGGTGCCGCGATTGCGGACACTGCCCGCCGCGCGCCCCGGCCGCCGACGGCGTATCAGCGGTGACGCGGCCCGCTGCCGGGCGCTGCTGACACCATGTCACAACAACGGAGTGCGGACTGCAGGCGTGCGCCAGGCGCCCACCCACCCCATCGGGGTCTGCCCGCCGGCCAGCAGGACGGCCGGTATCTCAGCCCGGCCTTTCACGGGCCGGGCCAGCCGGCTGCCTGACCAGCAGACAGCGGCTGAATTCACTCCATCAGCTCACCTGCGTCGCTCTCCCTGCCGAGGTGAATACACAATGACCTTGCCGGGATTCCGGCACAAACGACTTCATCCGGAGGGATCCGTGACCCTTTTCAGGGTTTCCGTTGCTGCAGCCGTTTCTGTCGCAGGTATGTTCCTTGCCCCGGCCTCGACTGCGGCCTCACCCGAAGTGCTTCACATACCTGTCACGCAGACGTCCTGCTTCCCGAAGCATATATGCTTCTACCGGGAAATCAATTTTCTGGGCGGAGGAATCGCTGTACGGGCCGGGTTCGATCTGAATAACCTGGGCGGAAGTCTCGGTATAGACGATCAGATGTCGTCGTGGCGGAACATGAGCACCGAGCGGTACTGCTGGTACCCCGACCCCAATTTTGCGGGGATCGCCCGTGTAATGAGACCGGAAAGCGACGTTTCTGCGGTGGCCGCGGATGAGAACGACCTGGCGTCGTCCGTATCATCCTGTTGACCAGAGCCCCCGCGCTGAAGGGGAAGGGCGCCGGGCGGCGCGTACCCGCGGCTGCTGCCCGGGGCACGGGCAGAGCCCTGCGCACCGCGGCCAGGTGACCATCCGTCCCGCCACAAGGCGACGGCCGAGAAGACCGTCACCGAGCTGGAACCAGCCCGCCCGTCCGTGAAGCAGTCCGCACCCATTCTGCTGAAACTGTCGGGCACTGGACCCTGAGACCGGACAGCGGCCACGCCTCCGGAAGGCCTGCTGCCCCGGCGGTGAGCTCTCCTCAGCCCCGCAGCAGGGCACAGACGGCTTCCTCCTGCGTTTGCCGGAGCTTCTTCAGAATGGAGGGCCTGGTGTTCTCATTCGCCCGGGCGGTGATAGTGAACGTGATGGAACGCTTCCCGTCCGGTGTGGCCGCTGCGAGCTGGGTATAGCCGAAAAGACTTCCGGTGTGCCCGTAGACCGTCCCGCACCGGGTGGTGTACTGGTACAGGCCCAGGCCGGCGGCGTTGGCGCCCGGACCAGGGGTGTCAGCCTTCCTGCCCGGGACGAAGGCCAGCTGCTGGCTGCGGATCGCCGGGCTGAGCAGGCTGCCCCTGGCGTAGGCGCGGATGAAAGCGGTGAGGTCCCGGGGAGTGGATACCATGCCCGCGGCCGCCCATGGCCCGGACATGGAGAACAGTTCGCTTACATCACGAGGCGCCCCCGAACCGCTATCGGCGGGATCATAGCCGTGCATGTAAGGATGCAGAATACGGTATCCGGACGGCAGGCTTGTGTTCTTCAGGCCGAGCGGCTGGTACACATACTTCTTCAGAAGGGCATCGTAGCGGGCCCCTGACGCGGCTTCGCTGATCAGAGCAGCAGCCACATTGTCCGAATTAGAATAAGCGTATTTCGTTCCGGGCGGGAACCGGAGAGGCTGTTTTGCGGCGAACTTCAGAAGCTGCTGTGAATTGAAAGTGTGCCGGGGGTTTTCACCGAAGATGCGCTGGAATTCGGGCGACTGTGAATACTCGGGCAGCCCGCTTGTATGGCTGAGAAGCTGCCTCAGCGTCACCTGGTGCCACGCCTTCGGCAAAGCGGGCACGCGCTTGCCGAGCGTATCGTCAAGCCCCAGTCTGCCCTGGCTGACCAGCCCCAGAGCCACCGCCCCGCTGAACGCCTTCGAGATGCCGGCAATCCTCATATAGTCACCGGTACGCAGAGGCTGCTTGGTCCCGCGCTGCGCCGTCCCTGCCTGATAGACCTGGACACTTCCGTTCCGGTCCAGGACCGCAATAGCTCCCGGCGGTGCCTGAGGCCCGTTCACCAGCTCACGCAGCCGCTGCTGCAGCATCCGGTCCACACCCGGCGTCTCCTCTGCCCCCGCTGCTGCCGTAAGGAGACCACTTGCCATAACCAGCGCCACAGGCACAGCCGCGGCGCGGACCGCACAGGCATGCAGGACAGCGGTGCTGCGGAGCAGGGGTCGCATACTGTGTCCACCTCACGGGGGTACGCGGCACCACCCGGTACTGCGCTGCCGCTGTCATACAACGGTGTATCCCCGCTTTTGTCCCCGCAAGCGGGGACAGTACCCGCCCCCAGGCGGAAAGACCGCAACCGCCCACGCGCCCGGCTCCGGCTGCCCGGGCACGTACGGCCGGCACCCGAAATTGCTCTGGCGGTACGGCCGGTGAGCTGAGGCAGCGCCTTCGCGTACGCAGGTTGGTCATGACATACCGGGTGACCTTCGCCGGAATTCAGAACGGTGGGATGCCGGAGGACATCCACCGCCTGTACAACGCAGGGAAGTCCCGGCCCCGCACGCCCGAACGGCACATACCCGCCTACCAGCCGCCGCACAAGATCAACCCGACCTTGCAAGGACCTGTGGAAAATAGTCCGGTGGAAAAGCCGAAAAGCGGACGTGCCACGATGCCGCCGCAAAGAGAGTGCCGTCTCGGGCGGGACAGCGCCCTTCACTTCACGAATACAACGAGGTGCCCATGCGGATGACACACAAGCTGGCCACCTTCGCCGCAACTGTCGCAGCTGTCGCGGCTACCGGCACGCTGGGCGTCCAGGCAGCCCAAGCCGTCCCCGCCACCCATGCAGCTCCTGCCTGCGCGATAGAAACGAAGCACGTCATCACCACGGACGAGGGCTACGCCCTCACAGACATTGCGGCCATTTACCGCACAGAGCGGCCGGAGAGCAACACCACCGCGAATTACGAGCTCTGGTCCGAGCCGCAGAACTGCGCCGGCGGCGAATTTTACCTCCTCGACGTCCTGGAGAACCGTGTAATTCCCATGAGCGGGAAGCCCTCTGTGGAGAACTGGCGTGACGTCGGCTTCCGCCTTACCTCCGAGCAGCGTTTCATACTGGTTATGTACGGCGACCCGCTCAACCCGTGGGACGGCGACTTCATCGCCTCCGTCAGCAAGCTCATCCCTTAGCTTGTTCCTTAACCTCCGGTGCCGAAAGCCGCCCGGTAGCCCGGCCGCGGGGTATTTGTGGAGGGGTAAGGTGCGCGGGCGGGTCCCGGTGCGGCTGGACGTAGGTTCTACGCCTTCCGTCCGGCCAGGCAACAGTGCCCGCACCATGCCATCGGCTCGCCGCTAGCTGCGGCCGCCAGCGCACGCCGACGTCGTCGGGGCACTCACGTTCTACGGGCCGGGCTATCCGTCGCAACGCCAACCAGGCACAGCGGGACACCCCCTCCTCCAACGGAGTCCTTCAGGAAGGGGAGGAGTCACTAGGCCAGGTGGGAGCGCGCACGGTGAACAGGTGGCGCGTGCCGGTGCTGTCCAGCAGGCGTGCCGCCTGCGCGGGGATGCCGAACAGTTCCAGCGTCGCGCCCTCGGCGCGAGCGCGGCGGCGCAGGTCAAGAAGCATGTCGAGGGCGCTGGAGTGCATGAAGGGCACACACGACAGGTCCAGAGTTAGTGTCTGGCCGCGTATGTCGAGGGCGTCGGTGACCTCGGTGATATGAAGGCATGCGGACGTGTCGAGTTCGCCGGCCACAGTCACAACAACCCGGCCAGGCTGTGCGGTGACGTCGATGTGGAGGGAGTGCATGGCTGTCCGCCGTTCGGATCGAGGTCCGCCGCGGGCGCTTTCTCAGTATCGCGGGAACGGTCTGGCACACGAGCGGATGCAGTAACGACTGGGACCATCCGAGCGTCCACCTCGCGGGAGGGCCGTCGGCAGCGCTGGGGCTGCCCCGTCAGCCCCAGGCTCTATCCAAGAGCGTGTCACGCACGCGCCCAGAGCGCCAGACCGGCCTGCCCGCGCGATACGCCGCCAGTAAAACTTCCTGCGCTATACCGCATTCCCTAGAATTGCCGCCCGGAAGTCTTCCTTCGGGAGCTTTTCAATTCCGGTGTCAATAAGCCAGTATTGCGGGGGCGATAGCAGTCCGTGGGAGTACTCTCTTGGGAGTGATCCCAGGGCGGCGTAGCCTCCGCCCGCAGTCTTGAATATGCGATTGCGTGCAGTGTAATCCTTCCCTTTCCATATTAATTCGACATGCCCGGATATACCGTCTGGTTTCTCGCGGGTCATCGCGAGTGCGAATAGCCTTCTCTTTGGCTGTGATTCCATAGCCGTAAGAACGTCGCGCTCGCTCCCTCCCCTCACCAGGGTGCGTTCCCCGAAATCCATCAGATCTTTACTTGTGACCATTACACTCTTCCTCGGGCGGGCTCCCGCCCCGGAGAACGTGGAGACAAGGGCTGCTGCTATCACCTGGCACGGACCCGAGATCCCCCTTTCTCTCGTCCCTCGTCTAATCGCTGCCCACGCTTGCCTGCCAAAACCTCCACCTCCGGTTTCCGGAAGCATGAAAAACTCGTTTCCAGCTTCCTCGACTCCGGAGTTAATTCTGATCCGCACCTCCATGCGTGCCACTGCCTTCTCTGTCTCTCTGGTTGCTTTTGCGGCCTTACTGGCATCGGACAGCATTTTCCGTAACGGTTTGTGCAGGGCGCTTCCGACGCCGAGGGTGAGGCCTGCGGTACCGAGGGTGATGGATGCGATGTTGAGGGGGTCGTTGATCTGGGTGCGTCCGGTGGCCATGGCGGCGGTGTCGAGGGCGGTGGAGGCGAGGTCGAGGGCTGCGCCGATGAGGGCGATGGCGAGGGGGGTGCCGGCGCCTGCGGTGGCGACGGTGATGGCGGTGGTGATGACGGCGGCGGCGAGGGTGAGGCCCATGATGAGGTAGCCGCCCCAGTCGGGGATTTCGGTGGTGCCTTCGGGGTCGATGTTGGTGACGGGGTTGGCGCCGAAGGCCTGGTAGCGGTTGTGCTGGGGGGCGGGGTCGGGGGTGGTGAAGCGTCCGGTGGAGGTGTCGTAGAGGCGTGCCTTGAGGTACTGGGTGCCGTCGGGGCTGGTGTATTCGCCGGCGTAGGTGAAGGGATTACGTGCGGCACCGGCCGGGCCTGCCGGTGCTGTGCCGGCTGTGCTGCCGGGGGTCTGGGGCAGGCTGCCGGGGCTGGTGTGCTGGCCGTAGTCGGTGTACTGCCAGGCCTGGGATACCTGGCCGTCGCTGGTGGTGAGGGCGGTGGTGTTTCCGTGCCGGTCCTGGATGAGGTATCCGGCGCCGGTCGGGGAGGCGGTGTCTGCGCCCTGGCCGGTGAGGGTGCGGGCCTGGCGGGTGCCGGCCATCAGATACGACGCCGTCACCGCCGCCTGAGAGCCTTCGCCTCCGTTTTCGCCTGTAGGGGCATCCTCTGTACCGGTGCCTGCTTCACCTGTGCCCCCACTGGTGTGGGTGTCGTTGAGGATGGTGCCGTCGGGGGTGTAGTAGAGGCGGGTGGTGTGTTCCTGCGGGGCCGTGGTGGTGCTGCCGGTTCCGCCACCGCTGGTGTTTCCGTGTGCCGTCCCGGGGCTCCCGGTAGTTTCGGTGGTGGTGGCGCGGGTGCCGTCGGCCCAGTAGGTGTAGCGGGTGTGGGTGCCGTCGGGGGTGGTGGAGGTGGCGGGCTGGCCGTGGAGGTTGTAGGTCCAGGTGGTGCCGTCGTGTGCGGTGGTGAGGTTGCCGTCGGTGTCGAAAGCCTGCGTGTGTTCCCGGCCGCCGACGGTGAGGGTGGTGAGCCGGCCGCTGTTGTCGATGCCGTGCCCGGTGACTTCTGTCTTGCCTGCCTGGTCTCCGGTGTGGGGGGTGGTCTCGGTTTTCACGACGTCGCCGGAGACGTTCAGCTCATAGCGGCTGGTGGTGAGCTTTTCCCCGCCCGCGCCGAGGATTTCTGATCCGGTGAGGCGGTTGTAGGCGTCGTAGGTGTAGCGGGTGGTCGTGGTCACCGCAGGGCCGGGGGCACCGCCGGGGCCGGCCTGGGGGCGGGTGTCGGTGCGCTGGGTGAGGCTGCCGTGGGCGTCGTAGGTGTAGGCGGCCTCGGTGACCAGGTGGCCGTCGCGGGTGGTTTTCTCGTGCCGGATCTGGTGGGCGCCGGTGAACTCGGTTTCGGTGACCACCCCGTTGCCGCGGTCGGTCTTGATGATCCGGCCGAGGCCGTCGTAGGTGTAAGCAACCTTCGCTCTGACCGGGCTTTCGCTGTCGTCGCGTTCGTGCTGGACGGCCTCGCGGATGGTGCCGTCAGGGTGGTAGGTGTAGAAGGTGGTCAGCCCGGCGGTGTCGGTGGACTTTGCCAGCAGGCCGTGGTCGCCGTATTCCTGCCGGACGGTCTTGCCGTCAGGGTAAGTGACGGAGGTGGTGTTGCCGTCGGCGTCATAGGCGTAGCTGATCAGCGTGGCGTCCCGGTCGCCGGGGCTGAACACTTCGGTGACGGCGCCGGTGTGCGGGTCGTAGCTGTAGCCGGTCTTCTCCGTCGTCTTCCCGTCCGCGGAGGTGACAGCCACTTCAAGGACGTGGCCGGTCTTGTCGTCATACCGGTAGGAGGTCTTTATGCCGCCGGGGGAGACGGCCTCTTTGACCTGTCCGGACGGGGTGTAGGAGAACACGGTCTTCTTCCCGTCAGGACGGTATTCCTCACTCACCCGGCCGGCGGCGTCGCGGACCACAGTGGTCCCCGAGCGGCCTGCCTCACGGTCCTGTCCGGGGGTGAGGGTTTTGACCACGGGTGCGCCGGTCAGGTCGCGGGGGCTGGTGGCGGTGACCGGCCCCCCCGGGAAAGCGGCGGTGTCCTTCGGGGTGAGGGTGGTGCTCTCCACCGCACCCGCCGTGCCGTAAGACGGGGTGACCGCCACATCCTGCGACACCGA